>NZ_JBSVRH010000004.1:0-541552 GCF_054052065.1 Luteimonas sp. A537
CTTCGTCTCTGACTTCTTCCTGGTCATCTGTCTCACCTCGGATTGCGATATTTAATCGCTTATCCGGGTGTCCGTGAAGCAGGGGCAGGATCAGGTCAACGCCGGCGTGGCCGCGCGCCGCCGCGACGCGGGCAGACTGCTTGCCGACCTGCAGTCACATCCCTGGCGCATCCAGTCCGCAGCACGCGGTCAAGGCCCGTATGATCCTCACGGACACCCGGATAAGCGATTCAATATCGCAATCCGAGGTGAGAGAGATGATCAGGAAAAAGTCCGTGACAAAGGCAGAACGTAAGCGGTTTAGAACAGAGTTCAAGCAGCAGGCACTGTTGCGAGCAGTGAAGGACGGGATACTGAATCGCCCCGGCTTCTTTAGACACCTCGAAGCCTCAAATTGATTGCCGCCTTTCGAACTCTACCGGAGGCAGCCCGTCGTTGTGACCGTGCTGCCTGCGGGTGTTGTAGAACATCTCGATGTAGTTGAAGACATCGGACCTGGCGTCGTCGCAGGTCGCGTAGATCCGGCGCTTGATGCGCTCACGCTTGAGGAGCTGGAAGAAGCTCTCGGCGACGGCGTTGCCATGACAGTTGCCTCGCCGGCTCATGCTGCTGACCAGGCCGTGCGCCTTCAGGAAGTCCTGCCAGTCGTGCCCGGTGTACTGCGTTCCCTAGTCCGAATGCACGAGCAACCCGGCCGGCGGCTGGCGGCGCCACACCGCCATCACCAACGCCCGCAGCACCAGATCGGTGTGCATGGTTGGCCCCATGGCCCAGCCAGCGATCTTGCGCGAGAACAGGTCCATCACCGCTGCCAGGTACAGCCAGCCTTCGTGCGTGGGAATGTAGGTGATGTCGCTGACCCAGGCGCGGTTTTCCGCCTCCGGAGCGAACTGCCGCGCCAGGTGGTTGTCGGCGACGACGGCCGGCGTGCCCCCACGCATCCCGGGGCGGCGGCGATAGCCGACCTGCGCTCGCAACCCTTCACCGCGCATCAGCCGGGCGACCCGGTGCTTGCCGCCCGGGTTCTACATCGGGGTGTAGAGGCTGTGGACGGACACACCCAGCCGGGCGGCAACCTCCGCCACCGGGTGGCCGCGATCGGTGATCTGCCGGACCGCTTCAATCCTGAACTCTTCCGCGTATCGCTTGCTGCTCATAGACACTCCTGCTGCTGCCGTGAATCAGGGCTGCAAGGTGTCTACAGAAGCCGGAGCGATTCATCGCCGCATTACTGGGCACCCCCATGGAGGAGTGGGCGGGGCAAACCTTCTGGGGCCGCTATCCGGAAAAATGGGGCAGCCTGAAACGTGAGCAGGAGGAGCTGAATAAGCTGCTGATCGGGGTGCGGGTGGATTTCGACTTCCGCAGCCGGCTCACCAATTGGGGCAACTACGGTCGGGCGGCGAGGCGCGGATTGAACCCGATTGGCAACGCGATCGAGACCGCACGCGAACTGTGGAACGGCGAGCCGGTCGGTCCTAAGATCACCCGCGAAGCTTGGGCGCGGGTGATGCTACCCGAGGTGTTGGAGCCCAGCATGCCTTGGGCCATCCGCATCGTCGCGAAAAAAGTGGACAACAAAGAAGCGTTGGTGGCGTACTACGCGCATCATCCCGGCAACGTGCCCCTCATCGACGCGCGGCGCGGCAGTCAACTAAAGCATGAGATCGGGACAGTCGAGCCGGAAGCGACGGAAGCGCGCAAGAATAACGTCTTGACGGTTGAACTATCCGCGCAGCTGGATGTGAATGTCTATCGCGATGCCTGGGCCGAGGTCGTGATCTATGGTGACCCGGAGGCTGAGGAAATACCGTTGGTGGACCAGATCCTGAGGGAGAGTTGAGCGGATGTCCGAAGATCGCGATGACGGCATGCTGGTGCCGGAGTGGAAGCAGCCGGAGCCGGAGCTGGAGTTCAGCCAGAAGCAACGGAAGACCAACCTGTACGCAAAGAAGAACCCACTGCGGGTGATGCCGAAGGACAAGCGTCAACCAGTGCATGCCAAACCGCTGACGCATAATGCGGTTGTGCGCGTTCGTCCGGATGCCATCGAAGTAGGCATAATTCAGGGCGAAGGTGGGGGGAAGTATTTAGGGGTAGGTGGCTCAATTCTTATGATTGGGCCAATTTTGCTACTTTTTGCCGCATATTCGAGTGTTTTCCGCGGCGATCCTTTGTGGTTCATCATGACTCCAATGTTGGGCGGCGGGGCGCTTTTTTTGATGTGTGTGCTATTTATTCGCAGAGGATTTTTCAGCCCTTCTGATCACCCTGTTCTGTTCAATCGTAAAACGCGAGAAGTCCATGTCTTCCCGATCAAGCGATTGAGCTTCTTCAAATTCTGGGAAAAGGGCGTGCCTGACGAACTACGCAGCTATCGCTGGGAGGACGTGCAGACCCGTACCTACCGGCGGCTGGACGTGCCCGGCGGCACTGTTGCCCGCACCGAGACGGTGATGCAGATGCTCTGCACGACGCCGAAACAGCCCACGCAAGTGGACCTGATGGTGGATCTGGGCGTAACCGGCACCTGGCGCGATACGACGCAGGTGCAACTGTGGGAACACATCCGCCGCTATATGGAGGAAGGCGGCCCGCCGCTGAATCCGGGCGATACATTGCGCAAGACCAATTACGACAAGCTGCCGGATTTTCCGCCGCACGTCGTTGCTGCAGCTGGTGGTCCGGCACTGAGCGAAGCCGAGCTCGCAAAATGGACGGTGAAGCAGGCATAGGGATCGTCGGCCATTCTCCACTATGACGTTGTCTGTTGCCAAAACGACCATCTGTCCACGGTTGCGTGCCGCATATTCCCACTGTGCTTCCGTAGGTAGATCCACCTGTTTGTCGATCTGCTGACCGATCCATTGGCAATAGGCCTGCGCGTCTTGCCAATTCACCCCGGCGGGGATGCCAGGCAAATCGCGGTAGGCTAGATCCAGCTCCTGCTGCGCTACCTTCGGCCGCCCGGTGGCCTCGGTGAATACATCGAAATCGGCGTAGGTGATTTTGAGGGCGCTCATGGCGAAGCTGCTCAGGGTGACCTCACGCAGTACATCTTCGTCGCGCTCGCCGGTGTACGGCATTTCAACGCGAGGGTCGATTGGGCCGAAGTCACCCATGGTGAAGCTGCCGCCCTTGATCTCGACCAAGCCTTTCAATGTCCTGGACTTCAGTGTCTCGATGCGTTCTTGCAACGAAGTGTCCGCGGGCGCAGTGGGGTTGGAGTTCGCTCCATGCGTCGGCGTTGTAATGACCCATTGAATTCCTGCTCAGGTGCTATTTTTCGAAGAAGACACCTATGAGCGTGATGATGGAAGAGGAAATCAAGCGTTGGACGGCCCGCCGGAAGTCGGCGCTGGTGCTGGAGATCATCCAGGGCAAGACAACAGTAGCTGAGGCCAGCGGCCAACTCGACCTGACCCCGTCGGAGATCGAAAGCTGGGTCGATGAGGGGAAGCGCGGCATGGAGAACGCGCTGCGGGCCAAGCCCGAGGACGTTCGTGATCAATACGAGCGCCAGCTCAAGGACCTGCAGGAAGCCTACGGCAAGGCCATGCTGGAGTTGCACGCTCGAAAAAATTGGCGTCCCTGTTGGGCAAGGACGAGACCTGCACTGCTTTTCGCAGGCGAAAGTCGGCGCGACAACCCGCTGCAAACCTGGCTGCGAAAGTCCAAGCTAGGCACGACGGATGCTTATGCAAGCAGGGACGAAGAGGTTCGGGCCTTCGAGGAGGTTTTCGCACTGCCACTTGAGTTGAGGATGGAATGGCGACAAGGTGCTAGCATCTTCAGGCTCCGGCTTGGCGGCACCGTGGTGGTCGAAGTAGATTCGCCACAGCTCACCAGTGAGAGCTGGATCGAGTACATCTTCCGGTTTGAAATGAGCGATGGCCGGCGGCTGACAGTTAAGGAAGGTCGCCTTGCTGGTGATCGACCCGGCACAGGGATCGTTGATCACAATAAGTTGCTGTTGGGTAGCCCGGGCCGGAATCCGGGACTATCAGCCCCTTCGACGGGATCTGTTCTGTCCCGTACAGACAAAGGTGGCGCGCGTTGGCAGCTCGTTTACAGCGAGGGCGAATTGCGGCGTGTGGGCGCTGAGCTGCGCTACTGGCCCGACCGCACGACCAACCCCGAACTGGTCGTGCCCGATGCAGGTGGAATGAAGCAGGCGATTACCCAAGCGGACGCGAAAGCATGAGTCAGGATCAGGACGAGTTCATCAGGTTGAGGCCTGAGGTCAGCCCAGGCTATGACATTGATCGAACCCGACCGCTGCGGGTGCAGCAGAAACAGACGATGTATCCGCTGTTGGTGCGGGCGTCACAAGGTTACGCCGGCGAGTTGGTGCTGGGCGCGAACCCGGCGGCGATGAAGACCCTGCCTAATGCGGATGGAATCGCGTTGGGATTTGGGATGCTCGTATCCATGGCCCTCGTTTGCGCAGGACTCTCAGTTTTTTTTCTTTCGATCACTCTGGATGAGTGGGGTCGATATACTGCGGGTTTGATCTCATCCCCTTGGTTTATGATTATAGTTATGTCGATCTCGGCTGCTGCGGCAACTGCAGCAGTAGGTGGCTGTATTCGCGTTTTCGTGAGGAAGGAGTTTGCGCGGCCAACCGTATTCAATCGTCGCGCTGGGACGGTCACCCAGCTGCAGGGCAATAAGCGTGTCGAAGCGCGATGGAGCGATCTGCATCCCTATATTGAACAAATCCGCACTGTACACGCGGCCGGTGGATCACTTGTCGAAAATTTCCACCTCGTCCAGCCTGCAGATAGTGGCTGCAATGCACGAAACCTGATCGAGATCAAGCTCCATGTTGGCAGCTCCAAGATCGCCGCGATGTACTATCGCTTCCTCTGCGATTACATGGAAGGAAACTGGAAGAACCTACCCGAAATTTACTTGCTGGGCGGTATCCGCTTGCCCCTGTGGAGGGAGTACAGGCAGCATCGCTTGAGCTTCTGGTTCGCAACCAATGACTGGGCTGATCGTAGCCAGGAAAGCAAGGTATGGATGTGGTTGCTGGTTCCGATTTGGACCGCGGGCTGGTGGCCGATGTATATCTTCACGTTCATCGGCGGCCGTCTTGGCTGGGTGCCACAGCTCAGCGAAAGCGACCTGTCCGGAACTGCTTGGGAGGAGTCGACGGATGGGCCAGTGCCGGCCGAGTTTGCCAGCAAGGTCAGTACGCGGACCCTGCATCCGCAGGAGAAGCGACTCTACATCGTGTCTTTCGTCGCCGGCCTGGTTTTGTGGACATGGTTGCCGTATGAGTTGTTCTTTCAGTACATGTTCTCTTAGCTGGCTGGCGAGCGTGAGTCGATTAGGGAAGGTCTGAAAAATTCCCTGAAAGGGTGCTTTGATTGAACGACTCCGGCAAGACGGCTTCGACCATGGACCAGATGAGCTTCGGCGACGCGGAATTCGCCAACAAGAATGAAGCGCACGCGACGCGAAGTGCTCCTGGCGGAGATGGAAGAAGTGGGCCCTGGAAGGGGCGCCTTGCAAGGATGGGGCAATCTCACCACACTTTGGAGGACTTGTTCAGACCATCCCTAGCGGCCTGACCTGAGCAGAAACGGCTGGGTCATTGCAACCCCGCCAATCGCCTCCGCGTACAGCGCGTCGTAGCTCGCGCGCATGGCTTCGATCGAGGCGCTGGCGACCACCCATGCGCGCGCCGCCGCGCCAAGCGACGCGCGCAGCGCCCGGTCCGAAAGCAGCTGTGCGAGCGCCGCGCGCAGCGCCGCGCCGTCATCGCTCTGGAACAGCAGGCCGGTACCGCCATGGCACACGATCTCCGGGTTGCCGCCGACATCACTCGCCAGTACCGGCAACGCCGCGGCGCAGGCTTCCAGCAGGGCGATCGAGAGGCCTTCGGTGCGCGAGGGCAGGGCGAACACGTCCATGGCGGGCAGCAGGCGTGCGACGTCATCGCGGGCACCGGTGAACTGCACGCGCTCCGCGATGCCGAGCGCCCGGGCCTGCTCCTCGAGCACCATGCGCATCGGGCCGTCGCCGACCAGGAGCACGCGCAGGTCGGGGAACATCGCCGCCAGCGCCGGCACCTGCTCCAGGAGCAGGCGATGGTTCTTGAGTTCGACCAGTCGGCCGACGCAGCCGATCACCAGCGCGTCGGCCGCGAGCCCCAGTGCGCCGCGGGCGGCGGCGCGCTCGGCGTCGCCGGGTGCGCGCCCCACGGGGACGCCGTTGCGCACCGCGGCCACCCGCGACGCAGGCGCCAGGCGCTGCTCGACGAGGTGGTGCGCGACCTGGTCGCCGACGCCGGCCACGCGCGCGGTGCGCATCAGCGAGAGACGGTACAGCGCCCGCAGCCGCGGCCGGGACAGCCGGGCCCCCATGTTGTGGCAGGTGTTGACCAGCGCCGCGCGCGCGCGGCCGGGCAGGGCGAGGGCCAGAGCGGCATGGTAGTTGGGTACGAAGTTGTGGCTGTGGACGATCCCGATCCGCCTGTCCGCCATCGCGCGCCCGAGCCGCGCCAAAGGGCCCAGGTCGAAGCCCGGACGCTTGCCGCCCTCGATCACATCGATCCCGGCGGCGGCGAGCTCTGGCCCGAGGCCGGCCGCGTCGGTGAGGCTGAAGATCGCCACCGAATGCCCGTGGTCGCGCTGCGCGACCGAGAGATCCGCGACCACGCGCTCCAGCCCGCCGCACTCGAGCGAGTCGACCACGTGCAGGATCGAGAGCCGCCCGTCGCCGGGCAGGCGTCGCGTGGCGGCCATCGGTGCTGCGCTCACCCGCCCGCCCGGGCCGCGGGCTTGCGGGTGACGTAATGGACCCACGGGTCCAGGTGTCGTCCGGGGTCGCGGCCCCCGCGAGCGTCGATCGTCATCGTGTCCACGAAGCCCGCGGTGGCCAGTGCCTCGCACTCCGCGGCCGGGTCGACGTAAACGGTGAGCAGGGAATGGTCATACCCTTCATCGTTGACCACGGCATGGTCCGCGGCGAAGTACTGCCGATCCTGCAGCCGCCTGCGGTTGCGGCGCCTGCGTACGTTCGTGGCCAGCGTCCGCGCGCTGCGGACCAGCATGCGGACCGGGTCCAGCGTCGGCACCAGGCGTGCAGGCTGGACCGGCGGCGGATGCCCGCCGAGGACCCCGAGGTTGTGCGACGAGTAGACGAACGCCCCGCCGGGACGGAGGACGCGGTACGTCGCCGCCAGGACCCGGCTCCGCTCCGCGTGGTCGATGTAGTCGATGCCGTTGAACGAGAACAGCACCAGGTCGTAGCCGGCGTCGGGGTGGCCGTCCAGCGTCCGCGCGTCGCCGACGCCGACCTCGGTCCCGGGGTACAGCGCACGGCAGGCTTCGGTCATTTTTTCGGAGATGTCCAGCGCGCGGTAGCTGCGGGCGACGCCCCGCAGGTAGCCCGTGGTGCGGCCACCACCCACGCCGATGTCGAGGATGTCGCCACGAACCAATGGCCAGACCTCGCCAAGCGCCGCGAACTCCGCAGGCATGAGGTGGCTGCGCGAAGCGAAGTCGTCAACCATGTCCTGGCGGTTGTATGCGTCGTAGTACATGTTCCCGACGCAGGCCTTTTCAGGCCGCGCCTTCCCTGGAGTGTCCCCGTAATGGAACGCGGATGCGGGCGCGTAGAGGCCACCGGGAGGGACATGCTCGAAGGCTTTGGCCCGCGTGGTCGTGGCCGGTTCACGGACGCATGCACGTTCTCAAGGGCAGCCACCTTTCGCCCAGCGATCACTACTTTGGCACGCCAGCAGTCGAACCAGCTTTTCAGCGGTGTGTCCGCGCTCCGGGGCGCGATGATGGTCACGGGATCGACCTACATCACCTACGCGCTGGGCATGCTCACCAGCATAGTCATCGCACGCACCCTGGGCCCCGATGATTTCGGTCGCTACGCCTACGTCGTGTGGTTGGCGGGGCTGCTTGTGCTGGTGGCCAACAACGGCATCACCACGACCGCCATCCGCTTCGTCTCCGAAAGCCTTGGGCGGGGTTCGGAAGTGGTTGCCGGAAGCGTCCACGGCTGGCTTCTAAGGCGCCAGCTCGCGAGCGCGGCGCTGGTGGCCGTCGCCTTCCTGGTGTTCCTGCCGCAGTTCAAGCCCACCGGCTGGGAGCGCGAGGGCCTGGGCCTGTTCGCCGCCGCCACGCTTGTCGCCGGCATGTGCAAGGCCTGGTTCATCTTCGATGTCTCGATCGCCAAGGGTCATGGCCACTACGGCATCGAAGCCGGAGCCACGGTGGCGATGAGCCTGTTCAACATCGCCGCCGTGCTCCTGTTGCTGTGGACGGGAGCAGGACTCGAATCCTATGTCGTGCTGTTCGCGGTCGTGGGTGCGGGGCATGCCATCGCCGGGCGGAGCCTGCGTCGCCGCGCGGTGCTGCTGCCCAATCACACGCCGCTGGATGCCGTGCTGAAGCCCCGCGTGCGCAGTCACCTGTGGTGGACGGTATTGCTGGTGCTTGCGTGGGCGCTGGGCAACAAGTCGATAGAAACCTGGTTGCTCAACCGCACCGTGGGAGCCGCCGCGGTGGGCTATTTCGCGATCGCGGCGGCGCTGACCCGCGGCGGCATCGACATGCTGTCTTCCGGCCTGGGCACGGTGCTGATGCCAATGATGTCGCATGCCTACGGCTCGGGTGGAGGCGAACGCGCGGGCGTCATCGTGGCCGGGGCCGTGCGCTACTACGCGGCGCTGGGCCTGCTGCTTGCCGGTGCCGGAGCGCTGGCCGCGCCGGCGCTGGTGGTGCTGCTGTACGGCGATGCCTACGGCGCGGTCGTGCTGCCGCTGCAGGTGATGGTGGTGGTTGGCGGACTGACGCTGGCCGAAGGTGCCTTCGGCGCGCTGCTGTCGACCACGGACAACCAGAAACTGCGCGTGGGCTTCGTCGTCCTGTCGCTGGTGGTGACCGCGTCGCTGGCGATCTACATGGTGCCGCGCCATGGCCTGGCCGGTGCCGTGCTGGCACACGCGGTATCGCGGATGCTGGTGTTCGCCGTGACCTGGGTCGGCATCACCCGGCTGCTGGCCTTGCGCATGCCCTGGCGTGAACTGCTCCGGCTGATGGCCGCGGCGGCTACCGCGTTGCTGCCGGCGCTGGTGCTGGTGCGGGTGCTGCCCGGATCGTGGGGCGGGCTCGTGGCGGCCACGGCCTACGTGCTGGTCTATGTCGTGGCCAGCGTGGGATATCGCGCATGGCGCAGGGACGATGCCCGCATCCTCGCCGGCCTGGGCCAGCGATATCCCCGCCTGGGTGCATGGGCAAGCACCATGGCGCTGCGCCTTGCCGGCGGTGGAGTCGCGCCGTGATTCTTCTGTTCTGGAGCTGCGTGGGCCTGGTGGGATTCACCTATGCCGGCTATCCACTGTGCATGTTGCTGCTTGCCCGGATCGCGCCGCGTCCGGTCGTCGCTCGCGCCGGGGCGCCGCTGCCGATGGTAAGCGTGGTGGTGCCGGTGCATGACGGCGAGGCCATCGTCGCAACCAAGCTGCGCAATCTGCTGGCGCTGGACTATCCGGGCGAACGCGTCGAGGTGCTGGTCGCCTGCGACGGTTGCAGCGACGGCACGGCGGACGCTGCGCGCGGCATCGACGATGCGCGCGTGCGCGTGCTGGAGTTCACGCCGCGGCGCGGGAAGGCGAGCTGCCTGAACGACGCCGTGGCGGCGGCGACCGGCGAGGTGCTGTTGATGGTCGACGTCCGCCAGCGGATCGAGTCCGGCGCGCTGCGGGCGCTGGTGGCGCACCTGGCCGATCCGGCGGTGGGTGCCGTGGGCGGGCAGCTTCGTTTCGAGGATCCCGACACCGGCTTCGCGGCCAGCGTCGACGCCTACTGGCGCTATGAGTCGTCGATCCGGCTGGCCGAGGCGGCCAGCGGCTCCGTGGTCGGCGTCAGCGGTGCGCTGTATGCGATGCGCCGCGCGTTGTTCCGGCCGCTGCCGGCCGAAACGGTGCTCGATGATGTGCTGGTGCCCATGCAGGTGGCCGCACAGGGCGCGCGCGTGACCTGGCAGCCGGCCGCGGTGGCCTGGGATCGCGCCTCGGATTCATCGGCCGGCGAGCGCGTGCGCAAGGTACGCACGCTGGCCGGAAACCTGCAGCTGGTGCAGCTTGCGCCGTGGCTGCTGGATCCAAGGCGGAACCCGCTCTGGTTCCGCTTCGTGGGACACAAGCTGCTGCGCCTGGCCGCGCCGTGGGCGCTGCTGGCCATGGGTGCCGCCGCGCTGGTGCTGGCGCGTGGCCATGTTTTCTACCTGGCCTGCGCGATCGCCGCCGCCATCGGGGTTGTGCTGGTTGCGCTGGCTCCGCGCATGCCGATGCTTGCGGCAATCTTTCCGGTGCGCATGCTCGTGGCGTTCGTGCACATGAACCTGTTCGCGGCGCAGGCTGCGTTCGCCTTCGCGCGCGGCCGCAGGCTGCACCTGTGGTGACCGGCTGATGTTCGCCTTCCTGTGCATTGCCTTCTATCTGCTGCTGGTGCTGGTGCGCCCGCAGGAGTATCCGCAGATGGCGGGGGCGGGCATTCCGCTGCTGCCGATCGCTCTGGTCGGCGCCCTGCTGGCATGGCTGGGCTCGCGTGAAAAGCGCTTCGACGAACCGCAGTACCTGATCCTGCCGGCCTTCGTCGTGATGACATCGCTGTCGATCGCGCTCAACGGTTGGGTCGGTGGCGCGGTCGAGCACTTCACTCTGTTCGCTCCCAGCCTGGTGGCCTTCGTGGTCCTGGCCAATACCACCACCACGCCCAGGCGCATGACCTGGGTAATGGTGGTGTTCACTGCCAGCGCCGCGCTCATGGCAGTGCACGGCGTGGACCAGAAGTCGACTGGCGTCGGCTGGACCGGCATGCCGCTGGTGGACGACGGCCGCATCCAGTACCTGGGGATCTTCAGCGACCCCAACGATCTTGCGATGCTGTTCGTGATCTGCCTGCCCATGGCCGTGTACCTGGCCAGTCGCGGCGGCCTGCTTGGGCTGCGCCGGATGCTGTGGCTGGGCGTGGCGGGGCTTCTGCTCTACGGGATCTATCTCACCAATTCCCGCGGCGGCATGCTGGCCGTGGCGGCGATGCTGGGCGTCTTCCTGTGGGTGCGGCGCGGTCTGGCAAGCGCGCTGATCGTGGCTGCGGTGGGACTGGTGGCGATGCGGCTGCTGCCTTCGCGATTGAACGAGCTCGACGTTGCGGAACGATCGGCATCAGGCCGGGTGGAAGCCTGGTACGAAGGCATCCAGATGTTCATCGGCAGCCCGCTGTACGGCGTCGGCACCGGGAACTTCACCAATTACCACCATCTCACCGCGCACAACTCGCTGGTCCTGGTGCTTGCCGAAAACGGAATCATCGGCTTCGGGCTGTGGTTCGCTTTCATCGGCTACTGCTTCTGGATGATGGTCCGCATCCTGCGCCAGGCGCCGCCGGGCAGCTATCCGGGGCAGCCGCCGGCATGGGACGGGGACGGGGACGGGGACGGCGCGGCAGCGGCGTCCGACTCCGCCTGGGACACGGCCCTGGTCGAGCAGTGGCGCCGTGACCGCGCGATCGCGACCGCCCTGCTGGTCTCGCTGGCGGGCTTCGCGGCCACGGCGTTCTTCCTCAGCCGCAGCTACATCATCCTGCTCTACCTGCTGGCCGCGGTGGTGGTCGCGCACTCCACCGCGGTGCGCGAGCGCTTCCCGGCCATGCCTGCCTTCCGCCTTGGCGGCGACGTGATCCGCTGGGTGCTGCTGGCGGGCCTGGTCACGGTCGGCTTCTACGTGCTGCTCAGGCTCCTGCTGGTGATGTCGTGACCCGGCCGCGGATCGCGCTGGTCACGCCGAATCTCCCGGTGCCGCACGACCTCGCGCGCGGCCGCTACATCCACGAGACCGCGCGCGCACTTTCGCGGCTGGCCGATGTGCGCGTGTACTTCCCGCAGGTCCGCCACCCGCGCCTGCCCGGACTGGCGCCCAGGACATTCCTCGGCGGAATCGTCGACCCCGGCTACTCGCTCGATGGCATCGACCTCGAGCCCTACACCTATCCGGGCTTTCCCGGTCTGTCGCGCGCAAGCAACGGCTTCGTTGGTGGCCGTGCGCTGGCGCCGCGGCTGCGACGCTTCGCCCCCGACATCGTGCTCGGCTACTGGATCTATCCCGACGGCAACGCGGCGCTGCGTGCCGCACGGGCGCTGGGCGTGCCGTGCATCGTCGGCGCGCGCGGCTCCGACATCCACATGCGCTCGGGCATGGCGGCCTGGCTGACCCGGAAGACGCTCCATGGCGCCGACGCGGTGCTGACCGTGAGCCAAGCCATGCGTCGGGCCGTGATCAGCGATTTCGGCGTGGATGCATGCATGGTCAGCACGATCGTCAACGGCGTCGACACCGCGGTGTTCCATCCGCGCGACCGGCAAACGGTGCGGAGGCAGCTGGGCATCGACCCGGCGGCGAAGCTCGTGACCTACGTTGGCCGCCTGGTCGAATCCAAGGGCATGCATGAGCTGCTCGAAGCGTTCGCCGCGGTCCACGTCCGGGAGCCGAACGCCATGCTTGGCCTGGTGGGCGATGGCGTCATGCGTGAACGGCTTGCGCGAATGGTGGCCGAGAGCGGCCTGGCGGCACGCGTGCGCATGACCGGCGGCCTCGAGCCGCTGCAGGTCGCGGAGTGGATCGCGGCGTCCAACGTGCTCACGTTGCCGAGCTGGTCGGAGGGCTATCCGAACGTGCTCGTGGAAGCGCTGGCCTGCGGGTGTCCGGTGGTTGCCACCGACGTTGGCGGCGCAGGCGAGATCGTTGCTTCCGGATCGGGGATCCTGGTGCCGGCACGCGACCCGGCGCGGCTCGCGCAGGCGCTGGACGAGGCGCTGGCCCGCTCCTGGGACCACGCGTCGATCGCGCGGGCGATGGCGCGAAGCTGGGACGACGTGGCGCGCGAGACCTTCGCGGCCTGTGCGGACGTGCTTGCGGCCCACGCGGCCGGGCTTCCCGGCCCCACGCCCGCAGGCCCGCGCTGAGCGGTGCCGTCCGGTACGCACCGGTATTTACGTCTTTCATGGCGACACGGGGAGATCCGGCGTGCACGGGCGTGCCGTCCGGAGCCCGTCACCCAACCGAGGCGCACGAGACGCAATGGATTACAAGGCGACCATCAAGCCGTTCATCCTGAACAATTTCCTGTTCACCGACGACAGCGGTGCCGTTGCCGACGACACCTCGCTGATCCGCGGCGGCATCGTCGACTCGACGGGCATCCTGGAGCTGATCGAGTTCCTCGAGTCGGCCTACGACATCCGGGTGAGCCCGGAGGAAATGGTGCCGGCCAATTTCGACAGCATCGACAGCATCAGCACCTTCCTTGGCCGCAAGGCGGCGGGCGGCGTGCAGTGACCACGCTTGCCGACCGCCTGCTGGCCACGGCGGCACGCAGGCCGTCGGCAGCTGCCATCGGCGACGGCGATTGCCGTGCGGACTATGCCGCGCTGGCGGCGTCGGTGCTGCGCTTCGCCGGGGTCCTGCAGGCACGTGGGGTCGTCCCCGGGGATCGCGTGGCGCTGGTACTGCCCAATCGCTACGAGGCGGTGGTGGCCTGCTATGGCGTCTGGCTTGCCGGTGCCGTGGTGGTGCCGCTCAACGCACAGGCCAGCAGGCGCGAGCTCGCGGCATGGCTCGCGCACTGCGAGCCGGCGCTGGTGCTGGCCGCGTCCGGCGATGTGGAGTCGGAGGCGGCGCTCGAGGCCACCGTCACTCCTGGTCGCCGGATGCTGCTGGGGCCACGCAGCGACGCGGCCTGGCCGGAAGCGGCGGCGCCTTCGCCGGCGAAAGCGCTGGGGGCGTCCGGTGCCGCCTGCGATCTCGCGATGATCATGTACACCTCCGGCACCACCGGTGCGCCCAAGGGCGTGACCCTTTCCCACGCCAATGTCGTGGCCAACGTCGACGCCGTGGTTGCGGACCTCGGCCTGGTCGCGGACGACTGCACGGTGAGCGTCCTCCCTTTCTACTATTCGTACGGTGCCTCGGTGCTGCACACGCACCTTGCCGCCGGCGCCTGCGTGGTGCTCGAGCCCAACCTGGTGTTCCCGCACCTGGTGGCCGGCACGCTGGAGAGGGAAGCGGCCACCGGGTTTTCGGGGGTGCCCTCGACCTTCGCCCTGCTGCTCGAGCGCCGTGTGCTGGAGGGACGCACGCTGCCGCGCCTGCGCTATCTCACCCAGGCCGGCGGAGCGATGACGGTGGCGCTGGCCGGACGTCTTCGCGAGCTGCTTCCGGGCGTGTGCCTGCACATCATGTACGGCCAGACCGAGGCCACCGCGCGCCTGGCCTCGGTGCCTCCGGCGCGCCTGGACGACAAGCCCGGCTCGGCCGGACGGCCGATCCGCGACGTGCGCCTGCAGGTCCGCGACGAGGCCGGGAACGCAGTGTCCGCCGGCGTCGAAGGCGAGGTCTGGGCCGCCGGCCCCGGGATCATGCGCGGCTACTGGCGCGACCCGGCCGCGAGCGCACTGGTCCTGCGCGACGGGTGGCTGCGTACCGGCGACCTCGGCCGCATGGACGCCGAAGGCTACCTGTTCCTGGCGGGCCGGCGCAGCGACATGATCAAGACCGGCGCGCATCGCGTGCATCCGCTGGACGTCGAGGAAGCACTTCTCGAACACGCCGGCATCGCCGAAGTCGCGGTGGTGGGCGTCGCGGACGAGGTCCTGGGCCAGGTGGTCCATGCCTGGGTTGTCAGGCGCGACCCGGGCCTCTGCGAGAACGCCATCCGCGCCCACTGCCGCGGCCGACTGGCCCCCTACAAAATCCCGCGCCGCGTCGACTTCGTGTCCGCGCTGCCGCGCACCGCTTCCGGCAAGGTCAGGCGCGCCAGCCTGGCCCGGCCGGAGAACCTGGAGGCGACACCGTGAGCGAACTGGGCTACGACGTGCTGGACATGGACCTGGAAGCGGAGGCCGACCGGATCGCCGCCTGGCTGCGCGAGAGCACCGCCAGGCGACTGCATCGTCGCGGACTGGTGGTCGCGATCTCCGGGGGCATCGACTCCTCGTGCTGCGCGGCGCTGGCGGTGCGCGCGCTGGGGCCGGAGCGGGTGGTCGGCCTGATCCTGCCCGAGCGCGACTCTTCCGACGACAGTGCAGGACGCGCCGGGGTCCTGGCTTCGCATCTCGGTATCCGCGTGGAGACGGTCGACATCGCGCCCGCACTGGAGGCGATCGGCTGCTACCGCGAGCGGGACGCTGCGGTGCGCCGTGCGCTGCCGGGCTACGGCGAAGGCTGGCGCTTCAAGATCGCGATCGACGGCGGCACCGAAGGCCGGATCAACGTGTTCCGGCTGGTGGCGGAAGATCCCGATGGCGGACGGCACGACTGCGTCCTGGGGCTTTCGGAATACCTGCAGATCGTGGCCGCCACCAACTACAAGCAGCGCATCCGCAAGACCATCGAGTACTACCATGCCGACCGCCTCAACTACGCGGTCGTGGGTACGCCAAACCGCTTGGAATACGACCAGGGCTTCTTCGTCAAGAATGGCGACGGCTCGGCCGACGTGAAGCCGATCGCGCACCTGTACAAGACCCAGGTCTATGCGATGGCGCGGCATCTCGGACTTCCCGAACGCGTCTGTGCGGCCGTCCCGACCACGGACACCTACAGCCTGGCGCAGGGCCAGGACGAGTTCTACTTCGCGCTTCCCCATCGTGAAATGGACCTCGCCCTCTGGGCGCTGGAACACGACCGCCCGGCGGAAGAGCTTGGGCGCGCGCTCGGCATCGGCACGGAGCAGGCGGCCGCGGTGTACGTCGACATCGGCAACAAGCGACGTACCACGCGCTACCTGCACGAGCGTCCGCTGCTCATGCGCGGGGCGACGGTGCTGGAGGAGGTGGCGGCTTGAACCTGGAGTCGACGCCCATCGTCTCCGCGTATCGGATCAGCGACGGCGAAGACATCGGCGATTGCCGCGAGGCCGCGATCGCAGCCTGGCGCGGCAGCCTCGGCGATGACGATGCGCTCCTGGGTGCGCGCTATGACGCCATCTGCCTGCGCTCGCCCTTCGGGCGGCCGGTGCTCCGCTTCGTCGAGCACGTGGACGACGGCATCGTCGGCCTGCTTGCCCTGGCCCCGCGCAAGATGCGCGCCGGTGGGCGCGAGCTTCGGGCTGGCGTGCTGTCGCACCTCGCGATCCAGCCCGCGCATCGCTCGCTCGGGCCGGCGCTGATGCTGCTCGAATCCGTCCTCGAAGCCGCGCAGGATCGGTTCGACCTCGTGTACGGCATACCCAATGCGAGCCAGGGAGCCGGTGCCGCGCTCAGGCGTGCAGGCCTTCGCCCCTTGGCCGACATGGAGCGCAGCGTGCGCATAGTCCGCCACGGACATTATCTGGCGCGTCGCCTGCCGCGCCCGTTGGCGATGCCGGCGCGCCTGGCGGGACTGGCGGTGGATGGCGGCGACGCGGTATCCAGGGCCTGGCGTTTGCGGGCCGGGCCTCGACTTCGGGCGCGCTGGGTCGACCACGTCGACCCGGCGATGGACGTGGTCTGGTCCACGACGCCCCGCCATCCGCGGCTCACGGCGGTGCGCGACGAAGCAATGCTGCGTTGGCGCTTCGACCAGGGCGTTGGCATTCGCATCCGCTACCTGCTGGTGGAAGATGCCGCTGGACGCTTGCAGGCGTGGTTCGCATGCGGCGTCGAGCCGCCGTGGCCGCACATCCTCGAGGTGCACGATTTCTGGTCGGCGGGTGCCTGCGCCGGGATCGCGCTGCCGTCGCTGCGCGTACTGCTGCGCGAGGCGCGGCGACAGGGATACGCGGCGATCGGTCTGCGCGCGGCCATGGATGCCGATGCGGCCGCGCCCTGGCGTGCGTCCGGCTTCAAGAGCCGCGGTGGCCAGCAGGTGGTCGTACGCTGGATCGACCCGGCGCTGGACGCCAATCCGCCGCCGCCACATCTGACCTATATCGACCAGGACGGTTGAACGATGCCGATCAATGAAGCCAAGCCCGAGGCGTCGATGCCGGGCGACTGGAGCAGGGACGCCGTGCTGCGCGGTGAACTGCTGCCGCTTGAGCGTTGTCCGGACCTCGCCACGGACTGGATCGCACTGCAGGACGTCGCTGCCTGTTCGCCGTTCGCAAGCTGGCAATGGGTGTCCACATGGCTGGAGCACCTGCCTGCCGGGATCCGGCCGATGGTGTTCCGTGCACGCGACGCGCATGGTGGCGTGGCTGCGCTGGCGCTGCTGGTGGACGCTCCGGAGCAGGGCGGCGCGCGCTGGCTGGGGCGGCGTTCGTGGCATCTCCAGGAGACCGGGGATGCCGGGATCGACGAGATCACCATCGAGTACGCAGGCCTGCTGGCCAGGCCCGGGTGGCTGCCGGCCGCGTGGCGTTCACTGTTCGATGCACTCGACCTGCTGCCGCGGGACTGGCGTCGCCTGCGCATCTCCACCTCGGCGCAAGGCGAGGCCATCGCCGCGGCGCTGCCGCAGGACATGCAGGCGACCAGCGTGCGCTCGCGGCCCTGCTACCAGGTCGACCTCGCAGCCGTGCGCGACGCGCCCGGTGGCTATCTCGAAGTGCTTGGTCGCAAGGTGCGCGGCTCGCTGCGACAGTCCCTGCGCGCCTACGAGTCCCTGGGGCCCCTGCGCGCCGAAACGGCGGCGGACGTGCGCGTTGCGCTGGACTGGTTCGACGCCTTCGAGCAACTCCACACGCAGCACTGGCAGTCCCGCGGGGCCGGCGGCTGCTTCGCGAGCCCGTTCTTCCGCCGCTTCCACCGCACGCTGATCGAGCGTTCCAGCGACGATGGCTTCGCGCGCATCGTCCGCGTGACCGCCGGCGACGCGCTGGTCGGCTATCTCTACAACCTCGGCTGGCAGGGCAATGTCTACTACTACAACGCGGGGATGAACTACGGTCTGCTGCAGCGCCATGACCGGCCGGGCATCGCCTCGCTGTACGCCGCGGTCGAGCAGGCCGCGGCGGCCGGCGAGTCGGCCTTCGATTTCCTCGCCGGCGACCAGGAATACAAGCGCAGGCTGTCGAGCACGGAGCACATGCTGCATTCGATCGACGTGCGCCGATCGGGCATGCGCGCCACGGCCGAGCGCATCGGCGCCGGGCTTGCGCAGCGCGGGACCCTCGGGGTCCCCCTCGGCGAAGCCCTGGCGATGACGCCATCCACGCAGGAGGCCTGAGGCCATGGACGCGGTCAACGCGGCGGCAAGCGTGCGCAAGGTGCTTTACCACCATCGCACCCAGGGCAAGGCGGTGGAGGGCGTGCATATCCGTGGCATCACCGATGCGCTGCGCCGCGAAGGCGTGGACGTGGACGTGGTCTCGCTGCCCGGCGCGGATCCCTATGCTTCGCCCGGGGCGATGTCACCGACGCGGCAGGCCCGGCCGTGGATGAAGCTGGTGACCGGGCTGCCCGAGCCGGTGTTCGAGCTCGTCGAGCTCGCCTACAACCTGGTGGCCGGCTGGCGCGTGCGCGGCTGGCTCCGGCGCAACCCCGACGTCGACTTCATCTACGAGCGCTATTCGCTGTTCATGTACGCCACGATCTGGCTGGCGCGGCGCAGCGGCGTCCCGATCATCCTGGAAGTCAACGACTCGGCCATCGTCGAGCGCGTGCGCCCGCTGTCGCTGCGCCGCCTGGCCATGGCGATCGAACGCCGCGCCTTCCGCGACGCCGACGGCCTGGTCTTCGTGTCCAGCGTGTTCCGCGACCGCGCGCGCGCGGCGCATCCGGACATGGCCCCGGCGATCGTCACGCCGAACGCGGCCGACATCGCGAAGTTCTCGTTCACCGCGGAGCAGCGCTCGCAGGCGCGCGAGCGCCTGGGACTGGAAGGCAGCGTGGTCTGCGGCTACCTCGGTGCGTTCGTGCCCTGGCACGCCATCGATGCCTTTGTGCACCGGATCGCCGGTCGCCTCGCATCTGCGCCCGGCCTGAAGCTGCTGCTGGTCGGCGACGGCGCGACGTATCCCGCGCTGCGCGCCTTCGTGGAGGAACGCGGGCTGTCGCGGCAGGTCGTGCTGACCGGCCGCGTCGCCCACGACGAGGTGCCCGGGCTGCTGTCGGCGATGGACATGGCGATCCTGCCGAGTGCCGGCGACTACACCTCCCCGGTGAAGCTGTTCGAGTTCATGGCCTGCGCCGTGCCACCGGTGGCGCCGGACTTCGAGCCGATCCGCGAGGTGCTGGACGAGGGCACGACCGGTTGGATGTTCCCGGCCGGGAACCTCGACGCGGCGGTCGACGCCGTCATCGCGCGCAGCCGCGCGCCCGAAGACCTCGCGCGCGTGGGCGGCAATGCCCGCCGGCGCGTGGCCGAGCGCCACCAGTGGCGTAACAACATCCTGCAGCTGGTGGACTTCCACCGTCGCCTGCAGGCAACACGGGACCGTACGACTTGAACAACGAACACGCCCGCCCGGGCACGCCTTCCTGGCCCGTCGACGCCGCCGGTGAACTGATGGTCGGCGGCCGGCCGCTGTCGCGGGTGGTGGCCGAGGTCGGCCGCACGCCCTGCTACCTCTATGACCGCGGGCGCATCGCCGACAGAATGCACGCCCTGCGCGCGGCCCTGCCGGACAGCGTCCGCGTGCACTACGCGATGAAGGCCAACCCGATGCCGGCGCTGGTCGGCCACATGGCGCGCCTGGCCGACGGGATCGACGTCGCATCGGCCGGCGAACTCCGCGTGGCCCTGGATGCCGGCGCGGATCCCGTGCAGGTGTCCTTCGCGGGCCCGGGCAAGTCCGACGCCGAGCTCGCCCAGGCCCAGGCGGCCGGCGTGCTGGTCAATGTCGAGTCCTTCCGTGAGATCGACATCCTGGCGCGTGCCGCCGCGGCCACCGGCACGCCTGCGCGCGTGGCGCTGCGCGTCAACCTGCCGTTCGAACTCAAGGCCTCCGGCATGAAGATGACCGGCGGCGCGCGGCAGTTCGGCATCGATGCCGAGGAGGTTCCCGCCGCTCTGCGCGCGATCGCCGCGGCGGGCCTGGCCTTCGAGGGCTTCCACATGTTCGCCGGCTCGCAGAACCTGCGCCACGCGGCCATCGTCGAGGCGCAGTCGCGCAGCTATGACCTGGCCATGGAGTGGGCCGGCCTGCTGCCGGCACCGCTGCGCAGCCTGAACCTCGGGGGCGGCTTCGGGATCCCCTATGCCGCGAACGAGTCGGTGCTGGATGTCGGTCCGGTGGCCGAAAACCTGGCCGGCCTGGCCGCGCGTCTTCGCGACGACGCCCCGGGCGCGCACCTGGTGATCGAACTCGGCCGCTACCTGGTGGGAGATTCGGGCCTGTACGTGTCGCGCGTGGTCGATCGCAAGATATCGCGCGGCCAGGTGTTCCTGGTGGTCGACGGCGGCATGCACCACCACCTGGCGGCATCGGGCAACTTCGGGCAGGTCATGCGCCGCAACTACCCGGTGGCGGTCAACGGCCGCCCCGGCGCCTTCGAGACCGCCAGCGTGGTCGGCCCGCTGTGCACCCCGCTGGACCTGCTTGGCGACCGGATGGAGCTGGGCGTCGCGGAGCCGGGCGACCTGGTGGTGGTGTTCCAGTCCGGTGCCTACGGGCGCAGCGCCAGCCCGCGTGACTTCCTCGGCCATCCCGACGCCGCGGAGGCGTTGGTCTGAAGCCTGTCAGGCGGTTGCCGGTGCGGTAGCTGGTACTGCGGCCGGGGCGGCGGCGGCCGTGCCGGGCTGCTGGACCATGCCGATGCGCCGCGCCGGATTGCCGGCGACGATGCTGTAGGGCGCGATCTTTCCCGAGACCACCGCGTGCGCGGACACGATCGCGCCTTCGCCGATCTCGGTGCCCGGCATCACCAGCACGCCCGAGCCGATCCAGGCATGGTCGTGGACCACCACCGGTTTCACGTCGTCGGGATCGGGGGCGCTGCCCAGGCGGCGGCGCTCGGGATCGGTGGGGTGGCCGCCGGAGTCGCGGAAGGTCACGCCGCCGGCAACCTGCACGTGGCGACCCAGGCGGATCTCGCGCCCGACCACGAATCGCGTGTCGTGGGCGATGTCGGAGTGGTCGCCGATTTCCAGGCGCGGCCGGCTGGTGAAGCTTGCGGCGTAGCTGATCGAGATCTTCCCGCTGATGCGGACGTGGTCGCCGACCACGAGGTCGCCGGCGCCCTGGACCCATGGCACGTGGATGCCGGTGGTCACGCCGCGGCCGACGCGGCTGCAGTAGGCCTTGAACAGCGGCTCGGCCACGAAGACGCGGCGCAGGAAGAACAGCAGCCCGCGCACGCCGAGGAACAGCCAGAGGTAGGGAAGGACCAGGATGCGCGGCGCGGGCAGCGTCAGTCCGCGGGCAAGGCCGCGCGTCCGCCGCGCGGCGGCGGCGGCGGGGTGGGCTGAGGTCCGCGCCCAGTGGCGGACCGTGGCAAGCGTGCTCACAGCGGGCGGTTCCGGTACGACATCCAGAGGTACCAGACGTTCTGCCGCACTTCGTTGTCGAACACTTCGCTGTCGCGCTCGTAGCGGTAGTAGCTGAGCGAGGTGCTCCAGTGGCGCGTCCAGCGCTTTTCGAGCGCGAGGCCGGCACGGCGGGTGTCGTCGCTGGCACCAAGGGGCCGGTATTCGGTGCGTTCGGCGCTGGCCCAGCCGGAGAGGGTCATCGTCGGGCTGATGCGGTAGTCCGCGCCGGCGAACACGCCCCGCGCCTCTTCGTCGGGCGCGAGCGCATCCATGTAGCGCAGGCGCTGGATGTAGGGTTCGAGCCGCCAGCCGACGCGATCACCGGCGTGGTCCCAGGCCAGCGCGAGGCGTTGCTCGCGGTAGGCCGAGGGGATGACGGTGCGGCCATCGACCAGCACGCTTCCGGGCACCGAGGCCTCGGGCCTGCCGGTGACACCGTCGAACAGGGCCGCGTCGGCCGCATCGGAGAACTGGTTGAGCAGCATCAGCGACAGGCGGCTGCGTTCGCTCGGGCGCCAGCCGGCCTCGACGCGGAGCAGGGGGCCGTTGCGGCGGTCGCCGTCGTCGTAGTCGAGTCGCGAGTAGCCGGCGTCGACGGTGTAATCGATGTTGGCCCGGGTGCGCACGTAGCTGGCGTAGACGTCGGTGCGCTCGTGGTCGCGCGCGGCGAGGTCGTAGTCGTAGTCGACATCGGTCCACTGCGCGTTGAAGCCCAGGTCGCTGCCTTCGTCCAGGGCCTTGGTCAGGCGCAGCGCGGCGCCGACCCGGTTCGAGTTGAACTCGTCGGTGATCTCGGCATCGGAGTCGATGTAGCGTGCCTCCACGCGTCCCTGCAGCGTGCGCCCGACGTTGAACAGGAAGTTCGGCCCCAGCGAGAGCACGTTGACCTGCTGCCTGTTGTCGGGTGAATCGGCGGCGAAGCGGTCGACCGCCTGGAGTTCGAGCTCGTCCTGGACCGTGAAGCTCAGGCGGTCGGGGATGATGACCCAGTTGAGGTAGGCCGAAAGCATGCCCTCGACGCCGTCGTCGATGCCGCCGTCGAATTCCCGGTAGTCGGCGCGGCCGGCCACCACGGCCTGCAGCGTGGAGCCTTCCTGGGTCACCAGGACGCCTAGGCCCGCGCGCAGGATCCGCTGGGCGTCGGCATCGACGGCGGACACGCGGACGTTGTCGTCGTGCTCGACGCCCGCGTCGACCACGTAGTCGATGCGCGCCGCCCGCGCGGAGGGCGGCGCGACGAGCGACACCGCCGCGGCCACCGCGGCGGCGATCAGCGAAACCCGGAAGCTGGACGTTCCCATGGCGGTTCTTCCCGAATGGCGGGTCAATGGTTGTCGTTGAACACGATGCCCGCGAGCTTGGCCGGGTCGAAGTTGGCGGCGGCCTTCTCGATCGCCTCCAGCGTGGCCTTGCCGTAGCCGGTCACCAGCACCACCACGTCGGCAAGGTCGGAGAGGATGCGGGCGTCGGGCGAATTCAGCGCCGACGGCGCGTCCAGGATGATGTAGCGGTTGGGATCTGCCTGTCGTAGCGAGTCGATCATCGTCCGCGCGCGCGCCGAGGTGAAATACTCGCCGGCGATCTCGCGCACGCTGCCGTTGGGGATCAGCTGCAGGCGCGGGATCCCGGTGGAGTACTGGATGTCGTCGAGGTCGTCGATGCCGCCGCCGAGGTAGTCCATCAGCCCGCAGTTGTCGCTGCCCGCGGCCAGCGCGATGTGCTGGCTCGGGTGCAGGGCGTCGCAATCGACCAGCAGCGCGGTCTTGGCTTCGTCGAAGGCGAACGCCAGCGCGAGATTGCGTGCCACGAAGCTGCCGCCGCAGTTGTGCGCCACCGGCGCCACCAGGGTGATGAAGTTCTGGTTGCCGCGCAGGTTGAGCAGGCGCGTGCGCAGGTCGCGGAAGGCGTCGGCCTGGACGCGCACGGAGTCCTGGCGGTGGATCAGCCGGCGCTCTTCGAGCGCGCGCGGCGAAAACGGCTGCGGCTGGACGCGGGCCAGGCTGCGCGAGGCCTCCTTCGGTGGCGTGCCGACGGCTTCGGCCAGGGCATGCGCGCCGCGCTGCGGTTCGATCATCGATGCGGAGTTCATGCGGCCACGACCCTGTATGCGTAGGTGAGGACATAGACCAGCGCCACCGAGCCGAGCATGGCGATGGCGAAGGCCACGGAGAAGTATTCGCGGCGGCGTTCGCCCGGCGTCGGGTAGGCCGGCACGGTGGTCAGCAGCGGCAGGCTGGCATGCTTGACGATGAGGTGCTGCGAGCGCACGCGCGGGTCGAAGCGGGCGACCGCGAACACCAGCATCAGCGGCAACGCGATGGCGATCAGCAGGCCGACCGCCGCGATGTGCATGAAGCGCAGGCCTGAAGGCCGCAGCGGCATGATCGCCGGGTCCTGGATGCGCAGCGTGAGGCCGCGGTTTTCCTGGTCGAGGCCCATCGAGACACGCGCGTTCTCGCGCCGGCGCAGCAGGTCCTGGTAGATCTCGCGGTTGACCTCGTAGTCGCGGGTCAACTCGGCCAGCGCGCCTTCCGACGCCGCGATCCGCCGGCTGCGGTCGAGTTCGTCGTCGAGCAGCGATTGCGCGATCTGCAGCCGCGAACGGGTGGCTGCGGTCTCCCGGCGGGCCTGCGACAGCTGGCTGCGCAGCTCCTGGTAGAGCGGATTGGCCTGGGCTTCATCGGACAGCGTGCCGGCCGCGCCGGGCGCCTCGCGGCGGTCCCGCTCGTCGGCGAGCATTCGGGTGATGTCGTCGATCTGGTGGCTCAGGCGCAGCACGTCCGGGTGCTGCTCGGTGTACGCCAGCAGCAGCCGGTCGCGTTCGGACTGGAGCTCGATCAGGCGCGTGCGGTAAAGGTTCTCGCGCGTCTGCACCGCAGTCACCGCAGACTCTCCCGACAGCTGGGCGGCGATCGACGATTCGCGCGACTCCTGCTCGAGCAGGGCCATGCGCGTCTGCTCGAGCTGGGTGCGCAGTGCACCGATCCGGGTGGTGGAGTCGGCGGCGCTTCCCGGCTGGGCGTCGACGTTGCGCGACTGGTAGTCCTGCAGGTTGCCCTCGGCGCTCGAAAGCTTGGCGTGGTATCCCTGCACCTGGCTGTCGATGAACTCGTAGGCCTCGCGGCTTTCGCGCTGCTTGGCTGCAGCGGCCTCCTTCATGAACATGTCGCCGAAGGTCGCCGCGAGCGCAAAGGCGCGCTCGGGGTCCCGATCGCGATAGCTGATCTGCACCAGCTCGGGCCGCGGACTCTCGATCAGCGTGCGGTTGCGGATGTCCTCCATCAGCCGGTCCTGCTCGATCGGCGAGGGATCGCCCTGGAGCCAGCCGCCAACCGCCAGGGCTTCGCCCAGCACCTTGCGGCCGTAGATGATCTGGCGCGCCATGCCGGCGCGGTCGGACACGCCGGTGGGAACCGCCCGCCCTTCCAGCAGCGGCTGGATGATGTCGCTGTCCTGGGCCAGGATCGTCACCGAAGAGGTGTAGTTGCGCGGGATCACGAACAGGCCGACGACCAGGGTCAGCAGCGCGATCGCGGTGAAGATCGAGACCAGCAGCATGATCCGCGCCCGCGCCTCGCGCAGCAGGATCGGGAGCAGTTCGGTGGGTGCCAGGTCGGGAACGCTGGAGGGCGGGCCACCGGGGCGCCGGGGTGCGGCCAGTGCGTGGGACGCCATCAGAATGCGCGCTCGGGAATGGTGATCACGTCGCCGGGTGCCACGCGGTGGTTGCTGGCCAGGTCGCCGCGGTCGAGGATCCGGTCCAGGCGCACGGCGTAGGTCGTGGTGGAGTCGTCGCCGGTGCGGCGGTACAGCGCGGCGCGGTCGGAGGCCGCGAACTCGTTGACGCCGCCGGCCGCGAGCACCGCGTCAAGCACGGTCATGCCCTGGCGGAAGGGGATCGAGACCGGCTGGCGCACGGCACCGGTGACGCGGACGCGCGAGAGGTATTCGTGGCTGCGCAGGTCGGTGAGGATCACCGCCACCTGCGGGTCGCGCACGAAGGCCGAGAGCTTGTCCTGGATGTCGGCCGCCACGGCGGCGGGTGCCAGCCCGCCGGCGACCACGTCGCCGACCAGCGGCACGGAGATCCGGCCGTCCGGGCGCACCGGGACCGTGATCCCCAGCTCGGGGTTGCGCCACACGGTCACCTGGACGATGTCGTCGACGCCGATCAGATACTCACCGACGGCGGCCTGGGGCTGGTCGGGTGGGACATCGGTGATGCCGCGGGACGACGCGCATGCGCCCATCAGGGCGGCAAGCGCGAGTGTGGCGATCATGCGGAGCGCGGTCATCGGCGGGGTTTCCACGTGTGGCGGGTTGCCAGATACAACGGCAAAGCCCGCCGCCTGCGGTCACCACGCCGCCGGCGGTCACCACGCCGCCGCGCGTCCGCGTGCTAAGGGGCCGGCGGGAGCAGCGGTGCCGATCCGTCGCGCGGTGCCGGCTGGGCGCCGCGCTGCTTCCAGTGCCGCAGCAGGGTCCTCAGGGCCGTCGGCGCGTTGGCCGGTTCCGCCTGGCCGGCCTGGTTGCGCGTGTTCTCGCCGTGGCATCCGCCACAGGTGCGGATCTCGCCGGGCTGCATGGTGATCCACACGCGCTCGCGCACGACCGGCACGCCGTTGGGATCCACCGTCTGCCAGGTCAGCGCGCGGTTGGCGGGCACGAAGGCGGCGGTCGAGCCATCGGCCTCGATGCGGACGCTGCCATCCGGCCCCAGCGGATTGCCGGGATTGGCGCCCGTGTCGATCGGCTGTGCGAGCACGCGCCGCCCGGACGTGGAGTCCCGGTACGCACGCACCAGGTTGCCCTGCAGGACCTGGAAGTGGGCGATGTCGTAGACGATGCCGTCGTTGGCCACCGTCTGCGTGCCGCCGGGGACGCGCAGGTTGTAGGGCTGCTGGCGGTCGCTCCGGTCGCGGCTGGTCTGGTTGCGGGTGACGATGATCGCAAGGTCGTTGGCCCGCAGCCAGCTGCGGAAAGCGCCCTCGTCCACGCCTTCGGACGCGAACAGCGCGCGTTCCGGCGTCTGCAGCGCCGCTTCGGAGGTGTAGGGCGGGCGCGGGCGTGCGACCACCTCGACGGGTTCGATTTCCCACAGCGCGCCCTCGAAGGACCGCAGGCTGTCGGGTGTCCACCAGGACACCGACTTGACGATCCCGGGCGTCAGCGCGGGGCCCGCGGCCAGCGTACCCGGCGTACCCACCACCTGGCGCAGGCGGAGCTCGATGCCCGGGCCGGCGTTGGCGCTGGGCGTGTGGCTTGCGACCATGTGCCCGCTGGTCATCGGCAGCGGGTTGCGGAAGCGACCACCGCTCAGGCCGGCGCCGGTCGGCGCGGGCGATGCATCGGTGATCACCATCTGTTCCGGGTTGAGGTGCGGAGCGCCGCTCATGCGGATGATCTGATGGGTCGTCAGGCTCCCGAATTCGGCGGTGTTGATTCCGTAATAGATCCCCGGCTGCGTCGGGTCCTCGCGGAGATGGAACAGGCCGCCGTACTGGCTGATGAACTTGCGGTTGGCGATCAGCGACGTGTCGGTGTTGTCGGACAGCGACGGATCGCCGGCGAAGGAGCGGCCGAGGAAGCCGAAGCTGATTTCGTGCCGGCCGACGTGGTTGAGCGTCTGTTCGAAGCTGCCGTCCTGGTTGACCTGCCAGGGCATGAAGATGTTGCTGTGGTAATTGCCGACCGGGCCGTAGGGACTGTCCATCCCCAGCCGCGCCTCGGGGAAGACATCCGTCCGGGTGCCGACCGAAGGCGCGCCCGTGGCTTCGCTGGCGTAGTCGAACGAGCCGGAGGTACCGGCGTCCTGCTGCTGGTCGCGCTGCAGGTGGTCCCAGCGGGTGAAGACGATGCGGCCATAGCTGTCGATGACGGGGCTGAAGGCCCCGCTGGGCGCGTGGTTGAGGATGCGCACGGCGCCGCTGGCGGGATCAAGCCGGAAGAGGCCGGTGACGATCGGCGTGCTTTCGTATTCATCGAGCTGCGGATACAGGTGCGCCGAGCCATCGCGGGGCCGGTCGGAGGTGAAGAGGATGCTGTCGTCCGAGCCGTACAGCGGCGAAACGTTGTTGTAGGCGGGCTGGTTCGCGACTTTGGTGATGCTTGCCACCAGACCCTGGCCCAGGCCGCTGACCTCGTACATCTGCCAGCGCCCGGTGGTGGCGCCGTACTGCTGCGTGGGCGCGCCGACCAGCATGCTGAAGATCGCCTTCGTGCCCGACCAGTGCACGGTCGGCTCGCGGACGGCGATGGCGTTGGCACCCTGGCGGCCATCCATGCCGAAACCCGCTTCGCGGGTCAGGTCGCGCAGGCTGCCGTCGGGATAGCGGATCAGCAGGCCGCCACCGCGGGGCACCGACGTCATGCCGGTCATGTGGTTGGCGAAGGTGGACAGGCGCGATGCGAACACGTCGCCGTCGGTCGGCACCTGGGTGACGAAGAGGACGGGGTTCTGGACGGGGGTGGAAGCGAACGCGGCGGCGGGCGGCGGCGGGGATACTGCCTGGCCGGCGGCGCGGGCCGGGCCGGAGGTCGATGACGCGATGGCCGGGGCGGTTTCGGCCGCGGGGGGCTGCCGGGAGCCGGGGCTGCAGGCGGCGAGCGTGCCGGCGGCGAGCAGCAGAACAATGAGCCGGGACGTGGAAACAGGGGTGGTGCGGGGTAATCGGAAAAAGGTGGATAAGCGCGATAAGCAAGCCGGGGGGCTTGGCGGGCGGGGCGGGACTGTCATCGTGGCGTATCCAGGAAGGGATCGGGGGAATGCACTCGGCCGTTGCCGCCAACCGCGGGTGGTCGGCGCGGCTCTCACGCAGCTGGAATTCAGGCTGAATACCAGATCGAGAACAAGTGGCAAGGCATGAATAGGTGACGCAGTTCACTGTTTGGCGGTTGCGGCGGAGCGCAGGCGTTCCACCCGCCCGCCTGGACACCGCGATGCCTGGGTTTCCGCTGGCGCCGGGCATTCGCGTACGCTTTCGACGCAGATTCCAAGGGGGACGATCCAATGCGCATCCTGGTCACCGGCGGCGCCGGCTACATCGGCAGCCATGCCTGCATCGAACTGGCCGCTCGCGGTCATGACTTCGTGGTCGCGGACAACTTCAGCAACAGCTCGCCGCGCGTGCTCGAACGCCTGGCCACGCTCCTGGGCCAGCCACCCGCACTGCGCCGGGTGGACCTGCGCGACCGCGCCGCGGTAGACGCGCTGTTCGCGGGGGAACGCTTCGACGCGGTGATCCACTTCGCGGCGCTCAAGGCCGTGGGCGAGTCCTGCGAGCGCCCGCTGGACTACTTCGACAACAACATCGGCGGCACCATCCACCTGCTGCAGGCCATGCGCGGCCACGGGGTCCACAGGCTGGTCTTCAGCTCGTCGGCCACCGTGTACGGCGACCCGGCCTCGGTGCCCGTGCGCGAGGACGCGCCGCTGCAGGTCACCAATCCCTACGGGCGCACGAAGCTGGTCATGGAGCAGCTGATCGGCGACCTCTGCGCCAGCGACCCGGGCTTCCACGCCGTCAACCTGCGCTACTTCAATCCGGTGGGAGCGCACGCCTCGGGCCTGATCGGTGAAGCGCCCGGTGGCGTGCCCAACAACCTCATGCCCTATGTCTGCCAGGTGGCCGTGCAGCAGCGGGAGCGGCTCGCGGTGTTCGGCGGCGACTGGCCGACCGTGGACGGCACCGGCGTGCGTGATTACATCCACGTGGTCGACCTGGCCCGCGCCCATGCAGACGCGCTTGAATTCCTGGTGCGCGAGGGTCGCAGCGCCAACATCAACCTCGGCACCGGGCGCGGCACCAGCGTGCTGGAACTGGTCCGGGCCTTCGAAGAGGCATCGGGGCACGCGGTGCCCTTCGAGATCGTCGCCCGCCGCCCCGGCGACGTGGCCGAGGTCTATGCGGATCCTTCGCTTGCGCAGGAGCTGCTCGGCTGGCGCGCCGAACACGGGATCGAGGCGATGTGCCGGGATGCGTGGCGCTGGCAGTCGCGCAATCCGCGTGGCTACGAGCCCGCCGGGGCGGTGGAGCCGCCGGCCGACGGAGCGTCCTGAACGGTCAGCCCGCCCGGGCCCGGCTCCTGCAGCCACCTAGCCACGCGGGCAGGCGACTTCATCCAGGCGAAGTGGTCGGAGGCCACCCCGAGGGCGTCATCGTCGAACACCGCGCGCGCCGACGGTGACCTCGGCAGTTTCGACAACAGGCAGTCGAGCGACGACGCAGGCGCAAGCCAGTCGCGTGCGAACAGGGCCGCGCGGATGTCCACGCGCACCGCGGCCATCGCCGGCTCCAGGTTGCCCAGCCCGCTCGCGGCATAGCGGCCGCTGGTCGCAGTCGCGCTCCAGTCGCGCATGAGCCCCCGCGCTTCGTTGCCGCCGAAGCCAAGGCGCCGCCCCGGAAGGCTGCCGGCGCGATCGGCAAGCCACGGCAGCACGCGGTAGGCCAGCGGCAGCCACAGGCGCTGCGGCAGGGGGAACGCCCGCCAGTACGGCGCGCCGCAGCCGGCCAGCCACAGCGCCGCGTACGTGGCGGGCGCCAGCGCCAGGCGGCAGGCACCGAGCTGTCCGCCCAGGCTGTGGCCGCCGATGACGCGTGGAAGGCCGGGCAGGGCGGCGGTGATCGCGTCTTCGCTGTCGGGGATGTCGAGGGACAGCAGTTCGCGATAGCCCCAGTCCACCTGGCGGCCGGCGCGCAGGTTGCTGCTGCCGTGTCCGCGCCACTCGTGCACGAACACGGCGATTCCGTGCCGTGCCAGCGCCTCGGCCAGCGGCAGGTAGTGGCGCGCGGCGACGCCGAGCGCCGGCAGCCAGAGCAGGCTGCGTCGAGGCCGGTCGGTGGCGCAGGCCAGCAGTTCGAACCGGTGGCCGTCCGCGGCTTCAATCGCGAGCGCCCGCGTCGCGACATGCCCTGCGCCCGCCGCGGTTCCCGGCGTCATGCCCCGGGGCGCGCGTCGAAGTGCCCGAGGACCAGCACGTCGCTGCGGCCGGGCCGCATGCCCTTGCGCAAGGCGTCGCGCACGTAGCCGATGCCGTGGCCGACGGCATCGGGAAGATCGCGGCCAAGGCAGAGGTTGGCGGTGATCGCCGATGCCAGCGTGCAGCCGGTGCCGTGGCCATCGACCACCAGCCGCGGCCCGCGGTGTCCGGTGCACGCGCTGCCGTCGGCGAAGCGGTCGACGACGGTGTCGCCCTCGTCGAGATGCCCGCCCTTCAGCAGCACCGCGTCCGCGCCCAGGGCACGCAGTGCGGCAAGCGCCGCGTCCGCCGCCGGTCCGTCGGCGATGGCGTGTCCCAGCAGCAGCTCGGCCTCGGGGATGTTGGGGGTGAGCAGGTCGGCCATCGGCAGCAGCCGCGTGCGCATGGCCTCAAGCGCATCGGCCTCGAGCAGGCGCGCACCCGAGGTCGCCACCATCACCGGGTCGAGTACCAGCCACCGCGGGCGATGGACCTCGAGCGCATCCGCCACGGCGTGGATCACCTCGGCCGAAGCCAGCATTCCCAGCTTCACCGCGCCAACGTCGAAATCATCGAAGCAGGCATCGATCTGCGCGCGCAGGAATTCCACCGGCGGTACGTGCACCGCGGTCACCCCGCGCGTGTGCTGCGCGGTGAGTGCGGTGATCGCCGACAAGCCGTGGACGCCGTGGGCGGCGAAGGCCTTGAGGTCGGCCTGGATGCCGGCGCCGCCGCCGGAGTCGGAACCGGCGATGGTCAGTGCTGAGATGGGCCTGGTCATGGTCGGGTATTGTGATGTTTCACATATCAGAATGCATGTCCTCGACAGGGCCAGGCGAATGAGTGGAGTTGCATGGAATCGGGCCGCCAAGGCCCTGCCCGGGGGCGGGCGTCGGTGCCCGGGCCAGGCGGGCGGCGCATGATCGCGCTGCTTGAAGCCAAGCGCGCCGGCCTGTTCCGCCGCGACAACTGGATGCGCAACGTCACCGCTGGCCTGATCGTCGGCGTGGTCGCGCTACCGCTGGCGATGGCCTTCGCAATCGCCTCGGGCGTGAAGCCGGAGCAGGGCCTGTACACGGCGATCATCGCCGGCATCGCGGTGTCGCTGTTCGGCGGTTCGCGGGTACAGATCGCCGGTCCCACGGGCGCCTTCATCGTCATCCTCGCCGGCGTCGTCGCGCAGTTCGGCGTGAGCGGGCTGCTGGTGGCGACGCTGATGGCCGGCGTCATCCTGGTGGCGATGGGCCTGGCGCGGCTGGGCTCGGTGATTCGCTTCATCCCGGACCCGGTGATCGTGGGTTTCACCGCCGGCATCGCGGTCATCATCTGGGTGGGGCAGTGGCAGTACTTCTTCGGCCTGCCGACGGCGGGCGAGGGGCCGTTCTACATGAAGGCCTGGCAGATGCTGCAGTCGTTCACGCAGCTGCACTGGCCCACCGCGCTACTTGGGCTGGGCAGCCTGGCCCTGGCATTGTCCGGGCCGCGCATCCCCGGGCTTTCGCGCGTGCCGGGGCCGCTGCTGGCGATGGTCGCGGCGACCGCGGTGGTCGCGGCGTTCGGGCTGCCGGGCGTGGCCACCATCGAATCGACCTTCGGCGCGATCCCGCGCTCGTTGCCGGAGTTCGCGGTGCCCTCGATCAGCTTCGACACCATCATGTTGCTGCTGCCTTCGGCGTTCACCATCGCCATGCTGGGCGCGATCGAGTCGCTGCTCTCGGCCGTGGTCGCCGACGGCATGGCCGGCACGAAGCATGACTCCAACCAGGAGCTGGTGGGGCAGGGCATCGCCAACATCATCTCGCCGCTGTTCGGCGGCATCGCGGCGACCGGTGCCATCGCGCGCACGGCGACCAACATCCGCAACGGTGGCAATGCGCCGATCGCGGGCGTGGTGCATGCGATCGTGCTGGTGCTGATCCTGCTGGTGATCGCGCCCTATGCGGGCAAGGTGCCGCTGGCGGCGCTGGCGGCGATCCTGTTCGTGGTGGCCTGGAACATGAGCGAGGCGCCGCGCTTCATCCGGATGGTGCGCCAGGCGCCGCGCGCGGACGTCGCGATCCTGCTGATCACGTTCGCGCTCACCATCCTGACGGACCTGGTGGTGGCGGTGAACATCGGCGTGATCCTGGCGATGATGCAGTTCATGCGCCGGATGAGCGCGTCGGTGGAGGTGGTCGAACACCAGCAGGCCAGCCTGCGCCAGGAGCTGGAAGAGGCCGGGCTCTCGACATTGCCGAAGGACGTGGCTGTGTATTCCATCGACGGGCCGTTCTTCTTTGGCTCAGTCGATTCGCTCGAACGCGCGCTGTCATGGTCACGCGAGGCGCCACCGCGCTACGTGGCGCTGCGCCTGGAGCGGGTTCCGTTCATCGATGCGACGGGCCTCAAGAGGCTGGAGTCCTCCATCGCAAGCCTGCGCGCGCGCGGGGTGCGAGTGCTGCTCAACGGCGCCAACATGGCCGTGTTGCGCAAGCTGGTGCGTGCCGACATCGTGGGCCGGGATGATCCGGGCAGCTACTTCAAGACTCTGTCGGAGGCGTTGCTTTACATCGAGGCCCGGCGTGACGCGGTGGAGCCTGTCGTCGACGAGTGATGGCCGGCTTGAGGGCGAGGGCGGCGCGCGCAAAGGCGCAGGCAACCGGGCAACAGCTGCGGCACGCGGTGCGCGGCGGGGTGCCGGGTCGATGGGTACTCCCATCAATCCGCCATGGATACGCCTTCGCAGGCGCGGCGGTGGCTGTTGTGGAAGCCGCTATAGCCGCTCCCACAAGGTCATTGTCCAAGCGAAGGCTCGCAGTTGCTGTTGCCGTTGTTCTTGCCTTTGCCCTTGCCGTTCACCCCCAGCCTGCAGTGTCGATGGCAGCGGAGTACCCACACACCTCCGCCCCCACGACCCAAGCCCACACGACCCAAAGGCTCTTAAAGCACCTCGGACGCGTAATCCGCCAGGCGCGAACGTTCGCCGCGCCGCAGGGTCACGTGCGCGCTGTGGGCCCAGTGCTTGAAGCGATCGACGGCGTAGGTCAGGCCGGAGGTGGTTTCGGTGAGGTAAGGCGTGTCGATCTGCTCGACGTTGCCCAGGCAGACGATCTTGGTGCCGGGGCCGGCGCGGGTGATCAGCGTCTTCATCTGTTTGGGCGTGAGGTTCTGCGCCTCGTCCAGGATCAGCCAGCGGTCGAGGAGCGTGCGGCCGCGCATGAAGTTCAGGGAGCGGATCTTGATGCGCGACGCCAGCAGGTCGTTGGTGGCGGCGCGGCCCCAGCTGCCGCCTTCCTTGTTGCTGGGCAGCAGCACTTCGAGGTTGTCGGTCAGCGCGCCCATCCAGGGCGTCATCTTTTCTTCTTCGGTGCCGGGCAGGAAGCCGATGTCCTCGCCCACGCTGATGGTGGCGCGGGTCATGATGATCTCGCGGTAGCGCTGGGCGTCCATGGTCTGCGCCAGGCCCGCGGCCAGGGCCAGCAGGGTCTTGCCGGTGCCGGCGGTGCCGAGCAGGGTGACGAAATCGATCTCGGGATCCATCAGCGCGTTCATCGCGAAGTTCTGCTCGCGGTTGCGCGCGACGATGCCCCAGACGGCGTGCTGGTGGCTGCGGTAGTCGTCGACGATCTGCAGCACCGCGCGGTCGCCTTCGACCGACGCCACGCGGAACTCCGCGTTTTCGTCGCCCGGCAGGTAGAGGTACTGGTTGGGATGCCAGTCGTCGTCTTCGGTATGGCGCAGTTCGTACCAGGTACGGCCCTTGTCGGTCCAGGACTTGAGGTCCTTGCCGTGGCGCTGCCAGAAGTCCTCGGGCAGGGCGGTGGCGCCGGTGTAGAGCAGGCTGAAATCGTCCAGCGCGCGGTCGTTCTCGTAGTCCTCGCTGGGGATGCCGGCGATGGCCGCCTTGATGCGGAGGTTGATGTCCTTGGAGACGAACACCACGGGGTCGCTGCCGTCCTCGCGCTTCAGGTCGAGGATGGCGCCGAGGATGCGGTTGTCCGGGGCCACGGCGCCGAACGAGGTCTTGTCCTCCTTCGGTACGGTGGTCTGGAAGCGCAGCACGCCGCTGGCGCCGGTGCCGCGCAGCTGCAGGCCGCCGGGGCGCTCCAGTTTCAGTCCGGACGCGATGTGGTCGGCACCGTGGGCCTCGATCAGTTCGTTGATGAAGCGGCTGACCTGGCGCGCGTTGCGGTTGGCTTCGGTAGTGCCCTTCTTGCCGTTGTCGAGCTCTTCGATCACCTGCATCGGCAGGTAGACATCGTGCTCCTCGAACTTGAACAGTGCAGTCGGGTCGTGCATCAGCACGTTGGTATCGAGTACGTAGATCCGCTTGCCGTGGTTCATCAGGGTGTTCGTCCGTCCGGAGTGGCGTGGCAGGGGGGGAGTGCAAATGTGGCGCACGCGCGGACCGCCGCGGCCCGCATGGCGGGGCGGCGATGGGCGGGGGCGCAGCGGTGGTTCACCGGGCGCGGGCTTCCTTCAGCGCCTCGAACACGGCATCGGCATGCCCCGGGACGCGCACCTTGCGCCATGCGCGAGCGATGCGTCCCTCGGGGTCGATCAGGAAGGTGCTGCGCTCGATGCCCATCACCTTGCGGCCGTACATGTTCTTCTCTTTGATCACGTCGAACGCGCGGCACAGGGCCTCGTCGGCGTCGCTGACCAGCGGGAACCGGAAACCCTGCTTCGCGCAGAAGTTGTCGTGCGACTTCACCGAGTCGCGGGAGACGCCCAGCACGGTCGCATCCAGCGCTTCGAGTTCCGGCAGCAGGGCGTTGAAGTCCAGGCCCTCGGTGGTGCAGCCGGGCGTGGAGTCCTTGGGATAGAAGTACAGCACCAGCCAGCGGCCGGCATGATCGGCCAGCGTCGCGCTTTGCCCGCCTGACAGCTGCAGCGGGAGCACGAGGGTGGTGCGGTCCAGCTTGTCGCCTTCGTTCATTGCCATTCCTGCGCGCTCAGAACTTCATCGGGTCCATGATCGCGTCGAGGTTGAGGTGGTCGCAGAATTCGAGGAAATCGTCGCGCAGCACCGCGATGTGCATGTCCGCGGGCACGCCGATGGTGACCTGGGCCGAGAACATGTCGGCGCCTGTCTGCATGGCGCGGTAGCGCGAGCAGTGCAGGCTTTCGATGGTGATGCTCTGGCGGTCGAAGAAATCGGCCAGCTGGTAGAGGATGCCGGGCTTGTCCGACGCCACCACTTCGACGATGTAGGGCAGCAGGTTGGACTGCACGGGCTTGGCGCCGGTGCGGTACCACACCAGCTTCAGGCCCTCTTCGCGCTCCAGGCGCGAGAGCATGGCTTCGAGCTTCGCCACTGCGTCCCAGGAGCCGGTGGCCAGCGCCGTGACCGAGACGTCGCGGCCGACGGTGGACAGGCGCGTGTCGACCAGGTTGCAGCCGCTGTCGGCGATCCGCCGCGATACCGCCAGCAGCGGCGAGCGCGGATGCGTCGTATAGGCGTTGATGAGCAGGTGGTTCTCGGTCGGCGCGGGCCGGGTTGTATCGGTGTCGGTCAAATCGGAGTCCACGGGGGTGGCAGTGCGGGGCGCCGGGAGACTGGCTGCCATTCGCGCCTGGACGGGCCAAGCGGCCGCCCTTGAGGCTGCAGCCAGCATACTTGCCCGTGCTTCGACGCCGCAAGTAAGATCACCCTGCTGCGCGCCCCGTCGCGCAGCCTCCCGCACGGCTTCCCAACGCAGGTCCAGCTTGCATCTTTCCGGCAGCATCACCGCGCTGGCGACGCCTTTCAGGGCCGCCGGTGGACTCGATACCGACGCATGGCTGCGGCTGGTCGACGCCCAGCTTGCGGGCGGCACCCAGGCCCTGGTGGTCGCCGGCTCCACCGGCGAGGCCGCCGCGCTCACCGGCGCTGAATACGAAGTCCTGCTGCGGGCGGCCGTGGAGCGCGTGGCCGGCCGCGTGCCGGTCATTGCCGGCACCGGCCACTCGGGCACCGCGCATACCGTCGAACGCACCCGTCTTGCCGCCGCCTGCGGCGCCGACGCGGCGCTGGTGGTCACGCCGCCCTACGTGCGGCCGACGCCAGCGGGCCTGGTCGCTCACTACCGCGCGGTCGCCGACGACGGCGCGCTGCCGGTCATCCTGTACAACGTGCCGCCGCGCACCGGCTGCGACATGCAGCCGGACACGGTCGCCCAGCTGGCCACCCACAAGGCCATCATCGGGATCAAGGAGGCCGTCGCCGACGAAGCACGCATGCGCGCGCTGCTGCCGCTGGCGGGGCCGGGCTTTTCGATTCTGAGTGGCGACGATGGCAGCGCGGCGCGCGCGATGCTGGCCGGCGCCGATGGCCTGGTCTCGGTTGCGTCGAACGTGGCACCCGCGGCCTTCCGCCGCCTGTGCGACCTTGCGCGGGGCGGCGATGCCGGCGGTTGCGCGACCCTGGGTGCGAAGATCCGGGGATTGATCGAATTCTGCGGCGTCGAATCCAACCCGATCCCGGTCAAGGCCCTGCTGGCGCGGCGCGGCTTCGGTGACGGCGATGGCATCCGCCTGCCGCTGCTGCCGCTTTCGGCGGCGTACGCTGCGGCCGCGGACGACCTTGCCGCCGGCCTCGATGCGCTTGAACAGACCTGCCGCGAAGCCATCGCGGCCTGAACCGTTTTCCCAGGAGACAGCAATGCAGCCTTCCCGTTCCATGCTTCGTCCGGCCATTGCGGTCGCCCTTGTCGCGACCCTGGTCGCCACCGCCGGCTGCAGCTGGTTCCGCAAGGACAACGCGCTTTACGCAGCCGCGCCGCAGGACCGGCCGCTCGAGGTGCCGCCCGATCTCGATCGCCCCGACACCAGCTCGGCGATGGCCGTTCCGGATACCGGAACCACCAGCGTGACCCGGTCGGACATGTCGTCCGCAGCGCCGGCGGCACCGGCCGCGCAGGGCTCGACCAACGGCTTCACCGTCCAGCTCGCGCGCGACGACGCGTTCGAGCGCATCGAGTCGCTGCTCGGCGGCATCGAGGGCGTGACCGTGGTCAGCAAGGCGCAGCTGCTGGGCACCTACGACATCGACGCCGGCGACACCAAGTTCCTGGTGCGCGTGACCCAGGTCGAAGCGGGCACCTATGTGTCGGCGGTCGATCCGCGCGGCCTGCCGGCGGCCGGCGAGGACGCGGTGCGCGTGATCGAAGCCCTGCGCGCGGGCCTGGAGCAGTAAGCCTTCCGCGGGCAGTGGCGGGGCGCGCGGTCCGGAAGCGGATCGCGCGTCAGCGCTCCAGCAGCGGCAGCTTGTTGGGCTTGCCGTCCCACTCCTCGGCGTCCGGCAGCGGGTCCTGGCGGGTGGTGATCACCGGCCATTCCTTGGACAACTCGGCGTTCAGGGCCACGAAGCCCTCCTGGCCGGCGGGAACGTCATCCTCGGCGTAGATCGCGCCGATCGGGCATTCGGGCTCGCACAAAGTGCAGTCGATGCACTCGTCGGGATCGATCACCAGGTAGTTCGGACCTTCGTGGAAACAGTCCACCGGGCACACTTCGACGCAGTCGGTGTACTTGCACTTGATGCAGTTCTCGGTGACGACGAAGGGCATGGTTCGCGATGCTGGCTGTGGAGGCCGCATATTGTAGCGCCCACGCATAAAAACAGGGCCCGCGACCGTTGCCGGTGCGGGCCCTGATGAATATGGTGCTCCCTACGGGATTCGAACCCGTGTTTTAGCCTTGAGAGGGCCACGTCCTGGGCCTCTAGACGAAGGGAGCAGTGGTGCATTCGCCGCCCTTTCGGGACGGCACCGGCTGGACGACCGGTCCCGCGACAAGCCAAGGCTGTATGCGGCTTGCTAGTATAGCAAGCACAGGCTGCCACTGGGCAACCAGCGCAGGTACTTTTTCCCCGATGCCCAACGATATCCCTTCCGTTACACCGGTCCTGCGGACGATCCCGCGCGACCAGCACACCATCTCCCGCAAGGACATCAGCGCCAGCGCGCTGCGCGTCCTCTATCGGCTGCGCGAAGGCGGCCACGAGGCCTACCTGGTCGGTGGCGCGGTCCGCGACCTGCTTGTCGGCGGCAGCCCCAAGGACTTCGACGTCGCCACCAGCGCCACGCCCGAAGAGGTCAAAGCGCTGTTCCGCAACTGCCGCCTGATCGGGCGCCGGTTCCGGCTGGCGCACGTGGTCTTCGGGCGCGAGATCATCGAGGTCGCGACCTTCCGCGCCAACGTCGACGACGGCAGCGGTGACCGCGAGACCCACGAGGGCGGGCGACTGCTGCGTGACAACGTCTACGGCACGGTCGAGGACGACGCCGTGCGCCGCGACTTCACCGCCAACGCGCTGTATTACACGATCGACGACTTCTCGGTGCGCGACTACCTGGGCGGCTTCGAGGACGTGCAGAACCGCGTGCTCAAGCTCATCGGCGACCCCGAAACCCGCTACCGCGAAGATCCCGTGCGCATGCTGCGCGCGGTGCGCCTGGCGGCCAAGCTCGACTTCGACATCGACCCGGCCACCGCGGCACCGATCCGCGCGCTGGCGCCGCTGCTCTCCGAGGCCGCGCCCGCGCGCCTGTTCGAGGAAACCCTGAAGCTGTTCCTCTCCGGGCACGGGGTGGCCAGCTTCGAGGGCCTGGAGCGCCACGGCCTGCTGAAGGCGATGTTCCCCGAGGCGGGGGCGGCGATGGAGGCGAACCGCAGCGGTGCGCTGCGCGCCGTCGTGCTGGAGGGCCTGCGCGGTACCGACGCGCGCGTGGCCGCCGACGAGCCGGTGTCGCCTGCGTTCCTGTTCGCACTGCTGATGTGGCCCGCCTATTGCCGCACGCTGATGACGCTGCAGGCGCAGGACGTGCCGCCGGCCGACGCCCAGCGCCGCGCCGCCGACCGGGTCACCGTGCACGAGCTGGCCACCATTGCGGTCCCGCGCCGGTTCTCGCTGCCGATGCAGGAGATCTGGCTGCTGCAGTCGCGCTTCGGCCTGCGCCAGCGCAAACGGGTGATGCGCATGATCGCGCACCCGCGCTTCCGCGCCGCCTTCGACTTCCTGCAGGTGCGCCAGGCCGGTTCCGACGAACACGCCGAGGACATCGCCTTCTGGCGCGAGGCCCAGCTTGATCCCGACATGGCCATCGCCCACAGCCCGCTGGACGACGTGGAGGGCGACGGCGACGACGCCCAGCGCACGCCCCGCCGCCGCCGTCGCCGACGGCCCGTGACCACGGGATGAGTGCGCCGGTCCGGGCCTTCATCGGCCTGGGCGGCAACATGGGCGAGGTGGCCGCCACCCTGCGCTCGGCGCTGGCCGCGCTCGATGGGCTGTCGGCCACTCGCCTGCTGCGCACCTCGCGCCTCTACCGCACGCCGGCCTGGGGCGTGGAGGCGCAGCCCGATTTCATCAACGCGGTCGCCGCGCTGGAGACCACGCTCAGGCCGCGCGAGCTGCTCGACGCACTGTTGTCGATCGAACGCGACCATGGCCGCGAGCGCGCCGCAGACGGCAGCCGCTGGGGGCCGCGCACGCTCGACCTTGACCTGTTGCTGCATGGCGACGCGGTGGTGGACGAACCGGGACTGGTGGTGCCGCATCCGCTGCTGCACGTGCGCGCCTTCGTGCTGGTGCCGCTGGCCGAGGTCGCGCCCGACGTCGTGGTTCCCGGGCTCGGCCGCGCCGACGCGCTGCTCGCGGGCATCGACGCCAGTGGCATCGCAGCCGTCTGAGCCCTCACGCCACCACGCGGCGTAAGATTGGGGTGCCTCCCCCCCAACCACGGACGCGATACTCGATGGCCAAGAACCAGGACCGCCGGCCGATGACCGTGCCCGGCCTCGCAGAGGCGCGCGCAGCGGGCCGCAAGCTCGCCATGCTGACCGCCTACGACGCCGGTTTCGCGCGCGTGTTCGACGCCGCGGGCGTCGACCTGATCCTGATCGGTGATTCACTGGGCATGGTGGTGCAGGGCCGCGCTTCGACGCTGCCGGTGACCGTCGACGACATCACTTATCACACCGCTTGCGTTGCCCGCGCGCTGAGCCATGCGCTGCTGGTGTCCGACCTGCCGTTCCAGGCCGACGCCACGCCCGAACGCGCGCTGGACGCATCCACCCGGATGCTCCAGGCAGGCGCGCAGATGGTGAAGCTGGAGGGCGCTGGTCCCAAGCTCGACGTGATCCGCTTCCTGGCCGAGCGCGAGATGCCGGTCTGCGCCCACCTCGGCCTGACGCCGCAGTCGGTGCTGCGCTTCGGCGGCTTCAAGGTCCAGGGGCGCGAAGAGGCCGCTGCCGGGCGCCTGCGCGCCGAAGCGCGCGAAGTGGCCGAAGCCGGCGCCGCGCTGATCGTGCTGGAGGGCGTGCCCGCAGCGCTGGCGGCCGCCATCACCCGAGACAGCGCGGTGCCCACCATCGGCATCGGCGCGGGTGCCGACTGCGATGGCCAAGTGCTGGTGATGCACGACATGCTCGGCCTCGATTCCGGCCACCGGCGCCCGAAGTTCGTGAAGGATTTCCTGGCCGAAGGCGGCTCGGTGGCCGGCGCCGCGGAGGCGTTCGTGGCCGCCGTGCGCGACGGCAGCTTCCCCGACGCGGCGCACTCCTACGCATGAGCGCGGCGATCGAAGTCGCGCGCGCGCTCGGCGCGCTGAGCGCACGCATCGCCGCCTGGAAGCGCGACGGCCTGCGCGTGGCCCTGGTCCCGACCATGGGCAACCTGCACGAAGGCCACTACAGCCTCGTGCGCCTGGCGCGTGTGCATGCCGACCGCGTGGTCGCCAGCGTCTTCGTCAATCCCACCCAGTTCGGTCCCGGTGAAGACTACGAGCGCTATCCGCGCACGCCCGATGCCGACGTCGCCGGCCTCGATGGCGCCGGCTGCGACCTCGTCTGGCTGCCGCAGCTTGCGGAGATGTACCCGCTGGGCACGGCGCGCGCGGTGCGCGTGCAGGTGCCCGGGATCACCGGCGTGCTCGACGGCGCGCATCGCCCGGGGCACTTCGACGGCGTGTGCACCGTGGTGGCGCGGCTGTTCAACCAGGTGCAGCCCGACGTCGCGGTGTTCGGCCGCAAGGACTACCAGCAGTTGGCGGTGATCCGGCACATGGTCGACGACCTCGCGTTCCCGGTGGAGGTGCTGGGCGCCGAGATCGTGCGCGACGACGATGGCCTGGCGCAGAGCTCGCGCAACCAATATCTGTCGCCCACCGAGCGCGCGCTGGCTCCTGAAATCCACCGCGCCCTGCTGGCGATGCGCGCGGCGGTGCAGGGCGGCGCCGACCGGCGCGCCGCGGAAGCCGAGGCCGTCACACGACTGCAGGCCGCCGGTTTCGAAGTCGACTACGCCGTGGTGCGCACGCCGCTGCTGGTCGAACCCGATGCGCCGGGCGATGCCGACGACGGCCGCCGCGTCGCCCTTATCGCCGCCCGCCTCGGCCGCACCCGCCTGATCGACAACCTCGAATTCCCGGCCCGACCCACCGCGCCCCCGCCTCTGTAGGAGCAGCTACAGCTGCGACCCCCACATGACGCGACGTCTCGCCAAAGGCGCGCGGTACGGCGGGCCGGTGGCTACTCCGTGGGCTGTCCCGCTGCGCGGGCCTTTATGCCCACTGCGCACCCCCCGACCCGCCTTGCAGCGCCTTCCCGCGGGCCGCCGGAAAATCAAAGGCGCGACGCTCCTGCTCGTTCCACCACCCCACTGCGCCGATGGCAGCGGAGGGTGGGCGGGTATTCCGCCGGCAATCAGGAGCAGCTTCACCGCGACGCCGGCGGAGTACCCGCCCATCCTCCGCCCCCGCCAAGCCCAGGTCCCTGACACGCCTGCGAAGCGTCCGCCCTGCAACCCACCCGGAACCCTGAACCAGTCCACGGCAGCAGTCGTCCCGGACAAGAGCAAAACCCGCCATCTTGTAGAATCGAAGGCTGACGCCGATTTCCCGGCAGATCGCGGTCCCCAACCATGCTCCTGACCCTCCTCAAAGCCAAGATCCACCGCGCCACCGTCACCCACGCCGAGCTGCATTACGAAGGCTCCTGCGCGATCGACGGCCGCCTGCTCGACCTCTCGGGCATCCGCGAATACGAGCGCATCGAGATCTACAACATCAACAATGGCAAGCGCTTCGCGACCTATGCGATCCGCGCCGAAGAAGGCAGCGGCATCATCTCCGTCAACGGCGCCGCCGCCCACCAGGCCGAACCGGGTGACCTGGTCATCGTCTGCGCCTATGGCGCCTGCGACGAGGCCGAGGCCGCCGCGTTCAAGCCCAGCCTGGTGTACGTCGATCGTGAGAACCGGATGACGCACACCAACGACGCTATCCCGGCGCAGGCGGCCTGACGCCTTGGCCGGCGAAGCGCTGGTCCGGCAGTTCCTCGACCACGCCGAGCGTCTTGCCGGCTCGCGCATCCCCGACCTGGTCGCAGCCGATCCCGCGCGTGCGCAGGCGATGGCGCTGCGCGTGGGACCGGTGTACGCGAGCTTCGCGCGCCAGCGTCTGGATGGGCCGACCCTGGCCACCCTCGGCGAACTCGCCGGGCATGTGCGCCTGTCGCTGGCGCTGCGCGCCCTGGTCGATGGTGCCGAGGTAAACGTTTCCGAGGGCCGGCCCGCGCTGCATACGGCGCTGCGTTCGGACATCGGTCGCGGCGAGGTTGCGCAGCGCGCGCACGCCGATGCGCTGGCCGCGCGGGAACGCATGGCGGGCCTGGTCGCGTCGCTGCGCGAATCCGGCGTCACCGACATCGTCAACATCGGCATCGGTGGTTCGGATCTTGGCCCGCGGCTGGTGGTGGATGCGCTGAAGGATTTCAACGACGGCCGCTTCCGCCTGCACTTCGTCAGCAACGTCGATGGCAGCGAGGTGCAGCACACACTGCGCGGCCTGGATCCGGCGCGCACCGCGGCGATCCTGGTGTCCAAGAGCTTCGGTACCCAGGAGACGCTGCTCAACGGCGAGGTCGTCCGTGACTGGCTGGGCGGGGGCGAGCACCTGTACGCGGTCAGCGCCAACGTGGCCGCGGCCGAGGCCTTCGGCGTGGCGCCGGAGCGCGTGCTGCCGATGTGGGATTGGGTCGGCGGGCGCTATTCGCTGTGGTCGGCGGTCGGGTTCTCGATCGCGCTGGCGGTGGGCATGGGCGGGTTCGAGGCCCTGCTTGCCGGCGCCGCCGAGATGGACGCGCACGCCGTCGAAGCGCCGCTGGAAGCCAACCTGCCGATCCACCACGCGCTGGTGGCGGTCTGGAACCGCAACGCGCTCGGCCTGCCCACGCAGGCCGTGCTTCCCTACGACCAGCGCCTGGCGCACCTGCCGGCCTACCTGCAGCAGCTGGTGATGGAAAGCCTGGGCAAGTCGGTGCGCAGCGACGGCCGCGCGCCCGGCGTGGCGACCGTGCCGGTGGTCTGGGGTGGCGCCGGCACCGGCGCCCAGCACAGTTTTTTCCAGGCCCTGCACCAGGGCACCGACGTGGTGCCGGCCGATTTCATCGGCGTGGTGCGGCCGGCGCATGCGCATGCGGGCAACCACGATGCGCTGCTCGCCAACCTGCTGGCGCAGGCCGAGGCGCTGGGCAACGGGCATGCGGCCGATGATCCGCAGAAGGCGTATCCCGGCAACCGGCCGTCGACGCTGTTCCTGCTCGACGAACTCACGCCGCATTCGCTCGGCGCGCTGCTGGCGATGTACGAGCACAGCGTCTACGCGCAGTCGGTGCTGTGGGGCATCAACGCCTTCGACCAGTGGGGCGTGGAGCTTGGCAAGCGCATCGCCGGCGAGCTGCTGCCCGCGGTGCGCGGCGAGCGCGAGGCGGGTGATGCTGTGACGCGGGCGCTGCTTGAAGAGATCCGCGCGCACCGCTGAATCCCTTGGGTCGCGCCTCGCTGCTCCTACGAAAGGGGCGGGGTGTTCAGCGGGCGGCGTGTCGCGCCAGGGCCCAGGCAACGTGTTCGCGGATGACGGGGTCGGGGTGTTCGCGGCGCGTTTCAAGCGCGTGCAGCACGTCCGGCGTGGCCGGTGCATTGCCCAGCGCGATGGCGATATTGCGCAGCCAACGCGCATGCCCGCTACGGCGCAGCGCGGTGCCTTCGGTGCGGCGCAGGAATTCGTCCTCCTCCCACGCGAACAGTTCGGCAAGGCTGGCGGTGTCCAGGTCGTTGCGGGCGCGGAAGTCGGGTTCGTCGTGGCGGCGGGCGAACTTGTTCCAGGGGCAGACCAGTTGGCAGTCGTCGCAGCCGAAGATGCGGTTGCCCATCAGCGGGCGCAGCTCCTCGTCGATCGGGCCTTCGTGCTCGATGGTGAGGTAGCTGATGCAGCGCCGCGCATCCAGCACGTTCGGCCCCAGGATCGCCTGCGTCGGGCAGACATCGATGCAGCGCCGGCAGCTGCCGCAGTGCGGCGTCGCCGGCGGGTCGGGGGGCAGGGCGATGTCGAGGTAGAGCTCGCCGAGGAAGAACCAGGAGCCGCCGTCGCGGTCGATCAGGCAGGTGTGCTTGCCGATCCAGCCGAGGCCGGCGTTGCGCGCCAGCGCGCGTTCCAGCACCGGCGCCGAATCGACGAACACGCGATGGCCGAACGGCCCGATCTCCGCGGCGATGCGGTCGGCCAGCTTCTGCAGGCGATTGCGCATCAGCTTGTGGTAATCGCGGCCCAGCGCGTAGCGGGCGACGTAGGCGCGCTCGCCGTCGGCCAGGGTCGCCCAGGCCTCGACGTCGTCGCGGCGGCCGTAGTCCAGGCCCACCGACAGCACGCTGATCGTCCCCGGCACCAGTTCCTGCGGCCGCGAGCGCTTGCTGCCGTGGCGCGCCATCCAGTCCATCGAGCCGTGGAAGCCGCGCGCGAGCCAGTCGCGCAGGTGGCCTTCGTCATCGCCGAGGTCGATGCCGGTGATGCCGCAGCGCTGGAAGCCGGCCTCGTGCACCAGGGCGCGGACCCGCGCGGCAAGCGCGGCGGGGTCGGGCGTGATCGCAGCGCTGGCGGGAAGCCGGGACATGGCGCGCCAAGTATAGAATCCGGGCCATGCACGCCTCCCGAACCGACGCCGCCACGCCGCTGTACGACATTGCAGGCATGCGCCGGATCGAAGCGCAGGCGATCGCCCTGCTTGCCGGCGACGATTTCGCGCTGATGCAGCGCGCCGGCGCCGCGGCCTGGCGTTTCCTGCTTGAACACTGGCCGCAGGCGCTGCGGATCGTGGTCGTCTGCGGCCCGGGCAACAACGGGGGCGACGGCTATGTGCTGGCGAGGCACGCGCTCGAGTCAGGGCGCGACGTGCGCGTGCTGCACGCCGGTGGCCAGGTGCCACGCAGCGCGCTGGCCAAGCGCGCGGCGGCCGAATTCCTCGATGCGGGCGGTGCCGTGGACGTGGCGGAGGCGCTCCCACCGGGCTGCGACGTCGTGGTCGATGCGATGTTCGGCATCGGTTTCGACGGCCGCGCCGACATTGCCTGCACCGCGCTGATCGCTGCGATCGCCGCGAGTGTCACGGAGGTGCTCGCGCTCGACGTGCCGTCGGGCGTGGACGCGTCCTGCGGAAGCGTGCCCGGCATCGCTGTGCGCGCGAGCCGTACCCTGCAGTTCCTCGGCGACCACGCGGGACTGGCGACGGGTGCGGCCCTCGACCACGTGGGCAGCCTGGCCATGGCGCCGCTCGACATTCCGCATGCCGCGTTCGACGGCGTGCGGCCGGCGGCGTGGCGGCTGCGCGCAGGCGCACTGGGGGCACTGCTGCCGCGGCGCGTCCGCACCGCGCACAAGGGACGCTCGGGCCACGCGCTGCTGGTCGGTGGCAACCACGGAATGGGTGGCGCGATGCTGCTTGCGGCAGGCGCGGCGCTGCGGGCGGGCGCCGGCCTGGCCACCGTCGCCACGCGCACGGCCCATGTGGCGCCGCTGCTGGCGCGCACGCCCGAGGCGATGGCGCATGCGCTCGAAGAGCCGGCTGCGCTTGGGCCACTGCTGGCCGCGGCCGACGTCTGCGCGATAGGCCCCGGGCTGGGTCGCGACGAGTGGGCCACGGGCCTACTGGATGCCGCGATCGCCGGCGCCGGCGCGCTGGTGATCGATGCCGATGCCTTGAACCTCATCGCAAGCGAGCCGCGCAGCGTGCCTGCCGACGCAGTGCTGACGCCGCATCCCGGCGAGGCCGCGCGCCTGCTCGGCTGCACGGTGGTAGCGGTCGGACGCGACCGCATCGCCGCGGCGCACGCACTGTGCGCGCGCCATGGCTGCGTGGTGGTGCTCAAGGGCGCCGGCAGCGTGGTGGCTGCGCCGGACGGCCGGGTCTGGATCATCGACGCGGGCAATCCCGGCATGGCCGTGGGTGGCATGGGCGATGCGCTCACCGGAATCATTGCAGCGCTGCGCGCCCAGGGCCTTCCGGCCATCGAAGCCGCGGTCGCCGGCGCGCTGCTGCACGCCGTGGCCGGTGATCATGCAGCGGCAGCCGGTGGCGCCCGCGGGCTGCTGCCCAGCGACCTCATCGCGTCCCTGCGCGACGTGGGGCAGGGCTGATGGACGCCCGCGAACGCAGCATGTTCCTGCCCGGTGCCGAGGCGACCGCGTTGCTGGCCGAAGCACTCGCCGGCACGCAGCCGGTCCTGTCCGTGGTGCACCTCCACGGAGATCTCGGCGCAGGCAAGTCCACCCTGGCCCGCGCCTGGCTGCGCGCACTGGGCGTGACCGGCCCGGTGCGCAGTCCCACCTACACCCTGGTCGAACGCTATCCGCTGGCGACCGGTGGCGAAGCCCTGCACCTGGACCTGTACCGCATCGGCGATGCCGGCGAACTCGAATTCCTGGGCCTGGACGACGCCGACGCGCGGCTGTGGCTGGTTGAATGGCCGGAGCGGGGCCTGGGTGCCCTGCCGGCGGCCGACCTCGAGGTCCACCTCGGGGTGGATGGAGAGGGTCGAAGCTGCAGGCTGGCATTCCGCGGCGCGGCGGGCGAAGCGTGGCTGGCCGCCCTGGCCCAACGGGGTCGTTTGCAGGGGCTTCCTGAACCCAACCCGTAGGAAGGGCGGGCAGGTCCCGGATTCCTAAGGGAAAACCTGTTGCAAACCTGCCGAAGTGATGCTTGACTACGGCCATGCGCGTCCGGGGCATCCATCTGCAGCAATTCCTGCTCGGCGCGGCCCTCCTGGCTGCGCTGCTCTGGAATTTCGCCAAAGCGTCCGAAATCAATGACGTGCGGCTGACTGCCGGGCCTACGGGCACGCGCGCCGAGCTCAAGCTTGACGCCGAGGCGGACTACAAGCTGATTGCGCTCTCAGGGCCCGATCGCCTGGTCGTGGATTTTCCAAGCAGCCGGCTGGCGCTTCGCGCCGGTGCCCCGGCCGGCGCGGGCGTGGTCAAGGCGGTGCGTACTGGAGAGCCGGCGCCCGGAACCACCCGGGTGGTATTCGACCTGGCGATGCCGGTGGTCGCCCTTGCTCCGCGGTTCGAAGCCGGCCCCGACGGCGCCCGGCTGGTGCTTGAATGGCCCGGCGACCACGGCTCCGCGCCTGTGGCCCCGGCAGCAAGTGCCCGCGCTCCCACGGCTGGGGCGCCGGCCACGAACGATCCGATCGCGCGGATCGCGGCCGCTACCCAGTCCGGCGCCGGGGTGGCCACGGCCGCCACGAACGGTCCGGCCCCCGATCCGGCACGCGCGTCCGCCGATGCCACGTCGCGGCTGATCGCGAACCTTCCCGCCGCCGGCGCCCCGGCGCCCGCGGCCCCGTCCACGGCATCCCCGCAGCGGCCACAGCCATCGAGCGATCCGTCGCCGCGGCAGGCGGTGCCGACCACGATTGCCACCGGCGTGCCCGCGCCCGTCAAGCGCGAGGCCGCGGCGCCGGCCGCCTCCCGGCCGTCCAGCACCAACGCCGCGCAGGCCGCGGCCAGCGGTGCGACGCGTCCGCTGGTGATCTCCATCGATGCCGGCCACGGAGGCCAGGATCCCGGCGCCGTCGGCCCGACCGGCAAGCGCGAGAAGGACATCAACCTCGCCATCGCCCGCGAACTCGCGCGCCAGGTCAACGCCACGCCCGGCCTGAAGGCGCACCTGGTGCGCGACGCCGACGTCTTCATCCCGCTCAACCGCCGCGCGCAGCTGGCGCGCGCCGCCGGCGCCGACATGTTCATCTCGCTGCACGCCGATGCCGCCGAGAACCGCAGCGCCAAGGGCTCGTCGGTGTACGTGCTGTCGCTCAAGGGCGCGTCCTCGCAGCGCGCCCGCTGGCTGGCCGACAAGGAAAACGCGGCCGACCTGATCGGCGGCGGCAAGGTCGCGACCTCCGACAGCATGCTCACCAACGTCCTGCTCGACCTCACCCAGAGCGGGCAGATGAAGGCCTCGGAAGACGCCGGCAACCACATCCTCGCGGGCCTCAAGCGCATCGGCAACAACCATAAGCCGCACATCGAGCGCGCCAACTTCGCGGTGCTGCGTACCTCGGACATGCCTTCGATGCTGGTGGAAGCCGCCTTCCTTTCCAATCCGGAGGAAGAGAAGCGCCTGATCGACCCGACCTTCCAGGGCAACGTCGCGCGCGCGGTGCTGGACGGGGTCAAGACCTATTTCACCAGCCAGCCACCGCCGGGCACGCTGTTTGCGATGCGCGCATCCGCGGATGGCGTTCCGGTCGCGAGCGGCGGCAGCCGCTGAGGGCGGCAAGCTCGCTTATCATCGGGTCTGGCCCCTATCAGCCGGACGCACAGCGGCCGGTGCCCGCGACCTCTTGAGCATCCGCCAGCTTCCCGACACCCTCGTCAACCAGATCGCCGCCGGCGAAGTCATCGAACGCCCGGCGTCGGTGGTCAAGGAGCTGGTCGAGAACGCGCTCGACGCCGGCGCGCGGCGCGTCGACATCGACCTCGAGGAAGGCGGCGTGCGCCTGATGCGGATCCGCGACGACGGCGGTGGCATCGCGCCGGAGCAGCTGCCGCTGGCGGTGTCGCGGCATGCCACCAGCAAGATCGCCTCGCTCGACGACCTGGAGGTCGTGGCCACGCTCGGCTTCCGCGGCGAGGCGCTGCCGTCGATCGCATCGGTCAGCCGCTTCAGCATCACTTCGCGCCGCGATGGCGACGGGCACGGTGCCAGCCTGCAGGTCGAGGGCGGACGCGTGGGCGAGGTGCTGCCCAAGGCGCATCCGCAGGGCACCACGGTCGAGATCCGCGACCTGTTCTACAACGTGCCGGCGCGGCGCAAGTTCCTGCGCGCCGAGCGCACGGAGCTGGGCCACATCGAGGAATGGCTGCGCTCGCTGGCCCTGGCGCGCCCGGACGTCGAGCTGCGGGTCACGCACAACGGCCGTCCGTCGCGGCGCTATCGCGGCGGCGGCGAGGGGCTCGCGTTCGATGAAGGCGCCGGGCGCCTGGTCGAGACCCTGGGCGAGGCGTTTGCGCAGGCCGCATTGCGGGTCGAGCACGCGGTCGGCCCGCGCCCAGGCGACGACAGCCGCGGCGACGCGCCCGCGCTGCGCCTGCACGGCTGGATCGCGCAACCGACCTACTCGCGCGCCAGCGCCGACCAGCAGTACCTCTACGTCAACGGCCGCGCGGTCCGCGACCGCAGCGTCGCGCACGCGGTGAAGCAGGCGTATGCCGACGTGCTGTTCCACGGCCGCCAGCCGGCCTACGTGCTGTTCCTGGAGCTGGATCCGGCGCGGGTGGACGTGAACGTGCACCCGGCCAAGCATGAAGTGCGTTTCCGCGATTCGCGCATGGTCCACGATTTCGTCTATCGCACGTTGCATGAAGCGCTTGCGGCAACCCGCGCGGGTAACGCGCCGCTGGTGGCGGCGGTCAGCACCCAGGCTGTGGTCGGGCGCGAGCTGGCCGCGCGCGCTGCCGGCCAGTCCAACCTGTCGCTGCGCGTGGACGAGGCACGCGACGCCTATGCGCTGCTCTATGGCGCGGCAGCCACGGTTGCCGGTGGCGATGCGGGCGCCGGCAGCGCAAGCGCGGCCGGCGGCGTGGGCGGCCTGGCCTGGGCGCCGCAGCCGGGCACGCAGGGCCCGCTGCCCGAGACCGGCGAGGACGGCGTCCCGCCGCTCGGCTTCGCCGTCGCACAGCTGCACGGCATCTTCATCCTGGCCGAAGCCGCCGACGGCATGGTCGTGGTCGACATGCACGCCGCCCATGAGCGCATCGGTTACGAGAAGCTCAAGACCGCGCACGATGGCGCCGGCCTGCGCCTGCAGCCGCTGCTGGTGCCGCAGGCGGTGGCGGTGAGCGAGCGCGAGGCCGACATCGCCGAACGCGAGGCCGCGACCCTGGCCGAGCTCGGCTTCGAAGTCTCGCGCACCGGCCCGCAGTCGCTGCTGCTGCGCGGCGTGCCTGCCCTGCTTGCGAGCGGCGATACCGAGGCCCTGCTGCGCGACGTGCTCGCCGATCTGCGCGAACATGGCGAGAGCCGCCGCGTGCGCGCCGCCCGTGACGAGCTGCTTTCAACCATGGCCTGCCACGGCGCGGTGCGCGCGCACCGGCGCCTGACCATCGCTGAAATGAACGCGCTGCTGCGCGACATGGAAGCCACTGAACGCTCCGGACAATGCAACCACGGTCGCCCGACGTGGACACGCTTTTCGCTCGCCGATATCGACCGTTGGTTCATGAGGGGACGTTGATGACCAGACACACATCGCTTGCCGCCGCCGCGGCCTGGCTCCTGTTCGCCGTCGCGCTGGCGGGCTGTGGTTCCGATGCGCCACCGGCCGGTGGCGACCACCAGGCCACCGACGTACCCCAGACCAGTCCGGCACTGACCGCGGCCGAGGCCGAATGGCGCAGCGAGCGACGCGAAGGCCTGCTGGCCGAAGACGGCTGGACCAGCCTGGTCGGCTTGCACTGGCTGGAGCTGCGCGCGCACTACATCGGCAACAGCGCCACCAGCGGCATCCGCCTGGGCCACGGCCCGGCGAAGCTCGGCCTGGTGCAGCAGGAGGGCGGCCGGGTGTACTTCACGCCGGAGCGGGGCGTGGCGGTCGCCGTGGGCGATGCGCCGGTCACAGGCCGCATCGAGCTGCGCGACGCCCTCGATCCGGAACCGACGGAGCTGCAGTTCGATGACGGCAAGGGCAGGCTTTCACTGATCACGCGCGGTGAACGTCGCGCGCTGCGCGTCAAGCACGCGGAGGCGCGCGGGCGCACGGGCTTCGGCGAACTGGAATACTGGCCGGTGGATGCGGACTGGCTGGTCGAGGCGCGCTTCGAGCCGCATCCCGCCGGGCGCACCATCGAAATCGCCAACATCGTCGGCGGGATCGACCTGCTGCCCAATCCGGGCGCGGTGGAGTTCAGCAGGGACGGCACCGACTACAGGCTTGAAGCCATCGCTGGCGAGGACGGCGGCCTGTTCCTGGTCCTTGCCGACCGCACCAATGGCCACGCCAGCTACGGCGCCGGCCGTTATCTGGATACGTCGCCGCCGGAAGCGGATGGCCGGGTCATGCTCAATTTCAACCGCGCCTACAATCCGCCCTGTGCCTTCACGGATTTCGCCACCTGCCCGCTGCCGCCGCCGGAAAACCGGCTCGACCTCGCGTTGACCGCGGGCGAAAAGGCCTATGCGAAGCCGGGCGCCTGACGTGCACGGGCACGCACCTGGCCGCCGCAATGCGGCGTCCACCACCCAGAAAAGGACCTCCATGTTCAATACCCACGGGGCCCGCGGGTCCCTGCTTGCCGGCGCCGTTGCCGCGACCCTGCTCATTGGCGCCAGCGCCTTCGCCATGGCCGCGCCACCGGCCAGCGCGCAACCGACCGCCGCGGCGACTGCCGGAACGACGGCTCCGGTGCCGCTGCTGTGGAAGGTGTCCGACAAGGACAACTCGCTGTACCTGCTCGGCTCCTTCCACCTGCTGCTTCCCACCGATTATCCGTTGTCGCGCGACGTCGACATGGCCTTCGCCGACGCCGAGAAGCTGGTGTTCGAGGTCGCGCCGGACGAGCTGGCCTCGCCGCAGCTGGCCTTGCAGATGGCCCAGGCGGCAATGCGCACCGACGGCAGCACGCTTGACGACGAGCTTGGCCCGGAGCTGGCGGCGAAGCTTGCCGACTGGGGCCGCGACAACGCCGCGCAGCTGGCCGCCACCGGTATGACGGTCGAGGTACTGCAGCGTTTCGAGCCCTGGTTCGTGGGCATGATGGTGACCATCAGCCAGATGACCGGGCTGGGCTTCGATCCGGCCATCGGGCTCGACGCGCACATGGGCGGACTGGCGGAGACCGCGCAGAAGCCCGTGGCCGGGCTCGAGACCGGTGCCCAGCAGATCGCCTTCCTCGACGGAATGGACGCCGGCGAGCAGCTGCAGATGCTCGAGCAGGCGCTGGAACAGGCGGAGGCCGGTGCAGAGCAGATGCTCGCCCTGCACGGCGCGTGGCGGGCCGGCGATACGCAAGCGATCATCGACGGCACGATCGCCGAATTGCGCCGCGACTTCCCCGCGCTGTACCAGGTGATCAACGTCGGCCGCAACGACGCCTGGGTGCCGAAGCTGGAAGCGCGGCTGCGCGAAGATGGCAGCGACGACAGCCTGGTGGTGGTCGGCGCGATGCACCTGCTGGGCGAGGACGGCGTGGTCGAGAAGCTGCGTGCGAGGGGCTATGCAGTGGAGCGCGTGTGTTCGGAGTGCGTCGGCACGCGCTAGGGCAGGAGAGGGTCCGGCAGCATCACGATGCAGTCCACGGGACATGCCGGAACGCACAGCCGGCATCCCGTGCACAGCGGTGCAAGCACCACGTGCATGCGCTTGCTGCCGCCGATGATGGCGTCGACCGGACAGGCCTGGATGCACTTGGTGCAGCCGATGCAGTCGGGTTCGATCACCAGCGCGACCTCGGCCGGGCGGTGTTCGCCCAGGCTGCGGTCGAAAGGCAGTGGTGATACGCCCAGCAGGGTCGCCAATGCGCGCGCGCCGGAATCCCCGCCCGGGGGGCAGCGGTCCACGCCGGCGTCGCCTGCGGCCATGGCTTCGGCATAGGGCCGGCAGCCGCTGTAGCCGCACTGCCCGCACTGGGTCTGCGGCAGCAGCCGGTCGAGGCGCTCGACCAGGGCGTCGCGGCCGCTCATCGCCGGCTCAGCGGACCGGCATCCCGGGCGCGGCCGCGGGATCGGCGCCAAGCAGCGCCAGCGCGCCGGCGTCGAAGCCGGCGGACAGGATCATCCCTTCGCTCATGCCGAAGCGCATCTTGCGCGGCGCGAGGTTGGCGATGAAGACCACGCTGCGGCCGACCAGCGAAGCCGGCTCGCCGTAGCTTGCACGGATGCCGGAGAAGATCTGGCGCGTGCCGAGCTCCCCGGCGTCTAGCTCGAAGCGCAGCAGCTTGTCCGAACCTTCGACAAATTCGCAGGCGATGACCTTGCCGATGCGCAGGTCGAGCTTGGCGAAGTCGTCGATGGTGATGGTGGGGGCCGCGGCGTCGCTGGACATCGCTTTGTTCGCCGTCGTGGTGGGCGTGCCGCCTTTGGTGGCTACGGACGGCGCGGTCGCAGCCGTAGCTGCTCCTACAAGGACGGGGGCGGCGGCAGGCTTGAGGTCGTCCTTGCTGGCTTCGGTCATGGTGGCGATGTTCTTCGGGTCGATGCGGGTGAACAGCGGCTGGTAGGGCTGGATGCGGTGGCCAGTGAGCGGGGCGTCCAGGTCCTGCCAGCGGGCGAGCGGAGCCGCGAGGAAGGCTTCCACCTGCACGGCCATCGCCGGCAGCACCGGGTGCAGCGCGCCGGCCAGCACGCGAAACAGGTTCAGGCCCTGGCTGCAGACAGCGTGCAGCTCGGCGTCGGCACCGTCCTGCTTCGCGATCACCCAGGGCTTGCGCTCGTCGATCCAGCGGTTGGCCTCGTCGGCCAGCGCCATCACCTGGCGCAGCACGCTGGCGGGCTCGTTGCGTTCGTAGGCGTCGCGCACCGGCGCCAGCGCCGCGACGAAGCGCGCGTACATCTCCGGCTCCGGCAGCGCCGGCGCGAGCATGCCGTCGAAGCGCTTGCCGATGAAACCGGCGCAGCGGCTGGCCAGGTTGACGAACTTGCCGACGATGTCGGAGTTCACCCTGGCCACGAAGTCGGCCAGGTTGAGGTCGATGTCCTCGACGCCGCCGCCGGACTTGGCCGCGAAGTAATAGCGCAGGGCCTCGGGCGGGAGCCCGGCATCCAGCCAGGTGCGCGCCATCACGAAGGTGCCGCGCGACTTCGACATCTTGGCGCCGTCGACGGTCAGGTAACCGTTGACGTGCAGTCGCGTGGGCGGGCGCAGCCCGGCACCATCGAGCACCGCCGGCCAGAACAGGCCATGGAAGTTGATGATGTCCTTGCCCAGGAAATGGTGCATCTCGGCCTGGCTGCCGGCATCGACGAATGCGTCGAAGTCGAGGCCTTCGCGCTCGCACAGCGCCTGGAAGCTGGCCAGGTAACCGATCGGCGCGTCGATCCAGACGTACAGGTACTTGCCCGGATGGCCGGGGATCTCGAAGCCGAAGTAGGGCGCGTCGCGCGAGATGTCCCAGGCGCGCAGCCCGCCCTCGCCGTCGACCCACTCCAGCAGCTTGGCCTTGACCCCGGGGGTGGCGACGTCACCGGCCAGCCACTCACGCAGGAAGGCTTCGAAGTGGCCGAGCTCGAAGAAGAAGTGTTCGCTCTCGCGCAGCTCGGGCGTGGCGCCGCTGACCACCGAGTACGGCTGCAGCAGCTCGGTGGGCGAGTAGGTTGCGCCGCAGTGTTCGCAATTGTCGCCGTACTGCTCGGCGGTGCCGCAGCGCGGGCAGGTGCCCTTGACGTAGCGGTCAGGCAGGAACATGCCCTTGTCCGGGTCATACAGCTGCGCCACCGAGCGCCGGCTGACGTGCCCGGCAGCGTCCAGGCGCGCGTAGATGGCCTCGGTCAACGCGCGGTTGCGTGGTGAGTGGGTCGAGTCGTAATGATCGAACGCGACGCCGAAGTCCGCAAAGTCGCGCTCGTGCCCGGCCTGGATGCCGGCGACGAAGGCCTCCGGCGTGGTCCCCGCCTTCTCGGCGGCGAGCATGATCGGCGTGCCATGGGTGTCGTCGGCGCAGACGTAGTGGACCGTGCCGCCGGCCATGCGCCGCGCGCGCACCCAGATGTCGGCCTGCACGTAGCCGACCAGGTGGCCGATGTGCAACGGACCGTTGGCGTAGGGCAGGGCGTTGGTGACGAGTGCGGGGCGTGGCATGGCGTGGCTGCGTGCGAAAGGATGCGGATTATCGCATGCCGGCCTGGAGCTCCCCGGGGGCGCGTAAGGCTAGATCCGCTCCCAGAGCTGCGACTTGCAAATGAAGGCCACGCAGCCGGAGACCTTCAGCTTGGCACCGCCTTCGACCAGTTCCATCTTCGACTTGTAGACCTTTCCTTCGTCGGGCTTGAGGATGGTGCCGCCCGACCAGGAGGCGCCGTCGGTCTTCATGCCGCGGATGATTTCCATGCCCGTGATCGGCTTGCCTTTGCGATCGTCCTTGCACTTGTCGCAGCTTGGATCGGGCCGGCTGGGGTCGAGCAGTTCGATGATGCGGCCGCTGTAAGTGCCGTCCGCGGCCCTGGAGATCTCGACAATCGATTTGGCCTTGCCGGTCTGGTCGTCGATCGTCTTCCACTGGCCCGTGGGTCCGTTGGCCTGTGCGCTGGCGCCTGGTGCCAGCAGGGCGGCGGTTGCGAACAGGATTGCGGAAAGGAAGTGCATGCGCATTGGGGGCTCCTGGGTAGTCAGTGGTCCGCCTTGGGGGCGGCCCCGCCGTTATAACCGCTGTCGCAGCGGAAGAGAACAAGGCCGGCGGGTCCGCGTCCGGCGTGGCCCCGCAAAAACGACGGGACCCGCGGCGCGAGCCGCGGGCCCCGTCCCCGACCTCGCCCTAGAAGCTGTAGCGCAGGGCGAAGCGGACGTTGCGTGGCGCCGAATAGCTCAGGATGCGCTCTGTCTGCGAGTAGGGCACGCCGACGCCGCCGTTCTCGCCGTACTCCACCATGCTCTGCCCGATCTGGTCGTCGAAGACGTTGAACACGTCCATCGACAGGACCAGCTTGTTGTCGGCAAACGCGGGGAGGTAGGCCACGCCAAGGTCGAGGCGCTTGTTCCACGGCATCCGGCCGCCGGTGCCGCGCGGCTGCGGCTCGTTGTTGCAGAAGTGGTAGTAGGGGCCGCCGTACGAATAGAGTTCGTTGAACTCGTCGTTCGCCGGGTCATCCGGGTAGTAGCCGGTGCAGTTCTTCGGGCGGCCGGAGATGAAGCTGGCGGTCGCGGAGAAGCGCCATTCCGGGCTGGCCTGGTAGTAGCCGTACGCCGTCAGCTTGTGGCGCCGGTCGTTGGGCAGGTACCCGTTGGCGAATTCCATCAGCTCCGGATGGTCCCAGTCCATCGTCTGCGAGACGTCACCCTGGCCCACGTCCGACTTCAGCTGGCCCTCCGCGTTGCCGTAGTTGCGCGACAGCGTGTAGTCCACGCGGCCAAACCAGGTGCCGTCGAAAGGACGCTCGACGAAGAAGTCGATGCCCTGGTACATGCGCTTGAGCTCGGGGAAGCCGAGTTCGGCTGCACTCAGCGCAACCTCGACCAGGTTGCCCGTGCCGTCGTCGAGCAGGAACGTGTTCGCTTCGCCCGGATTGAACAGGCGGCAGGCCGCCAGCGCATCGCCCAGACTGGTCGCGGTTTCCTCGCCCAGGCCCTGGTTGATCGCCCAGTTGTAGGCAGGGCGGAAGTCACACATGTCGTCGATCGCGCTGCGCAGGTTGCGGTGCACGTAACGGGCGCCAAAGGTGAACTGGTCGGCGAACTGCTTTTCGAAGCCGAGCACGAACTCGTCCTGGAAGTGCGGATCGATGCCCTTGGCGGTGACGGTCCGGGGATCGGGAGCCTGGCCATACTCGCGATTGGACGAGTACGGGCCGTCGCCGAGCGCGGTCGTCCCGATCGGCTCGCCGGTGGCCGGATCGATGCCGGTGAACGCGAAGTACTCATTGGTATACAGCGAGCCCGCGGCGCCGCGCAGGGCGACGTTGTTGGGCATGGCCAGGTGGTAGCGGCCGGCGTTGGCGAACACCTTGAGGGAGGCGTCACCGAGGACGTCCCAGCTCAGTCCGATGCGCGGCGCCCACTGGTCCCTTTGTTCCACGTAGGAAACGCCGTCGGCGTTGAAGTTCTCGAAGTTCTCGTTGCGCAGGCCCAGCGAAAGCAGCCAGTTGTCGGAAACCTGCCAGCGGTCCTCGAGGTAGTACGCGTACTGTTCGACGGTAAACGTGCCGCCGTTCGCGTACTTGTACTGCGACACGTAGTCGCCGCTCCCGCCCGGGCAGGTGGCGCCGCCGCCGCCGTCGATCCCGTCGCCTTCGCGGCCAGGGCCGCAACTGCTGTAGATCCAGCGATAGCCAGGGCCGGATGTCACTTCACCGGCCCGCGATTCGGAATCCTGCCGGTCATAGCCCAGCCGCAGCAGGTGCGAGCCCGCCTGCCATTCCAGGTCGATGCGACCGCCCTCGGTTTCGTCGTACGCGTCGGGGAAGGCGAGCTGTCCATACGAACCGCGCTGCACCGGATTGGCGATAGAGCGGGTGTCGCTGACATAGGTGATGCCGGGGTCGTACCCGAACGGCACGGCCTCGTGGTCGCCCTGTTGCTGGCCATAAAGCGCGGTCAACGTGAGGTTGTCGGTCAGGTAGCCGGTGTAACGGCCGATATAGAGCTCGCCGCCGTCGCGATAGTAGTACCCGCCGGTCTTGGTCGTGCCGCGGATGACGTCATCGGCATTGGGCACGTACTGGAACTGGGAATACTGGACGTTCTGCTCGGTCACGTCCGATACCGCCGTGAATTCCAGGGCATGGTTGTCGGAGATCTGCCAGTCGACCTTGGCCATCCAGCGCGGGATGTCGTACTCGGAACGCTGTCGGCCGTTGGTGGCGCCGCCCGGGCGCGCAAGAACCCCGATCTGGTCCTGCTGGGTGATCTCGCCGCTCGCGTACACGAACAGGCGGTCCTTGATGAGCGGGCCGCTGGCGTGGACGCCATAGCTCCACGCACCGGACTCGATCTCGTCGCGCTTCTGGTAGAGCAATCCGTCGGTGGGCGTACCGTTGTCCGGGTAGTAGATGTTCCTGGAAGTGGCACGCAAGCTCGACGGCGAATAGGTCAGCAGGCCACCGAACTTCCACTCGTTGCCACCACGGTTTGTGACGATGTTCACGACACCACCGGTCGCGCGCCCGAACTCGGCGCCGTATCCGCCGGTGATCACCTGCATCTGGTTGATGCCGTCGAAGGGCAGGGTGGTCGAGCCGAGGTTGGTCAGCGGGTTGGTGACGGCGTAACCGTTGATGTAGAACGCGTTTTCCGACGCCGCCGAGCCGCCGAACGAGGCGGTATTGGGATAGCGCGAGTCAGCCTGGATGACGCCGGGGGCGAGCAGCGCCACGGCCTGGATGTTGCGCGCAACCGGCATGTTCTGGAGCTTTTCGGCGGTGAAGACGGTGCGCGTATCAGTGGCCGACACGTCAATCGACGGGCCGCGGTTGCCCAAGACCTGCACGCCGTCGATGGTGGTGACATCGCCGCCAGCCGTGGCCGAGAAGGAGACCTCGGCACCGCCGCCGATCACCACCGCGACGTTGTCGCGCGAGCCCACGACCTCGGCGCCGCGCGCCGCGGTGACGCGATAGCGGCCCACCGGCAGGGACGACATGCTGAAACGCCCGCTCGAGTCGGCAACGACGTCCCTGCGAAAGCCGGTGTCGGCGCTCTCCACGGTGATGGTTGTTCCCGGCTCGACGCCGGATCCGAAAATGGAGCCTGCGGTATTGGATTGGGCGTGGACGCCCGAGACAAAGCACATTCCGAGCGCGAGGCTCAGCACGGTGCGTCGTGCAGTGGAGCGGATGGTGGGTTTCTTCACGGCGTTCGGACTCCCCGGTTGATGTGGAGGACGCTAATGCCGCGAATTCATTCCCCATGGGTCCGGGAGCGCAGCGGCCGTCGGGTCCGTTTCTTGCCTTGCTTGACTCTGGTATGCATGCGGCTTTGCGGACTGCAGAATTTCTTAACATGGGGTTAACGCTATTGCAACAGTTCTGTGTTGCATTTCCCGCGCAAATGTGCGCTGGATCCGGTTTCCGCTGCGGAAGCGTCGCGTTTGATTCCCACGCAGGGCCGGAGGCGGCGTATTCAGAGCGGCGTGGCTCGCAGTCGCTGCTGCTTTGGCGCAAGCTTGCCGGCCGTAGTCACTGCCGGAGTGGAGAGTTGTTCCCGAAAACGCCGTCGCCCCCGGCCGCGCGGATCCCCGCGCGTGCCGTCCAAGGCACCCTCAAGCCCCTGCCGCGGGTCCGCAACATCATTGCCGTGGGCTCCGGGAAGGGCGGTGTGGGCAAATCGACCACCGCCGTCAACCTGGCACTGGCCCTCGCGGCCGAGGGGCCGCGCGTCGGCATCCTCGACGCCGACGTCTACGGCCCCAGCATTCCGACCATGCTCGGCCTGTCGGGCCGGCCCGAGAGCCCGGACAACAAGTCGATCCTCCCGATGCGCGCCCACGGCATCGAGGCGATGTCGATCGGCCTGCTGGTCGAGGACGACACGCCGATGATCTGGCGTGGACCGATGGCCACGTCGGCGCTGACGCAGCTCCTGGGCGACACGCTGTGGGGCGGTGAAGAAGGCCTCGACTACCTGGTGATCGACCTGCCGCCGGGCACCGGGGACATCCAGCTGACGCTGGCGCAGAAGATCCCGGTCGCCGGCGCGGTCATCGTCACCACACCCCAGGACGTGGCCACGCTTGACGCCCGCAAGGCGCTGAAAATGTTCGAAAAGGTGGAGGTGCCGGTGCTGGGCCTGGTCGAGAACATGGCGGTGCACGTGTGCTCGAACTGCGGCCACGCCGAACACGTGTTCGGCGAAGGCGGCGGCGCACGCATGGCCAGCCAGTACGGCGTGCCGCTGCTCGGTTCGCTGCCGCTGGAGATCGCGATCCGCCAGCACGCCGATTCCGGGGTGCCGGTGGTGGCCGCGGCGCCCGATTCCGCCGCCGCCGCCGCGTACCGCGAGCTTGCGCGCAACGTGGTCGCCGAGCTGGCCAAGCGGCCACGCGCGCCGGCGTCGATCTCGGCCTCGCTGCTCTGAACCTGCAGCGCGGTCGAAGTCGCCGCGCTGCCACGTCGCCGCCGGGATGCCCCGGCGGCGACCATTCCCTACAATCGCCGCACCTGCCCTGGCGTCCCGCCGGGGCATCGTTGCCGGGAGCCGCATGAGCATCAAGTCCGACCGCTGGATCCGCCGCATGGTCGCGGAAAAGAACATGATCGAGCCCTTCGAGCCCGGCCAGGTCAAATTCGTCGACAAGGGCGGCGCCAGCGCCGAGCGCATCGTCAGCTACGGCACGTCCAGCTACGGCTATGACGTGCGTTGCTCGCGAGAGTTCAAGGTGTTCACCAACATCAACTCGACCATCGTCGACCCGAAGCACTTCGATCCGAAGAGCTTCGTCGACATCGAGGCCGACGAGTGCATCATCCCGCCGAACTCGTTCGCGCTGGCGCGCACCGTCGAATACTTCCGCATCCCGCGCGATACCCTGGTGGTCTGCCTGGGCAAGAGCACGTACGCGCGCTGCGGGATCATCGTCAACGTGACCCCGCTGGAGCCGGAGTGGGAGGGGCACGTGACGCTGGAGTTCAGCAACACCACGCCGCTGCCGGCGCGGATCTACGCCAACGAGGGCGTGGCGCAGATGCTGTTCTTCCAGGCCGCGGCCGATGACGTCTGCGAGACCTCCTACCGCGACCGCGGCGGCAAGTACCAGGGCCAGACCGGGGTCACCCTGCCGCGGACCTGAGCATGGTCAGGGAGCCAGCGCCGCCTGCAGTTCGCGCACCCGGGCTACCAGGGCTTCGGGCGCGTAGGGGCGTGCGGCGACCCGGCCCCAGACCGGCGCCGGCCAGGCCGGGTCATGCTCGAAGCGGGCGATCACGTGCACGTGCAGCTGCGGCACTAGGTTGCCGAGCGCGGCGACGTTGAGCTTGTGCGGCTGGAACACGTCGAGAAGCAGCCGTTCGCAGCGGCTGATCTCCTCGACCAGGGACGCGCGCTGCGCGGGGTCCAGATCAAGCAGTTCGCGTGCGCCTGCCACCCGCGGCACCAGCACCAGCCAGGGGTAGTTGCTGTCGTCCATGAGCTGCAGGTCGCACAGGGGCAGGGCGGCGAGCGGATGGCTGTCGGCGGCGAGCTGCGGATGCAGGGCGTAGGGTTCGTGCTGTGGTGACCTGTGCCTGGGCATGGCGCCCTCCTTCAATGGTCCGCCGCGGGCGCGAGCGCGCGCTGCGGGAAGTCGGCCCTCGGGTCGATTCTAGCCCGCCGCTATAATCGCCGCGCGAAGACCCCGCACCCTCCCGTCCGCGTAGCGCGGACCACTTCCAGAGCCACCCCAGCGCATGACCGACACCATTTCCCCGACCGCCCCACGCGTGGGCTTCGTCAGCCTCGGCTGCCCCAAGGCCCTGGTCGACTCCGAACGCATCCTCACCCAGCTCCGGGTCGAGGGCTACGCGCTGTCGTCCAGCTACGACGCCGCCGACGTGGTCGTGGTCAACACCTGCGGCTTCATCGATTCCGCCGTGGCCGAATCGCTGGACGCGATCGGCGAGGCCATGGCCGAAAATGGCAAGGTCATCGTCACCGGCTGCCTGGGCAAGCGCGCCGACGTGATCCGCGAGGCGCATCCGGGCGTGCTCTCGATCAGCGGCCCGCAGGACTACGTGAGCGTGATGGACGCGGTGCACACCGCGCTGCCGCCGCGGCACGATCCGTTTGTCGACCTGGTGCATGCGCCGCGCCTCAGCGGCGAGGACTACGCGTCGGGGGTGAAGCTCACCCCGAAGCACTACGCCTACCTGAAGATTTCCGAAGGCTGCAACCACCGCTGCAGCTTCTGCATCATTCCGTCGATGCGCGGCGACCTGGTCTCGCGCCCGGTGGACGAAGTGCTGCGCGAGGCCGAACGCCTGGTGCATGGCGGCGTCCGCGAGCTGCTGGTGGTGTCGCAGGACACGTCCGCCTACGGCGTCGACCTGCGCTATGCCGAGCGCACGTGGCGGGGCAGGGCCTACCAGACCCGGATGAAGGCGCTGTGCGAAGGCCTTTCCGAGCTCGACGCCTGGGTGCGCCTGCACTATGTCTATCCGTATCCGCACGTCGACGGCATCATCGAGTTGATGACGCAGCGCAAGGCCGACGGCCAGCCGCGCCTGCTGCCCTACCTCGACATCCCCTTCCAGCACGCCAGTCCGCGCATCCTGAAGCTGATGAAGCGCCCGGGCGCCGTCGAGCGCACGCTGGAACGCGTGCAGTCCTGGCGCGCCGCCTGCCCGGAGCTGACGGTGCGCTCAACCTTCATCGTCGGCTTCCCGGGCGAAACCGAGGCCGAGTTCGAATCCCTGCTCGACTTCCTCGATGAAGCCCAGCTCGACCGGGTCGGCGCCTTCGCCTATTCGCCGGTGGAAGGCGCCGCGGCGAACGCGCTGCCGGACCCGGTGCCGGAGGAAGTGAAGCAGGAGCGGCTTGCGCGCTTCATGGAGCGCCAGGCCGACATCTCGGCCGCGCGCCTTGAAGCCAAGGTCGGCACCGTGCAGCGCTGCATCGTCGATGCCATCGACGGCGACCTCGCGATTGCGCGCTCGATGGCCGACGCGCCGGAGATCGACGGCCTGGTACAGGTGCAGGACGGCCGCGAGGCCGGGCTCGTGCCGGGCGAGTTCGCGGATATCCGCATCATGGGCAGCGACGAGCACGATCTCTACGGTGAGGTCGAATACAACGGCTGAGGTCGCGGGGGCAGAGGGTGCGCAGGCACTCCGCCGGCAGGTCCGCTGCGCGGTCCTTAGAATGCCGGCTGCGGCCTGCGGGAAGACGCCGCAAGCCCGCCGTACCGTGCGCCGGACTTTTCCGTGGCGGGGATCGCAGCTATAGCTGCTCCTACAGTGGCTTCGTGTCAGCGCCAACGCGCCAGGATGTCCCGCGCCAGCGCCTCAGTCCGCGGGGTAGTCCACCGCGACCACGGCGAAGCCGCGCCGTCCGCCCGGGAGCTCCACTTCGACCTCGTCGTCCAGCCGCTTCTTCAGCAGCGCCCGCGCCAATGGCGAGTCGATGCTGATCCAGCCGAGCGTGGCGTCGGTCTCGTCCGGGCCGACGATCCGGTAGGTCGAGCATTCGCCGCTGGCGATGTCTTCCACCTCTACCACCGCGCCGAAATAAACCGCTGAAGGATCACTGGGCGCGGTGTCGACCACGCGCAACTCCTGCAGGCGCTTGGACAGATAGCGCACGCGGCGGTCGATCTCGCCGAGCTGTTTCTTGCGGTAGGTGTATTCGGCATTCTCCGAACGATCGCCCTCGGCCGCGGCGGCGGCGAGCGCGCGCACCACTTCGGGGCGGCGCACGCGCCAGAGGTCGTCGAGCTCGGCCTTCAGGCGTGCGTGGCCGCCCGGGGTGACCAGGGCGGTCGATTTTTCCGGAGGCGGGCGCCAGCGTGACATGTGGCCTCAGCGCTTGTCGGTCGCCGACGCGGACGCCGACGTTGCGGAGCGGACCATGCGTGCGCTCACTTCTTGCCCGTCAGGCCACCGAAGATCCCGCGCAGGATCTGCCGACCGATCTGGTTGCCGACCGTGCGCGCGGTCTGCTTGGCCATGGTCTCGACCATGCCCTGGCGGCGCTTTGTTCCAAACACCGCGTCCTTCATCGATTGTGCGAAGCCGCCGCCCGATTCCTGCTCGTCCTGCTTGGCGGTGCGCGCCTTCGGCGCATCGGCCTGCTCGGCGAGGCCGTCGGCCTTCTTTGCCAGCATCTCGAAGGCCGATTCGCGGTCGACCGTGGTGTCGTACTTCGCCCCCACCGGGCTGCCCGCGCGCACACGCTCGCGTTCCGAGTCGGTGATCGCGCCCATCCGGCAGCGCGGCGGCGCGACCAGGGTCTGCTCCACCGGCATCGGCGCGCCCTTGCCCTGCAGCGTTGATATCAGCGCCTCGCCCGTCCCGAGCTGGCCGATCGCCTTGGCGACATCGAGCCCGGGGTTGGACACGAAGGTTTCCGCCGCGGTGCGCACCGCCTTCTGGTCGCGCGGGGTGTAGGCGCGCAGTGCGTGCTGCACGCGGTTGCCGAGCTGGCCGAGCACGTTGTCGGGCACGTCGTCGGGGAACTGCGAGCAGAAGTACACGCCGACGCCCTTGGAGCGGATCAGGCGCACCACCTGCTCGATGCGCTGCAGCAGCGCCGCCGGCGCATCGTTGAACAGCAGGTGCGCTTCGTCGAACACGAACACCAGCTTCGGCTTGTCGAGGTCGCCGACCTCGGGCAGGGTTTCGAACAGCTCCGACAACAGCCACAGCAGGAAGCTCGAATATAGCCGCGGCTTCAGGATCAGCCGGTCCGCGGCCATGATGCTGACCACGCCGCGGCCGTCGCTGGTGGTGCGCATGATGTCGGCCAGCTCCAGCGCCGGCTCGCCGAAGAAGGCTTCGCCACCGTCGGATTCCAGGCGCAGCAGGGCGCGCTGGATGGCGCCGATCGAGGGCGTGCTGACCAGGCCGTACTGGGTGGACACCGCCTTGCGCTCCTCGGCGACGAGGCCGAGCAGGGCGCGCAGGTCGGCAAGGTCGAGCAGCAGCAGGCCGCGGTCGTCGGCCAGCTTGAACACGATGTCGAGCACGCCCGACTGGGTGTCGTTGAGCTCCAGCATGCGCGAAAGGAGGGTCGGTCCGATCTCGCTGACCGTGGTCCGCACCGGGTGGCCGGCCTTGCCGTAGATGTCCCAGAACAGCACCGGGCTGGCTTCGGGGCCGTAGGCGTCGACGCCGATCATCGCCGCGCGTTCGCGCAGCTTGTCGTCGATGTCGCCGGGCACGGCGAGGCCGGCGACGTCGCCCTTCACGTCGGCCATGAACACCGGCACGCCGATCCGCGAGAAGCCTTCGGCCAGGGTCATCAGGGTCACGGTCTTGCCGGTGCCGGTGGCGCCGGCCACGAGGCCGTGGCGGTTGGCGAGCCTCGGCTGCAGGAAGACGCGGCCGCCAGTTTCGGGCAGGGATTCCGGGGTAGTGACGGCCTTGCCGACGAGGATCGGGTCCATGGGGGCTCCTGTGTGATAGGCGGATTCTAGCGACAAGGGGCTGCCGGGCGGGGTCCCCGGCGAAGCGCTTGCCGCTGGCCGAGACCGGCCGCTACCCTGCAGGATCGAAAAGCAGTCCTGGTCCTCGAATGCCCCCATTTTCCGTTGTCCTGCCGCGGCTGGCGCTTGCCGCGGCCGTTGCAGTCCTTGCCCTGCACATCCCCGAAGCCTCCGCCCAGTCAAAGCGCGACCGCGCCGCCGCCGCAGACCTGGTCGAGCGCATGGCCACCGCCGAGGCCCGCTACCGCGAGTCGCTGGTAAAAGCCGCCAACGCCGACCCCGTCGCCATCGACGAGGGCAACGCCGCGCTCGAGGACATGGAAGACGTGATGCTGGCCTGTGAGAAGCAGCGCGGCTGCGAAGTCGCCTCGATGCTGCCGGGGTGGAAGCGGCTGCTGAAGGCCCAGGCCGACGACGCCGCGGGCGTGTACGGCGGCGAATTCGATTCCGAAGGCTTCGACGAGGGCGGCCTGCCGACGGGCGACGTGCCCGAGGGTGCCAGCGCCGCGGCGCTGCTGAGCGAGGACGGCCAGCGCTTCGTAAGCATGGTGCAGTTCAACCCGGCGGTGCAGGAAGGCATCCGCCGCTGGCTGACCGACATGCGCGTGTCGCTGATCACCAGCCACGAGAACTACCAGTACATGCGCCACCTGATGGCGCCGGCCTTCGAGAAGCGCGGCCTGCCCGAGGCGCTGCTGTTCGGGATCATGGCCAAGGAATCCACCGGCCGCGTGCACGTGGGTTCCCGCGCCGGCGCGGTAGGCCCGCTGCAGTTCATGCCGGCCACCGGGCAGCGCTTCGGCCTGGGGGTGGATGCCAGCGGTTTCGACACCCGCTACGACCCCGCGCTGTCCGCCGATGCCGCGTCGAGCTACCTCAGCGAGCGCTTCGCCGAGTTCGGCAACGAGGTCGAGAAATGGCTGGCCGCTTACAACGGCGGCGAGGGCCGCGCCAGGCGCATCCACGATGCCAGCGGCGGGCGTCCGTTCTGGGAGGCCGACGTCTACAACCAGTTTCCCGCTGAAACCCGCGACTACGTGCCGATGGTGATCGCGGCGGCCTGGCTGTACCTGCATCCGAAGGAGTACGGCCTGAGCTTTCCGAAGGTGGATGCACGCCCGACCCGCTTCGCGCTCTCGCGGCCGGCGTCGATCTACGAACTCACCGTGTGCATGGGCGACAGCGGCAGCCGGCATGGCTACATGCGCCAACTGCGCAACCTGAACCCGCGCTTCGAAGCGGACCAGGTGATTCCCGCCGGCGCGGTGCTCCAGGGCACCACGCGCATGGCCGCGCTGTACAAGCGCTGGTGCGCGCAGGGCCGGCGCGCGGAGCTTGCAAAGCAGTTGATGGGCAGCAGCGTCAATGCGGCCCTGCTGCGCACGGGGCCGATCGAAGTGGTGCGGCCCGCCGGGACCACGGTCGCCACCGGCGTCGCGACGCCGAGCGCGGCGCCGCGCGAGCACCAGGTGGCGCGTGGCGAAACCCTGGCCGCGATCGCGCGCCAGTATGGCTGCGAGGTGCGGAAGCTGGCCCAGGCCAACCGTCTGAAGGGGCCTGCCTTCGCCATCCGCACCGGCCAGCGCCTGCGCCTGGAAGGGTGCAGCCGCTGAAGCGCACGGAGCCGTCGCGCTCCGCCTGCCAGACTGCGCGCATGCAGCTGTGCTTCGACAACGCTTTCCTGCGCGAACTTCCCGGCGATCCGCTCGCCGGACCGGGCGTGCGCCAGGTGCAGGGTGCTGCATGGTCGCGGGTCGCGCCGACGCCGGTTGCGGCGCCGCGGCTGGTCGCGCATGCGGCCGAGGTGGCCCGGCAGTTGGGCATCGCCGCCCATGCGCCTGGCGCGCCGGCGTTCGCGGAGGCTTTCGGCGGCAACGAGCTGCTCGCGGGCATGGATCCCTGGGCGGCGAACTACGGCGGCCACCAGTTCGGCCATTGGGCCGGCCAGCTTGGCGACGGGCGCGCGATCAGCCTGGGCGAAGCCGTGGCCGCCGATGGCAGCAGGCACGAGCTGCAGCTGAAGGGGGCGGGCCAGACGCCGTACTCCCGCGGCGCCGACGGCCGCGCGGTGCTGCGGTCCTCGATCCGCGAGTTCCTGTGCAGTGAAGCCATGCATCACCTGGGCGTGCCGACCACCCGCGCGCTGTCGCTCGTGGCCACCGGCGAGCCGGTGGTGCGGGACATGTTCTACGACGGCCACCCGCGGCCGGAGCCCGGTGCGGTCGTGTGCCGGGTCGCGCCCTCGTTCATCCGCTTCGGGACCTTCGAGCTGCCGGCCTCGCGCGGGGACGTGGACCTGCTGCGCGCGCTGGCGGAGTTCTGCATCTGGCGGGACTTCCCGTGGCTGCTGGGCCAGGACCACGAGGGCCGGCCGCTGGCGGAACTGCGTGCGGCCGGCGCCTTCGACGAAGCGCTGTTCGCGGCCTGGTTCCGCGAGGTCTGCGTGCGCACCGCTGTGCTGGTCGGCCACTGGATGCGGGTGGGCTTCGTCCACGGCGTGCTCAACACCGACAACATGTCGATCCTCGGACTCACGATCGACTACGGCCCCTATGGCTGGATCGACGACTACGATCCCGACTGGACGCCCAACACCACCGATGCCAAGGGACGCCGCTACCGTTTCGGCTGGCAGCCGCGCATCGCGCACTGGAATCTGTCGCGGCTGGCAGGCGCACTGTCGCCGCTGTTCGCCGAAGCAGCACCGCTGCAGGCCGGGCTCGACGCCTACGCGGCCACTTGGAGCCGGTGCGAGCGCGACAACGCCGCCACCAAGCTGGGACTCGCGGACTGCAGCGACGACGATCTCGAGCTGATGCGCGCGCTGCAGGCGCTGATGCACCGCACCGGTGCCGACATGACGCGTCTGTTCCGCGCGCTGTCCGATATCGATGTCGAAGCGGCCGCGCCCCCGGCCGCACCGCTGCGCGGCGCGTTCTACGATCCGGCGCTGCCGGCCGAGCATGCCGCCGCGCTGGACGCCTGGCTCGCCCGCTACGCCGCCCGCTGCCGGGCGGACGGACTGCCTCGCGAAGCGCGGATCGCACGCATGCATGCCGCCAATCCGCGCTACGTACCGCGCAACTACCTGGCGCAGCAGGCGATCGACCGCGCGGAATCGGGTGACGAATCCGGAATCGCCGAGCTGTTGGACGTGTTCCGGGACCCCTACGGCGAGCAGCCTGGCCGCGAGGCCTTCGCCGCCCTGCGCCCCGACTGGGCCCGGGACCGCGCTGGCTGCTCGATGCTGTCCTGCAGTTCATGAAACCAGCCGGCCGCGGCGCCCGCGAGCGGTAGAATGGGCGGATGCCCCTGATCACACTGAATTCGGTCGACTACAGCGTCGGCGGTCCGCTCCTGCTCGAGAAAGTCGAGTTGGCCATTGAGCCCGGCGAGCGCATTGCGCTGATCGGCCGCAACGGCGCCGGCAAGTCCACGCTGATGCGCCTGCTGTCGGGCGAGATCAAGCCCGACGATGGCGACATCCGCCGCGACGGCACCGTGCGCGTGTCGCGCCTGGAGCAGGAGGTGCCTGCCGGCGCCGCCGGCACGGTGTTCGACGTCGTCGCCGAAGGCATGGGCGAGCTGGGCGCGTGGCTCGCCGAGTTCCACCACCTGAGCCACGGCGACAACTACGACGCCGACGCGATGTCGGCGGTGCAGGCGAAGATCGATGCCGCCGACGGCTGGGCCGCGGACCAGCGCGTGGAAGAGACGCTGCAGAAGCTCGACCTCGATGGCGAACTGGCCTTCTCCGAGCTTTCCGGTGGCATGAAGCGCCGCGTGCTGCTGGCGCGCGCGCTGGTGTCGGCGCCCGACCTGCTGCTGCTCGACGAGCCCACCAACCACCTCGACATCGCCGCCATCGACTGGCTGGAAAGCTTCCTGAAGGGCTGGTCCGGCGCGCTGGTGTTCGTCACCCATGACCGCCGTTTCCTGCGCGCGCTGGCCACCCGCATCGTCGAGATCGACCGTGGCCAGGTGACCAGCTGGCCGGGCGACTGGGGCAACTATCTGCGCCGCAAGGAAGAGCGTCTCAACGCCGAGGCGCAGGAGAACGCGCGCTTCGACAAGATGCTGGCGCAGGAAGAAATCTGGATCCGCCAGGGCATCAAGGCCCGCCGCACCCGCGACGAGGGTCGCGTGCGGCGCCTGGAAGCGATGCGCAACGACCGCGCCAAGCGCCGCGAGCTGACCGGCAACGTGCGCATGGACACCGCGCAGGCCGGTGCGTCCGGCAAGAAGGTGATCGAGGCCAAGGACGTGTCGTTCGCGTTCGGCGAACGCGCCATGGTGCGCGACTTCTCGACCACCATCCTGCGTGGCGACCGCATCGGCCTGGTCGGTGCCAACGGCAGCGGCAAGACCACCCTGCTGAAACTGCTGCTGGGCCAGCTGCAGCCGCAGTCCGGCGAGATCCGCATCGGCACCCAGCTGCAGGTCGCCTATTTCGACCAGTACCGCGCCACGCTGCGCGAGGACTGGAACGCGCTGGAGAACGTGGCCGAGGGCCAGGATTTCGTCGAGGTCGGCGGCAAGCGCAAGCACGTGATCGGCTACCTGCAGGACTTCCTGTTCACGCCCGAGCGTGCGCGCGCGCCGATCACCCGGCTCTCGGGCGGCGAGCGCAACCGGCTGCTGCTGGCCAAGCTGTTCGCGCAGCCGTCGAACCTGCTGGTGATGGACGAACCCACCAACGACCTCGACGTCGAGACGCTTGAGCTGCTCGAGGAACTGCTGGCGGACTACCCGGGCACGCTGCTGCTGGTCAGCCACGACCGCGACTTCCTCGACAACGTGGTGACCTCGACCCTGGTGATGCAGGACGGCGGCGAGGGCCGGATCGGCGAGTACGTTGGTGGATACAGTGACTGGCTGCGGCAACGGTCCGTCGTGCGAAGCACGGAGACGCACGCGCGCGCGGTCCAGGACAGGCCTGTCGAAACTCCGGCAACGGTGGAGGCCGACGCGGGTGCAGCCCCGCGCCGCAAGCTCAGCTACAAGCTCGAACGCGAGCTGGAACAGCTGCCGGCGCGGATCGACGCGCTGGAGGCCGACATCGCCCTGCGCATCGAGGCGATGAACGACCCGGCGTTCTACCAGCGTCCAGGCGCCGACATCGACGCCCACAAGCACGCGATCGCACTTGCGCAGGCGGAGCTCGACGCTGCGTATGCGCGCTGGGCCGAGCTGGAGCAAGGCGCGACCTGAGTGCCCTGGCGTCGTAAACCGGAGCGTCACTACTGCGGGGCGGGTGTGACGCAGTGCCGGGAACGCCCATTCGCCAGCTTGGCATTACTTGCCGCACGGGCGGATCGGGGCGACCCTGCGCGGATGCAATCGATAGAACAGACTGGAGTCCGCGAGCGCGAGAGGCGGTTCGTCGCGCGCGTGCACCACATGCGAACCCTGGGGGGCGCCCTGTCGGCGCTGCTCGTGGCATCGGTGTTGGCAGGCAACGACGCGCCGGCATGGACCTGGGCGCTGTGGGCCTTCAATGGATTCGCGTGGCCGCTGCTGGCGCGCTGGCTCACGCACCGCGCGCATGAGCCGAAGCTGGCCGCCCAGCAGCATCTGGTGATCGATTCGGCCGCCGCCGGCGCCTGGATCGCGATCATGGGATTCAACCTGGTGCCCAGCGCCGTGTTGCTGGTCATGGTCACCATGGACAAGATCGCCGTCGGCGGCTGGCGCTTCGCCGCGCGCACCACGCCGGCACTGCTCATCGCCTGCGTGCTTGTGTCCGCGGCGCTTGGATTCCCGGTGGGGCTTGAAAGCAGCATGGCGAGCATCCTTGCCACGCTGCCGTTCCTGGTCGTGTACCCGCTGGTGCTGGCCACGATCACATACGAGCTCGGGCGCAACATCAGTGCGAAGAACCGCCAGCTGCAGCGGCTCAACCGCATCGATGCGCTGACCGGCCTGCGCAACCGGCGTGGCTGGAACGAAGCCCTGGCCGCCGAGCTGGCCAGGCATGCGCGCACGCGGCGGCCGGCGGTGCTGATGCTGGTCGATGTCGACAACCTCAAGGAGGTCAATGACAGCCACGGCCACGTCGTGGGCGACGAGGTGCTGCGCAACGTGGCCCGGGTGCTGGAAATCTGTGCCCGGGACATCGACACGCCGGCGCGCTACGGCGGCGACGAGTTCGGCGTGCTGCTGGCCGAGACCGGGCTGCAGGGTGCGCTGCGGGTGGCCGAGCGCGTGCGCACCACCTTTCTCGCCGAGCGCCCCGAGGAGGCGGTGCTGCAGAACTGCACGTTGAGCATCGGCCTGGCCGAGGTCGATCTTGCGGTGGTCACCGCGGACGAGTGGCTGCAGCGCGCGGACGGGGCGATGTACCGGGCGAAAGCCGCGGGCCGCAACCGGGTCGAGTCCGACGTGACGGTGGCGTTCGAGCGACCGCGCTGAGCAGTTCGAATGGCCGCCGGGCCGCGCCGCGTTGCATGCGGCCAGCCGGTCAGTCGGGCGTCGTGTCGGTGCGGAAGACCGGGTAAAGCCCGAGGCGCTCGTCCCAGCTTGAGTGGCGGCGATGGAACCACTCCAGCCGTGCCCGCGGGCTGGCCGCGAACTCCGCGTCTTCCGCCACGCGGCGCTCGAAGGCATCGCGGACCACCGGATCGCGAAGCATGTCGCGCGCGACGGCTTCGGCGACGTAGGGCTCCATGTACTCCTTGGGTTCGAAGGCGTTGTTGAACTCGCCCCAGGCCGCCATCGAGTCCGGTGCCTGCGGTTCGAGGATGGCCATCACCAGGCGCGCGCGCGGCTGGGCGATGGGCACGAACAGCGCGCCGGCGACAAGGTCGCGGGTTTCCGGGCGCCACGCGCCATCCACGCCCAGGCGCTGGCGGCCCTCGCTCGAGGTCGCGGCCAGCCGCGGCGCCTCGGTGCGGAACGTTTCGATGGCGGCGCCCGCGAGCGGCCGGGCCACCCGGCGGTAGTCGACGCCGTGGACGTCGAGCCAGCGCGCGACCTGGCCCGCGTGCCGCGCCGGCACCAGATAGCCGGCGCCGGGCGCGACCACGCTGTGGCCGGGCACGATCTCGTCGCGCAGCGGCATCTTCCAGACCTGCGGCGTGGCTTCGTCGTAGCGCGTGGCCAGCGCGCCGGACACGTCGGAATGCGTGCGGGTCCAGGCGTAGCCGCGGAAGTCCACGGTGCGCACACGGTCGGTGGCGACGTAGTCCAGCGGCACCGTCCGCCCCGCGAGCCGCGTCGCGCGGGCGTCGGCCGCGGCCGCGACCTCCAGCCACTCGCGGCCGTGTGCGGCCGTCTGCTCAAGCATCCCGACCACGAGGTTGCGGGTGATGCCGACGCGCACCGGGTATTCCTTCCAGGAATGCGTCTCCACCAGGATCCCGAAGCGGTTGCGCAGCGGGAAATAGCCGTGCGAGAAGCGCGGCGGGGAGACGCCGTCGACGATGCCCGAGCTGGGGTCGTCATGGACCTCGAACGAGGGATAGAAGGGCAGGGGCAGCGAACCCTGCGCCGCCAGGCCGTCGAGCAGGCCGTCGCGCAGGGCCAGGCCGGCGCGGGCCAGCGCGGCATCGCCGGAGTGCAGCGGTTCGATCTGCACCGAGACGTCGTGTTCGAACTGGGCGCCGTTGGTGGCGTGCAGGTCGACGTAGGCGATCGGGTCCCAGGCCTCGACCAGGCCGAGCATCGCGCGCATCTCCGGCGCATCGGCTTTCAGGTAGTCGCGGTTGAGGTTGTAGTTCTGCGCGGTGGTGCGCCAGCCCATTTCCTCCGGGCCGCGCTGATTGGGCCGGTTCCAGGCGCCGAAGCGCTCGTGGCCGTCGGCGTTGAAGACAGGCACGAACACAAGCACCTGCCGCTCGAGCGCCCCCGGCGCGGCCTCGCCGTCCAGGGCCTGGCGCAGGGCCAGGAAGCCGGCGTCCTTGCCATCGACCTCGCCGGCGTGGATGCCGCCCTGGACCAGCAGCACCGGCAGCCCGGCCGCGCGCGCGGCCTCCGGCGTCAGCGCGCCGCTGCGCGAGGCGACCAGCGCCTTCATCGGCCGTCCTTCGGGCGTGGTGCCGAAGTCGATGCAATGCACCGCTTCCGGATACCGCGTGGCGAAGCCGGCGCACAGCGCGAGCACCTCGTCGTAGCGGCCGGTGCGCACGAAGCCTGACTGTTCGGCGACCGTGGACAGGGGCGGCGCTGCCGCGGCGGCAGGGCGCGGCGCGCCCACGATTGCGGTGGTGCCCGCCGTGGCGGCCGCAGTGGCAGCCGACAGCGCGAGCAGCAGGCACAGCGGCATTGCGGCGATCCTGGATCGGGACATGGAATCGGGCCGGGGTGGCGACGGGCGCCCATGATGCCGCGTCCATGCCTTTCGGCCAAAGCGCGCCCGCGGCGGATACGCTAGCCTTCGCGGCTTCGACCGCAAATCGGCCACACCGCATGAGCCACGCCCCCGTTGCCCCCGACGCCGGCAGGATGCCGCGCCAGATCGCCTACATCATCGGCAACGAGGCCTGCGAGCGCTTCAGCTTCTACGGCATGAGGAACATCCTCATCCCGTTCCTGATCAGCTCGATGCTGCTGGCCTACCTGCCCGCGGGCCCGGAGCGCGAGGGCGCCGCCAAGGACATCTTCCACAGCTTCGTCATCGGCGTGTATTTCTTCCCGCTGCTCGGCGGCTGGCTGTCGGATCGCTACTTCGGCAAGTACAACACCGTGCTGTGGTTCTCGCTGATCTACGTCGCGGGCCACGCCTGCCTGGCGCTGTTCGAGGACAGCCGCAACGGCTTCTACACCGGCCTGTTCCTGATCGCGCTGGGCTCGGGCGGCATCAAGCCGCTGGTGGTCTCGTTCTGCGGCGACCAGTTCGACCAGACCAACAAGTCGAAGGCGAAGGTGGTCTTCGACGCCTTCTACTGGATCATCAACTTCGGCTCGTTCTTCGCCTCGCTGCTGGCGCCGCTGCTGCTGCGCAGCTACGGGCCGGCGGTGGCCTTCGGCGTGCCGGGCGTTCTGATGCTCATTGCCACCGTCGTGTTCTGGCTGGGCCGCAAGGAGTACGTCAACGTGCCGCCGTCTGGGCGCGATCCCGATTCCTTCCTCAACGTCGTGCGCACCGCGCTGCGGGGCAGCGCAGGGCAGGGCGGCTCCGGCACGCTGATCGCGCGCGCGGGCATCACGCTCGCGGTGCTGATGCTGGCCCTGTGGGCGCTGGACGCGATTGGCGTGCCGCTGCCCTGGCCGGATTCCTTCGGCTTCGTCATCACCGCCTGCCTGGCGCTGGGCGTGGTGATCGCCTGCGTCGGCTGGGGCGCCTCGCTGCAGCTCGAGCGCGCGCGTGGCCTGCACCCGGACGCGGCGGTCGACGGCGTGCGCGCGGTGCTGCGCATCCTGATCGTATTCGCGCTGGTGACCCCGTTCTGGTCGCTGTTCGACCAGAAGGCCTCGACCTGGATCATCCAGGGCAACACCATGCTGATCCCGCACGAGGCCTGGTGGTGGCCGAGCTGGCTGATCAAGGAGGCGGCGCAGATGCAGGCGCTGAATCCGCTGCTGGTGATGCTGTTGATCCCGTTCAACAACCTGGTGCTGTACCCGCTGCTGCGCCGGATGGGCTTCACCGTGACCGCGCTGCGCCGGATGGGCTGGGGCATCGTGTTCTCGGGCATCGCCTGGATCGCGGCCGGGGTGCTGCAGCTGTGGCTCGACGGCGGCGCCGAGGTCTCGCTGGCCTGGCAAAGCCTGCCCTACCTGCTGCTGACCTTCGGCGAGGTGCTGGTCTCGGCCACCGCGCTCGAGTTCGCCTACAGCCAGGCGCCGCAGGCGATGAAGGGCGTGATCATGGCCTTCTGGTACCTGACCAGCACCTTCGGCAGCCTGTGGGTGCTGTTGACCAACGCCGGCGTGCGCAACGACGCGGTGACGTCCGCCATCGCCTCCACCGGGTTGAGCGAGAACGCCTTCCTGATGTTCTTCTTCGCCGTGTTCGCATTCCTGGCGGCGCTGGCGTTCGCGGCCTATGCGCGCAGGTACCCGATGCAGGACAACTACCGCGTGTCCGCGGGAGTGGCGGCGTGAGCGGCGGGGGCATGGTCACCCTGGTGATCCTGGCGCTGACGGTACTGGTGTCGTGGCAGGCCTTCGGCAACCGGCGCCTGCTCGAGCGCCTGCTGCTGTGGCCGCCGGCGATCGAACGCCACAAGCAGTACGACCGCCTGGTGACCCACGGCTTCGTGCACGCCGACTGGCAGCACCTGCTGTTCAACATGGTCACGCTGTTCTTCTTCGGGCGTTACGTCGAACGGATGTTCGCGCCCTACATCGGTTCGCTCGGGTTCGCGCTGTTCTACCTGTCGGCGATCGTGGTGGCGATCCTGCCCACCTACCTGCGCCATCGCCACGATGCCGGCTATCGCAGCCTCGGTGCTTCGGGCGCGGTGTCGGCGGTGCTGTTCGCCTTCATCCTGGTGCAGCCCTGGGCGCTGATCTTCGTGTTCTTCATCCCGGTGCCGGCGATCGTCTACGGCGTGCTCTACGTCGGCTATTCGATCTGGATGGAGCGCCGCGGCGGCGACAACGTCAACCACAGCGCCCACCTGTGGGGCGCGGGTTACGGCCTGCTGTTCACGGTGATCATGGAGCCGGGCGTAGTCGAGGTCTTCCTGGCGCGGCTGATGTCGCCGATGTCCTGAGTCAGGAGATCGATTCGCTGCCGGCGCCGATGCCGGCCTGGTCGCAGTCGTAGGCCTGGAGCAGGCGTGCGTAGACCAGCGAATCGAGCTGGTTGAACTCGACGTTGTCGACCTCGCCCGAGCGGGACAGGTCGAACAGCCGGGTGACGGCTTCGTGCGCGGCGCGCGTGTCGGTGGTGGCGTGCATGGTGGCTCTCCATCTGGGCTGCGTGCTGGACTGCATGCATCAACCGTGCCAGTCGTGGCCGCGATGGCCACGGCGCAGGCGGGGGTGACGCTTCCCGTCACAAGCGCACCCGGGCCGGCGGGCAGTGACCCGGGCCGGCGGCACTCACCGCGCCTGAATCCATTCCGTGATACCCATGAACCCGTCACCAAATGGAGAAATCAGATGGCCTTTACCCGCGCCCAGGCGACCGAACTGCTCAACAAGGCCGAGATGCGCCTGTACGACGACAGCCGGGCCAACGCCCTGCGCGGGTTTGACCGGGCGGCGTTGGCCGGCCGCGCGACGCGCGCACGCGCCTCGCGTGACCGGGCCCGGGACCTGCTGAAGCGTCAGCGCCTCGCTGCACGCAAGCGCGGGGACAGCAAGGCGGCCGGCCCGGGCGGCGTCGCGGCAAGGACCGCACGCAAGGAAGAACTGTTGGCCGAGATCCTGGGGCGCTTCGTCGAAGCCCGCAGGAACGCGCCGGTAGTGGTGGCGAAGAAGGCCGCCACGAAAAAGGCCGTCACGAAAAAGACCGTCGTGAAGAAAGCTGTCGCGAAAAAGACCGTCGCGAAGAAGGCCGTCGCGAAGAAGGCCACCGCGAGGAAGGCCACTGCGAAGAAGGCCACTGCGAAGAAGGCCACTGCGAAGAAGGCCACCGCGAAGAAGGCCACCGCGAAGAAGGCCACCGCGAAGAAGGCCACCGCGAAGAAGGCCACCGCGAAGAAGGCCACCGCGAAGAAGGTTTCGCCCGAGCGCGCGCTCGCGAACACCCGCAAGCTGCTCGAGGAAAAGCAGGAGCGCGATCGTTCACCCCAGCCCTGGCAGTCGCTCGACCCGGTTGCCGACCATGTTCCGCAGCCCGGCTACCAGTCGCCACAGGCAGCGAGCAAGGCGCAGGACCTGCATGCGGGTGAGTCGCGGATGGCTTCGATCCACGGCAGCATGTCCACCACCGATCGCCATAACCAGGGCAAGCGCGATGGCCGTGGCGACACCGACTGAGGAGTGATTGCGATGGGGACCCTGGATATCACCCACCACGGCATCCCGGGCCGGTTCGTGACCGAGGTCGACGGCCATGTGGCCAACCTCGACTACGAGATGGCCGATGGTCTCATGCACATCACCCACACCCGGGTGCCCGAGGCCATTGGCGGACGCGGCATCGCCGGCAAGCTTGTGGAAGCCGCCTTCCACCACGCCCGCACCGAGGGCTGGAAGGTCCGCCCGCTCTGCGCCTACGCCGAGGCCTGGGCAGGTCGCCATCCGGAGCATGCCGACTTGCTGGGCTGAAACGCATCGGGCGCGCTGACGCGTGATCTGCCAGACTTGCGCCCCTTTTCAACCTCGGTCAGTGTCGGCGGCCATGCGCCTCAACAAGCACATCAGCGAAACCGGCGCCTGCTCGCGTCGGGAGGCCGACCGCCTCATCGGCGAGGGCCGGGTCACCGTCAACGGCATGCGTGCGCGGATCGGCGCCGAGGTCGGCGAGGACGACACGGTCCTGCTAGACGGCCAGCCGCTGCGCCCGCGCGGCACTGCGCCGGGCAAGCGCAAGCACGTGTACATCGCCCTGTACAAGCCGGTGGGCATCACCTCCACCACGGAGTCCGGGGTCGCCGGCAATATCGTCGATTTCGTGGGCCACCAGCAGCGCATCTTCCCGATCGGGCGCCTGGACAAGGATTCCGAGGGCCTGATCCTGATGACCAGCAACGGCGACATCGTCAACGCCGTGCTGCGTGCGGAAAACAAGCTCGAGAAGGAGTACCTGGTGGCGGTGAACAACCCGGTCACCGACGAGTTCCTGCGCGGCATGGCCCGCGGGGTGCCGGTCCACGGGGAGACAACCCTGCCATGCCGGACCCGGAAGCTTGGCCGCTTCGGTTACCGGATCACCCTGGTGCAGGGGCTCAACCGGCAGGTGCGGCTGATGGCGGCGCATTTCGGCTATCGGGTGAAGCGGCTGGTGCGGGTGCGCGTGGGTCCGGTCCAGCTTGGCCACCTCAAGCCGGGGCGCTGGCGGAACCTCAGCGACGCCGAATTGACGGTCCTTTTGCCGCAGCAGGACGCCTGGTAGACGGTCCATCCGGGGGCAGTCGACGACGAACGGTACACGCCGTTCACATTTGCAATCGAATTTGCGGTATGGTTCGCCCACTGTTCAAAGCGGGATCACGGTACATCGTGGCTCCGGTGCGGTAGATCCAAGGTTACAAGGCGTTTGCGCCAGCTTCCGACGATCCGCTCCATCGTTCCTGTGCTACCCCTTGCTTCGCAGTCTCGGATCCGCTTGCGGACCGTGTCATTTCAAAACTGTTCAAGGAGTAACACCATGTCCGATCGTCAGACCGGCACCGTCAAGTGGTTCAACGACGCCAAGGGCTTCGGCTTCATCACGCCTGAGAGCGGCCAGGACCTGTTCGTCCACTTCCGTTCGATCCAGGGCACCGGCTTCAAGTCGCTGCAGGAAGGCCAGCAGGTTTCGTTCAAGGTTGTGCAGGGCCAGAAGGGCCTGCAGGCCGACGAAGTGCAGGCCATCTAAGGTCCGCACATCGCTGCATCAGAAGCCCCGGACGGCAACGTCCGGGGCTTTTTCGTGTCCGGGGCGTAAGCGCCGGCATCACGCCCGGGTCGTTAGCCTGTGCCCTTCCACGGACTGAACGGGGGGTTCCAGATGGTTCATCGCTCTTGTCGCATCGTGCCGCTGATACTGGTGGTGGCGCTGGCTGCGGCCGGCTGCCGTCGCGAGGCCGAGGTCCCGGGGGGCGCCGTGAGCGGCCCGGCGCCGGATCCGGCTGCCGCCATCACCGACCCGGATGCCCGGGGCGAAGAGCCGCGGGTGCTCGAGGACGTGATGAAGTCCGACCCGCGCTACATCATCGGCATCAGCTACCCGCCAGGCATCAATCGCCATCCGGGGCTGGCGGCGGAGCTTGGACGGTATGCGGATGCGGCCCGCGCCGACCTGATGGAAGCGGTTGCAGCGCGGGACCCCGACGCCCCCGGCGCCGGCGCCCCCTATGACCTGTCGCTGCCATTCGACATAGTGATGGAGTCGCCCGAGGTGGTGGCGGTGCAGGCTACCGGCACCAGCTATACCGGCGGAGCCCACGGCAATCCGCTGGTCGCGCGTTTCGTGTGGCTGCCCGGGCGCAATGAAATGCTCCGCGCGGAGGCCCTGCTCGAAGGTCCGGATGCCTGGAACGATGTCTCGGCGTTCGTGCGCGAGTCCCTGCACGGGGCGCTCTCGCAGCGCCTGGATGCCGATGCGAACCTCGAGCCTGATGATCGTGCGCGCCTGCAGCGCAGCGTTGGTCGCATGATCGATGAAGGCACCGGGCCGGAGGTGGCCAACTTCGCCCACTTCGAGCCGCTCCCGGGGGGCGACGGCCGCCTGCGCGGGCTGCGCTTCGTGTTCCCGCCCTATCAGGTGGGACCGTACTCCGATGGTGTGCAGACGGTCGACGTGCCGGCCAGCGTGCTGCTGCCGCATGTCTCACCGCCATACCGGGGCCTGTTCGCCGCGAACTGAGCGGCGCGGGGCCGGGATTGGCCCCCGCCGCCGCCAGGCGCTAGCATCGTCCCGGGCCATTTCGGGGGCGGTGATGCATCCGATCCAGGAACGCGTCCATGGCCTGCTGGCTTCCGCCGACGTCCGCGTTGGCGGCGACAGGCCCTGGGACATGCGGGTTCACGACACCCGGCTGCCGGCACGGCTGCTGGCCGGGGGCTCGCTGGCCTTGGGCGAGTCCTATATGGATGGGTGGTGGGACACGCCCTCGCTGGACCAGTTGATCGGCCGCCTGCTCGCAGCAGGGCTGGACCGCCGTGCGCCCGGCCTGGCCGACCTCCGCGACGCCGCCGCCGCGCGCCTGCTCAACCTGCAGCTCGGGCGGCGCGCCTACGCGGTGGGCGAACGCCACTACGACCTCGGCAACGACCTGTACCGGGCCATGCTCGGCCGCCGCCTGGTTTACAGCTGCGGCTATTGGCATGACCGTGACGGCAGGCTGGCGGAATCGCTCGACGCCGCCCAGGAAGCCAAGCTCGACCTGGTCTGTCGCAAGCTCGGCCTGCGGCCGGGCATGCGCGTGCTCGACATCGGCTGCGGCTGGGGCGAAGCGCTGAAGTTCGCCGCGGAGCGCCATGGCGTCAGCGGCGTGGGGGTGACCATCTCACGGGAGCAGCAGGCTTTCGCCGAAGCGCTGTGCGACGGCCTGCCGCTGGAGTTCCGCCTGCAGGACTACCGCGCGCTCCGCGGCGAACGCTTCGACCGGGTGCTGTCCATCGGCATGTTCGAGCACGTGGGGCTGCGCAACTACCGCGGCTATTTCGACCTGGTGCGCTCGCTGCTGCCCGCCGACGGCCTGTTCCTGTTGCACAGCATCGGCGGCAACGCCTCGCGTCGCCGCACCGACCCCTGGATCGCGCGCCATATCTTCCCGAACTCGATGCTGCCCTCGGCGCGGCAGCTGGCAGTGGCCAGCGAAGGCCTGTTCGTGATCGAGGACTGGCACAACTTCGGCGCCGACTACGACCTGACGCTGCAGGCCTGGCGCGACAACGCCGAGGCCGCGTGGGACCGGTTGCCAGCCCGCTACGACGAGCGCTTCCGGCGCATGTGGCGCTATTACCTGGGCTGTTCGATGGCGGGCTTCCGGATGCGCCGTACCCAGCTGTGGCAGGTGTTGATGTCACCGGAGGGCATTCCCGGCGGCATCGTCGCCGCGCGCTGAGGGGCGGGTGCGGCGACCCCGGAAAGAACTTCCCCCGCCGGAGCGGGGGAAGCGATGGGTCAATCCTGCTGGGTGGTCCCGGCCGGCGGGGCGCCGTCCTCGGTGGTGGCATCCAGGCCACGCTTCACCAGCAGCGGCTTGATGTCCGGCGTCTTGCCCGAGAAGTCGGTGAACAGCTGCAGCGCGTCCTTGCTGCCGCCCTGCGACAGCAGCGTGGCGCGGAAGCGGTCGCCGTTGGCGCGGGTCAGGCCGCCGTTCTCCTCGATCCAGGCCACCGTGTTGGCGTCGAGCACCTCGGACCAGATGTAGGCGTAGTAGCCGGCCGCGTAGCCACCCATGATGTGGCTGAAGTAGGTGGTGCGGTAGCGCGGCGGCACCGCGGCGAAGTCCAGGCCGGCGGCCTTGAGCGCGGCGGCCTCGGTGGCGAGGATGTCGCCGGCCTCGGGCAGCCTGTCGGCCGGCAGCTGGTGCAGGTACTGGTCGAGCATGGCCGCGCCCAGGTACTCGGTGGTGGCGAAGCCCTGGTTGAACTTGGCGGTCGCGACCACCTTGTCCAGCAGCGCTTGCGGCATCGGCTCGCCGGTCTCGTGGTGCTTGGCGTAGTTGGCCAGGATCGACGGCCAGTCGGACCACATCTCGTTGACCTGCGAGGGGAACTCGACGAAGTCGCGCGGCACGCTGGTGCCGGAGAAGTAGGGGTACTTCACGTCCGAGAACATGCCGTGCAGCGCATGGCCGAACTCGTGGAACATGGTCGTGACCTCGTCCCAGGTCAGCAGGGTCGGCTTGCCGGCCTCGGGCTTGGGGATGTTCTGGTGGTTGGCCACCACGGGCTTGGTGCCCTCGAGCTCCGACTGCGAGACGTAGCCGCTCATCCACGCACCGCCGCGCTTGGAGTCGCGCGCGTAGGGATCGAAGATGAAGAACGCGAGCTGGCTGCCGTCGGCGTTGGAGACCTCGTAGACCCAGGTGTCCTCGTGGTACTTCGGCAGGTCGGTGCGCTCCTTGAAGGTGATGCCGTAGAGCTGGGTGGCGGCGTAGAACACGCCGTCCTCGAGCACGCTCTTCATCTCCAGGTAGGGCTTGAGCTGGGATTCGTCGAAGTCGTACTCGGCCTTGCGCACCTTCTCGGTGTAATAGGCCCAGTCCCAGGGCTCGACCTGGAAGGTGGGCTCGCCCTTGGCCTTCTGTTCGGCGTCGATCATGGCCTGGAGCTTGCCGGCCTCGGCGCGGGCATTGGCGACGGCGGCCGGGGCCAGCTGGCCGAGCATGGCGTTGACGGCATCGGTGGTCTTGGCGGTTTCGCCGTCGAGCACGTAGTCGGCATAGGTCTCGAAGCCCAGCATCTTCGCGCGCTCGGCGCGCAGATTCAGGACCTTTGCGACCAGGGCGGTGTTGTCCCACTGGTTGCCGCGCGCGCCGCGGACCACCGAGGCCTTGTGGATGCGTTCGCGGAGTTCGCGGTTGGCCAGCTGCGACAGCGGCGGCTGGCCGGTGGTGTTGAGCAGGGTGACGACGTACTTGCCCTCGTGGCCGCGCGCGGTCGCTGCGGCGGCGGCACCGCGGACCTGCTCATCGGTCAGGCCCTCCAGCTCGGCGGCGGTGTCGACCACCACGGCGGAGTCGTTGACCTCGGCCAGCACGTTCTGGCTGAAGGTCGTGCCCAGGGTCGCCAGTTCGGAGTTGATTTCCTTCAGGCGCGCTTTCTGGGTCTCGTCGAGCGCGGCGCCGGAGCGGACCAGGTCCTTGTAGTACTCCTCGACCAGGCGCACGCCTTCGGCGTCCAGGCCCAGGGTGCTGCGGGCGTCATGCAGGGCCTTGATGCGCGCGAACAGCTTCGGATCCAGCGAGACGGCGTCGCGGTGGGCGGCGAACTTCGCCGAATAGTCGGCCTGCAGCTTCTTGCGCGCGTCGTTGGTGTCGGTGCCGACCAGGTTGAAGAACACGCGCATCGCGCGGCCCAGGGTCTTGCCGTTGGTTTCCAGCGGCAGGATGGTGTTCTCGAAGGTCGGCGGTTCCGGGTTGTCGGCGATCGCGCGGACCTCGGCGAGCTGCTCGGCCATGCCGGCCTCGAAGGCGGGGGCGAAGTGTTCGTCACGGATCAGGTCGAAGTGCGGGTACTGCAGTGGCAGCGTGCTCTTCGCCGCGAAGGGATTGTCCTTGAGGGCAGCGGCGCTGGCGGACACGGCGGCTTCCGCATCGGTGGTGGACTGGGCGAGGGCAGGCGACATGCCTGCACCGGCGATGGCGATGGCCAGGGCGAGCGACAGCGGATGCTTCATCGGGCGTTTCCTTGCGGGACTGAGTCCCCTAGGGTACCCCGCCCGCCCGGGAGCTCCCCCTGACGAAAGGCATGGTCCATGCCGCACTGCCTGTGGGAGCGGCTATAGCCGTTCCCACAGGAGCGCGCTCAGCGGACGATGGTGACCGGCAGCTCGCTCTGGGCGATGACCTTGCTCGACACCGAGCCCAGCAGGATGCCCTTGACCGAGCCGCGGCCGTGCGAGCCCATCACCACGATGTCGGCCTTGGTGTCCTTCGCCGCGGCGAGGATGGCTTCGGAGGGCTCGCCGACGACGGCCAGTTCGCGCACGTCGGCCTTGCTTCGGGCCAGCGCCTTGCGCGCCGGGGCGAGCATGCGCTGGTGGTTCTCGGCGTGGATCGTATCCATCGCCTCCCTGCCGATGCGGGTGACGACGCCGGGGAAGGGCGCGGCATCCACCGCGACCAGGAAGATCTTCGCCGGCTTGGCCAGGCTCCTGGCGAGCGTGTTGGCGTGTCTGGCGGCGCGGACGCTGATGTCGCTGCCGTCAACGGCGACCAGGATCTTCATGCGGATTTCCTCGGGATTCGTGCGTGATGGCGGGATTCTACGCGGTGCGGGGCGCCGGGGCATGGCGCCGGCGGCTCACTTCTCGACGAAGGCCCGCTCGAAGACATAGTCGCCAACCACGCCGATGCGCATCGACGGTTTGAAGCCGCGGCCATCGAGCAGCGCGCGGAAGTCGGCCAGCATGCCCGGGCTGCCGCAGATCATGGCGCGGTCGCGTGCGGGATCAAGCGCGTCCAGGCCGAGGTCGGCCATCATCTGGCCGGTGGCCATCAGGTCGGTCAAGCGGCCGCGGTGGGGGCGGCCGTCGAACACGAAGTCCTCGCGGGTGACCGCCGGGTAGTAGAGCAGGCGCTCGCGCAGGATGTCGCCGAGCAGCTCGTGGCGCGGCAGCTCGTTGACGATGTAGTCGCGATAGCAGAGGTCGGCCTCGCTGCGCACGCCGTGGCAGAGCACCACGCGCTCGAAGCGCTCGTAGGTCTCCGGATCCTTGATGATCGACAGCCACGGCGCAAAGCCGGTGCCGGTGCCCAGCAGGTACAGGTTGCGGCCGGGGTGCAGGTCGCTGATCAGCAGGGTGCCGGTGGGCTTGCGGCCGATCAGCACGTCGTCGCCGGGCCGGATGTGCTGCAGGCGCGAGGTCAGCGGTCCGTTGGCGACCTTGATGCTGAAGAACTCCAGCTGCTCTTCCCAGTTCGCGCTGGCGATCGAATACGCGCGCATGAGCGGCTTCGTGCTGCCGTCGGGCTGTTCGACGGGCAGGCCGATCATCACGAACTGGCCGTTGTCGAAGCGGAAGCCGTCGTCACGGGTGGTGGTGAAGCTGAAGTAGTCGTCCGTCCAGTGACGGACGTCCAGCACCGTCTCGGTGCCAAACGCTGAGGACATGCTGTGTTGGGCCGGAGGGGAAGGAAACCCGCTTATTGTACGCTCAGGCCCTGCCGCTTGCCCCGACCCCGGCGGACCCCCAGTGGGAGCCGCTATAGCGGCGATCGAACCATGTGTCCGGAGCGAAGACCAAGATGCCCGAGCTGCCGTATGCGGCGAACGGGCCTTCTCGCGGCTATAGCCGCTGCCACACAAACCCGCTGCCACAGTGGATCGGTGGTGGGGTGTCAGCGATAGCCGGCGGCCTGCAGTTCGAACAGTTCGGCGTAGCGGCCGCCGGCGGCCATCAGTTCTTCGTGGGTGCCGCTGGCCTCGATCAGGCCGTCGGCCATCACCAGGATGCGGTCGGCCATGCGCACGCTGGAGAAGCGGTGCGAGATCAGTACCGTGGTGCGCTGGTCGGAGAGTTCGCGGAAGCGCTGGAAGACCTCGTACTCGCTGCGTGCGTCCAGCGCCGCGGTGGGCTCGTCCAGGATCATGACCTGGGCATCGCGCATGTAGGCGCGGGCGATGGCGACCTTCTGCCACTGGCCGCCGGAGAGGTCGACGCCGGTCTTGAAGCGGCGGCCGATCACCTGGTCGTAGCCGCGGGGCAGGCCGGTGATGACCTCGTCGGCCATCGCGCGGCGCGCCGCGGTCTCGATGCGCTCGCGGTCGTCCATGGCGTCGATCTGGCCGACGCCGATGTTCTCGGCCGCGGTCATGTGGAAGCGCACGAAGTCCTGGAAGATCACGCCAATGTTGGCGCGCAGGTCGTCGAGGTCGTAGTCGCGCAGGTCGCGGCCGTCGAGCAGGATCCGGCCCTCGTCGGGGTCGTACAGGCGCGAGAGCAGTTTGACCAGGGTCGTCTTGCCTGCGCCGTTCTCGCCGACCAGGGCAAGCACTTCGCCCGCGCGCAGCTCGAATTCGACGCCGCGCAGCGCCCAGCGGGCGGCGTCGGGGTAGCGGAAGCCGACGTTCTCGAACACGAAGCCGCTGGAGATGGGGCGAGGGATGGCCGATGCCCCCGGCTTCGACACGATCTCCGGCTCGATGTCGAAAAACGAGTACAGGTCGTCGAGGAACATCGCCTGCCCGGCCACCTGCGACAGGCCCACCAGCAGCCCTTCAAGCAGCTGGCGCAGGCGGCGGAAGCTGCCGGCGAGGAAGGTCAGGTCGCCGATGCTGAAATCGCCGTGCACCGTGCGCCAGGCGATGTAGGCGTAGGCCACGTAATAGCCGAGCGTGCCGAGCGCGGCCAACAGGGTGCCCCAGAAGGCACGCCGGCGGGCCAGCTTGCGGTTGGCGACCAGGAAGGCCTGCGAAAGCGTGCGGAAGCGCTCCACCAGGAAGTGGTGGAGGCCGAAGATCTTCACTTCCTTGGCGGTGTCGACGCTGGCGCCGGTCTGGCGCAGGTACTCCAGCTGGCGGCGCTCGGCGGTCCACTGGAAGTTGAGCGAATAGTTGAGCGCGTTGAAGTGCGACTCGCCCACGAAGGCGGGGATCAGCGCCACGGCAAGCAGCAGGATCAGCCAGGGCGCATAGATCATCAGGCCGGCGGAGAAGCTGATGATGGTGACGATGTCCTGGGCCTGGCCGAACAGCTGGCCCATCAGGTTCATCCGGCCCATGGTCTGGCGCCGCGCGCGGTCGAGCTTGTCCTGGAGCTCCGGATCCTCGAAGTCCTCGAGGTCCAGGGTCGCCGCGTGTTCCATCAGGCGCACGCTGGCGGCGTTGGTGAACATCTCCGACAGCACCTGGTCGCAGTACGAGACCACGCGCCCGAGCAGGTCGGAGCCGATCGCCAGGCCGAACTCGGCCGCCAGCAGCAGCGCCAGGTAGTCGAGCTGGCCGGTGCGCCAGGCCTCGGCGAAGCCGTCGCCGACCACGCCGGTGCCGACCAGGCGGATGGCCTCGTCGATGATCAGCTTGCCCAGGTACAGCATCGCCACCGGCAGCACCGCCCGCAGCAGGCGCAGGCCGAGCGTGGTGATGGTCAGTGCCCGGCTGGTGCGCCAGATCTCGCGCAGGAACGGCGGCAGGTTGCGCAGCGCGCTGAGCCGTTCGCGAAGCGAAGGGCGGCCCGCCTGTGGATCAGGCGGGGATGATGGGGTGCGGGCGGCGCTGGCGACGGTCGACATCGCGCCATCTTGCCCCGACCCTTGTGCAGACCGCTACAGCGCGCGCCGCGAACCTCTGGGAGCGGCTATAGCCGTGATCGCTCTGCGGCACAGGGCAGGCGGCGCGGATCGCAGCTGTAGCTGCTCCCACAAACAGCTGTCAGTCGAGCTGCAGCTCCACGTCGCCGGAGAAGGTCTCGATCGTGACCGACCCGCTGCCGGTGCCATAGCGGTGCTCGAGGCTGGCGCCGGGGCCCACGCGCTTGCGCACGACGTCGGCGCCGGGGGCGTCGATGTCGCCGCTGAAGGTCTTGGCCTCGACCCGGGTCGAGGCGCCGGCCGGCAGTGCCAGGCGGACGTCGCCGCTGACCGACTCGAAGCTGAAGCGGCCGCCATCGGCCATGGCCGTCCTGATGCTGGAATCGCCCGATACCGAGCTGCTTTCCAGCCGCGCCAGGCGCTCGCCGCGGGTGTCGATATCGATATCGCCCGACACCGTTTCCACGTCGATATGGCCGGCGATGCGGCCGCGCAGGGCGACCTTGCCGCTTACGCTCTCGACATCGACCTCGCGGCTGTTGAGATTGAGCTTCAGGTCACCGCTGACGCTTTCGATGCTGGCCTTGCGCGGTGCGCCGACCGCGGTCACCCGGCCGCTGACGCTGTCGATTTCCAGATCGTCGCCGGCCACGCCCTGGACATCGACGCTGGCTGCGACCGAATCGACGTCGAGGCTGGCCTGGCGCGGGATTTCCAGCACCAGGGTCGTGGGTTCGCTGTCGCGGCCGTTGCGCGGATAGCGCACGCGCACCGACAGCTTGTGGCCGCCGTCGTCGATCTCCAGGCGCTCGACGCCATCGCCCAGGCTTCCGGTGATGCGGACTTCGTTGCGGTCCCAGGTGCGGACCTCGACCTGGCCCTTGAGGTTGGAGACCTCGACTTCGCCGCGGGCGTCGAGCGGGCGGGTTTCGTTGATCGGGGTGGCGGCGAGCAGCGGGCCGGCAAGGCCGGCGAGCGCGAGGCCGATGATGAGATGACGGGTCATGTGGGAACTCCTCGGGTCAGGCCTGGCGCAGGCTGAGCGCCAGGCGGTGGGCATAGATGTGCTGCAGCCGGTGGAACAGGTGCAGCGCGTCGGGATCACGGGCAAGCGCGGCGCGCACTTCGGCGGCGCTGCGGTCGAGTTCGGCGTCCAGGCCGGGCGTAGACGCGCTGCCGGTGCCGGTGGCTTCGACTTCGCGCAGGGCGCCTTGGTATTCGCGGGCCAGCGCGTCGGCGGCCCGCAGCAGCGGGCTCGTGGCGAGGGCCGCGGCGCCGGTGGCGACCACATTGGTGGGGCCGTTGGCCGGCGGGTCGACCGCAACCCGCACCGGCAGCAGCTGCCAGCCTGCTGCCACTGCCAGCACCACCGCGGCGGCACTGGCGTAGGCGGCATTGCGGCGACGCAGGTGGCGGCGTCGGTCGCTGCGCTGCGCGGCTGGCGGCGTGGGCGCAGGCGGTGCCGACTGCGTGCATGCCGCCGGCGTGGTGGAGGTCGCGACGCGGACGTCCCCCGCAGCGCCGGCGTGACGGGCGTCGCAGAGCGGTCCCCGTGGCTCCAGTCGGGCGGAAATCGCGGGCCACAGGTCGCGCTCCGGGGTGGCGTCTTCGCGCAATCCGCGCAGGCGCGCGGCCAGGTCGCGGGGCAGTGCGGGACCGGTCCCGCCCTGGCCACCGGGGTGCGTGTTCGTACTCATGTCATGTCTCCGAGTCGGGCGCGCAGCAGCCCGCGCGCACGGTGCAGCTGGGCCTTGGAGCTGCCCGTCGCCATGTCCAGCGCGGTGCCGATCTCGCCGTGGGTCCAGCCTTCGATGTCGTGCAGGACCAGCACGGCGCGTGCGCGCGGCGGCAGCGTGGCGACGGCGCGGGCGAGGTCCATCGCCATGGCAGGACCATGTCCGGGCGCGCCGGGCGAGGGCAGCTCGTCGAGCAGTCCGTCGTCGTCACCGTCGAGTGCCGGGCGCGCGCGGCGTGCGCGCAGGTCCATCAGCGCGGTGTTCACCGCCAACCGGTGCAGCCAGGTGCCGAAGGCGGCCTCGCCGCGCCACTGCGGCAGCGCTTGCCAAGCGCGGAGGAAGGTCTCCTGCACCAGGTCCTCGGCGCGCGCATGCTGCCAGCCGGCCAGGCGCAGCACCACGCCGTGCACGCGCGCCGCATGGCGGCGATACAGCGCTTCGAACGCGGCCACGTCACCGCCGGCCGCGGCCAGCGCCAGGGCGTGGTCGCTGTCCCCGGCATCAAAGGCGGCCGGGGTTTGCAGGCTGTCGGTCATGGCGGCGTCGAGCATACCCAGTCGGATGCAGCGTCGCGGCAAAGGGTTTAAGCCTTGCCGCCGCGGCGGCGTAAAATGGGCGCCTGAGCCCGCAGTCCAAGAGCCCGCCGTGACCGAGATCCGCCAGGAAGACTTCATCCAGAGCGTCGCCGACGCCCTGCAGTACATCAGCTACTATCACCCGGTGGACTACATCCGGAACCTCGCCGCAGCGTACGAGCGCGAGGAGTCGCCGGCGGCCAAGGACGCCATGGCGCAGATCCTGATCAACTCGCGCATGTGCGCCGAAGGGCACCGCCCGATCTGCCAGGACACCGGCATCGTCACCGTGTTCCTCGAGATCGGCATGGACGTGCGCTGGCCCGACGCCACCATGGGCGTCGAAGAGATGGCCAACGAAGGCGTGCGTCGTGCCTATCGCCTGCCCGAGAACAAGCTGCGCGCCAGCGTGCTGGCCGATCCTGCCGGCGCCCGCCGCAACACCGGTGACAACACGCCTGCGATCATCAACTTCAAGGTGGTCCCGGGCGGCAAGGTCGACGTGATCGTCGCCGCCAAGGGCGGTGGCTCGGAGGCGAAGGCGAAGTTCGCCATGCTCAATCCGTCGGACTCCGTCGTCGACTGGGTGCTGAAGATGGTGCCGACCATGGGCGCCGGGTGGTGCCCGCCGGGCATGCTCGGCATCGGCATCGGCGGCACCGCCGAGAAGGCGATGCTGCTGGCCAAGGAAGCGCTGATGGAGCCGATCGACATCGTCGACCTGAAGGCCCGCGGGGCGTCCAACCGCCTGGAAGTGATGCGCCTGGAGATCTTCGACGGCGTCAATGCGCTCGGCATCGGCGCCCAGGGCCTGGGTGGCCTGACCACGGTGCTCGACGTCAAGATCAAGGACTATCCGACCCACGCTGCCAACCTGCCGGTGGCGATGATCCCGAACTGCGCGGCCACGCGGCACGCGCACTTCACCCTCGACGGCAGCGGCCCGGTGATGCTGGATCCGCCGTCGCTTGAGGACTGGCCGCAGATCACGTACGACGCCTCCAAGGGCCGCCGGGTCGATCTCGACACCGTGACCCCGGCGGAAGTCGCTTCATGGAAGCCGGGCGAGACGCTGCTGCTCAACGGCCGCCTGCTGACCGGCCGCGACGCGGCGCACAAGCGCATGGTCGGGATGCTCGACCGCGGCGAAGCGCTTCCGGTGGACCTCGCCGGCCGCTTCATCTACTACGTCGGTCCGGTGGATCCGGTCGCGGGCGAGGTCGTCGGCCCGGCGGGCCCGACCACGGCCACGCGCATGGACAAGTTCACCGAGCAGATCCTGTCGCAGACCGGCCTGCTGGGCATGGTCGGCAAGGCCGAGCGCGGTCCGGCCGCGATCGAGGCGATCCGCAAGCACAAGTCCGCCTACCTGATGGCGGTCGGTGGCTCGGCCTATCTTGTTTCCAAGGCGATCAAGGCGGCCCGCGTGCTGGCTTTCGAGGATCTCGGGATGGAGGCGATCTACGAGTTCACGGTGCAGGACATGCCGGTGACCGTGGCGGTGGACTCCACCGGCGAGTCGGTGCACGAGACGGGGCCGCGCGAGTGGCAGTCGCGGATCGGGAAGATTCCGCTGAGCCTAAAGCTGTGACCGGATCGGCCGGATGATCTTCTCGGCGAACTTCTCGCGCAAAGGTCGCTGCTCCCACATCTCGTACGAGTACTGCTTCGCGTCCTCCATGTCCTTTTCGAACACTTCCGTCATCCGCGCCGCAAACGCGCGGTCGTAGACGTTGAGGCTCGCCTCATCATTGAGCCGGAACGAGCGGATGTCGAAGTTCGTCGAACCCAGCGACACCAGCTCGCCGTCCACGATCAGCAGCTTCACGTGCAGCATCGTCGGCTGGTATTCGTGGATCTCGATGCCCGCCTTCAGCAACTCGCCCCAGCCTGCCTTGGACGACAGGCGCACCGCTTCCGAATCGATGTGCTCGCCCGGCAGCAGCACGCGTACCCGGACGCCGCGCTTGCGGGCCGCGATCAGCGCCTTGTCGATCAGTTCGTCGGGCACGAAGTAGGAGGCGGTGAGGTCGATCGTATGCTCGGCCGCGGCGATCGCGCTCAGGTACATCAGGTGCATGCTTTCGCTGCCCCCGGCCGGTGATGCGATGAACAGGTGGGCGGCCATGTCGCCTGCCGGCTCGAGCTCCGGGAAATACGCTGGACCGTTGAGCAGGGTGCCGGTGGTCTTGATCCAGTTGTCGTTGAAGGCGGATTGCATCTGCGCAACCGCCGGGCCCTCGATGCGGAAGTGCGCTTCGCGCCAATGGTCCGGGTCCTGCGCATGCCCGGTCCACTGGTCGGCGATGCCCACGCCGCCGGTGAAACCCACCTTGCCGTCGATCACCAGAAGCTTGCGGTGGGTGCGGTTGTTCATGCGTCCCAGGTTGTACCAGTGCAACGGACGGTAGCGCTCCACTTCCACGCCGTCTTCCTTCATCTGGTCCAGCATCTCGTCATCCATCTTGATACTGCCGACCCAGTCCACCAGCAGGTGCACCGCCACGCCTGCGCGCGCGCGCTCGCTCAGCGCGTCGGCGAAGCGCTGGCCGATGTCGCCCGACCAGTAGATGTAGGTTTCGAAGGTGATGGTTTCCTGCGCCGAGGCGATCGCCTCCAGCATCGCCGGGAAGATCTCGTCGCCGTTCTCGTAGTCGGTCACCTGGTTGCCGGGCAGGATTGCCGGCCCGAGCAGGACCGACATCTCGCGCCGGAACTGCGGATCGCTGATCGCATGCCGGTGCGCGATCTTGCGTTCGATCTTTTTTTCCGGGGTGGCGAAGTTCATCGCCAGCACCACGGCAAGCACCGTGATGACGACGGTCAGGACAAGGGTCCAGGCCATGTGCTTTCGACTCCAGTTCTTGAGGCTCATCGGATTCCTCGGCGTGCATGCGCCGGTACCGCCACTGTGCGACCGGCGCATTCAGCGACGCGTGAAGCTCAGAACCAGTCGAGCACGGAGATCCCGAAGCCGACGTAGGTGGCCTTGTGGTCGTAGTCGAGCATGCTCTCGCCGTAGCCGCTGAACAGCTGCATGTGGCCGTGCAGGTGGCTGCTGATCGGGAAGCCCCAGTCGAATTGCAGCGCGCCGTTCGAACGGTCGCCGCTGCGCAGCGAGTGCCGGGCCATCAGCGCGAAGGTCTGGTCGCCGCGGGTGTGCACCACGGTGACGTCGCCCCGGCCCATGTAGTCCTCCATGCCGGGGTTGTCATCGTCGCTGCCGTCGGAGATGCGGATCCAGGGGCGGAAGGTGACCGCCCAGTCCTCGCGGTCCAGGCCGACGTTGAACATGATGCGGTTCCAGCTGCGCGAGAAGGGGTCGCTGCGGCCGTTGGACTGGTGGTTGATGCCGACCGCTGCCATGCGCCCCTTCCAGCCGCCGATGCTGTAGTTGTTGCGGAACACCAGCAGCACTTCCGGCTCGTAGTTGGTCTCGCGGAAGGGGCGGGAGTTGTCGCTGTTGTAGACCTGCCAGTGCGAGCTCTGGGTATAGCCCATCCAGATGTCGCCGTTGTCGCCGAACAGGTTCTCGACGGCCTTGGTCTTGAAGCTGATCTGGAACTTGGTCTCGATGCTGTCGATGCCATCCATCTGCAGCTCCTGGCCGTCGGCCGAGGAGGTCGGGCTGGTGTTGGGATTGCTGCTCCAGAACGCGGGCAGGAGGTACACCGGCTTGTAGGCGCGCATGTTGAATGTGCCGAGCTTGGAGTCGCGCGCAAGCTCCCAGCGGCTGTCGAGCAGGGAGCCGCGGCCGGCGTTGGCCAGGGCGCGGCGCGGATCGTCGTCGTGGGGAAACAGGTCGCTGCTGGTGTCGCCGTCGCGGCTTCGCCCGGCCTCGCGGACTTCACTGCGTGCCTGCGCGGCCGCTGCATCGGCCTGCTCGGGTCCCGGCAACTTGCGCTCGGCGACCTGGTCGTAGCAGGCCAGGCGTTCGGCGGCGATTTCCATCGCCACGCAGGCCTGGAGGCCGGGCAGCGGCGCGGGGTCCGCGACCTGTGCGGCGACGGTGAACGGGAGCATGCAGAGCAGGGGCAGCAGGGCCGTCGGGCGTCGTTCCATGGCGTCGGGGCTTCGCGATCAGGGTGGGGTGCAGTCTAGCGCGCAGTCTGCCGTCGGCTCAGAAAATCCACGCCAGCACGAACAGCCCGATCATCGTGAATGCAAGCGCCAGCTTGAGCACGGTGCCGAAGACGATGCCGAGCCACGTGCCGACACCCACGCGCGTGGCCTGGGCCACGCCGCGGCCATGCATCAGTTCGCCCGCCAGTGCGCCGACGAACGGGCCCGCGAACAGGCCGATCGGGCCGAAGAAGATGCCGACGAAGGTACCGATCACCGCGCCCGCGACCGCCTTGCCGCTGGCGCCGACGCGGCGCGCCCCCAGCGCGGTGGCCCAGAAGTCGACCGCGAGGGAAAAGACTGTCAGCAGCCCGAGCACCACCAGCATCGGGACGCCGATGTATTCGAAGCCGCCAGCCCAGGCGCCCAGCACCATGCCGGCGAAGACCAGCGGCAGGCCGGGCAGGGCGGGGAGGATGGTGCCGGCGATGCCGACCAGGACCAGCACTGCGGCGATGGCGTAGTAGAGGTGCTGGAGGTCCATCGCGTCAGTCTGCCGCAAAAAGACGGCCCGCAGGGCGGGCCGTAAAAACAAGAGGGAGAGAGTCTGGAGTTCCGCTCAGCGGACGCTGGCGCGGCCGTTGGCAACGTTCACGTACGAACCCTCGCGGATGCCGCCGAGGTCGTTCTGCGTCACCACCGTCATGCGGCCGTTGTCCAGGCGCACGTGGACGTCGTAGACCGACTGTCCCTGCACGCGGTTCTGGATCGCGTTGCCGGCAACCGCGCCACCCACTGCGCCGGCCACGGTCGCGGTGTTGGCGCGGCCATCGCTGTCGGTATTGCGCTGGGTGATCTCGCGCGCGGCTACCGCGCCCACGATGCCGCCGAGGACGGCACCCGTGGCGTTGGGGGTATTGGATGCGCGTGCACGATGGTCGATCCGGGTGACCACGCCGCAGGTGTCGCAGGCCCTGGAGGTATTGCCGTAGCCGCTGTCATAGCCGCCGCCCGAGTATCCGGGGCTGGTGCTTGCGCAGCCCACCAGGGTGGCTGCGGCGATCATCGCGCTGGCGCTGATGAGGCGGATCTTCATTGCGGACTCCTGCACGGCACGGGAAGGGATGCCTTGGTGCCGACGTTAGGTGGCTGGATGTGAACAGCCAATCAATCGCGGCGGCATCGGGGCGTTTGGCCCCGGGTCGTGCAGGAATCGTTCATGCACAGGCAGGCGCCGGCGACGGCGCCGCCTGCCTGTGCCGCCGCCCTCAGCCCCGGAAGTCGGTGTGGCAGGACTTGCAGTCGCCGCCGACGTCCTCGAGCGTGCTCTTCAGGCCGGCACAGTTCAGCGGCGGCGAGGCGAGCGCCTTGTCCAGCGTGGCGCGGAAGCTGCCGGTGTGCGCGGCGAAGCGGGTGTTGTCGCGCAGATCGGGGAAGGCCGGGTCGAGATCATTGCCGAGCGTGCGCATGGCCTGCAGGTGCGGCAGCACGTCGGTGGCGGCGCAGCGGTTGGCGTCGAGCTTCTGGCGCAGCTGTGCGCTGTGCGCCGACATCAGCTGCATCGCCGCGTGCGGATAGTGGTCCTGCCAGCCCTTGCGGGCCTCGAGCGTGCGCATCAGCATCACGACCACCACCACGCCGATCACCAGTCCCAGCAGGAACACGAACAGGTAGCGGCTCGCGGCCGAAGGTGCCTTGCGCGGCGGGCGCGGCGTGGACGGGTTGCTCGGCGTGGCTTGCGGCTTCGGCGTCGACATGTACTGGCTCCAGGTGGGCGTGGCGAAAAGGGGGATTGTATGCGGCGGGGTCGCTAAAATGCCGCCATGGACACGACCTGGACCGAACGCTTCGCCGGCATCGACCGCCTTTACGGACGCGGCGCGATGGAACGCTTCGCCGCCTGCCACGTCGCGGTGGTGGGGCTGGGCGGCGTGGGCTCGTGGGTGGCCGAGGCGCTGGCGCGCAGCGCGGTCGGCACGCTCACCCTGGTCGATGCCGATGATCTCTGCGTGTCCAACACCAACCGCCAGCTGCCGGCGCTCGCGGGCCAGTACGGCCGCGCCAAGGTCGAGGCCATGGCCGAGCGCTGCCGCGCGATCAACCCCGCGATGGTGGTGCACGCGGTGCCCAGCTTCCTGACCCCGTCGAACCTGGACCAGCTGCTGGACCGCGGCTACGACCTGGTGGTCGATGCCTGCGACAGCTTCCGCAGCAAGGTCGAGATGATCGCCTGGTGCCGGCGCCGCAAGCTGCCGCTGGTGGCCGTGGGCTCCGCCGGCGGGCGCGTGGATCCGACGCTGGTGCGCGTGCGCGACCTGTCGAAGACCGAGCACGACGCGATGCTGGCCCTGGTCCGCAAGAAGCTGCGCGCCGAGTTCAACTTCCCCACGGGCCCCAAGCGCTACTTCAGTGTGCCGGCGGTGTATTCGCTCGAGAACGTGCGCTACCCGCAGGCCGACGGCAGCGTCTGCGGACTGCGGCCACGGGTCGGCGGCGAGGACGGCTTCAAGCTCGACTGCGGCGGCGGGCTGGGCGCCGCCACGCACATCACCGGCGCGTTCGCGTTCGCGGCCGCCGGCAAGGCGCTGGAGATGCTGCTGGCGCGCGCACCCGTGCGGGAAACCGCGCCAATGCCCTGATGTGGGAGCGACTCACCAACGCCCTGATGTGGGAGCGGCTATAGCCGCGATCCGGTCCCGCCATTCACCCCGGCAGCCCGAACAAGCGCCGTGCATTCGCCGTCGTCGCCGCGGCCACCTCCGCCGCCGGCACGCCGCGCAGCTGCGCGATCGTCTCGCAGACTACGGTCAACCGCGCCGGTTCGTTGCGCTGGCCGCGGATGCAGGAATCGGGCTGGTCCGGAGCATCGGTTTCCAGCAGCAGGTGCTCCAGTGGCATGGTCGCGGCCAGCGTGCGTAGGCGGTTGGCGCGCTCGTAGGTGACCGGCCCGCCCAGCCCCAGCATGAAGCCCAGTTCCCACAGCTTCTCCGCCTGCTGCCTGCTTCCGGAAAAGCTGTGCACCACGCCGCGCAGGCCACCGATGCGGCGGATCGCGGCGGTCACCTGGTCCACCGCGCGCCGGGCGTGGACGATCAGCGGCAGGTCGGCGTCGCGCGCGATGCGCAGCTGGGCCTCGAAGAAGGTGGCCTGGGCGGCGGGATCCAGGCCTTCGATGTAGAAGTCCAGGCCGCATTCGCCCACCGCCACCGGACGCTCGCGTTCGATCCACTCGCGCAGCAGCGGCAGGTGGGCGTCACGATGGTGTTCGAGGAAGGTCGGGTGCAGGCCATAGGCGGCGTGGAGGCCGGAATCCGCGGCCGCGGCCTCGCGCAGGGCGGGCCATTCGTCGGCGTGCGTGGCGGGCAGTACCTGCATGGCCACGCCCGCGGCGCGGGCCCGGGCCACGATCTCGCCGCGGTCACGATCGAACTCGGCGGCATCCAGATGGCAGTGCGAATCGACCAGCATCGCGCTCAGCCGCGGCGGGCTTCGCCGTCGATTACCCGGCCCTGCGGCGGCGCGCCCTTGCGCTTGCGCCGCGAGATCAGCAGCACGCCCATGCCCATCAGCAGTTCGTCGATGAAGGGCAGGGGGTCGGGCACGAACAGGTTGAGCACGAACAGGGCCGCAGCCACCACGAACAGCTTGGGATAGCTCAGGCGCCCGAGCCAGCGCAGCAGTGGGGCGACAAGGAGGGGATTGGGCACGGTCTTCGGCCTCGGTGGACACGAGGACGGCACGCTAGCACGCAGCGGAGTGGGCACGGGTTCACGCCTCGTGCAGTCCCGCGCCGCTGGCTCCGCAAAGGTTCAGGCGGCGAATGTTGGAATCCCGTTACGCCAGATCCATTTCATGGCCATACCCCCGACAACCGGCGCTTTCGCCCCCGAGGAGCCCGATATGAAGAACAACACGCTTGCCATCGCCCTTGCCTCGCTGCTGGTCGGCGGCGTCGCCGTCGCCGCGTTCCAGGGCAACCGCGACGATGCGCCGCGAGCCGACATCGCGCCGGCCGCGGGCCTGGTCGATTCCAACGGGAATGGCGCCCTGGGCTTCGGCGACGACGCTGCGATCCCGGCCGATGGCCGCCTCGAATACGCCCGCGTGCTCGCCATCGAGCCGGTGACCGAGCGCGAGGCCCAGTACGCCACCGTGATCGGCTCCGAGGCCATCCGTGAAACCACCACCAGCAACAGCCCGCGCGAGGTCTGCAACGACGTCGTGGTGCAGGAGCGTCTGCCGGAGCGCGACGGCAACGTCGGCGGCACCGTGGCCGGCGCGGTCATCGGCGGCCTGGTCGGCAACCAGGTCGGCGGCGGCAACGGCCGCAAGCTGGCCACGGTCGCCGGCGCGGTGGGCGGCGGATTCGCCGGCCGCGAGGTCGATCGCCGCCACGTTGGTGGCCAGGTGGTCGAGCGCATCGACCGCCAGTGCCACACGGTGCAGGACAGCTCGCAGTCCTCGCGCGTGGTCGCCTACACGGTGACCTACCGCAACCCGGACGGCACCACCGGCACCATGCGCACCGACAGCAAGCCCGGCAACCGCATCGCCCTGGGCGATACCGACGTGACCGTCGGCTACGACGTCACCTACAGCTATGACGGCGTCGAGCGCAGCATCCGCATGGACGAGCGCCCCGGCGATCGCCTGCCGGTGATCGATGGCCAGGTCGTGACCCAGGTCGCTGCCCTGGACAACGGCCCCGGCCGCGGCTGATCCGCCCGCAGCTGGTAATGCAACGATGGCCGCACCCCCACCCGGGTCGCGGCCATCCTGTTTCTGGCCCATTGCCCTTTGCGGGAGCGGCCATAGCCGCGAATGATCCTGCCGCGGCCCGGTCGCGGCTATAGCCGCTCCCACAACAGCGCGCGGCCCCCAGGCTGCCCGGCCGCCGCTACAATGCGGGGTTTCCCGCCCACCGGTAGCGCTTGCATGGCCCTGAATCCGTACGACCTTTACGACGTCCGCTCCCTGCTCAGCGAAGAGGAGCGCGCGGTGCAGGACACCGTCGCCCGCTTCACCGACGAGCGCGTGCTGCCGATCATCGGCGAATGCTTCGACGAAGGCCGTTTCCCGAAGGAACTCATCCCCGAGATCGCAGGCCTCGGCCTGCTGGGCGCCACGCTTCCGGCCGAATACGGCGGCTCCGAGCTCAACTACGTCAGCTACGGCCTGATCTGCCAGGAGCTGGAGCGCGGCGATTCCGGCATCCGCAGCTTTGCCAGCGTTCAGTCCTCGCTGTGCATGTACCCGATCTTCGCCTACGGCACCGAAGAGCAGAAGAAGCGCTGGCTGCCCGACATGGCCGCCGGCAAGGTCATCGGCTGCTTCGGCCTGACCGAGGCGCACGGCGGCTCCGATCCCGCCAACATGAAAACCCACGCCAAGCGCGACGGCGATGACTGGATCATCAACGGCTCCAAGATGTGGATCACCAACGGCAACGTGGCCGACATCGCGATTGTCTGGGCGCAGACCGATGATGGCATCCAGGGTTTCGTGGTCGAGAAGGACTTCGCCGGCTTCAAGGCGCAGGAGGTCAAGCACAAGATGAGCCTGCGCGCATCGGTGACCAGCGCGCTGTTCTTCGACGGCGTGCGCGTGCCCGAAGCCAACCGGCTGCCGAACGTGAAGGGCCTGAAGGGCCCGTTGGGCTGCCTGACCCAGGCCCGCTACGGCATCACCTGGGGCCCGATCGGTGCGGCCATCGCCTGCCTGGACGAAGCGCTCAACTACAGCAAGGAACGCATCCTGTTCGGCCGCCCGGTGGCGGCAACGCAGAGTGCGCAGCTCAAGATGGCCGACTGGGCCCGCCGCATCACCAGCGCGCAGCTTCTGAGCCTGCAGCTCGGCCGCCTGAAGGACGCCGGCAAGATGCAGCCCACGCAGGTGAGCGTGGCCAAGTGGAACAACTGCCGCATGGCCATCGACATCGCCCGCGAGGCACGCGACCTGCTTGGCGGCGCCGGCATCACCACCGAGCACTGCCCGATCCGCCACGCGCTCAACCTGGAATCGGTGATCACCTATGAAGGCACCGAGACCGTGCACCAGTTGGTGGTCGGCCGCGAGTTGACGGGCATCAACGCCTTCGGCGGCTGAATCGCCATCCGGGGCGCCGTACCCTCGGCGCCTCATCGGTCCAAGCGCCACAGGTAGATCCGCCATGTCCCAGGCCGATATCCGACTCGAAACCCAACGCCTCGTCCTGCGCGTGCCGCGGTTCGAAGACTTCGACCGCTTCGCCGAGCTGATCGGCGACGAGCAGGCCGCGCGCCACATTGGCGGCCATGCCCCGCGCGCCGCGGCCTGGCGCAGGTTCCTGCAGCAGCCCGGTGCGTGGATGCTGCAGGGCTTCGGCATGTTCTCGATCATCGACAGGGACAGCGGCGTCTGGCTTGGCCAGGCCGGGCCGTGGAAGCCCGAGGGCTGGCCGGGCAACGAGATCGGCTATTCCTTCCATCCTGATGCCTGGGGCAGGGGCTACGCCACCGAAGCCGCGACCGCCGCGATCGACTGGGCGCTGGCGAACCTCGGCTGGAACGACTTCATCCACTGCATCGCGTCGGAGAACCTTGCGTCGCAGCAGGTGGCCAAGCGCCTCGGGTCGACCCTGAAGGGGCCCGGGCGGCTGCCTGCGCCCCACGAGGACGCAGCGGTCGAGGTCTGGGGCCAGACTCGCGACGAGTGGCAGGCACGCCCGCGGGGGCAGCAGGCATCGTGCTGAAGCATCGCGGGACCCTTGCGGCCTGCCTGTTCGCCCTGGCCATCGCGCTGTTCGTCGCGCCGGTGCAGGGCGCCACGCAGCACAGCATCGCGCCGGACCCGGACTGGATCGAGCTGCAGCCGGTTCGTGGTGACGCCGGCACCGCACCGGTCGCCGACGATGTCCGCTACCTGCTGGTCGACGACCAGGTCAACCTGCTGGGCGCGGAGCCGGTCTGGCACAGGCGCCTGGTCGAGCGCGTCATCAGCGAGCGCGGGCTTGCGGACGCGGCGCGCCTGTCGATCGACTTCCAGCCGCTGTACCAGCGCGTGGAGATCCACGCGATCGAACTGCTGCGCGATGGCGAGCGCATCGACCGCCGGCAGCGCGCCGACATCCAGGTGCTACGCCGCGAATCGGACATGGAGTCCGGGATCCTCGACGGCCGCCTGACGGTCCAGGTCACGGTGCCGGACGTGCGCGTGGACGACCGGATCGATTACCGCTTCAGCGTCACCGGCGCCAACCCGATCTTCGGCAGCGAGTACCACGACACCTATGCGGCGGGCTACGGCGTCGCGCTGGCCGAGCGCCGCGTGCGCTTCCTGCACCGGCCGGATGTCACCCTGAACCACCGCGTCGACAGGCCCGGATACAGCGTCGCGCAGGGCGGTGGCGACGGCTACCGCAGCCTGGAATTCCGGGCCTCCGACCTGCCGCGCATCGTCGAGGACGACGATACGCCGCAGTGGCACGACGGCTTCGGGCGCCTGCGCGTGTCCACCCTGGAGGACTGGTCCGCGGTCGCCGCCTGGGCGAAGCCGCTGTATCCCGCGCGGCTGCGGGACCGCGCGCTGGCGCAGGAGCTGGCCGCGAAGCTGCAGCTGGATGCGGCCGATCCGATGGGCTCGATGGAGCGCGCGATCGCCTTCGTGCAGGGCGAGGTCCGCTACACCGCGATCGACATGGGCAGCCATTCCCACGCGCCCAGCCCGCCCGAGACCACGCTCGAGCGCCGCTTCGGCGACTGCAAGGACAAGTCCTCGCTGCTGGTGTCGCTGCTGGCCGAAGCCGGCATCGAGGCCGAGCCCGTGCTGGTCAACACCCATGCGCGCAGCGCCGTCGCCCGGCGCCTGCCCAGCCCGCTGGCCTTCGACCACGTGGTGGTGCGCGCGCGCACCGACGATGGCGACGTCTGGATCGACGCCACGCGCAGCCGCGAACGCGCGCCGCTCGGCGAGCGCGAGCCGCTGCCGTTCCGCTACGGCCTGCCGGTGTACAGCAGCGGCGGGCTGGTGGAAATTCCGGCGCCGGTGCCCGCGCTTCCGGATGTCGAAGTCACCCAGCGCATCCGCCTGGACGCTTCGGGTGGCGATGCGCGGGCCCTGTTCGGCGTCGTGACCGACTACCGCCGCGGCGAGGCCGAGGACCGGCGCGTCCAGTACGAGGACAGCGCGCGCGGCGATATCGGTGAACGCTATCTGTCCTACATGCGCTCGTTCTACGACGGCATCGCCGCCGCCGGCCGGCCCGATGCCGCCGAGCCGCCGGCGCCGGGCGTGATGCGCACGGTCGAGGGCTACCGCCTGGACTGGAACATGGAGCGGGAAGGGCAGGCCTTCGGCATCGTCCTGTTCCAGCTTGGCGACTGGTTGCCGACGCTGCCACAGCGCGCCAGGACAGCGCCGCGCCTGCTCGCGGGGCCGCAGTACGCAACGCACACGATCCGCGTCGACTATGCGCGCGGCTGGTCCATCACGCCCGGGGTGGATCTGGTCGAGAACCCCTGGTTCTCGTTCGAGCGACGGGTCGGAGTGGAAGGCGAAGACCTGGTCGTCTCCGGCAGCTGGCGCCGCCACGCCGACGAAGTCCCGGCCGCGGACTACGCACGCTTCCGCAGTGACATGGAGAGCGCCAGGGACCTGCTGGCATACCGGGTCGACCTGGACGCAACGCCGGCCATTTTTTCGGCCCGTGCCGCGGACTGGGCCTGGCCGGCGGCGGCAACCGTCGTCCTGGCCGCGCTGCTTGGCCTGGCCTGGAGGCGCAGGCGCAGGGACCGGCTGTCGGGAATGCTGTTCGCGCCAAGGCCGACGATGGCGACGCTGCTGGAACGCCCCCGTGCCTGGTGGCCGGCGCTGGCGCTGATCGCGTTGACCGCGGTGCTGGGCGCGGCGCCCGATTTCGTCGGCGAGTCCCGCGGCGGCAACCTGGTCCTGGCGATCGCCAGCCTCGTGGCGTCGCTGGTCTGGTTCCCGCTCTACACCCTGTTGCTGATGGGCTGCCTGCGCCTGCTTTCGGTGCGCGCAGGCTTCGGCAACCTGCTGTTGGCCGCCGCCTGGGCCTGCGTGCCCTACCTGCTGTTCCTGCTCCTTGCCGGCATGGCGCTCGGCGGCCGGATCCAGGCCTTTGCCGACGGCCATGAAATGCAGCCGTCCGACGTCCCCGGCGTCCTGCTCGCAGTGCTGCTGGTGTTCACCGGCGTGTGCTGGAGCATGGTGACCAGCATCAATGCAAGCGCGGTGGCGGCATCCACCGGGCGCGCCAAGACGCTTGGCGCGTTCGTGCTGTCCTTCCTGTTCCTGGTCGGCCTGGTGCTGGTCGTGGGACTGGTGGCCGCCGTCGTCTATTTTTCCGGGGGCGGGGGGCTGTGATCCCGTCCCCCCATCGATCCCAGCCTTCCTGCAAGCCCCGTCCGGAGCATCGCAAGCCATGACCAGTTCCAGCGTTCCGTCCCCGATCCCCGCCCGCATGCGCGGCCTCAACCGCGCCGAGATCTGCGACGTCAATTTCAGCGAATTCGTGCGCGGCTGGGAGGGTGGCAACGGCCGTGCGCCCGGCGCCGACGACGCCATCCTGCCCGGCAGCGCGCTCGACGCCACCGGCTTCATGGAGCTGTTCGAATCGCAGCTGGTCAGCCGCCACCTGGACCTGATGGCGCGCGTGCTGCGGGTACAGAACAAGGTCTTCTACACCATCGGATCGAGCGGCCACGAAGGCAACGCGATGGTGGCGCGCGCGACGCGCCACACCGATCCCGCCTTCCTGCACTACCGCTCCGGCGCCTTCATGGCCGAGCGTTTCCGCAAGCTGCCGGGCATGGATCCGGTGATGGATTCGGCGCTGTCGTTCGCGGCGTCAAAGGACGATCCGGCCTCGGGCGGTCGCCACAAGGTGTGGGGCAGCAAGCCGCTGTGGGTGCTGCCGCAGACGTCCACCATCGCATCGCACCTGCCAAAGGCCCTGGGCACCGCGGTCGCGATCGAGCAGGGCAGGCGCATCGGCCATCCGCTGCCGGTGCCGGGCGACAGCATCGCCATCTGCTCGTTCGGCGACGCATCCAGCAACCACGCCACCGCGCAGACCGCGTTCAACGCCGCCGCCTGGACCGCCTACCAGAAGCTGCCGGCACCGGTGCTGTTCGTGTGCGAGGACAACGGCATCGGCATCTCGGTGAAGACGCCCGACGGCTGGATCGCGCGCAACTTCGCGCAGCGCCCGGACCTGGACTATTTCACCGCCGACGGCCAGGACCTGGCCACCGGCTACGGCGACGTGCAGCGCGCCGTCGACCATTGCCGCCGCACCCGTCGCCCCACCTTCCTGCACCTGCGCACCACCCGGATCATGGGTCACGCCGGCACCGATTTCGAGATCGAATGGCGCTCGATCGAAGAGCTGTGCGCGGTCGAAGCCACCGATCCGCTGCTGCGTTCGGCCGCGATCGCGCTCGAGTCCGGACTGATGTCGAAGGACGACGTCATCGACCTGTACGAGGCCACGCGCGCGAAGTGCTTCGCCGCCGCCGAGGACGCCGACAGCCGCCCGCGCCTGGACAATCTCGAAGACGTGATGGCGCCGCTGGCTCCCTACACGCCCGACGCAGTGGCCGCCGAGGCCGGGCGCACCGATTACGACGAGCGCCGCCTTGAAGTGTTCGGCAGCGAAGCCAAGCTGCCCGAGAACCAGCCGCCGAAGCACCTCGCGATCCAGATCAACCAGGCACTGCACGACCTGTTCGCCAAGTACCCCGAAGCCCTGCTGTTCGGCGAGGACGTGGCCCAGAAGGGCGGCGTCTACACCGTCACCAAGGGCCTGCAGAAGTCCTTCGGCGCGCGCCGTGTGTTCAACACCCTGCTGGACGAAACCGTGATCCTCGGCCTCGCCCAGGGCTACGCCAACATGGGCCTGCTGCCGATGCCGGAGATCCAGTACCTGGCCTATTTCCACAACGCCTGCGACCAGATCCGCGGCGAGGCGGCGTCACTGCAGTTCTTCTCGAACGGCCAGTACCGCAACCCGATGGTGATGCGCATCGCCTCGCTCGGCTACCAGCGCGGCTTCGGCGGGCATTTCCACAACGACAACTCGATCACCGCGCTGCGCGACATCCCGGGCCTGGTGGTCGGCTGCCCCAGCCGCGGCGACGACGCGGCCACCATGCTGCGCACGATGATGGCGCTGGCCAAGGTCGACGGTCGCGTCTGCGCTTTCCTCGAGCCGATCGCGCTGTACATGACCAAGGACCTGCACGAGCCTGGCGACGGCGGCTGGCTGACGGAGTTCCCGGCCCCCGGCGAGTCGATGGAGCTTGGCGAAGGCCGCGTCTACGACGAGGACCACGAGGATCTGGTGATCTTCAGCTACGGCAACGGCGTGCCGATGAGCCTGCGCGCCGCACGCGCGATCGAGGCGAAGCACGGCTGGAAGGTGCGCGTGGTCGACCTGCGCTGGCTGGTGCCGCTCAACGAGGACTTCATCCGCGACCAGGCCGCGAGCGCGACCCGCATGCTGATCGTCGACGAAGGCCGCCGCAGCGCCGGCGTGGGCGAGGGCGTCGTGACCGCGATCGTGGAGGGCGGCTTCGCCGCGCGCCCCTTCCTGCGCGTGACCGGCGCCGACACCTTCACCCCGCTGGCCGGCGCCGCCTTCCTGGTGATCCCGTCCGAAGAAGAAATCGTCGCCGCCGCCGACCGCCTCGCCGCCACCTGACCGCGCAACCACCCGACCTCGCGGCCACCCGACCCGCAACCACCTGTAGGAGCAGCTATAGCTGCGACCGGCTACATGTTGCGACGTCTCGCCGAAGGCGCGCGGTACGGCAGGTCGGTGGGTACTCCGTGGGCTGTCCCGCTGCGCGGGCCTTTATGCCCACTCCGCACCCCCCAACCCGCCTTGCAGCGCCTTCCCGCGGCCCGCCGGAAAATCAAAGGCGCGACGCCGGCGGAGTACCCGCCCATCCTCCGCCCCCGCCAAGCCTTAAGGCGCGACGACCCGTACCTCAACCCGACGGTTTGGCGCAAGACAGTCAATCAAAGCCTGCCCCTTCACATCATCACAGTCGGCCACGGGCTCCACACTGCCACGCCCCACCGCCGTAACCAGCTCACCCGGCACACCCGCGGCAATCAGATGATCCCGCACCGCCGCCGCGCGCTTGCGCGACAGCTCCACGTTGGCCGTGTCCCTGCCGATGCGATCGCTGTGGCCGATCACATGCACCGCCTCGATGCCGGACGTGGCAAATACCCGCGCCGCCAGATCATCGAGCTCCGCGCGCCCCGCATCGCTCAGGTTCTCCACGCTGGCCTTGCCGAACGCGAACAGCGCATCGCCGGACAGCGTGTGGTTGAACGAGGCCGGCGGCGGTGGCGGCTCCGGCGTTGCTGGTGCGGGCTCCGGCGCAGTCGCGCAGGCTGCGATCAGGCAGGTGGCCGCGAGCGCGGCCAAGGTCGGCTTCCACTGGCGATACATGTGATTCCCCTGGTTCGTTGCGGGCGGCGCGATGGCCCCATGCCAAGCGTCCGCTCCGGATCCCCCTGCGCCCGAGCATAACGCCGGAACGTGTCCGTGCCGCAACCGGAGCCGCTGTTCGGGAACTCCGGAGGGGCGGCGGCAGGGCCGCCGGCCCTCAGCGCGCCAGGCCGTCCAGCAGCGACAGCGGCGCCAGGGCGGCGCCATCAACATGCAGCGGCGGCGCGTCTTCCGCCCGCTCAAGCGGCAGTACCGCCAGCGCCAGCGCCAGCGCGGCGTGGCCGGGCGCTTCGCCGCCGGCCGCGGCGGCCGCGACCACGGTCCCGAGCGCGCGATCGCCCTCCATCACCGAGGCACCGGCAGCCGGCACGATCGCGCAGCCGAACAAGGCCAGCCCGCGCTTTGCCTGGCCGAGGAAGTGCGTGCGGGCCACGATTTCCTGGCCCGGGTAGCAGCCCTTGTGCACGCTGTAGGCGCGCAGGCGCTCCAGCGACAGCTGCTGCGGGGTGAAGGCTTCGAGCGTCGCCGTGCCGGGGCGCGGCAGGCCGTGCGCGATATCGAATGCGCGCCAGCGGGCGAGGGCGTCGGCATCAACGCGGGGACCATCGGCAGCGGCATCGCCTGCCTCCGCTCCGGTCTCGCCAAGGCTGCCGGCAGACGCGATGCGCAGGGTTCGCGGCGTCGTGCCGTCGCCGAAATCGAGTTCCACGCCGCCATCGGTATCGATCATTGCAATTGCGCCGGACGCAGCGGTCGCGCCAACCACGTTGCTCGGCGCATCAAACACCCCGCAGACCGACAGCCCCCCGGGAATTCCCAGCTTCACCTTGCTGCGGAACACGAAGCGCCCCAGCGCTGCGGACAACGCGTCGGCGTCACCATCGGGCAGCAGCAGCCACAGCGTCTCCGGCCCCACGCGCAGCAGCGCGAACAGGGCCTGCACCCGGCCCTTCGGCGTCAGCCAGCCACTCCATTGCCACTGGCCGTCGGCCAGCTTCGAAAGATCGCCCATGAACTGCGCCTGCGCGAAGGCGATCGCATCGCGGCCTTCAAGCGCGAGCAGGGCATGGTCGGAAAGGGCGAAAAACGGTGCCTGCGCGGCGGCTGGCTTGTCCAAACTGTGCTCCGGGACGTAGACTTCGACTCGTGCAAGATCCCGCAATCATAGGCGATACGCCCCCGGAGACGCCCCCGGCGAGCTCCCCGGGCGATGCTCCGGCATCGCCGCCGGCGCCCGAGTTCGGTGGGCGCGACGGCCCCGATCCAACGCGCTACGGCGACTGGGAGAAGAACGGACGCTGCATCGATTTCTGATGCGGGGCCGCCGGACGCGGCCACAGCAAGACCTTCGTAAGCCAACGCGGCGCTGCCGCCGCCCAGCAAGAGACGCCTGCCGCGATGACCCATTCCAACCGCCCCCTGTCGCCGCACCTCCAGGTGTACCGCTGGCAGATCACCATGCTCATGTCGATCCTGCACCGAGCCACCGGCATCGCGCTGGTGGTCGGCGCGTTCGGACTCGCGTGGTGGCTGCTTGCCGTCGCCGCCGGCGGCGAGGCCTATGCCTCCGCTGCCGCCTGCCTGGCCTCGCCGCTGGGCAAGGTCGCGCTGTTCGGGTTCTCGGCAGCCCTGGTCTACCACCTGCTCAACGGCATCCGCCACATGCTGTGGGATGCCGGTTGGGGCATGTCGATTCCCGAGGTCTACCGCTCCGGCTACACCGTGTTCGGGCTCACCGTGGTGCTGACCGCGCTGATCTGGTTCGTTGCGCTGGGAGCATCGGCATGAGCGACGTCAAGGTGACCCCCGACTACCGCACGCCGCTGTCGCGGGCGCGCCGCCTGGGTTCGGCCAAGTCCGGCACCGGCCACTTTTGGTGGCAGCGCGTCACCGCCGTGGTGCTGGCGCTGCTGGTGCCGTGGCTGGTCGGCACCCTGGTGTCGATGGTTGGCGCCGACCTCGGCCGCGTCTACGAGGTCTTCTCGCGCCCCTACAACGCCATCCTCATGGCGCTGTTCGTGATGGCGCTGTTCTGGCACGCGAAGCTCGGCATCCAGGTGGTGATCGAAGACTACGTGCACAACCGCGCCGTCGAGCTCACGCTGCTTGTGCTCAACATCCTCCTCTGCGTGCTCGGCGCGCTGGGATCGCTGTACGCGATCGCCCGCATCGCGCTGCTGGCCTGACAAGACGCCCGAAATGACCAACGCCTACAAGATCACTGAACACAACTACGACATGATCGTGGTCGGAGCCGGCGGCGCCGGCCTCCGCGCCACCTTCGGCCTGGCCCAGAAGGGCCTGCGCACCGCCTGCATCACCAAGGTGTTCCCGACCCGTTCGCACACGGTCGCGGCGCAGGGCGGCATCTCGGCCGCGCTCGGCAACATGGGCGAGGACGACTGGCGCTTCCACTTCTACGACACCATCAAGGGCTCCGACTGGCTGGGCGACCAGGACGCCATCCAGTACATGTGCCGCGAGGCCATCCCCGCGATCATCGAGCTCGAGCACCAGGGCGTGCCGTTCTCGCGCACCGAAGAGGGCAAGATCTACCAGCGTCCCTTCGGCGGCATGACCACGCACTACGGCAAGGGCACTGCACAGCGCACCTGCGCCGCCGCCGACCGCACCGGCCACGCCATGCTGCACACGCTGTACCAGCAGTCGCTGGCGCACAAGGCCGAGTTCTTCATCGAATACTTCGCGCTCGACCTGATCATGGACGAGGAGGGCGCCTGCCGCGGCGTGCTCGCCATCGACATGGCCGAGGGCACGCTGCACCTGTTCCGCGCCCAGGGCACGGTGCTGGCCACCGGCGGCTACGGCCGCGCCTACTTCTCCGCGACCTCCGCGCATACCTGCACCGGCGACGGTGGCGGCATGGCGCTGCGCGCGGGCCTGGGCCTGCAGGACATGGAGTTCGTGCAGTTCCATCCCACCGGCATCTACGGCGCCGGCTGCCTGATCACCGAGGGCGTGCGCGGCGAAGGCGGCATCCTGCGCAACTCCAACGGCGAGCGCTTCATGGAGCGCTACGCGCCCAACGCCAAGGACCTCGCCAGCCGTGACGTCGTCAGCCGCTCGATGACCATCGAGATCCGCGAAGGCCGCGGCGTCGGCGAGCACAAGGACCACATCCACCTCGACCTGACCCACCTCGATCCCAAGGACATCCACGAGAAGCTCCCGGGCATCTCGGAGTCCGCGCGGATCTTCGCCGGCGTCGACGTCGAGAAGCAGCCGATCCCGGTCATCCCCACCGTCCACTACAACATGGGCGGCGTGCCGACCAACTACCACGGCGAAGTGGTGCAGCTGAAGGACGGCAACCCGGACTCCGTGGTCCCGGGCCTGTACGCCATCGGCGAGGCCGCCTGCGTCTCGGTGCATGGTGCCAACCGCCTGGGCTCGAACTCGCTGCTGGACCTGGTGGTGTTCGGCCGCGCGGTGGCCAACCGCTGCGCCGAGACCATCAAGCCGGGCCAGCCGCACAAGACGCTCGCCCGCGACGCCTGCGACAAGGCGCTGTCCAACCTCGACACGCTGCGCAACGCCAACGGCGGCACGCCGACGGCGGTGATCCGCGACAACATGCAGCGCACCATGCAGGCCGACGCCGCGGTGTTCCGCACCGGCGAGACCCTGGCCGAGGGCGTGCACAAGATCCGCGAGATCCACGCGTCGTTCGCCGACGTCAAGGTCAGCGACCGCTCGCTGGTCTGGAACTCCGACCTGATCGAGACCATGGAGCTGCAGAACCTGCTGGGGCTGTCGCTGGCGACCATCGTCGCGGCCGAGAACCGCAAGGAATCGCGCGGCGCCCACGCCCGCGAGGACTTCCCGGACCGCAACGACGCCGAATGGCAGAAGCACTCGCTGACCTGGGTGGACGAGGCGGGCAACACCCGCATCGACTACCGCCCGGTGCACATGTACACGCTCGACGATGAGGTCGAAGTCGTCCCGCCCGTTGCGCGCGTCTACTAGGATCGATAAGCAGATGGCCGAATTCTCACTCCCCAGGAACTCCAGGGTCCACAAGGGCAGGCACTTCGCCGCGCCGGCGGGCTCGACCCGCGTGCGCGAGTTCAAGGTCTACCGCTGGAGCCCGGACGACAACGAGAACCCGCGCACCGACACCTACGAGATCGATCTCGACAAGTGCGGCCCGATGGTTCTCGACGCGCTGATCAAGATCAAGAACGAGGTCGATCCCACGCTGACCTTCCGCAGGTCCTGCCGCGAGGGCATCTGCGGTTCGTGCGCGATGAACATCGACGGCACCAACACGCTGGCCTGCACCAAGGCCATCGACGACTGCGGAAAGGGCGAGGTGCCGATCTACCCGCTGCCGCACATGGAAGTGGTCAAGGACCTGGTCCCGGACCTGACCCATTTCTACGCGCAGTACGCCTCCATCCAGCCCTGGATCCGCACCCAGAGCGCGCCGCCGCCGGACCGCGAGCGGCTGCAGTCGAAGGAAGACCGCGCCAAGCTCGACGGCCTGTACGAGTGCATCCTCTGCGCCTGCTGCAGCACCGCGTGCCCAAGCTACTGGTGGAACGGCGAGCGCTATCTCGGCCCGGCGGTCCTGCTGCAGGCCTACCGCTGGATCGTCGACTCGCGCGACGAGGACACCGGTGCGCGCCTGGACGATCTCGAGGATCCGTTCAAGCTCTACCGCTGCCACACCATCATGAACTGCACGCGGACCTGCCCGAAGGGGCTCAACCCCGCCAAGGCCATCAGCGAGATCAAGCAGCTGATGCTGGCCCGCCAGGTCTGATCCATACCGCGCCGGCACCTGCCGGCGCGTTCGTATCCGGGGAAGCGCGATGACAAGCAACTTGATCCTGTGGCCCGCCGTGGTCCTGATCGCGCTGACCTTCGTGGTGGCGGTGGTGATGTACCGCCGGCGCGTGTCGGTGATGAAGCGCGAGCGCGTGCATCCGCAGTCGGTGGCGCTGTCGGCGCAGATCGCGCAGCGGCTTACCGATACTCGCGCGTCGGACAACTACCGCAACCTGTTCGAACTGCCGGTGCTGTTTTATTTCGCTGTCGCCGTGGCGATCGGCGCCGGTGTGCGCGATCCATGGGTGCTCGGGCTGGCCTGGGGCTTTGTCGCCCTGCGCATCGTGCACAGCATGATCCACTGCGGCTACAACAAGGTCATGCATCGCTTCCAGGTCTTTATCGCGGGCTTCTTCGTGCTGGCGCTGCTCTGGATCCGCCTGGCCTGGTACCTGTTCCTGGCATGAGCACACCCGTCGACAAGCCCATGCCCGACGACGAGGCCGAGTTCCGCCGCCTGCGCTGGCGCTGCCGGCGCGGCATGCGCGAGCTCGACCAGTTGCTTGAGCGCTGGCTGGAGCGCGAATGGCGGCAATCCCCGACGGCCGAGCGCGAAGTCTTCCTGCGGCTGCTGGACAGCGAGGACGATAGGCTGTGGAAATGGTTCCTCGGCCAGCAACGCCCCGATGACGACGCCCTCGACGCCCTGGTCCACCGGATCCGCGCCCTGCCGCATTGACTGGCGGCCGTCGCGCTGGCCTTCGGCGATCCTGATCCTGCTGGGCGTGCTTGCGCCCGTCGCGGTGCTGGCCAGCGAGATGCCGCGCGCAGTGGCCTGGCTGCTGGCCGCGGCCGCGGCGGTGCAGAGCCTGCATTCCGCCGCGCGCGAGTGGCGGCGGGTCCCGCGCAGCCTGTTGTTCACCGCCGATGGCCGCCTGCAGGTCGATGACGTCGATGTGGCCGACATCGAGTTGCAGTGGCGCGGGCCGCTCGCTTTTCTCTCCTGGCGTGATGCCGAAGGCCGCCGCCGGCGCCTGGCCTGGTGGCCCGACACCCTGCCGCCGCGCTGGCGCCGTGAACTCCGGCTGGCCGTCGACAGGCTGCCCACTGCGCGCGCGGGGCCATCGGTGGCACCATAGCGGCCTTCGAGCTGGCGAGACCCGATGTTCAAACCATTACCTGTCGCCATCGGCATGCGCTATCTGCGCGCCAAGCGCCGCAACGGCTTCATCTCCTTCATTTCGCTGGCCTCCATCCTCGGCATCGCGATCGGCGTGACCGCGCTGATCACCACGCTTGCGGTGATGAGCGGGTTCCAGCGCGAGATCCGCGACCGCATGCTGCAGATGACGCAGCACGCGACCGTCAGCGCGCACGGCGAGCCGATGCAGGACTGGCAGCGCGCGGTCGATGCCGCGGTGGCCGATCCGCGCGTTGCCGGCGCCGCGCCCTACATCTCCACCGAAGGCCTGCTTTCGGGCAAGCGCCGCGAGCCGGCCATGATCCGCGGCATCACCCCGGCCGACGAGGCCAAGGTCTCGGTGCTGGGCGAGCGCATGGTCGAAGGCAGCCTCGATACATTGACGCCGCGCAGCTACAACATCGTGCTCGGCCGCGAGCTGGCGGCGTGGCTGGGCGTGCGCCTCGGCGACAGCGTGGTGGTCACCACCGACTTCCAGGCCACGCCCATGGGCGCGGTGCCGCAGCTCAAGCGCTTCACCGTCAGCGGCGTGTTCGAAGCCGGCTACCAGGAGTTCGACAAGGGCCTGGCGGTGGTCAACATCGAAGACCTGCAGCGCCTGCTGCGCATGGGCGACGGCGTGACCGGCGTGCGCCTGCACATGCACGACATGGACCAGGCCTATGCTGTGGCGCGCGACCTGGCGTTGAAGCTTGAAGGCCCGTACATGGTCAGCGACTGGACCATGGAGAACGCGCACCTGTTCCGCGCGCTGAAGCTCGAGAAGACCATGATCGCGATCCTGCTGTCGCTGATCATCGCCATGGGCGCCTTCAACCTGGTGTCGTCGCAGGTGATGCTGGTCACCGACAAGCAGTCCGACATCGCCATCCTGCGCACCCTGGGGCTCACGCCGGCCGGGGTGATGCAGGTGTTCATGGTGCAGGGCTCGCTGATCGGCGTGTTCGGCACCGTGCTGGGCGTGGTCGGCGGCGTGGCACTGACGCTCAACCTCGAGCGCATCCTGCGCCTGATCGAGGCCGTGACCGGCGCCGAGCTGATGCCGGCCGACGTCTACTACATCACCGGGCTACCGACCGAGCTGAGCGCGCAGGACATCGTGATCGTGGCCCTGGTCGCGCTGGCCATGGCCTTGCTGGCCACCATCTACCCGGCGCGGCGCGCGGCGCGCACCGACCCGGCGGAGGCGCTGCGCTATGAGTGACCGGAAAGCGAAAGACGCCCGGATGCGCGCGGTTGCCGGATCGGGTGCCGGTGATCCCGTCGGTGCCGGTGCAGGTGCCGGTGCGGTCGACATGGCGGAGCGCCAGGCGGGCGAAGTGGTCGGTGCCGGGGCCTTGGGCAAGACCTATGCCGAAGGCCGGATGCACACGCCGGTCTTCGACGGACTCGACCTGTCGGTGTCGGCCGGCGAGACCGTGGCGATCCTCGGCGCATCCGGTGCCGGCAAAAGCACGCTGCTGCACCTCCTCGGCGGCCTCGACACGCCCACCGCCGGCGAGGTCTACGTCGCCGGCCAGCGCATGAGCGCGCTGTCGGACGCCGAGCGTGGCCGCCTGCGCAACCGCGCGCTCGGCTTCGTCTACCAGTTCCACCATCTGCTGCCCGAGTTCACCGCGCTCGAAAACGTGATCCTGCCGGTGCTGCTGTCGGGTGCCGGCGTAGCGGACGCGTCTGCGCGCGCCCGCGTGCTGCTGGAGTCCGTCGGCCTCGGCCATCGCCTTGAGCACAAGCCCGGCGAACTCTCCGGCGGCGAACGCCAGCGCGCCGCCGTCGCCCGCGCCCTGGTCAACCGCCCCGCCTGCGTGCTCGGCGACGAACCCACCGGCAACCTCGACGAAAAGACCGCCGCCACCGTGTTCGAACTGATGCTCGAGCTCAACCGCGCCGAACGCACCAGCCTGGTCCTGGTCACCCACGACCGCCGCCTCGCCCGCCGCCTCGACCGCGTCCTCGAACTCCACGAAGGCAAACTCCGCGAGATCCCCCCCGCCTCCGCCTGAAACCCCCTTTTTTTTGGGGGACGGCTACTCGGCGTGGGCGGCCACATTGCGGGAGACGGCAATTTGTGGGAGCGGCTATAGCCGCTCCCACAAAAGCCCGACACGCATGTCGGGGAAGCTACCGCTGGCACCCCGACGCGGAAGCGTCAGCCTAGGCCCATGCCCAGGCCACGCTCCCAAACCCTTCGTCGCGGACGCTGGTCCGAAGCCGGCAGCATCTACCTCCTCACCTTCGTCACGGATCAACGTCGTTCGTGGTTCAGCGATGGGGATCCTGCGTCGCGCATCTCAGGTGCCCTTGCCGATCGTGCTGCCTGGGCTGGCTCCAGGCTTTTGTGCTGGGTGCTGATGCCCGATCACTGGCACGGCGATTCCGACCATGCCAATCGCGGCCATGGCCGCTCCCACAAAAGCCCAGCGATCGCAGCTATAACTGCTTCTGCTTCTGCTTCTGCTTCTGCTTCTGCTCCTGCATCTGCTCCTGCATCTGCATCTGCATCTGCATCTGCGGTTGATCCTGTTGCTCCTGTGTCTGTAGTTGCTCCTGCATTCGGGGTGGGGGTGGCGGGGGCGCTGGTTTTGGGGGCGTCTGTTTGCCTGCGGCTTCCGGCTTTGCCGGCGGCGGCCCTGCTTGCGGCGTTGCTGCTCGTGGGGCTTGCCGGCTGGTGGCGCTTGCGCAGCCGCTGGCGCTGGGCCGGGGCGATGCTAGTCGGGTTCGCGCTCTGCGGCCTGCATGCCGCGACGTCGCTCGGCGCGCAGCTCCCCGCGGAGCATGAACGGGCCGACTTCACCGTCAGCGGGCGGGTCATCGGCCTGCCGGAGAACGAGCTGCGGCGCACGCGCTTCCAGCTTCGGGTCGACGACGACCCTGCGCTGCCCGAATTCCTGCGTGGGGCGAAGCTGCGCCTGTCCTGGTACGAGAACGACTGGTCGGACGAGCTCACGCGTCGCCACGAGCTGCAGCCCGGCGCGACTTGGCGTCTGCAACTTCGCCTGCGCGCGCCGCGCGGGCTGCGCAATCCCGGCGGCTTCGACAGCGAGCGCCACGCCATGGCCGCGCGCATCGCCGCCACCGGCTATGTGCGCGAACAGGCGACGGCGGAGCAGCTCGCCTCGCCGCGCGGCATCGACGCCTGGCGCAACCGCATCGCGACCCGCATCGACGAAGCCGTAACCGGCGCATCCTCGCGTTACGTGCGCGCGCTGGCGCTGGGCGATACGCGCGCCCTGTCCGACACCGACTGGGAGCTGCTGCGCGCCACTGGTCTGACCCACCTGATCGCCATTTCCGGCTTCCACGTCGGGCTGGTCGCGGGCTTCTTCGCCCTGTTGGGAGCGGGGCTGTGGCGGCTTTTTCCGGCACTGTGCACGGTCATCCCGAGACCCCAGGCCGCGGCCGCTGCGGCCTTCCTCGGCGCACTTGGCTACGCCGCCGTCGCCGGCTTCGCCCTGCCCACGGTGCGAACGGTGCTGATGATCGCGGTGGTGGTCGCCGCGCGGCTGTCACGACGGCGGCTGCGTATTTCGGAGTCGCTGGCGTTGGCCGCGATCGCCATCGTCCTGGTCGATCCGCTGGCGCTGCTCTCGCCCGGGTTCTGGCTCAGCTTCGGCGGCGTCGCCTGGCTGCTGTGGTGCCTGCCGCAGGCCGGCGGCCGCCCGCTGCGCGACTTCCTTTCCGCGCAGTGGGTGGCCACGCTCGGGCTGCTGCCGATGACCGCCATCCTTTTCGGCCAGGCCTCGCTGGCCGGGCCTTTCGCCAACCTGGTGGCGATTCCGTGGTGGAGCCTGGTGGTGGTGCCGCTGTCGCTGGTGGGCACTGCGCTGGAAGGCCTGCACGCAGGCTGGGGGAGTGACGCCTGGCGACTGTCGGCCCGGGCTTTCGACCTGTCCTGGCCGCTGTTCGAGCGCCTCGGCAACAGCCCGCTGGCGCTGTGGTGGCTGCCGGAAGCACGCTGGTTTGCGCTGCCGATGGCGATGCTCGCCGCGTTCTGGATCCTGCTGCCGCGCGGCGTGCCCGGCAAGCCGCTTGCCCTGCTGCTGTGGCTGCCGCTGCTGTGGCCCGACCGCCAGCTGCCGCGGCATGGCGAGGTCGAGCTGGTGGTGCTGGACGTGGGGCAGGGCATGTCGCTGCTGGTGCGCACCGCCGGCCACACCATGCTCTATGACATGGGCCCCGCCATCCGCGATGGCTACGACGCCGGCGAGCGCGCCGTGGTGCCGGCGCTGCACGCTCTGGGCGTACGCCGGGTCGAGGCGATGGTGGTGAGCCACGGCGATGCCGACCATGCCGGCGGCCTGGACGCGGTGCGCCGGCGCTTCCCCGCGAAGCGCCTGCTGGCACCAGAAGGGATCGCCTTCGAGGGCGCGTCGGACTGCCTGGCCGGAAGCGGCTGGAAGCGCGACGGCGTGACCTTCCGCTTCCTGCACCCGCCGCTGCATTTCCCCTACCTGCGCAACGAATCCAGCTGCGTGCTGCGGATCGAAACCGCCCACGGCGCGATCCTGCTGACGGGCGACATCGGCGAAGCGGTGGAGGAGCGCCTGGTTGGACGCGTGCCGCAGGATCTTCCGGTGGACGTGGTCCTGGTGCCGCACCATGGGTCCAGGCATTCGTCGACGGTGGAATTCGTGGCCGCGACCTCGCCCCGGCTGGCGCTGGTATCGGCCGGGCACGGGAACCGGTTTGGCCATCCCGACGCGAACGTGGTCGAACGCTGGCAGGCTGCCGGCGCGCGCGTGCTCGAGACCCCCGCTGCCGGCGCGCTCCGCGTTCGCCTTGGGGAGGCCGGGCCGGAGATCGAAGCAGAACGTGATCGCCGTCGCCGTTTCTGGGACGCCGAAGCCGCCTCCCGCCTGCGGGAGCAGCTATAGCCGCTCCTGCAGAAGCGGTTGTAGGAGCAGCTATAGCTGCGATCGGTGTGCGTGGACGGTGCAGAGTCGCCCGGCGGTGCGGCATCGCAGCTATAGCTGCTCCCACAAAGGCCGGCTGCTCCCACACAGCCGGGCTGCTCCCACACAGGCGGGCTGCTCCCACACAGGCGGGCTGCTCCTACGGGGCGGGATTGTGGCGTTATCCTATGGGCCCTGTTTCCCGGGCCCCCCGGCCTCTGGAGTGATGCGTGCTGGAACTGGTCAAGGCCGGCGGTTGGCCGATGCTGCCGCTGCTGTTGTTGTCGGCGGTGGCGCTGGCGATCATCGTTGAACGCTTCTGGACGCTGCGCCGCAACCAGATGCTCCCGGCCGGCCTCGGCCGCGAGGTACGCGACTGGGTCGGCCGCGGCGGGCAGCTCGATCCGTCCCACATCGAGTCGCTGCGCGGCAACTCGCCGCTGGGCGCGCTGCTGGCCAGCGTGCTCGACATGCGCAACCACCCGCGCGAAGAGATGCGCGAGCGCGTCGAGGACGTCGGCCGCCACCAGGCGCATCGCATGGAGCGCTACCTCAACGCGCTCGGCACCATCGCCGGCATCGGGCCGCTGCTGGGCCTGTTCGGCACCGTGGTCGGCATGATCCAGATGTTCCTCGGCATCATGGATGTCGGCATGGGCGAGATGAACGAGCTGGCCGGCGGCATCGGCAAGGCCCTGGTCTGCGCCGCCGCCGGCATGGTGGTGGCGGTGCCGGCGCTGATGTTCCACCGCTTCTTCCGCGGCCGCATCGATGGCTACATCGTCGCCATGGAGCACGAGGCGATCGCGCTGATGGATGCCCTGGATCCGCGCAACCGCCCGGGCAGGGCCTGACCCGCGCATGCGCATCCGCGACCGCCGCGCCGAGGACATCCCCGAGATCAACCTCGTTCCGCTGATCGACGTGATCCTGGTGCTGATCATCTTTTTCGTGGTCACCACGACCTTCGATACCCGGTCGATGCTCAAGCTCGAGCTGCCGCGTGCCGACGCGCGCGCCGCCGACAGCGAGCAGCCCTCGCTGAGCGTGCTGGTCAACGCCGAAGGCCGCTATTTCATCGATGACCGCGAGGCCCTGCGCACCGACGTCGAGTCGATCAAGGCCACGATCCTTGAAGTCGCCGGCGAAGACCGCGAGCGCCCGGTGCTGCTGCGCGCCGACGCCCGCACGCCGCACCAGGCGGTTGTGACCGCGATGGACGCACTTGGCCAGCTGGGCTTCCGCCGCATCTCGATCGCGACCGCGCCCGAGGCCGGCGGCAATGTCGTGCAGGATCCCGCGCAGTGAGCAGCGCGGGCGGACGGGACCCGTCACAGCCAGAGGCCCCGGCCGCCGAAGGCGCACCCTCTGCCTGGCAGACCTACCGCCGCCTCCTCGGCCACACCGTCAACTACCGGCCGCTGCTGATCGTGGCGATGGTCGGCATGGTGATCGAGGCCGCGGCCGGCGCCGCCTTCGTCTGGCTGATGGAGCCGCTCACCAACCAGGGCTTCGTCGATCCCGACCCGGACATGGCGCTGATCCTGCCGCTGGCGATCATCGGCCTGTTCCTGCTGCGCGGCGCGGCGACCTTCTGCACCGACTACGGCATCGCGCGGGTGGGCCGCAGCGTGGTGCGCGACCTGCGCGAGCTTGTGCTGGGCAAGTACCTGCGCCTGCCGAGCAGCCGCTTCGACACCGAAGCCGTGCCGCAGATGGTCAGCCGGCTCAACTTCGACACCGAACAGGTCACCCAGGCCAGCGCCGACGCGCTGAAGATGCTCATCGCCGACGGCCTGACCATCGTCTTCCTGTTTGGGCTGATGCTCTGGACCAGCGTCAAGGTGACGCTTGCGATGATCCTGATCGCGCCGCTGATCGGGGTGCTGGTCTGGTACGTGGGCGGCCGCTACCGCCGCATCAGCCGCGGCATCCAGACCGGCATGGGCGATCTGGCGCACAGCGCCGAGCAGTCGCTGGCCGCGCAGCAGGACGTCAAGGTGCACGGCGCGCAGGCCTTCGAGCAGGGGCGCTATTCGGCGCTCGCCAACCGCGTGCTGGGCCTGAACATGAAGGTCGAGGCCACGCGCGCGGCGTCCTCGGCGCTCGTGCAGATCCTGGCGGCGCTGGCGCTGGCGGCGATCGTCTGGGTGGCGATCCGCGAATCGCTGGCGGGGCAGCTGAATCCCGGCGAGTTCATCAAGCTGATGACCGCGATGATGGGCATCATTCCGTCCCTGCGGCGCATTACCAACGTGCAGAGCGTGCTGGGCCGCGGCGTGGCTGCCGCCGAGCGCCTGTTCGCGATCCTCGATGACGAGGAAGAGGACGACCGCGGCCGCCACAGGGTCGAGCGCGCGCGCGGCGAGCTGGTGTTCGACGATGTCGGCCTGCGCTACGCTCGCGGCGACGGCAGCGCGCTGGAGAACGTGAGCTTCCGCGCCGCGCCCGGCACCGTCACCGCCATCGTCGGCCGCTCCGGCAGCGGCAAGACCAGCCTGGTGCGCCTGGTGCCGCGCTTCTACGAGCCCAGCTCGGGCCGCATTACGCTGGACGGCGTGCCGCTGGCCGACTACCCGCTGGCCGACCTGCGCCGGCAGATTGCGCTGGTCGGCCAGCGCGTGGCGCTGTTCGACGACACCGTCGCCGCCAACATCGCCTACGGCATCGATGCGCCACTTGAATCCATCCGCGCCGCCGCCGAAGCCGCCAACGCCTGGGAATTCATCGAACGCCTGCCGCAGGGCCTGGACACGCCGATTGGCGAGAACGGCTCACTGCTCTCCGGCGGCCAGCGCCAGCGCCTGGCGATCGCCCGCGCGATTCTGCGCGACGCGCCGATCCTGATTCTCGACGAAGCCACCGCCGCGCTCGACACCGAGTCCGAGCGCCTGGTGCAGGACGCGCTGCAGCGGCTGATGCCCGACCGCACCACGCTGGTGGTCGCGCACCGCCTGTCGACCATTGAGCACGCCGACCAGGTGCTGGTGTTCGACCAGGGCCGCATGGTGGAGCAGGGCACCCACGCCGAGCTGCTGGCGCGGGGCGGGCTGTACGCGCACCTGCATGCGATGCAGTTCCGCGACGGTGGTGCCGCATGAGCCGCCGCGAAACCCCGCGCTGGTGGTACGGCGGCGGCCGCGTGCCGCTGTGGGCGCACGCGGTGTCGCGCGTGTACGCCGCGCTGGTCGCGCTGCGCGTGCGCCTGTACCGCATCGGGCTGCTGGGGAAGCGCCGGGTGAAGGTGCCGGTGCTGGTGGTCGGCAACCTGGTCGCCGGCGGCAGCGGCAAGACGCCGCTGACCATCGCCATCGTCGAACGCCTGCGCGCCGAGGGCTGGAATCCCGGCGTCGCCACCCGCGGCTACGGCCGCGCGGACGAGTCGAAGCCGCTGTGGGTCGAAGCCGGCACGCCCGCAGCCCAGGGCGGTGACGAGCCGGTGCTGATCGCGCGCCAGTCCGAAGCCCGGGTGCGCGTCGACCGCGACCGCGTCGCCGCCGCGCGCGCGCTGGCCGCCGCCGGCTGCGACATCGTGGTCTGCGACGACGGCCTGCAGCACTACGCGCTGGCGCGCGACATCGAGATCGAAGTCATCGATGGCCGCCGCCGCCACGGCAACGGCCTGCCGATCCCCGCCGGCCCCATGCGCGAGCCCGCCGCGCGCGCCGCGGCCTGCGACTTCCGCGTGCTCAACGCCGGCAGCGATCCCGACATCGCCGCCGGCTTTGGCGAGTGGCCGATGTGGCTGGCACCCGGCGACGCCGTGCCGCTGCTCGGCGGCCGCGGCCTGCCGCTGTCGGCGTTCGCCGGTCAGCGCGTGCACGCGGTGGCGGGCATCGGTGACCCGGAGCGCTTCTTCGAAATGTTGCGCGCCCTCGACATCGCCGTGGTGCCGCACGCGTTCCCCGACCACCACGCCTATGTCGAAGGCGACCTGCGCTTCGGCAGCGACCTGCCGGTGCTGATGACCGCCAAGGACGCCGTGAAGTGCGCCGCCTTCGTCGGCGAGCGCCACTACGCCGTCCCCGTCCGCGCCGAGCTCCCCGAAGCCTTCTGGGTCGCGCTGCTGGCCAAGCTCGCCCCCGCCTGACTCTGTGGGAGCCGCTATAGCCTCGATCGGGTCAGCGCGACTGTGGGAGCGGCTATAGCCGCTCCCACAAAAGCGGCTCCTGCGGGTCAGGGCGGCACAATCGGGGCACAATCGGGGCATGACCAGGCAATCCTTTACCGTCGCCATCCCCGCGCGTTTCGCCGCGTCGCGCCTTCCGGGCAAACCGCTGCGCCTGCTCGCGGGCGAGCCGCTGGTCCTGCACGTCGCCCGCCGCGCGCTGGCCGCGGGCGCGGACGCGGTCTGGGTGGCCGCCGATGACGACCGCATCGCCGACGCACTCGCCAACAGCGGCGTCCGCATCGCCATGACCTCGCCGCACCACGCCTCCGGAAGCGACCGCCTGGCCGAGTGCGCCGCCATCGCCGGCTGGGCCGACGACACCGTGGTGGTCAACCTGCAGGGCGACGAACCCTTCGCGCCCGCCGCCGGCATCCGCGCCGTGGCCACGGCGCTGCTGGACTCCGGTGCCGAGATGGCGACCCTCGCCACGCCGGTGGACGCCGCCGCCACGCTCGCCGATCCCAACGCGGTCAAGCTGGTCCGCGCCGCCAGCGGCGACGCCCTGTATTTCAGCCGCGCCCCGATCCCCTGGCCGCGCGACGCCTGGTCCACGGCCGAAGGCCGCGCCACGCTCCCGCCCGGCGGCCACTGGCTGCGCCACATCGGCATCTATGCCTATCGCGCTGGCTTCCTGAAACGCTTCGCGGCGCTGCCGCCCACGCCGCTGGAGCAGACCGAATCACTGGAACAGCTGCGCGCCCTCGAGCACGGCCATCGCATCGCCGTCGCCCTGTCGCCGGAGCAGTTTCCGCCCGGCGTGGATACGCCCGAAGACCTCGCGCACGCCGAACTCCGCATCGCCGCCGCCCAAGCGGCCCACGGCGCCCGCTGACCTCCGCCCGCTGCGCCTCAATTGCCCGAAGGCTTGAAGTAAGATCCAGACATGCAGGCCGCACCCGAATTCCCGCCAGGCATCGACTGGCTCAACACCACCGAACCCTTGCGCATGTCCCAGCTGCGCGGCCGGGTGACCGCGCTCGCGTTCGTCAACGCGGGCTCGGCCTGGTCCAGCCAGACCCTGGTCGACCTCAACCACCTGCGCAACCGCCATCCCGACCGCCTCAACGTGGTCGCGGTGCACGTGCCGCGCTTCGACCACGAGCGCGAGCCGCGGCGCGTGGGCAAGCGCCTGGCGCGCAACAATTTCGAATTCCCGGTCGGCCACGATGCCGACTGGACGCTGTGGCAGCACTACGGCATCCAGGCCTGGCCCACCGTGGTGCTGATCGATGCCGAAGGCCAGGTGCGCGACCGCTTCGTCGGCGATGGCCAGCTGCGCGGGATCGATTCCGCCATCAGCCGCCTGCAGTCCGAAGCCACCCCGCGCTCGCTCAACGCCGAACGCATCGAGATGCGCCGCGGCGGCGAACCGGTCCTGCCGCTGCGCTTCCCGGTCGGCCTGGCGCTGTCGGGCAACTACCTGTACGTCGCCGACAGCGGCCACCATCGCGTGCTCGAGTGCGACCTCAGCGGCCGCGTACTGCGCCAGTTCGGCAGCGGCGGCGCCGGCTTCATCGATGGCCCGATGGAGCTTGCCGCCTTCAGCCGCCCGCAGGGGCTGTGCATCGAACGCGACACGCTCTACATCGCCGATACCGGCAACCACGCCGTGCGCCGCATCCAGCTGCGCAGCGGCGATATCGACACCGTGGTCGGCGCCGGCCGCCCCGGTGTTCCAAATCAAGGCCCGGTGGCCGATCCGCGGATGGTCGCCCTGGACCAGCCGCGCGCGGTGTCGCTGGCCGCCGGCAACCTGCACATCGCCACCGCCGGCGACAACCGCGTCTGGTCCTTCGGTCTCGGCGCCCCGGCGATGACGCTCCTGGCCGGCTCCGGCGCGCTGGCCGTGGACGATGGCGCGCGCGAACAGGCCTCGTTCGCCGAACCCGCCTCGCTCGCCGCCGTGCAGCAGGTGGTCTATGTCTGCGATGCCGCGGGCTCCGCGATCCGCTCGGCCAACGTGCGCACCGGCCAGGTCACCACCCTGGTGGGGCAGGGCCCCTGGAGCCACGGCAGCGGCGACGGCGCCCGCGCCAGCGCGCGCCTGCAGCAGCCGCAGGCGATCGCGCTTGATCCCGATGCGCCGGTGCTGTGGATCGCCGACAGCGGCAACGACTGCCTGCGCTCGCTGCGCCTGGGCGGCGGTGAACTCACCACCGTCACCCTGCCGCAGCGCCTGCACGCACCCTGCGGAATGGCCGTGGCCGACGGCGTGGTCTGGATCGCCGATACCGACGCCCACGCCGTACTCCGCTATGACACCCGGGACGGAAGCCTGAAGCACGTTCCCATCGGCGAATGACCGCGGCCGGCGACCCCGGCGCCGCGCCCGCCTTCGACGGCAAGGACTTCGTCCGCGGCCTCAGCACGGCACCCGGCGTGTACCGCATGTACGCCGCCGACGACAGCGTGCTTTACGTCGGCAAGGCCGGTGCGCTGAAGAAGCGCGTGGCCAGCTACTTCAGCGCCAGCCCCAAGAACGCGCGCACCGCCGCGATGCTGTCCCAGGTCGCGCGCATGGAGGTCACGGTCACCCGCACCGAGGCCGAAGCGCTGCTGTTGGAAAACCAGCTGATCAAATCGCTCAAGCCGCGCTACAACGTGCTGCTGCGCGACGACAAGAGCTACCCGCACCTGCTGATGACCCGCGAAGAGTGGCCGCGCATCGCGCTCCACCGCGGCCCGCAGTCGGTGCCCGGCCGCTACTACGGCCCGTACTCCAGCGTGGTCGCGGTGCGCGAAACGCTGAACCTGCTGCACAAGCTGTTCAAGCTGCGCAGCTGCGAAGACAGCGTCTTCAAGAACCGCACGCGCCCCTGCCTGCAGTACCAGATCGGCCGCTGCAGCGCGCCCTGCGTGGGCCTGGTGGAGGCCGCCGAATACGAAGCCGCCGTGCGCCGCGTGCGGATGTTCCTTGAAGGCCACAGCGACGAACTGCTTGACGAACTCGCCGCCTCGATGGAAGCCGCCAGCGAACGCCTGGACTTCGAGAACGCCGCCCGCCTGCGCGACACCCTCGCCAGCCTGCGCAGCATGCAGGCGCGCCAGTACGTCGACGGCCACGCCGCGGATCTGGACGTGCTCGCCATCGCCATGCAGGGCACCAATGCCTGCGTGCTGCTGCTGGCCTTCCGCGACGGCCGCAACTTCGGCACCCGCGCCTTCTTCCCGAAAACCAACGGCGTCGACGAGCCCGCCGAAGTGCTGGCCGCCTTCGTCGCCCAGTACTACATCGCGCACCAGCCGCCGCGCGAGATCGTGCTCGACCGCGTGATCGAGGATGTGCCGCTGCTTGAAGAAGCCTTCGCGCTGCAGGCCGGCCGCAAGGTCACGCTGAAGACCAGCGTCCGCGGCGAGCGCGCCGGTTATCTCGACCTTGCCCGCCGCAACGCCGAGAACTCGCTCGCCACCCAGCTCGGCAGCCAGGCCGCGCAGGCCGCGCGCGCCGAATCGCTGCGCGAACTGCTGGGCCTGGCCGAGCCCGCCAGGCGCATCGAGTGCTTCGACATCAGCCACACCATGGGCGAGGCCACCGTCGCGTCGCAGGTGGTGTTCGATGCCGAAGGCGCGGTGCGCGGCCAGTACCGCCGCTACAACATCAGCGGCATCGAACCCGGCGACGACTACGCCGCCATGCACCAGGCCCTGACCCGGCGCTTCAAGCGCGCCGCCGGCAACGACGACGCCGTGCTGCCCGACCTGCTGCTGATCGATGGTGGGGCGGGGCAGGTGGGCCAGGCCAAGGCCGTGCTGGCCGAACTCGGCATCGCCGGGGGGATCACTATTGTCGGCGTGGCCAAGGGCGAAGCGCGCAAGGCCGGCGATGAGACCCTGCTGCTGCCGGACGGCAGCGAAGTAAAGCCCGGCGCCGCATCGCCCGGCCTGCAGCTGGTGCAGCAGGTGCGCGATGAAGCCCACCGCTTCGCCATCACCGGGCATCGCGGCCGCCGGCAAAAAGCGCGCAGCACCAGCCGGCTCGAAGACATCCCCGGCATCGGCCCGCGCCGGCGCGCGTCGCTGCTCAAGCATTTCGGCGGCCTGGGCGGCCTGCGCGCCGCGGGCGTTGCGGAAATCGCGCGCGTGGAAGGCGTCAATCTCGCGCTGGCCGAACGGATTTACGCCACACTGCACGGCCTGGACGCCCCCGCGCCAGCTGCAACGCGACCCCAGAAGGACCCATGAAGCTCACCCTTCCCACCTGGCTGACCCTGCTCCGCATCCTGTTGATCCCCGTAATGGTGGCGACGTTCTACATGCCCTGGCAGTGGAGCAACTTCGCCACCGCCGGCGTGTTCGGCCTGGCCGCCATCACCGACTGGCTGGACGGCTGGATCGCGCGCCGCTACCAGATGTCGTCGGCCTTCGGCGCCTTCCTCGACCCCGTGGCCGACAAGCTGATGGTCGCCACCGCGCTGTTTTTGATCGTGCAGGGGCATCCCACGCCGTGGATGGCGTTCTGGGCGGCGGTGATCGTCGGCCGCGAGATCGCCGTGTCCGCGCTGCGCGAATGGATGGCCGAACTCGGCCAGCGCGCCACCGTGAAGGTGGCCGCCATCGGCAAGGTCAAGACGGTCGCGCAGATGGTCGCCCTGCTGGCCCTGCTGTACGCCGTCACCCCCGACAAGAACCCGCCGCGCCCCGAGCCCTGGCTGGGCACGCCGATCTTCCACATCGGCGACTGGATGCTGGCCGTCGCCGCCCTGCTGACCCTCTGGTCGGGCTTCCTCTACCTGCGCGCCGCCTGGCCCGCCCTCCGCGAAAGCGAACGCCGCAGCCAGTAACCCTTCGTGCCCGCCGCCGGCGGCCTTTGTGGGAGCAGCTATAGCTGCTCCCACAAAAGCTGCTCCCACAAAGGCGGGGGGGCATCTGGTCGCAGCTATAGCTGCTCTTAAAAAAGTCGGGGGTAGGGAATTCGATGATCGGGGGGTGTTGACAGTTTTTTTCCGGGCATTACAATTGCTGGCTCACAACGCGGGAATAGCTCAGTTGGTAGAGCACGACCTTGCCAAGGTCGGGGTCGCGAGTTCGAGTCTCGTTTCCCGCTCCAGATCGAAGCTGCAGGCATTGCGCCTGCAGCTTTTTTTTTGTTCGATCCCGGGCTATCCGTTGGACGTCGTGCTTTGCGAGGCGATCAGGCTGGCACCGCACGCAGTCTTGTCGCCATGGCGCGCGACCGGGCTGCCGAGGATGACCACGCCCGGGTCTCCCGTCACGATGGTGGTGCTTCCATGCTGGCTGCAGACGACCGCGTCGCCGATGCGCGCGACCTGGCGTCCGCCCAGGCTGACCGCGGGTGCGCCAGCCACGACAGTGCCGCCGTGGTCGATCGCGTCACCTACCAGGATCCATGGCAAGGCCATCGCAGTTCTCCTTATGGAATCGGGTGGGTCTTCACGCGGCTCCATGCTTCGAGCAGCGCGGCGCGCAGCGGCGGCGGGATGTCTTCCGATGCCGGCGTGGTGGCGTAGTGTCCGCCGAAAGAGGGGCTGCCGTCCGGGGGCTGCACCAGTGATTCGCCCTGCAAGACGTACTCACGCCCTCCGGCGTGCAGGACCAGCTTGATGTCATGGGGGTCGATTCCGCCGCCGCAGAATCCGCTGTAGCCGACCACCAGCTCGGCGATGCCGTCGTCGTCGAGGTCTTCGACCCGGGTGGCTCGTTCCAGGAAGCCGGCTTCGAAATCCAGGCCGTCACAGTGCGTGGTTTCACCGGCCTGCCACGTCTCCCGCCATCCGGGGGCTGCGTCGTCGGAAGCGTCAAGGTAGTGCGTGACCGTCAGCGCGATCGTTTCGATGTCGCCGTCCTCGCTTTCCGACATGGACTGCGCGCGTCGGAAGACCAGCAGGTTCGAGCCGTTTGCATCGCGGTATGCCAGCGCGTCCAGGAGTTCGCCCTCATCCGCGGCGGCAGGCAGTGCCAGGCTGGCGGCGTCCACGGGTTCCGCCCGGATGCCATGCGGCGTGCCTGCGGCATCTGTGGCTTCTGCCCGGGTCTCGGCCCCGGTCGCCGGCGTCGTCACGGGCGGTGGCGGGCTGCTGGCATCGTTGCAGCCGGCCAGGCCGGCCACACCGGCCAGGAGCAGCGGCCAGAAAGCCATCCGTGTCCTAGCGCTCATTGCCCGACGCCTTCTGGTTGACGGAAATATCCAGGGCCTGGTTGAGCGCAGCGGATGTGGTCACGTCCAGGTTCGGATCCTCCAGCTCGGTTGCGGCGAATTCGGCATAGGCCAGGGGCACGTAGTACCGCATCGTGCTTTTGCCGAAGGCGCTGAAATTGATCTGGTCGCCCTGGTTCCCGCCCAGCAGGATCGGATTGCCGTTGCTGGCCACTGCGTAGACGAAGCCGACGTGGCTGGTGCCGCGCATGCCGATCGCGCCATAGATCGGCGCGTCGATCTGTGAAAAGGCGGCGTCGCTCGCGAACGAACGCGCCCGGTAGTGTTCCCGCGAGATGGTGTAGCCGGCCTCCTTGAGGCACCAGTTGACGAACGATGCGCACCAGGCGTTGTTGGTCCCCGACATGGAAGGCAGCCACTTCGTGCCCAGCTCATGGTGGTAGTTGATCGTCTTGCCGATCACGTCCTCGGTCTTGCCGGCCCAGCGGCTGGCTTCGGCGTAGGCGTGTTCCATCCAGGGCGCGCGGCGCTGGTCGAGCTGGACGATGGCCAGGGGATGGCCCTGGTTCTCGCGGCTGCGCGTACTGGCCGTGGACTGGGTGCCGCCGGTGCGGGCGGGCGGGGGGGGCGCTGCGGCGGGCGCGCTGGCGACGACGCCGGCGGGAAGGTCGATGACCTGCCCCGGGCTGATCACGTTGCGGTTGGCGATGGCTCCCTGGTTCACCGCCATGATCCGGTCGACGCTGGTCCGGTGCCTGGAGGCGATCGCGGCCAGGGTGTCGCCGCGGACCACCGTGTAGCGGGCAGGAGCGGCCTGCTGGCCCTCGCCATGGATCCAGACCACCTGGCCGGGCCGGATGCTGTTGGCGTTGCGGATGGTCGCGGCATTCGACTGCTGCAGCGCCCCTGCAGTGGTCTTGAAGCGCTGGGCGATCGCCGAAAGCGTGTCGCCGGGTTGCACCACGTAGCGGATCGGTTTGCGTTCCGGTGCCGCTTCCGTCGCCTCCGCCGGGGGATTGTGCGGCTGGGAGGCTGCGGTGAAGATCTCGCTCAGGCGCGCGAAGACGATCGAGATGGACGTATCCAGCAGCGTCAGTCGCCCGATTTCCGCCTTCTCGCCGCCCGTTTCCAGAAGCACGACTTCTTCGCCCGCGGTGCGCGTGACCAGCGGCGGAAGCGCGCCCTGCGCATTGGTGGTGACGTCGCGGCTCTCCCCGTTCCCGCGCTGGACCGTGACCGGATGGTCGGGCAGGGGGCGGGCGCCGTCGGACAGCGCGACTGAGGTCACGTGGACCCAGCGCTCCTGGCGGGTATCGACGCTGGCGTTGTAGCCCTCCATCTGCTCCATGGCCGACATGATCCCGCCGAGCTCGGCGTCGCTCATGTCGCTGAGCAGCCTGTCCCGGGCCAGCCCCGTGCGCTTGATGACAAAGCCGAGGTATTTCTCCGTATCGTTCTCGACCGGCGGTGCATAGGTGTAGATCGCATCGCGAAGCGAAAGCGTGTCGTAGCGGCGGCGCAGCAGCGCGCGCTTTTCCGCGCGCCCGGTCTCGGGGCTGGAGAAGATCGCGAACGCGCCGTTGGGCGTGTCCGCGGTGCCGATGACCCCCTGGTAGAGCCGGCTCGGCCGCAGGTTGCCGGGGTTGTTCAGGCGCCACGCCAGGGTGCCGCCCGTGCGCAGCAGGCGGTCGCCGTTGTCGGCGGTGAACTCCACGGTCTTGATCTCGCGATGGTAGACAGCACTGACCAGCGGCCTGCTCATGGGCGCAGCGCCTCCTCGATCGTGGTCCCGGGCGCGGCCAGCGACTCGCCCTGCCTTTCGAAGATCCAGCGCCCTTCCTCGTCCAGCCGCTTCAGGGCGAACGTTTCCACCCGGACCCTGGCGTCATCGTCATACGGTGTGTCTTCGTACTCCAGCGCAGCAATCGCGAGGCCGGGCGCGGGACCGTCGACCGCCAGCCGCGCATCGCGGGTGGTGAAGTCGGCGGTGGCCGTCCTGGTGAGGATGAAGTCGAGCGCGGGATCCGCGGCGTCGCGCACCAGCGGCAGCTGGTGCCAGGCCGTTTCCCCGCTGGGCCGGAACTGGAACGTGTACACGTGGAACGTGTGCGCGTTGAGGTGGGAGACGAGGCCCACGTTGATGCGCAGCTCGCCCTGCGCGGAGTCGAGCACGTGCTCGCCACTGGCGTAGTTCTGGGCGGAGGCGGCGCCAAGGGCGCAGAGCAGCAGGGCGGTGACCAGGAAACGGTGCATCGGCGTCCTCACGGGGCGTCCAGGCCGAGCAGTTCGGCGATGAGTCCGGGATCAAGCGGGGATTCGACGGCATCGTCCAGCAGCTGCTGCGAGTAGCGGTTGCCGTCGGCGTGCAGGGGTTCGGGCGCAGCCTCTGATTCCGGGTCCGCCTCCGGCGCCGTGGCGGCAGGGGCGGCTGCAAGCGTCTTCCAGCCGCCATCGCCGATCTCCAGGGTGAGTTCGGTGCCCAGGCCGTCATGGGTGGCCCGCGGCAGGCGGCCGCTGGCGTCGACCACGCCGGAGGCCAGGGTCGCGCCCTCGCCGTCGCGGACCTTGAAGTTGCGGCCGACCCAACCCATCGATTCGGCCAGCGAGTCGCTGCCGGTCACCGCGAAACGCAGGCTGGAGACGAAGGCGAACTCGGCCGCAGGCAGCGCGGGCAGGGCGGCGGCGTTGCGTTCGCCGCCCAGGAACAGGTTCTGGCTGCTCTTGACGGTGAAGTCGCCCGGGCAGGCGAAGACGATATCGCCGCCTACCAGGGTGATCGCCGATTCCCCGGCCTGGAGCACGATTTTTTCCTGCGCCGTCACTTCGATCGTGCTTTCGGTGCTGGTGATGCTGACCGTCCTGTCTGCAAGGACCTCCAGCCCCGCTGCATGGGCCTGCAGGCTGAGCGGGCCACTGGCGGCGACCATCTGCAGCGTACCGCTGCCGGCGAAGCAGCCCGCCGACGCGCCGGACACCGCGGCGAAGGTGGCGCCCGCAGCGAGATGCGCGCCTTCGCCCGCGGTCCAGTGCTGGGCACCACCGGCGTAGGCCAGCAGGCTGTGCGAGGTGCCGTACACCAGGTGGCTGGCGCTTTCCTGCAGCATCCGCGGCCCGTCGATGCGTTCCACCTCGTCGCCGGGTTCGCGCCCCTGGCCCTTGGGCCGGGCCGCAGGCTGGCTGTTGACCGGCCCGTCGTAGCGGCCCTTGCGCAGGGGGTCGATCGCTTCCAGCAGCGCCTCCTGCCGCGGGTTGGCCTGCAACGGGAAGCCGTCCACGCCGGCGACCCGTTCGGAGAGGCTGGTCGCCGTACGCACCGCGGCCTCCAGCCCTGCCACCGCCTCCGCGGCGTCATGTAAGGTCGAGGCCGCAGCGGGGCGCGCGCTGGTCGAGATCAGGAAGCCCTCGCCGGCGCGCTGCATCGACCAGCCCCGGGTATCGAGCTCGAAGCCTTCGCCGCGCAAGCCACCGCGGTTGGCGTCCGCCTGGTCGATCAGCAGCCCGAGGCCGAGCCGGCTGGCGGCCAGTCCGGTATCGAGCTGGTGGCGCAGCTGCCGCGGTGTGTCATCGACGATCCAGCGGCTGTCCTGCTGGCCGTCCAGGCCGGTGGTGCGCAGGCCGCTGAGCACGCCCGGGTGGTTGGATTCGCTGTCCTCGCCACCGGCGTAGGGCGGGAGATGCGCGCCACCGTACAGCTGCGCGACCACGACCGGCCGGTCGAGGTCGCCATGCTCGAAGTCCACCAGCACTTCGCTGCCCAGGCGCGGCAGGAAGTGGCTGCCGAAATCGGGACCCGCCACGGACTCGGCGACCGGCACCCAGGTGCCGCTGGAAGCGTCGCCGGGGGCATGTCCCGGATCCTTGCCGCCGGTGTCCTGCAGGCCGCCGGGGTTAGGCAAAGCGCCGCGCTGCCACCAGAACTGCAGCCGGACTTCATGGTCGCGGCTGGAGGTCACGCCGGCGTCCGGCAGGCCGACCACCAGCGCGGTCTGCGGGCCGGGCGCCGTGGGCCGGGGGATGTGCATCGGGACCACCGCGACGCCGGCAGGCACGCATACGAAACGGTTGCGGTAATCGCCTTCTTCCAGCGCCGGCGACCCGAGCAGGGTCACGGCGTGGCTGCCCAGGTTGTTGACCGCGGTGTGCTCGACCACCAGCGGAACGAAGCGGTCGCCGTGCAGGTCGGGGTGCTGCTCCAGGGTGAAGGCGTGGCCCGGCGCCAGGCCACGGCCGCTGCCGGCGCCGGCATGCAGCCGGGCCGGAAGGTGCAGGGCCTGCAGCCGCAGGTCCGCGGCGGACTGCGCCAGCGCGGCGGTGGGGAACGCGCCGCTGCGTGCGGCCTGGTAGACCTCCAGCGTGGGCAGGCCGGTTGCGTCCAGCTCCGCCCGGGCGGCGGACATGCGCACCTGGTCGCGCTCCCAGCTCGCAACCGCCACAGCGTTCGTGGTGACCTGGCGCTTCTCGGTGAAGAGCACCGCCGCATCCTCCGCCTCGGTAGCGTCGACCCGGTGGAAGCGCAGCGTGGCGGGCGACGCCTCGGGCGCGCTCGCCTGGTCGTCGTGGATCACCAGCACGTGGCTGGCCCGCGCGCCGGACTGGCGGTCCGCGTCGCCGGGATGTTCGAAGCGGTAGGCCAGGCCGGCGTCGGCCAGCAGGCGGGCCAGGAAATCGAAGTCGGACTCCCACTGCGTGCGTACCGGACGCGGCGACAGCGGCCGGCTGATGTCGAAGCGGTAGTTGGCCTGGGGATAGTGCGCGAACAGCCGCTCGATGATGCCGCGCTCGTCCAGGTCCTGGTGGATCAGGCGGTTGCGACGCAGGCGCAGCAGGGCCGTCCACGGCTCAAGCCGGATGCGGTAGCGCGCAAGGCCACCCTCCGAGCCGAGCTGCGCGGCCTGCGTGCAGCAGCCGTGCCAGGTCCGGCCGCCGCCGGGGCCGCGCAGGCGCAGCGTGGCCTCCGTCGAAAGCAGTGGTCGCAGGTCGATGGAGGCGTTGGCCGACAGGCAGTCGATCTCGAACAGGAAGGGTTCGCTCACCGCTTCGCGGGCGCGGAAGCGCTCGACCGCGAACGCGTCGGGCAGGGTGGTCTCCAGCTCGATCAGCCGATTGTGCTGCGATACCAGACGTGTCCAGGCGGGCAGATCCATGGCCATACCTAATTGTTCCCGTGCCGACCGCGGGTCAGCGCGGGGAAACCGCGCCGGGCCTCAGGCGCAGGGAGTCGAGGATGGCGTCCCAGAGCGCCAGCGCGTCTTCGCTGGAGCCGAAGGGCGCGTCGATCACTTCGCCGCTGTCGTCGGTTTCGCCGGTGGTGCCCAGCTCCAGCGACAGGAAGGGGTGTTCGATCGAATTGGCCTGCCCCTGCGATTCCCACAGAAACTGGTAGGCCGTCTTCCCGTCCGCGTCTGCGCGTACCAGTACTTCCTGGCCCTGCACCGGGCCCAGGTCGCGATCGCCGCGGCGCAGGTTGGTCATCCGTGCAGCCACGTCTTCATAGCCCGGCGGGACCGACGCGGCCCGCTTCAGCAGCCCGCTCGCGGGGCGACCGGTGGTGTAGGACATGAAGTCCAGCGTCACCGTGGGGTAGTCGCGCAGGCGGATGGTCGCGGTGACCTCTTCCCGGTTGAGGCGACTGTGCGCGATGACACCGGAGTCGATGCAGAAGCCGGGTCCCGCCGGCACCTCGGCGCGCGCGCGCGGGCGCAACGCACCGAGCACTTCGCGCCCGTGCGCAGTGGCCTTGGCCCGCGCCTGCGGCGTGGCGTCGCCTTCGCCCTGGAACTGGTAGAGCACCTGCCCGGCCGGGAACCAGGCGAAGTCGTCGTACCGGTACAGGCGACGGCTGTTCGGGCTGGCCCACGACACCAGCGAGACCTGCCCGGTGGCGATGTCTTCGCGCGCGACGTACATCGAGTCACCGTCGCGGTGCGCGGCGTTCCGCAGCCCGGCCTCGCGCGCGGCCAGCCTGTCGGCGAAGCCTTCCCTGGAGACCCCTGCATGGGTGTCCACCCTGGAGCCGGCAAAGGTGTAGCGCGCCGAGACCCGGCTGCCCGCCGGCAGGTCGATCAGGTACCGCCCCAGGCAGTAGGTGGTGTTGCCTTCCGTGCTCATCTGCCGCTCCTCAGCGTGTCCTGCGGCCATCGCCGACACCAGTGCAAGTCCCAGCATCAGTTTCATGCCCAGTCCGCCTGCTGCGAAATTTTGACGATACCGTAGAGCGTGGCCCACAGCGCCCGCGGATCGTTGTAACTGTGCTGGTGCTCATAGCCCTTGGTCACCTTGCCCTTTGCGTTTTTGTCCACGTGCGCGCCGCTGCCCTGGTCGCCCTGGCGGAAGTCGGCTTCCACCCCGGCCAGGCCCGGTGCACGGCTCGACAGCGCCGGCACGGTTTCATCGCCGTTGCCGCCGGGGCCCGCGATGTCCAGCCTGACGGTGGCGCCGTCCACCTGCAGGCGCATCCTTTCCTTGCCGTTGTCGTCCAGCACCAGATGCTGGCCCGGGCCGCCGTCGGCCGGCAGGGCCGCGCCGTCCCAGTGCACTTCCGACCAGGCCTTGCGCTTGCTGTCGTCGCCGTAATGGGCATACGCCGGCGCGGGGTAATGGCCGCGGATGTTGTCGTGGAAGGCGTGGACGTCGTCGATCCGCGTGTCGAACATGGCGAAGGGGTCGGTGCCCCCGGACCTCGAGAACACTTCTTCCCCGGCATCCGGCAGCAGGCCGGCGGGGTCCAGCAGGGACTGGTTGTGCTCGGGCACCAGTCCGTACCAGTCACGGCTCTGGTAGATCTCCGCATACGGGTCGCCCGACTGCGGCAGCGCGTGTGTCCACGGCCGGCCGCCGGCTGCGCCGCCCAGCTTCAGCCAGGCATCGTCGTGCGCGCCGGCGCCCTGGCCGTATTCGTCGGTCGGCAGCAGCTCCATGGCACCCGGGGAATTGGCCATGATCGCCGTGACCTCCGCGGCGTTGCGCCCCAGCACCACGTTGGCGAAGCCCTCGAAACCCGAGCGCATCCGCTTGTAGGTGGCGGGTGCGCCCACGGCCGGCATCACCCCCAGCACCGAGCCCAGCACCTTGTCGTTGCCATGGATGCCGGTCAGGGCACGCGCCACGAAGCCGCCCATGGAGTGGGTGACCAGCACCACCTTCATGCGCTCGGCAACGCCGCTGCCGAGTTCTTCGCGATAGTGCTGCAGGACCACCTCGTCGATGTGGCTGGCGAGCTTGCTGCCGCTGGCGTCATTGGACTGCAGCCAGTTGTAGCCACCCGCCCAGACCTCGAAGCGGTAGCGGGCGGCGTGCCGGAGCTCGTCGCCGGTCAGGGCTTCGGCGCCGGTGCCGTCACCGTAGTCCGCGGCGGCACGGCGGTAGAGCATGTCGTCGCGCCATTCCCCCAGGAGCTCCGCGTTTTCCATCAGCGCGTTGAGCTCCTGCTGCAGCAGGCTCATCGCGGGGTGGTAGGCCGAGCGCATCAGCGTGCCCCAGCCGCGCCTGCGCGCTTCGTCGCGGTCGAGGCTGCCGCCGGTATCGATCGGTCCGCGGTCATCGACCTCGGTGGTGTCGGGATCCAGCAGCCGCTGGCGGGTGGCCGGTCCGCGGAAGAAAAAGCCCACCAGGGTGCCGATCGCGCTCAGGATCGACACCACGCCATCCGTGTTCGGTGGGCGCCAGGCGACCTTTCCGCCGCCCTCCAGACGCAGGTTGGTTCCCATGATCCCGGGCAGGAACACGATCGGGATCACTGCATCGGGCTCGCATAGCACCGCGCACTCGCGATCATCGGTCCGTGGCGTCAGCCGCGTGTGCGCCACCGGCCGTCCCTGTCCGTCGCGTCCGCTCTGGTGGACGGTGATTTCCCTGTCGTCGTGTCCGGACATCCCGGGCTACTCCCTGTTCAACACTTTGATGACGACCTCTTCCAGCGACAGCCCCTGCTGCAGCGGCAGCCGGCCATCGCCGTCGGTCGTCACCCGCATGCGCGCGCCGTCGCCGCGGGTGATCTCCACCGGCATGTTGCGCAGCGGCTCGCCGGTCCGGCGGTGTCGCAGCACGTGGCGCTGGTTGAAGTCGGTCTCGGGCCAGGTGTTCATTTCCCGGCTGAGCTGGGCCGGGCCGTCGAACCGGTAATTGGAGGCGTGCACGCGGATCTCACCCGGGCAGGCCCAGGTCATGCCACCGCCTTCGATCACAAGGCTAGCGCCGCCGGCGGTCTTGAGTACGACGCGCTTGCCGGCCGCCAGCTCGACCGCGGCCGTGGCCGAGACCAGCCTGAGCTGGTCGCGCGCGCGCAGCCGCAGCTGGCCCTGGCGGGCCTGCGCTTCCACCGGGCCCTTGCCGGCGATCAGGCGCAGACCGTCTCCCTTCGTGGCACCCGCGAGCAGGCCGATGGCCTGGCCGGTGTGCACGCGCAGGTCGCCGCTGATGGCCCAGCTGGTGTCGCCGCCGCTGGCCAGGGTCAGGGTTTCGCCGGCCAGCCACTGCAGGCTCTGTCCGGCCACCAGGCCCAGGCCGGCCTTTGCGGCAAAGCCGACGAGGGCGTCGCCGCTGTGCGGCAGGTGGCCGTCTGCCACCGCAGGGCTGCGCTGCGCGGCCGCCTCGCGGGCCGCCTCGTAGCCGTCGCCGGGAACCTGGGCCTGCATGCTGGCCAGCAGCCCCTTGACCGGTGGCGTGTCGGCCAACAGCTTCGAGCGCTGGTCGCTGCCGGTGCCGCGGTGGCTGGAATAGCCAACCGTGTGGTGCGTGGATGCCGCCTCGTCGAAGGTCTGCACCAGCTGCACGGCCTGCTTCAGCAGGGCCGTGGCGGGCGTGGGCTCTCCGGCCGGGTCGGCGGCGTCGATCGCATACGTGCTTACCCACAGCCCCGAGCGAGCGCGGAGCGCGCCATAGGCGTCGGTGCGCAGCTCCCAGCCCTGGCCACGGAAGCTGCCGCGGAAGTTGTCGGCCTGGTGCAGCAGGTGGCCGGCGTTGAACTGGCTGGCGGCGTGCGTGGTGGCGAACTGGATGCGCAGCTGGCCATCGCTGTCGTCGAATACCAGCTGGTTGCTGCCGGTGCCGCCGAATTCCCTGGATTTGACGCCGCCCAGCGCGGCGGCGTTGCGGTGCGCATCGTCACCGGCGCCCGCGCCGTGCCAAGGCGGGGCATGACCGCCGGCAAGGTTGCCCTGCGCACTGGGCACATGGTCCGAGGCCCGGGCGTAGACATCGCCGGGCGCCGGCGCGGCCTCGCCGCCGGGCGTGGGCGCGATGCCGCCTTCGCCCTGGCCATCGTAGACGCCGCCCAGGACCAGCGGACGGTCGACATCGTTGTCGATGAACACCACCACCACTTCGGTCCCGATCCTGGGCAGCCACTGCATGCCCACGCCACCGGGGCCGGCCTGGCGCTGCGCCACGCGGACCCAGGCCGTGGTCGGGACGTCGCCCTGCCAGCGCAGCCGCAGCCGCACCCGGCCAAGCCGGTCGCAGTAGAGCTCTTTGGCATCGCGGGGGCTGGTTTCGCCGTCGGGCCCGACCACGACCGCGGTCTGCGGGCCGTTCACGGTGGGGCGGGGATTCCAGCGCGCACCGGTGCCGTCGGCGAGCACCGGGCGCCACGGCAGCGAGCGCGGCAGGCCGTGGAAGCTGCAGGCATAGCCCACCGCGTCGGCGCGACGGGTGCGTTGCCGGCGGAGCAGGGGATCGTCGGACTGCTCCAGGAACGCGCACAGTCCGGGCGGCAGCAGGATCTCGTCGTCGAGCGCGTCGACCGGCTCCACCAGGTCGCCCGCAAGCCCGGCCTCGAGCGCGTCGACCAGCGCGTCGGGCAGGTTGTTCACGCCCTCGTGCCGCACCGCCGCCAGCAGCACTTCCGGTGGTCCTGCGTGGACGCCATCGTCCGGCGCATCCGTGAGCCGGAACCAGTTGCCGGAGCGGAAGCTGCGCACGCTGCCCAGGCCCAGCCAGGCCTGCTGCTGCGCCTCATGGGCCTCACCGGCCAGCGCCAGATAGCGGCGGGCCTGGGCTTCGTCGGCGAACGCATGCGGACCAGTGGGGTCGTAGAGCTCCAGCCTGACGGACTCGATCGCGTTGTCCAGCGGCGTCTGCACGCCCAGCGCCCGGTGGGACTTGTAGTCCTGGCTCAGCCACACCAGTCCGGTCGAACCCAGCGTGTACTGGGCACCGAACCCCTGCACCGCATCGCTGGCTTCGGTGGCCGCGTCGCGATGGAAGCGGATGCCGTTGCCGGCCGCGGAACTCCGCTCCTCCGACGCCTGGCTTGAATCGGCGAACAGCACCACGTCGTGGCCTGCCGGCGCCTCCGGATTGTCTTCGATGTAGAAGCCCAGGCCTTCCTCGGCGAGCAGGCGGGTGACGAACTCCCAGTCGGACTCGCGGTACTGCGCGCAGTTGCTGCGCACGCGCGCGTCGGCCATGAAGGGACCGACCTCGCCGGTCACGCGCCAGGCGGCGAGCGGGGCGTGGCGCGCGAAGACCGCCTCCACGATCTGCAGCGCCGTCATGTCCTGGTAGAGCCGGCTTTGCCGGGACTGGGCCAGCAGGTGGATCCATGGCACCAGGCGCAGGCGGTAGCGCGCAAGGCCACCATCGGCACCGATGCATTCGGCCTCGGTGACCAGGCCGGTGCGGGTGTGCCAGTCGCCATCGGCCAGACGTGTCTTCAGGGTCACCGGCTGGCCCAGCATCTTCGCCAGCGGCAGCGAGGCGTCGGTGGACAGGCAATCAAGGGTGTAACGGAAGCCGGCACCCAGCGCGTCCCAGCCGGACCAGCGCTCCACGAGCAGGCTGGAGAACGTGTTCCCGGCCGAGTCCAGCGCATACAGGCGGGTTTTGTCGTGGAACTGCGCGAGCGCGGCGTGCAGCGCGTCGGGCAGGACATCCATGGTCATGCTGCTCTCCTGGAGCCGTGCGGATCGTCCGGGTCGACCCTGCAGGCCGCTTCGATGTGCGCCGGCCAGCGCGGGATCGTGCAGCTGCGCATGGCAAGCCAGCGGGCGGAGGCCTGGAGGACGGTGAAGGGGGCGAACACGATCGCCGCCAGCGGCGCCATGGTGATTTCATCCGCGGCGATGCGCATGAAGCCTTCCCACCAGGTTTCCTTGCGCTGATCCACGGCGGCGTACATCTTCACGAGTGCGACCAGATCCTGCGGACCGTCCTCCATGTAGCGGCGCAGGAATTCCCAGTGCCGGCGCAGGATGTCCTGGTCGTTGACGTCACAGAACGCAAAGGTGTCCCTGACCGTGGTGCCGTCGCTTTCCAGCACGTGCCCCTGGATTTCCCACAGGTCGGGGCCAGGGCGGCTGTTTTCCCGCGCCAGGGTGAAGAACACCTCGTCCCACGGCACCGAGAGGATGCTCTTGTCCTGCCGGAACGCGTGCACCATCCGCTGCGTGCGGTCCAGGCGGATGGGGTAGTGGGTCAGGCGGAAGGCATCAAGGGTGAGCATCCAGACAACACAGGCTGCGGCGGGCAGGATGATGAGGCAGAGGAAGGCGGTTCCCAGGGTGGCATCCAGGCGGTTTCCTCCGCTGGCCAGTCCATCCACCGTTTCACCCGTGACGGTGTAGGCGAGTGGAGCCATGATGCACGTGACAAGCAGTGCGATCAGGGAAAGCCATCCCCTGTTCATGAAGTACTTGTCCAGGACGTCCATGCAGGCCGAGTCGAGTCTGATCACAGAGGACTGGTCGATCGGATCGACATGCAGCCGTTGCGCCTGCCGCAACTGCAGCGCACGTTCATCGGTCGTCAGTGGACGATTCGTCTTGTATTTCCATACCAGCCCGGCGTGGAACATCAGCGTCGATCCTCCAGGAGGATCCGGGGCACCACCTGATCGTGGGCATCGCGTGCCCATGCATCGTCCGGGTCGACCCTGCAGGCCGCTTCGATGTGCGCCGGCCAGCGCGGGATCGTGCAGCTGCGCATGGCAAGCCAGCGGGCGGAGGCCTGGAGGACGGTGAAGGGGGCGAACACGATCGCCGCCAGCGGCGCCATGGTGATTTCATCCGCGGCGATGCGCATGAAGCCTTCCCACCAGGTTTCCTTGCGCTGGTCCACGGCGGCGTACATCTTCACGCGTGCGACCAGATCCTGCGGACCGTCCTCCATGTAGCGGCGCAGGAATTCCCAGTGCCGGCGCAGGATGTCCTGGTCGCTCACGCTGGAGAACGCAAAGGTTTCCCGGACCGTGCTGCCGTCGTCGTCCAGCACGTGCCCCTGGATTTCCCACATGCCGGCGCCGGGGCGGCTGTTTTCCCGGGCCAGGGTGAAGAACACCTCGTCCCACGGCACCGAGAGGATGCTCTTGTCCTGCCGGAACGCGTGCACCATCCGCTGCCTGCGGTCCAGGCGGATGGGGTAGTGGGTCAGGCGGAACATCTCGTACTTCAGCAGGAAGAGGCCGGCGGCGATCGGGAGCGAGAGCACGACCACCGCCGCGGCCAGCTCCAGGTACACCGCCCCGCGACCGCCATCGAACGCGTCGCCCGTGCTGGACAGGATCGCGTAGGCCATCGCGCCCATCAGGCCAAGGCCGATCGCGATGGCCAGCAAGCCGACCAGGCTCAGCCAGCCCTTGCTGAAGAAATATTTGTCCACCGATTCAAGGAAGGTCGAGTTCATCCGGACAAGGGCCGCTTCGTCGGCGGGCTCGACATCCAGCCGCGTCCGCTGCTCGAGGCGGAGCGCGTGCTCGTCCTCGCTCAGGGCGCGGTCGACTTTGTATTTCCAGACCAGTCCAGCATGGAACATCGGGCACTTATCCTTCGTAAGCCGCTTCAAGCGCGCGCATTTCCAGATCGAGGTTGCCGTAGCGCCGATCCACGAGCTTGCCCCACTGGAAGCAGCGCTCCAGCCAGTCCTGGAACTTGTTGTCCTTGAACAGTTCGATCAGCGTCGTGACCGCAAACAGCAGCGCAAGCAGGATGGCGCCGATGAGGATGCCGATCGGGCCGCCCAGGGCGAAGGCGATCATGACGCCGACTCCCAGCAGGGCCGAGCCGAGGTATGCCCAGGCCATCCCGACATTGCCTTCCTGGCGCTCGCGGTACGCGCGGATGCCGTCGAACACGGACATGGCCACCCCGGCGACGATCGACGCACGCGTGCCCAGCGTGACCAGCAGGCGGCCCGCCTGCGGGAGCCGTGCGTGCCTGACCGAATCGGCGAAGCGGTTCCCGATGTACTTCCCGGTCACCTCCGAGGTCGTCCCGACCGCCCCCAGGACGCCGGCGGAAAAACGTCCGATCGCCTCGTCGCTCTGGTGTGGCATCGATGTCGCCACGTCCTTCCAGAGGCTGGTCAGGCACCAGGTCTGCAGCAGGCCGCCCACCGTGCCCAGGCGCACGTCGCGGGTGATCGTGCTCTTCCAGTTCGCGATCTGGTTGGCCTCGACCTGGGTCGGGGTGCGGAGCGCGCGCGCCAGCTGGTCCGCGCGTTCGCGGCTGGCGAGACTGGTGGGCACGCTGCGTGCCTGGTCGACGTCGATCAGCAGCAGCCAGGTCTTGCGGTCGGTGCCGTCCATCGCCACGCCGTGGACTTCCAGCCGCCTCAGCTCCGCGGCCACTGCGCGCTGCATCTGGTTTTCGCCGATGTCGACACCGTGCAGGCGGATCATCTGCCGGATCAGCGACGCCCGGAACACTTTCCTGCCGCCGACTTCGGTCACCGGGATCACCGCCTTGCCCGACACCAGGCCGAGCGCGACGCCGACCGCGCGGGCCTGCCGGCTGTCCAGCATGCTGTCGAGCGCCTTCATCATCGGGCCCATGAGCTGTTCGACCAGCTTCGCCACTGCCGGGCTGCTGCCGTCGGCCATGGCCTTGAGCGATTCTTCGTACAGCGCGATCACGTCCGACCAGGGGAAGGCGCGCGGATCGAGTTCCGCGTCGAGCTGCTTCTGCACGGCGTCGATGATCACCGTCTGGTTGAACAGCAGCGCCCGCAGGAGCAGGTTGCGCTTGTCCTTGCAGTCGTTCTTGCGCAGCCACTCCAGGTAGGTGTTGAAGCAGGCCTGCTTGTCCTGGGTGCCAGACAGGCACAGCAGCACCGCTACGGTGTAGGCCATTCCCTGCTCGGGGTCGTCGGGGTCGTACTGCAGCCCGAAGCAGTTCGCCATCGCCTCGCTCTTCATCCAGGCCGCGTGCGCGAGGGCCAGGGGCGCGATCCTGCTGGCATCGAACTCCTTCAGCGCCGCGTCGAACGTGGCCTGCCAGCGCGCGCGCGCGGGTTCGTCGTATTTGTCTGTGTACTTCGTCCACTCCCGGCCGAAGTGGCGATCGAGCTCGGCCGGCGTCACCGTGCGCAGGGCTTCCACGCGCTGCATGGCGCGCTCGCTCTGGTTCGTCCCGAAGGCCCAGTCGATCGCCCGGTAGGTGAGCCAGGACTCCTTGCCCATCTGTTCATTGCTCAGCTGTTCCGCCGCGGCCAGTTCGCGCAGTTCGAACTGGTTTCTCGATGCAGCCTTGATCTGCAGGATCGCGGTCGAGACCGCCAGCGGGCGCTTCACCGAAGACCGCGCCAGATGCGCGTCGTAGCGGCTCTTCATCAAGAGCGCCAGGTCGCGCGCCACCGCGGTGGGGTCGGGCAGCGCCAGCACCGCGCCCTGCACCTTGCCGCTGTCCGGCTTGCCCCTGTTCAAGCCGCGCAGCAGGCGCTCGGACGAAAATGCCAGCCCCGGTGCGCGCCAGCCGCTCTGCAGCGGCGGGACCGAACTCCAGCCCATGTGCCGGCGCGACTGCAGGGCGCTTTTTGCGTCCTGGTCGAACAGCCCGAACTCGGCCAGGTGCCGCGCCGCCTCGCCGACCTTCATCGCGCCGGGTTGGCGTTGGCTGGCCAGCCAGGCCTTCACGTCGAAGGGCACCATGCCCTTGCGGCGCACGCCGGCATCGTTCTTGTGGGCATCGCGCACCGCGCGGGTCCACTCGACTTCCGAATAGGCGATCCAGATCGGTCGGGTGGCCCGGGTCGCGTCCGGAATCGTGATGCAGGTCGCGTTGCCCAGGTGCGAGGTGAGCGTGCAGGGCTTCACGTCAACGTCCACCGGCGGCTTGGGGCTGTCCAGGTGCAGGTTGAACAGCAGGGCGTTGTCATCGACCTGGTAGCCCTCCAGCGTGTTCCGGTTTTCGTCGAACACGTACACGTAGCCGGCGCGCAGCAGGCGCAGCGCATAGCGTGCAGCGCCGCCCAGTGGAATGGTCTTGACCGGGTCGGAGGCGGACGCGACCTGCTGCGGCAGCGCCGGCAGGGGCGCGTCTTCCGGCAGGATCGCGTAGCGGGCCAGGAACAGCGGGAACCCGATGCGGAAATGCGGACACTGTTCGTCGCAGGTCGGCTCGGCCTGCATTTCCTGTTCGGGCGTGGGCGCGGTCTCGTCAAGGCTCATGCAAGGGGCCTCCGGCTCCCAAGGTCATTTCGGTGCGGATCTGCTGGAAGCCGGCGCCCGCCAGGTCGCCGACGGCCACGGTGTAGGGCAGGTCGGCGTCGGTGGGCAGCGACTGCAGCCGCTGTTGCAGCAACGGATGCGTGTAGAAGCGGGGATGCACGGTTACGCCGTGCTCGAGGAACAGGGCCAGGTCGCGCAGGCGGCCCAGCCCCAGGCCGCGGCCGTGCTCGAGCAGCCGGTACAGTTCGCGCGCCCGCTGCTGGCGGGACGCGATGCCGTCGGGATCCAGCAGGGCCAGGGTTTCGTTGACCGTCTGCAGGTCTTCCAGCCGCGCGGCCTGCCCGGCTTCAAGCAGCACCGGAATGCGGGTCCGGGCGTCACCGGCCGGTGGCTGGAAACCGAGCCATTCGCCATCCAGGTACACGGTCCACTCCGTGACCGGACCGAACAGGCACAGGCGTTGTTCCGGCGTCATCAACCACGCGTACTGCACGAACAGGCGCGGGTCGAACTGGCGCAGGTACAGCGCGTCGCCGCTGTCCTGGATGCGGGCGAGCAGGGTGGCGCGCAGGTGTCCGGCGACACGCTCGAGCGGCGCCGGCGACTTCAGCATGTTCGCGAACAGCAGCGGCTGCCGCGCCCGCGCCTGGCCTTCCATCAGTTCCAGGCACTGCAGCAGCAGCGGCTCCGCCAGATCAGACAGGCACACCAGGCCTGGCATCAGCCTTGCGCTGTCGCGCAGCGCGGGCGGCACCAGTGGATGGATTTCAAGCCCTGCGGGAAGGTCTGCGGCGGCATGCTGCGCACGGTCCACCAGCGCGAAGTCATGGGCGCGCAGAAGTCCGTGGCCGATCATCCAGTGGCCCCGCCCAGCCTGACCACGCCGCCGCGCTGGGTGGCGGCACTGGTCCGCGCCGGGCACAGCGGGCCGGTGTCCACCAGGTCCGGAACGTCCGCGGTGACCGCCATCGGCCCGACCAGCGCCTTGCGGCTGGCCTTGAACTCCACCTGGCCGGGTGCACCCAGCTCGATGTTGCCGCCCTCGATCCGGATGTATGCGCCGGCCGCGGTCGCCAGCAGGCGCTGGGAGGGCGCCGACACCAGCACGTCCGCATCGGTGCTGGTGATCCGCACCTCGTCGCGTGCCTGCAGCGTGGCGATGTTGGCCTGGGCGCGCAGCTGCACGCTGCCGGACGCGGCATGCAGCGCGATGCCCAGCTCCTGGTTGGGCCGGTCGCCCTCGGCCTTGCCCAGGGTGAACAGCTGGACGCTGCGCGATGCCGCCACCGACAGCGTGTCCACGGCGGCCCAGTTCAGGTCGTGGTCCGCGGCGTGCACGGTCTGCTCCGCGCTGGCCGCGACCAGGTCGGCGGGCGTCAATGCCGCGATCCCGGCCGGACTGCTTACCACCTGCAGCGGCTTGCTCCAGGCCGGCGCGCTGCCTTCGCCGCCGCCAAAGCCGATTTCACCGGCGGCTGCGGATGTGCTTGCCGCCAGCGCCTGCCCGGCGTCGGACAGCGCCAGGCGTGCCGGCGAGCGGTCCGGGTCCGGGTCGCCCGGAAGCTCCGCCTGCAGCGCCTTGACCGTGTGCGACAGCGAATCCACGAGCTGCCCGCTGCGCTGCAGCTGCGACTCGACCAGCGGCGCGCTGAGCTGCTGCCCGCCGTCCTCCGACGTGATCAGCAGGCCCTGGCCCGCGCGGATGGCGGCCGCGGCCCGGGTGCGGAGCTCGATGCCGAAGCCGCGGTCGTTTTCGCGCAGGTTGTCGCGCTGGCGTTTCTGGTGCCCCAGGGTGAGGGCGGTCTCGGCCTGGGTGGTGGACAACTCCACGCGCGCCTGGCCGGGCGTGGCATCGAACAGCATCTGGCTGTAGCCGCCGGTGCCCTGCTGGCTGCTGGCCAGCGCCTGGGTCTTGAAGCCGCTGAACACCGCGGCGTGCCCGTTGCCATCGAACCACGCCGGTGCGTTGCCGGTGGCCCCGGCCGGACCGCCGGCCACCTGGTTGTGCGCGGCATCCGGGTTGCCGCGGCCGTCATAGGCCGCGCCGACCACCACCAGGCGGTCCGCCTGGCCCTCCAGGCAGGCCAGGTAGACCAGCTGGCCGACGCGCGGCACCCAGACCGCGCCGAAGTTGTCGCCGGCCAGTGCCGTCACCACCCGCACCCAGGCGGTCGCGGTGCCGTTGCCGGGCGCGTTGTCGGCGCCGCTCCAGTGCTCCAGGCCACTGCTGGCCTGGCTGCCGCGCCGCGATACCAGCTGCACACGTACACGATGGTCGCGGTCGGTATCGACCGGGCCACCGTCGCCCACCACGATGCCTTCCAGCAGACCGCTGGCCTGCGGCCGCGGGTACAGGCGCTGGCCGTGGCCATCGGTGGTGCGCGGCCGCCAGGGCAGCTCGGCGGGGAAAGCTTCGAATGCGCCCTGGAACACGATGTCCGGCGACACGTCCAGGCCGGTCATCCGCGGCAGTGACTCGCCCGGCCCGTCCCCGGGCAGCGCCGAGAGCACCGCCGGCAGGGCCGGAGTGGTGTACGCACTGGCATCGTTGCCTGCCTCGGTCCCGAGGATGTCGGCGTGCAGGTTGTTGCGGGCCTGGAAGTGGAGCTGGCGGCAGATCCAGGCCTGGTCGGCGCCCACCGCATGATGACCGCCCACTGCAAAGCGCTGGCCCACCGCCAGCCGGCGCGCGGATCCCACGCCGGCCATGGTGCGCGTGTCGCGGCGCTGGCTGTCCAGGTGCTGGCGCGCGCGGCGCTCGCCTTCGGCCTGCGTGTGCCAGGCGTAGGGTCCGGGAATGTCGTGGTCGGCCAGCGCCACGGGTGCCTCGTCGCGGGCCGATGCCGGGCGGTCGCTGCGGCTGCGGTAATCCCAGCTGCCGCGGCTCACCTGCGATGGCCGCAGCCGCGTGCGCAGGCGTAGCTGCTGCAGCGTGTCCAGCGGCTCGGTGGCATCGCGGCGATGGAAGGCGTAGCGCTCGGGCGCCTGCGGCCCGAAGGCCTCGTTGTGGTCGGCCAGCACCAGCGTGTGTTCGCCCAGGGTGTCGCTGTCCGCATCGCCGGCGTGCTCGTAGAACCAGAACACGCCTTCATCGGCCCAGAGCCGGCGCAGCGCATCCAGCGGCGATTCCTCGTACATCGTCCACTGGTCGTAGCGCAGGTAGGCCCCGGAATCCAGCAGGTCCAGCCGCACATCCGGCGCCAGTTCCGGATACCAGGACAGCACCTGGCGGGTGATCTGCTGCCAGTCCATGTCGCGGAACACCCAGGTGTCGCGACTGTGCCTGAGCAGCGCCAGGCCAGGCTCCAGGCACAGCCGGTAACGCGCCAGCCCGCCGTTGGCGCCGATGCGCTCGATGGCGGTGATCCGACCGTGGAAGGGGCGGCAGGCGCCCAGGTCGGTCAGCAGTTCCAGAAGCGCCGGGGCTCCGACCAGCGCCTGCAGGTCGAGATGTGCGTCCACGGACAGTGCCGTGATCTGCAGCCGGTAGCCCGCGTCCAGCGCTTCCCAGCCCTGCACGGCTTCCGCGACCAGGGTGCCGGACGGCAGGGGAGCGGCATGCAGGCGCAGCGTACGGAGTTCCTGTCCCGGGTTCGCCAACCGGGCAAATGGCGACAACGCGGGTACATCCATGTACAGAAGACTCCCTCGGGGGCGGGACAGCACTGCAACCGCCCGAGGTTAGCAAACCTGAATGGCGGCAAGTGCAAACTGCGTCTCGTTCCGGAGATGAGCATGCGCGCCCGCTGCACCGCCGCCGGGGCTTGCCCCGTCCCCGTGGCTCGTCCATACTTTTGCGGGTTCACCCGATACGGCGTGTCGCCAAGCGCCGGTCGAGTGCCAGACCAGGCCCCGGCAACGGGGTCTTGTCGTATCACCCCGTTGGCCTCATGGCAGAGTGGTCATGCAGCGGACTGCAAATCCGCGTACGCCGGTTCGATTCCGACTGAGGCCTCCAGACAAAAGCCGCCCCCCGGGCGGCTTTTTGTTTGTAGGGCCCTGCCTTTGTGGGAGCAGCTATAGCTGCGATTGCTGTCCGGCAGGGCCCGGCCCCTGTTCGCGGCTATAGCCGCTCTTACAAAAGAGTCTTCCCACGGGGATCACGGATCGGGGGGGTAAAATTCGGCCCCCGCCGCGACGCACACGGATTTGCACGCGTGTATGACCTGCACTGCCACCTGCTGCCCGCCATCGACGACGGTGCCACCGATCTCGCCATGTCGCTTGAAATGGCGCGCATGGCCGTGGCCGACGGCATCACACTGACCGCCTGCACCCCGCACATCTATCCCGGCCTGTACGAGAACACCGGCCCCGGCATCCGCGCCGCGATCACCGCGCTGCAGGTCGAGCTCGACCGCGAAGGCATCGCCCTCAGGCTGGTGGGGGGGGCCGACGTGCACCTCGACCACAACCTGGTCGCGGGCATCCGCAGCGGCCACATTCCGACCATCGCCGGCTCCCGCTACCTGCTGTTCGAACCGCCGCACCACGTCGCCCCCCCGCGGCTGGAAGAGACGCTGTTCGATCTCATGGCCGCCGGATATGTGCCCGTGATCACCCATCCCGAGCGCCTGACCTGGGTCGAACAGCACTACGACACCTTCGTGCGCCTGGCGCATCGCGGCGCATGGATCCAGGTCACCGCCGGCGCCCTGACCGGCCGCCATGGCCGCCGCGCCAGGCACTGGGGCGATCGATTCGTGGGCGAGGGCCACTGCCACATCCTGGCCACCGATGCCCACCATCCCACGCGCCGGCCGCCCTTCCTGGCCGAAGCGCGCGAGGCTGCGGCGGCCCTGGTGGGGGCGGAAGAGGCTGACCACATGGTGAATACGCGGCCTGCAGGCATCGTGGCGAATGCGGCACCGGATACACTGCCACCCCTGAAAGCGCCGCCGCCCGCCGCCCCGCGCCGGGGCCTGCTGGCCCGGTTCTTGCGTCAAGCCTGATCCGCCCCGATCCGCCCCGATCCGCCCGATTCCCCGAGGTCCCCCCATGAAAAAAGCCAGCCGACTCCTGATCGCGGCCGTATTCGCTTTGCTGCTTGGCGCCTGCGCCTCGGGCGGGAAGAGCAACGTCGCCCACGGCATTGACCTGCCACCGCCTGACACCACCAGCGCATCGGGTGCCTACGAAGGCGCGACCGATTACCGCGTGGGTTCGCAGGACCTGCTTGAAATCAGCGTGTTCGGCGTTTCCGAACTCGCGCACCAGGCGCGCGTGAATTCCAACGGCATGATCAACGTGCCGCTGATCGGCGGCGTCATGGCCGGCGGCAAAACCGTGCCCGAGCTCGAGAAGGAACTCGCCGCCAAGTACGCCGATGGCTACCTGCAGAACCCGCAGGTCACCATCTTCATCAAGGAATACACCAGCCAGCGGGTCACCCTGGAAGGCGCGCTGAAGAAGCCCGGCATCTATCCGCTGACCGGCAAGACCTCGCTGCTGCAGGCGGTGGCCATGGCCGGCGGCACCGACGAGTTCGCCGACCTCGAGGGCGTGATCCTGTTCCGCCACGTCAACGGCGAGCGCATGGCCGCGGCCTATGACCTCAGTCTGGTCCGCCGCGGCGAGCTCGACGATCCGCAGGTTTACGGCGATGACGTGATCGTGATCGAGCGCTCCGGCAGCAAGTCGGCCTTCCGCGAGTTCATCAGGACGGTGCCCGCACTGGGCCTGTTCCTCGCCCTGTAAGCCACGCTCAAGCCTGCGCTCCAAGCCCACGTTACGGACAACCGAGACCCATGCCAGACGACAATCTTCCGATCCGCCCGGAGGGCGACAGGGACCAGCTGCCGGCGCATCGCGCGGATGCGAACCTGCCCGCCACCACTGGTTCGCGCGCGCTTGCCATCGAGATGTTCGACGACAGGCGCGGCGGCGACGAAGACGAGATCGACCTGCTCGCGTACTGGCGCATCCTGGTCAAGCGCAAGTGGCTGGTGCTGGGCGTGCTCGGCACCGTGGTGGCGCTGGCGCTGATCGCCACGCTGATGATGCCGCCGGTGTACCGCGCCACCGCGGTGCTGCAGATCGACCGCGAGTCGGTCCAGATCCTGCAGATGGAAGGCGCGGGCAACGCCGAGGCGTCGGCGCCGGACTTCCTCACTACCCAGTACGAACTGCTGAAGAGCCGCGCCCTGGCCGAGCGCGTGGCCAACGAACTCAATATCGACGGCAGCACCGTCGAACGCCTGGACTCCACCGGCTGGTGGCAGCGTGCCACCGGTGCGCTGCGTCCGCAGCAGCAGGCGCAGCCCGGTGATGTCAGCGTCGATGTCGCGGCTGAGGGCGAGGGCGACACGGCCGACCAGCTCCTGGACCTGCGCCAGGCGGTCGGCATCGTCCGCAGCGGCCTGACGATCGAGCCGATCCGCAACTCGCGCCTGGTGCGCGTGCACTTCGATTCCACGCTGCCGGCGTTCTCGGCGCGCGTGGTGAACGCCGTGGCCGACGGCTTCATCGCCCACGCCATCGAGCGCAAGTTCGACGCCTCGTCGTACGCCAGCAAGTACATCGAAGAACAGCTGGCCCTGGCCAAGGGACGCCTGGAGGAATCCGAGCGCACGCTGGTGGCCTTCGCCACCAGGGAAAACATCGTCACCAGCGGCGAGGGCAGCCAGAGCCTGGAAAGCCAGAACCTTGGCGCGCTCAACACCGCGCTTGCCTCGGCCCAGGACGATCGCATCCGCGCACAGGCCGCGTGGAGCCAGGTGTCGGGCGGTGGCCAGCTGCCGGCCGGCGCCATCGGCAACTCCATCCTCAACACCCTGCAGCAGCAGCGCGCCACGCTCAATGCGCAGTACCAGCAGCAGCTCAAGACCTTCAAGCCCGAGTACCCGAGCATGCAGGCGCTGAAGGGCCAGATCGACGAGGTCGACCGCCAGATCTCGCAGGAGCGCGCATCCGTGCGCGCCAGCATCAAGGCCGAGTACGACGCTGCGCAGACGCGCGAGAACATGCTTGTCGCCCAGCTCGACACCTTGCGCGAGCGCACCCTGGACGTCGACAACCGCTCGATCGACTACAACATCCTGCGCCGCGAGGCCGACACCAACCGCCAGCTCTACGACAGCCTGCTGCAGCGTTACAAGGAAGTTGGCGTGGCCGCCGGCGCCGGCGTCGGCACCAACAACATCTCCATCGTCGACCGCGCCATCGCGCCCACCGGCCGCTTCAAGCCCAACCTGCCGCTCAACCTCGCCATCGGCCTGATGCTGGGCCTGATGCTGGGCGTGCTGATCGCGTTCGTGCTCGAGTTCCTGGACGACACCCTCAAGGCCCCCGAGGACATCGAGCAGCATCTGCGCCTGGCCGTGCTCGGCATCATTCCGCACCTGAAAAAGCAGAGCGTGGTCGATGCCATGGCTGATCCGCGCTCGGCCTTTGCCGAGGCCTACCGCTCGGTGCGTACCGCGCTGCAGTTCTCCACCGACCAGGGCGTGCCCAAGGTGCTGCTGGTCACCAGCCCCAGTGCGTCAGAGGGCAAGTCCACCACCGCGCAGACCCTGGCGCGCAACTTCGCCCAGCTGGGCAAGCGCGTGCTGCTGGTCGAAGCGGACCTGCGCAACCCCTCGCTGCACCGCTCGCTGGGCGTGCGTTCCGATACCGGCCTGTCCAGCCTGCTGTCCGGCGCCGCCAGCGCCAGCCAGGTGATCATGGATACCGACGACGAACGCCTGAAGGTGATCCTGGCCGGCCCGCTGCCGCCCAATCCCGCCGAGCTGCTGTCCGGCAGCCGCCTGCTGTCGATGCTGACCGTGGCCGCGGAAAAATACGACCAGGTGATCATCGACGGCCCGCCGGTGCTTGGTATCGCCGATGCGCCCATCCTGTCCAACGTCGCCGGCGGCACGCTGCTGGTGGTGCAGGCCGGCCAGACGCGCATCAAGACCGCGCAGGCCGCGCTCAAGCGCCTGGCCGCCGCGCGCGCGCGCGTGATCGGCGGACTCATGACCCACTACGACGCCAAGGTCGCCGGCTACGGCTACGATTACGCCTCTTATTACTCCTACGGTACCCAGCCGAAGCTGGCCGGGAAGTAGCGATGGGGCGGGGGCCCGCAAGGGGATGATGGCAAACGCGGGCGAAGCACTTGAACTGGCCATGGGCCTGCTGCGCGCACCTGCGCGTCGCAGCGCCCTCCGCGCCCGGCCCCTGCCGCAGGGCATGGACACGTTGCTGGCGATCGCCTCGGGTTCCGCCGAGGTTTTGCACCGCGCCGCGCAGCACACCGGCTACGACGAATCCGAATTGCTGGAGGCCAGCCGCTTCTTCGTTCAACAGGTGCTGCTGGCCGAAGACGCCGACGCCTACCGCGTACTCGGTGCCGACCGCGACGCCGAGCGTGCCACCCTGCGCGACCACCACCGCCACCTGCTGCGGTGGCTGCACCCCGACCGCAGCACCGCCGGCAGCCAGTGGGACTCCGCCCTCGCGACCCGCGTCAACCAGGCCTGGAACCACCTCCGTACCACCACCGCCCGCACCCGATACGACGCCACCCTTGCCTCGCGCGCCCCTGCAGGAGCAGCTACAGCTGCGACCTCCACCACCCCGCGCCGCGCGCCCCCTGTGGGAGCGGCTACAGCCGCGGTCCCCCCAAGCCCGCCATGTTCCACCCCCTCCACGGGAGTGGCTACAGCCGCGATTCCCCCCAACCCCCGCATCTCCCTCGCACCCATCCTCGTCGGACTGCTCGGCCTCGCCTGCATCGTCCTCGCCTGGCTCGCCTTCACCCGCCAGGACAACTTCGACGGCGTGCAAAGCGGCGCCACCGCGCCCGCCAGCAGCCCCGCCGCGCCCGTCCGCACCGCCGCCGCGCCCGAGCCGACAAGCCCAACGGTCACTCAAGCCCTGGCCCTGGTCCAACTGCCGACCCCGCCAGTCGCCCCGCCAGGTGCCCCACCTGCAAGCCCACCCGCAGCTGCACCCGCACCTGCACCTTCACCTGCACCTGCACCTGCACCTGCACCTGTAGGAGCAGCTATAGCTGCGACCCAGCCCCCGCCATTCGCCCCACCTGCAACCCAAGCTGCCACCCCACCTGCAGAAGCAGCCAGAGCTGCGACCTTGCCCTCGCCAGCTGCCCCACCTGTGGGAGCAGCCATGGCTGCGATACCGACCCCCATCACGCCCGTCGCGCCGGCTGCGGCTGAAGTCGCACCCCCGTCGGATGGGCTGGCAATCGCAGCTGCAGCTGCTCCTGCAAGGGCGGGTGCGGGGGTTGCGGCTGCGGATCCGTTGCGGCTTTTCGGGGAGGCAGAGACAGCGGTTCGGGGGGTTACGGATTACCTGGCCGGGGGCGGCGCGGAACCGGCCTGGCTTGACCTGCCCACGGGGTTGGAGGGTGCGGGTATCCGCACGCAGCTGCAGGCGCGCCATGCGCAGGGCGCGCGCACGCGGATGCTGGTCGATGCGCCCAACTGGACCCTGGATGCCATGGCCGCTTCCATGCTCGGCGCCTATCGCCTGGATGCCCGCCGCGGGACGGTGGAAACCGGGGTGCTTCGCGTTGAGCTGATCCGCATGGGCGAGGCCTGGCGCGTCGTCGGCCTGCAACTGGAGCCCGCCCAGTGAACACCGCCCGCTGGATCGCCTTCGCGGCACTGCTGGCGGCGCTGCTTGCCGCCGGCGCCAGCCTGCTCAGCACGCATGGCGAACAGGCCCGGCTTGAAGCCGACCTCGCCGCCGCCGAAGCCGCCCTTCACGAAGACGACGCCCCCCGCGCCGCAGCCATCGCCCGCAGCGTGCTCGCGCGCGAACCCGCACTCGGCCGCGCCTTCGGCGTACTCGCCCGCGCCCAGGACGGGCAGGGCGATGCCGCCGCCCACCACGCCCGCTACCAGGCCGCCGCACGCCGCGCCCCGCGCGATCCCCAGGTGCGCGGCTGGCTTGCCACCCAGGCCCTGCAGTCCGGCAATTACGCCGCCGCCGCGGACCACCTGGACGCACTGCTCACCGTGGCCCCCGCGCAGCGCAGCGACCTGCTCAAGCTCATCGCCGAACTCGCCCAGGACCCGGAATTCGCCGATGCCCTGGCGACCCACCTGGTCAAGCGACCCCAGTGGCGCAACGCGGTCCTGCGCGCCGCCACCGCCAGCCGCCTGCCCACCGCCGCCGACAACCTGCACGGCGCCCTGCGTGCGCAGGGCGGCCTCAGCGCCGATGAAACCACGCGCTGGATCGACGGCATGCTTCGCGATGGCCGTTGGGGCAGCGCCTACGCACGCTGGGTCAGCGGCCTTGCCGACGCCCCTGCGCTTCTGCCGGTGCCCTGGAACGGCAGCTTCGGGCGCCCGCTGTCGTCGGCCGGCTTCGACTGGCGCGTGCGCCGCACGCCCGGCGTGCTGTTTCAGCGCATCGAACTCGACAAAAGCGTGCCGGGCGTCGGCACACCCGGCAGCACGGCCCACGCCGCCCGCCTGCGCTTCCTCGGCCGCCCAGTAGCGCGCACCGGTCTGGAAATCCCGCTGCTGCTCGCCCCCGGCCAGCATGTGTTGCGGCTCCGCGCCCGCACCAGGGACCTGCGCTCGGACCAGGGCCTGGAGTGGACCCTGACCTGCAGCGACGGCCGCACACGCATCGCCAGCGGCGCCCGTATCCGCGAATCCCGCGACTGGGCCGCGCTGGAACTGCCCTTCACCGTGCCCGAAGGCGAGGGCTGTGAAGGCCAGTGGCTGCGGCTGGTGAACCCCGCCCCGCGCGGCGTGGCGCAAACCCTGCGCGGCGAGCTGGACCTGTCCGGCGTGGCCATCGTCCAACCCTGAGCCACCCTTGCCTGATCCTCGCGCCAGCCATCACTGAGGATGCGTTGGCACGCGAAGTGCAACATAATTCACGGTTCCGTCGCCGACCGTCCGGTCGCGGGATGAACAACCAGCGGAAGGACCCCGAATGCGCCACATCGTCGCCGTTTTGAGCTTCACCACGCTTGCCCTGGCCGCCTTTGCGGCGCCTGCGCAGGATGCGCCTGAAACCGCCGTGCCGGCGGCCGATCCCGGCATCCTGCTGGGCGTGGAAAGCGGCTCGGTGCTTGTCAGCAGCGGCGGCGAGTTCACCCAGGCCGCCAGCGGCCAGGTGCTTGCTCCCGGCCAGCGCGTGCTGGTGTCAGAGGGTGGCAGCGCCAGCCTCGGCTATGCCAACGGCTGCAAGAAGACCATGAGTACCCCCGGGGTCTACACCGTGGCCGCCGACTGCGTTGCCGACAGCAGCCGGGGCGTGGACGGCCGTGTGATCGCGGGCATTGTCGGCGGCGTGGCGGTGATCGCGGCCGCCGCTGGCGGTGGCGGCGGCGGGGGCTCTCCGCCAGTCAGCCGCTGAATGCGCGCAAGCTTCACATGAACGTCGCATGTTGCTGATATTACGGACAAAATTCACAAAATCGTCACGTAAAAAGGGTTGCGCCAGCGCCCCCATGTCCGTAGTCTCTATGCGGCGCAACATGCGCCACCCCATACGAAACACCGGAAGGACTCCATGAAAACCCATCGCCTCCTGATTGCCGCTGCGCTGGCCACGCTGTTCGCCGCACCCGCGCTCGCTCAGAGTGAGTCCGCAACGCTCCGCATCGACAGCGGCAGCGCCATGGTCAGCACCGGTGGTGAGTTCACCAGCGCCGCCTCCGGCACCCAGCTGGCCCCGGGCAGCCGCGTGATGCTGACCGAAGGCAGCAGCGCCACCCTGGTCTATCTCAACGGCTGCACCCAGGCGCTCGGCGCCGCCGGCGTGCACGGCGTGCCCGCCACCTGCGTTGCCGCCGCCAGCAGCCCGGCTGCCGGCACCGCCGCCGGTTCCACCGCTGCAGGCGTGGACATGGGCGCCGTGGGCATCATCAGCGGCGCTGCCGTGCTTGGTGCCGCCGCCCTTGAAAGCATGGACGAGCAGCCCTACGTTGCGCCGCCGCCGGTCAGCCGCTGACCCTTCCGGTTTTGACATAGGGTGCACTGCGGGACGGGTTTAACCCGTCCCGTTTTCGTTTCCAGGGGCGGAGCACCATGTACGGCGCAACTGCCGACGCACACCATCACCAGCATCAAGACAGGGCCGCACGCGCGAGGCTGGCCGCCGCGTGTGCGCTGTTGGTGCTGTGCGTGCTGTCCGGCGGCAGCTCGCAGGAGTCAGGCACCGGCAGCTTTGTTGCCCAACTGCTGGCGCTGCCGCTGCTGGCTTGGGCCGGCTGGCTGCTGCTGAAGCGCCCCGCCGGCCTGGTGCACCTCGCTTGGGGGGCCTTTGCCGCGGCGCTGGTCGCCATCCCGCTGTTGCAGGCCGTGCTGCCCGCGGCCGTGGCCGGCGGCGAGGGCAGGGCGGCGCTGGGGCAGGACCTTGCGCTGTTCGGCGTCACTGCGCCAGCGCACTGGAGCCTGGCCCCTGCAGCCACCCGCGCCGCAGGGTTCCAACTGCTGCCGGCGCTGGCCATCTTCGCCATGGCGCTGGCCCTGCCGCCTGCCGCCCACCGCCGCCTGGCGCAGCTGATCGTGGTGCTGGCCGTGGCCAGCCTGCTGCTGGGCGTGGCCCAGATCGGCGCCCCCCAGGAAAGCCCGCTCAATCCCTACCCGCAGTGGAAGCCGGCGATGAACGGCTTCTTCGCCAATCCCAACCACCAGGCCACCCTGCTGGTGGTCGCGGCCACCCTGGCCTGCGCGCGCCTGGCGATGGTGGCCGGTGCCTGGCCGCAAGGCCGCCCGCACCGCCTGATGCACGGCACCGTCGCCGCCCTGGTCATGCTGCTTGCGGCCGTGGCCCTGCCGCTCACCGGCTCGCGCGCCGGCGTGGCGCTGATCATCCTGGCCTGCGCCCTGGTGGTGGCCGTGCACTGGCCGGCTTGGCGCGGCGGCACCCGCAGCCGGATTGCCCTGGCCGCCAGCCTTGCCGTGGCCGCGCTGGCCCTGTTCCTGGCCCTGCGCTGGATGCAGGTGGACGCCATCGACGAGCTGCGCGGCCCGCTGCGCGCGCTCACCGGCGAGATCGCCGCGCGCTTCGCACCCATGGGCGCGGGCGTGGGCAGCTACGTGCCCGTGTTCGAGCAGGAAGCCCCGCGCGAACTGCTGATGGCCAACTACGTCAACCACGCCCACAACGAATACGCGCAGTGGTGGCTCGAGGCCGGCGTGCCCGCCATGGTCACCCTGCTGCTGGGCGCCGTGGCGTTGGCACTCACCTTGCTTGGACTGCTGCGGCAGCCGGCGCAGATGCGCGGGCTGGGCATGACCGCGCTGGTGGCGCTGGGCGCGATACTGGCGCACTCGCTGGTGGACTACCCCCTGCGCACCCCGGCCATGCTGGCGGTGGCGGCGGCACTGGCAGGAATCGCCGCGGCACAGGCCGCAGGCAGCGACAAGGGACGTTCAAGGGCTAAGGCCCCGCGCACAGCGCGGGACACGCCAATCATGCAAAGGGATCCGGATCAATGAGTGACTTTCCTTCGCCGCAGGCCACCCGCATTGCCGTGGTGGGCCTCGGCTACGTGGGCTTGCCGCTGGCGGTCGAGTTCGGCAAGCAGTACGACACCGTGGGCTTCGACATCAATGCCGCGCGCGTTGAAGAGCTGCGCACCGGCCGCGACAGCACGCTTGAAGTCGAGCCAGAGCTCCTGGCCAGCGCCACGCAGCTCGGCTTCACCTGCGACCTGGAAGGCATCCGCGACTGCAATGTGTACGTGGTCACCGTGCCCACGCCCATCGACAGCGCCCGCCGTCCGGATCTCACTCCCTTGCGCCGCGCCAGCGAGTCGCTGGGCAAGGTGCTGCAGCCCGGCGACACCGTGGTGTACGAGTCCACCGTGTATCCCGGCTGCACGGAAGAGGTGTGCGTCCCGATCCTGGAGCGCGAGAGCGGCCTGAAGTTCAACGTCGACTTCTTCTGCGGCTATTCGCCTGAGCGCATCAATCCCGGCGACAAGCAGCACCGCGTCACCACCATCATGAAGGTGACCTCCGGCTCCACGCCGGCCGCCGCGGACTTCGTGGACGCGCTGTACGCCAGCATCATCACCGCCGGCACCCACAAGGCCAGCAGCATCAAAGTGGCCGAGGCCGCCAAGGTGATCGAGAACACCCAGCGCGACCTCAACATCGCCCTGGTCAACGACCTGGCCATCCTGTTCAACAAGCTGGGCATCGATACGCTGGAAGTGCTGGAAGCCGCCGGCACCAAGTGGAACTTCCTGCCGTTCCGCCCGGGCCTGGTGGGCGGGCACTGCATCAGCGTGGATCCGTACTACCTGACCCACAAGGCGCAGGAAGTGGGGCACCACCCGGACGTGATCCTGGCCGGCCGCCGCACCAACGACGGCATGGGCGCGTACGTGGCCGGCGAGGTGATCCGGCTGATGGTGCGCAACGGGATCAACCCCGTGCGCGCGCGCATCCTGATCCTGGGGCTGGCGTTCAAGGAGAACTGCCCGGACCTGCGGAATACGCGCGTTGTGGACATCATCGGTGCGCTGCAGGGCTACAACGCGCGCGTCGACGTATGCGATCCGTGGGTGGATGCGGGCGAGGCGAAGCATGAGTACGGGCTGTCGCTGTGCAAGCCGGGCGAGGGTGAGTACGACGCGATCATCGTGGCGGTGGGACACGAGGAGTTCCGGAAGCTGGGTGCGGCGGGGATACGCGCGCATGGCAAGCCGGGAGCGGTGCTTTATGACGTGAAGTATGTGTTGCCGCGGGAAGCAGTGGATGGGCGGCTGTGATAATCCACCCACTTTCCGACGTGCAGTCGACGAAAATCGGTAAGGGTACGCGGGTCTGGCAGTTCGTGGTGATCCTGCCGGGTGCGGTAATCGGATCGGACTGCAACATCTGCTCGCATTGTCTGATCGAAAACGATGTGGTGTTGGGTGACCGGGTCACGGTGAAGTCCGGGGTCCAGCTGTGGGACGGGCTTCAACTGGCGGATGATGTCTTCATCGGCCCCAATGCCAGCTTCACGAACGACAAGTTCCCGCGCAGCAAGACGCATCCGAATACCTTTGCGACTACCGATATTGGCGAGGGGGCTTCCATCGGTGCGAATGCCACCATCCTACCCGGAGTCAGGATTGGTCGAAGGGCCATGGTGGGCGCCGGCGCAGTCGTGACTCGTTCGGTGCCGCCTAACGCGATCGTCATCGGTAATCCGGCGCGCATCGTGGGGTACGTTGACGCAGCAACACAGCCGGCAGTTCAGGCTGCCGAGGCTATGGCAAGCGCGGCAGAGGGAGAGCCGCGTCTGCGCAAGCTTCCCCGCGTGCTCGACATCCGAGGGAGCCTGACGGTTGGCGAGTTCGAAAGATCCGTGCCCTTCGCCGCTAAGCGCTACTTCATGGTGTTCAATGTCCCGAGTGCCGAGACGCGGGGTGAGCATGCGCACAAGCAATGCCACCAGTTCCTAGTTTGCGTTTCTGGAAGCGTGAACGTCGTGGCGGATGACGGCCATACTAGGCGTGAGTACGTCCTCGATCGTCCCGATGCTGGCTTGCACCTCCCCCCAATGACGTGGGGTATCCAGTACAAGTATTCGCCGGACGCCGTGTTGCTGGTCTTCGCTTCGCACTACTACGAAGCGGACGACTACATTCGGGATTACGACGAGTTCGTACGTCTGGCGAGAGCGGGCGCATGATTCCATTCCTAGACCTGAAGGCTCCGCATATCGAGCTTCGCGAGGAGATTGATGCCGCTATCGCGCGCGTGATTGATAGTGGCTGGTACGTCCTTGGTCCCGAGGTCGAGGGTTTCGAGAACGAGTACGCCGCCTATTGCGGCGCGAAGCACGCCATTGGTGTCGCCAACGGCCTGGATGCGTTGCACCTGGCGCTGCGGGCGATGGATGTGGGCCCTGGCGACGAAGTCATCGTACCGTCCAATACTTATATCGCCACGTGGCTGGCGGTCAGCCAGTGTGGGGCGATCCCGGTTCCCGTGGAGCCGGACTCGCGCACGTACAACATCGATCCCTCGCTGATCGACGCGGCCATCACCTCGCGCACCAAAGTTATCCTGCCGGTGCACCTGTATGGGCAGCCAGCGGAAATGGAGCCGATCCTCGCGATCGCGCGTAAGCACGGATTGCGCGTGCTGGAAGACGGCGCACAGGCGCACGGCGCACGTTACAAAGGCGAGCGAATTGGTTCGCATGGTGATGCGGTCGCGTGGAGCTTCTACCCCGGCAAGAACTTGGGCGCGCTGGGGGATGGTGGTGCTGTCACCACCAATGATCGAGACATCGCGGACCGAATCCGCGTTCTGCGAAACTACGGGTCGCGGGTCAAGTACGTTAACGAGGTGCAGGGCTTTAACAGTCGTCTAGATCCGCTCCAGGCTGCGGTCCTGCGAGTCAAACTAGCGCACTTGGATGCTTGGAATGATCGTCGTGCTGAAGTAGCAGCCGCGTATTTAGAAGGTCTCGAACGCACGGCATTGGTGTTGCCGCATGTCCCGGAGTGGGCTAAACCCGTGTGGCATCTGTTCGTGGTGGGGACCCCGGAGCGCCAAGCCGTGCAACAGCGGCTGACCGAGGCGGGCGTGGGCACGTTGATCCATTATCCGATCCCGCCGCACAGGCAGGCGGCGTACGCACATGCGGGCTTTGACGCAAAGGCGTTCCCGATCGCCTCGCGGATGGCGACTGAGGCGTTGAGTTTGCCGATGGGGCCGCATCTTCTTAAGGAGCATGTGGTCGCTGTGGTGGAAGCAGTCACATGCTGATATCAAGTGTCAAACGACGCAGCGCGTTGTTGTTTATGCGCATGATCCAGCGTGCACGGGTTGGTTGGTATTCGTTGTTATCCACTAATCACTTCGTCGGGCGCCCTGCACGTTATCAACCAATGCAGGTCGCTGGGCGTGGGAAAATTGTCTTCGAGGACAATGTCAGCATCGGAGTATTTCCATCACCCGCGTTCTTGGATTCGTATGCTTATCTAGAGGCTCGCAACGAAACTGCGTCTATTACGATAGGTGGAGGTACGTGGATTAATAATGGGTTTAGCTGCATTGCGGATCACACCGCAATAGTTATCGGCAGGAACTGCTTGATCGGTGCTAATGTTGAAGTCCTCGATAGCGATTTCCACGGAATAGGCATACGAGACCGGAGTCGCTCTAAACATGAATGGGCGGCCCCTGTGTATATCGGTGACAACGTATTCTTGGGCTCCAACGTTCGTGTCCTGAAAGGGGCGCGCATTGGGAGTGGGTCTGTTATCGCCAATTCCTCCGTTGTGACCGGCAACGTGCCAGAGAATGTAATTGCAGCAGGCGTTCCCGCGAGAGTGATTCGCGAACTTTCGCCGTGACAAACTCCTATGGTCAAATACTGCGCTCGTCGTCCATCATTGGCGGTGCGCAGGCGATCAATTACATCGTCGCTCTATTGCGGGTGAAAGTGGTGGCGGTGCTTTTGGGGCCGGCAGGCGTTGGATTGATCGGCCTCTATATTTCGGCAACTAGCCTGCTGGGAGCCCTGACTGGGCTTGGCTTACAGGGCAGTTCAGTGCGCGCCATTGTGCAGGCACAGGGCAAAGCCGATCCGCTGGCCGTTGGCCGTACGATTCGCACGTTGCGTCGTTTGGTGTGGGTGACAGGGGCATTGGGCTGGCTTGCCAGCATTGCGCTGGCGCTTCCCTTGAGTCGCTGGATGTTCCAATCGACGGAGCACGCATGGGCGCTAGCGATTTTGGGCGGCATGTTAATGCTCACCGCGGTCAGCAATGGGCAATTAGGATTGTTGCAGGGATTGCGTCGAATTGGCGACATTGCTCGCGTGCAGGTAGCGGCGGCAATACTAAATACGGCGGTAACTCTAGGCCTGTACGCATGGCTGCGCGAGGACGGTATCGTGCCAGTGCTGTTAGCGAATGCGGCCATCACCTTGCTGTGCAGTTGGTGGTTCGCGAGACGCGTCGAGGTGCCCACAGTGGCGATGGACTGGCCGCACGCAATAGCAGAGGCAAAGCCCCTGCTTGGGCTGGGAGTCACGATGATGTGGGGCGGAGTATTGACTCTTGTTCTGGATTTGTACGTCCGCACGCTGATCACACGGACGTTGGGGGTGGATGCTGCCGGGATTTATCAGGCAGCGTGGGCACTGTCCGGACTGTTCGCTGGATTCGTCCTGGGCGCGATGGGTACCGACTTCTATCCGCGGCTCACAGTGGTCATCCACGACCGTGCGGCCGCGATTCGCGCCGTTAATGAGCAGACCGAAATCGGAATCCTGCTGGCGCTGCCGGGATTGCTCGTCACGCTAGCCTTCGCGAAGTGGGTAGTGTGGGCGCTGTATTCGAGCAAGTTCGCCTCAGCGGCCGATGTGCTTGTGTGGATGGTGCTAGGTGTGTTCGGGCGAGTGTTGTCCTGGCCGATGGGATTCATCCAGCTATCAATGGGTGCAGGGCGCTGGGTCATGGCCACAGAGGCGACGTTTCTAGCCATTCAGGCGGTACTAGCAACATGGCTGGTACCGACTCAAGGAGTGGTCGGTGCAGCGTATGCGTTTGCCCTTAGCTACTTGCTCTACACGGCAGGTATGGCATGGGTGGGGCGCCGTCTAATCGGCTACCGCTGGTCCGCAGCAGTACTACGTATGATGCTGATCTCCGGTGCGCTAATGTGCATGGCGCTGGCAGCCAATCGATTGTTGTCCGATATTCCTGCCATGGCGTTGGGGGCGCTGTTGGCGATGGTCGGAGGACTGTGGAGCATGCGCGAGTTGGTGTCGCGGTTGGGTGTTGAGCACAGAGTGGTTCGTTGGATACGTCGCGTGCCCGGTATGCGGAAATTGGTTGGAGCCTAAGTTGACAGAATTGATGCAGTCCCCATTGGTTACGCTCGCGCTGATCGCCTACAACCAGGAAGAATATATCCGGGAGGCGGTTGAAGGCGCGCTGGCACAGGATTATAGGAACCTCGAAATTCTCATTTCTGATGATTGCTCGCCGGACAGCACTCATCAACGCATGTGTGCAGTTCTCGAACAATACAGCGGTGACCGCTGCGTATCACTGAGGCGTAATGAGACCAATCTGGGACTGACTGCTCATGTCAATCAGGTTGTTGCAGCGGCGAAAGGGGAGATAATCGTTATTGCAGCTGGCGATGATGTCTCGCTACCTAACCGCGTATCTCTCACTGTGGAACTGTTTAGTGAGTTCCCCGATGCCAAGGCCGTATTGCTCTCTGCAGACGTGATCGATGACCACTCATCAACGTCCGGAGAAATTCTAGTCGCGGATACAAGAGCTGTCACCCAGTCCCTCGAGCACCTACTGGATGGAAGTTCGAAAACTATGGGGGCTTCTCGAGCATTCAGGCGGGAATTATTTGATTTCTTCGGCCCTCTCCAACCCGACTGCCCCACCGAGGACACTCCTATTCTCCTTCGGTCGTTGCTTTGCGGTACGAATGTTTTGTCCTCTAGCAAGGGCATACGGTATCGACGTCATGATGCCAACATCAGCACTGCAGAAGGTCTTGCTCGGATGAATGTAGATTTGATATTCAACCAATACTTCTTGGATCTTTCGCGGGCTGCAACTAGTGGATTGCTGTCCGAAAGTGAGATCTGTAGATTCTACAAGTGGGCAGCGAGTCGACGCCACTTTAGATCCCTCCAACGGAAGTGTGTCCTCGGCGAGCGGTTTGAAATTAAGCAGTACTACGACCTGCTTATCGAAAACGGCTTCAGCTTGCGCGAGAAGACCTGGCTCCTCAGTCAATCATTCAAGACGGCGCGATCTTAACTTGAGCTGGTTTGCGAATTTATGACGACAGTACTGACTGGATACTATGGGGCATTTAACACCGGTGACGACGCTTTCTGTGAAGTTGCCGCATGGGGGGTGACGAAGCTCCTCAAGCAAGCCAAGCCCTTGTTTTTCGCTCGTTCGCTGCCAATCATCAACACCCCTGCGGATGTTTTCTATCCGTATGACGGTTACTTATCTTTCGCTCGTGCCGTTTCATTTATTTTAAGGTCGTCTTACTTTATCTCTGCGGGGGGCTCAACTTTTCACTCATCCCTCTCGCTTACAGACCCTCGCACCTATGCAAAGCTCAAGAAGGATTTGCATGTCGCAGGCAAGACTGCGGCAATCGGTATTTCCCTGGGTCCATACAAAGACTCTGCGGCAGAGAAAAGTACAATCAACTATCTTCGGTCACTTGACTATCTGGCCCTGCGCGACGCGCGGTCATTCGAAATCGCAAGTTCCTATGATCTTCCCCGTCCACCCGTGCTGGCCTTTGACTTGGCTGCGCTGTTGCCAGCGATATATGGGGATAAGACTCAGTGTTGCGTGTTACAGCAACCCGAAAAGGTAGTGGGGGTGGCCGCGTGCTACTACGAACGCTATTCGGGTGGCTCACTGGAACAAGAAGAAGAGAGGTTCACCTTCCTTAAGGACTCGCTGGTTCAGCTGAAAAAAGACTACAGTGGCCCCCTTAGGTTCAGGCTGTTCATTTTCAACGGGCACCCCGAGTTCGGAGACGAGGAGATCACTCGTCGCCTAGCCCATGCGATAGGGGGCGAAAGTATCGAAATAATCAAGTATTCGCCAGTTGTCAGAGAAACGTACCGATTAGTCCAAGAATGCGATGTGATGGTTTCGATCCGCCTTCACGCGGCCGTATTTGCCTGTTTTGCTCAGACGGCATTCTTCCTGCTCGAGTATCATCAAAAGTGTACTGACTTTCTCGATGACGTAGGATTTCAAGCCTACCGCCTGGCCAACGGGGAGGCGGGGGTATCTGAATTTTCCCGTCACTTGGCTGGTTCTTTGAACGGTGAATACAGTGCGCCTACGGGTATAACGGGTGCGCGGGAAGCGGCGATGCTCAACTTCGAGTTTTCCTGAAATGTTTAGCGTAATTATTCCGCTATACAACAAGGAGCTGTCGATCGAAAGTACGACGCTCTCCGTCCTTGCGCAGGATTTTCCCGACTTCGAACTGATCATCGTCGATGATGGCTCGACCGATAACTCTCTTCGGCAGATAGAGAGTATTAATGACTCGCGGCTTATAGTTCTGAAGAAGGAAAATGGTGGTGTCTCGAGCGCGCGAAATCATGCAGTAGGGCATTCGAGGAGAGAGTATCTTGCTTTCTTAGACGCGGATGATCTTTGGCTGCCGAATCACCTGTCTACTTTGGCAGGTCTTATCAAGGAGTGCGCGGATCCTGCGGTTGTATTTGCAACTACCTTCTCCGATGATCGGGCATGCTCCCTAGAGCCGCGTCTGATTCAGAGCGATGTGTACCAAGATTATTTTGCGCGCGCTGCGTTGCCGGACGGACTCCTTAGCTCTTCCAGCTTTGCGTTAAAGGCGTCCGCGTTTCGGGATGTTGGTGGTTATAACGAAAGTTATCGTTACGGCGAGGATGTTGAGTTCTGGTATCGGCTGTTTCGCACTACCCGTAGCCCCTTGGTGTTCTCAAGCCGCGTCACTGCCGTTTACCGTCGTTCTGCTGAGAATCGTAGTGTGCATTCATACATTCCATTAAACGAGCGCTTTTCTCGGTACGATTTTCCTCAGGCTCGCGGTAGTGAGCGTGTTTATTTGGGCAAGCTGCTTTTCTTGCTGATTATGGATTATGTACTAGCGGGATATCTTGCGGATGGAGCCAAGGCTACCGTTCGCAATCTGCCTTGGTTAGGGTACGGGGCTCTGTATGGGCTAAGGCTGTTGGGATCAAAGGCTCGCCGCAGTCAAAGGCGCTCTTCTCGTCGCGGTCAGCCATGAATTCTTTTAGCGGCTTGTCTGGCAAATGCTAGCTAAGGAATCACAGCTTTTGCCTGTTTTCCCACTCACGCGGGGTCGAAGGTGATTCAACTACCAACGAGATTTTCTAAGGGACGGCCTCGTTTTGCCTTGCGAGTTGTATTTTGGGTTTCTCTTTCTGGATTGCTGTTCTTGGCAATGGTGGTTCCTAACTCACTGCAAGTGGCTACGATTGCCTGCCTGATGTCTTCATTTGTGTTGGGCCTGAGCTTGGTCAAGTGGACGAAAAAGCTGTTTCGTTTGCTTGCAGTTCACCTGCTGGTTTCCATAGTCACGTTGTTTTATATGGGGATTGGTATGAATAGCGGGGCGCCTTTGGAGGCGATGTGGCAGATTCTTGTCATTTACGTCGTTTCGCCACTGCTATGGATTATTATCTTTGCCGCTATGGTCCAAATTGCAAGTGCAGAAGCACTTGAGCGGGTGTTTGTTAGTGTTAGTCTCCTTGCGGCCGCAAGCGTCGCCCTGTTTTACTTCTTGTATTTTAGCTTTGGTTCGAGCTCCGTCTCCTTTTTTAGGGAGGGTGCCAACCTTAATTACAAAGACGGTTATGCGGGGGCTACCATGCACGTGTATGGGGCTCTCATATTCTTTACGTCTGGCCTTTTCGCATCACCTGGAATCATTCGTTCGAACGTGCTTCGAGCAGTGTTATTGGGGGGGTTGGCACTTGCTGCGATCACCTCGGGACGTTCTGCGTTAATAATGTCGATTCCTCTTGGCGCCGCGCTTGGAATTGTTTTTCAAGGGCGTCTTGCGGGCGGATCGGATGGCAGGCGCCGTAGCTTCATTAGAATGTCGAAGGGCGTGCTGTTTGTTGCCTTTGGCGTGTTGAGTGTTGCTTTCTTGCTTCCTGTGTTTACCGACGTTGACATAAGCCTAATCGTGGGAATGTTTTGGGACGAGCTGTCCTCTGGGGGTGGATCCGCCCGCTCGGAGCAGGCTCGGGCGCTGCTAGAAGGCGTCGGAGAACATTATGGGCTCGGTGCGGGTCATGGCGTCGGCGTTGATTATATTCGGAGCTATACGTTCCCGTGGCGCTACGAGATGGTGTGGGTTGCGACGCTCTTTCGGGTTGGTTTGATAGGTGCGTTGGTGTACTCCGTTGCTTTCGTTATGTGCTTTGCGGCTTTTTGTAGACTGGCGATAAATCGCTCTCTTTCTGAGCTCGACTTGTTCCTCGGTGTCGGGTTTGTATCCGCGGTGTTGGCTTCGAATACGAATCCGTATATCGAGGCATTTACGCTGCAATGGATGTTCGCGCTGCCTATCGTGTGGTTTCTGGTTAGGCCTGCTTGCGCACAGTCCTCGGCGCGATCGGTAGCTCATCTGCGTGAGGAACAAATCGACTCGCTTATTATTGATGAACATGGGAGGTTTAGATGAGCGGGAGGAAGACTTGGCTTGTCACCGGCGGCGCCGGTTTCATCGGCGGTAATTTCGTGCTCGAGGCCGTGGCGGCCGGCGTGCGCGTCGTCAACCTCGACGTCCTCACCTATGCCGGCAACCGCGACACGCTGGCTTCGCTGCGTGACAACCCGGACCACCTGTTCGTGCAGGGCGACATCGGCGACGGCGCGCTGGTCGCGCGCCTGCTCGCCGAGCACCGCCCGGACGCGGTGATCAACTTCGCCGCGGAGAGCCACGTCGACCGCTCGATCGACGGCCCGGCGGCGTTCGTGCAGACGAATGTCGTGGGCACGCTGGCGCTGCTGGAAGCGGTGCGCGATTACTGGAAGGCGCTGGAAGGTACCGCGAAGGACGCGTTCCGCTTCCTGCACGTGTCCACCGACGAGGTCTACGGCTCGCTGGGCGAGACCGGCCTGTTCACCGAAACCACGCCCTACGCGCCCAACTCGCCGTACTCGGCGACCAAGGCGGCCAGCGACCATCTGGTGCGGGCGTTCCACCACACCTATGGGCTGCCGGTGCTGACCACCAACTGCAGCAACAATTACGGCCCGTACCACTTCCCAGAGAAGCTGGTCCCGCTGGTGATCGCCAAGGCGCTGGCCGGCGAGCCGCTGCCGGTGTACGGCGACGGCAAGCAGGTGCGCGACTGGCTGTTCGTCAGCGACCACTGCGAGGCCATCCGCACCGTGCTGGCCAAGGGGCGCGTCGGTGAGACCTACAACGTCGGCGGCAACGCCGAGAAGCAGAACATCGACGTGGTGAAGACGATCTGCGCGCTGCTCGACGAGCGACGTCCGCGCGAGGACGGCCAGCAGCGCGAATCGCAGATCGCCTACGTCGCCGACCGTCCGGGGCACGACCGGCGCTATGCGATCGATGCCTCCAAGCTGCGTGACGAACTGGGCTGGGAGCCGAAGTACAGCTTCGAGCGCGGCATCGCCGAAACGGTCGACTGGTACCTCGACAACCAGCCCTGGGTGCAGCGCGTGCTGGACGGCAGCTACCGCCTCGAGCGCATCGGGGCGGCGGCATGACGTCGCGCCGCGGCATCATCCTCGCCGGCGGCTCCGGCACCCGGCTGTACCCGCTCACCCAAGCGATCAGCAAGCAGCTGCTGCCCGTGTACGACAAGCCGATGATCTATTACCCGCTGAGCGCGCTGATGCTCGCCGGGATCCGCGAAGTGCTGATCATCAATACCCCGCACGAGCAGGCGCTGTTCCAGCAGCTGCTCGGCGACGGTTCGCAGTGGGGCATGGACATCCGCTACGCGGTGCAGCCGAGCCCCGACGGGCTGGCGCAGGCGTACCTGATCGGCCGCGAGTTTGTCGGTGGCAAGCCGAGCTGTTTGGTGCTGGGCGACAACATCTTCCACGGCCACGGCTTCACCGAGATCCTCAAGCGCGCCGACGCACGCCAGGACGGGGCGACGGTGTTCGGCTACTGGGTCAGCGATCCGGAGCGCTACGGCGTGGCCGATTTCGACGCTGACGGCAAGGTCGTGGGGTTGGAAGAAAAGCCGGTGAACCCGCGCTCGAACTACGCCGTCACCGGCCTGTACTTCTACGATGGCCGCGCCAGCGACTTCGCGGCTTCGCTCAAGCCCTCGCCGCGCGGCGAGCTCGAGATCACCGACCTCAACCGCTGCTACCTCGATGAAGGCAGCCTGCACCTCGAGCAGCTCGGCCGCGGCTACGCCTGGCTCGACACCGGCACCCACCAGTCGCTGATCGAGGCCTCGAACTTCATCGAGACCGTGGAAGCCCGCCAGGGGCTGCGCGTGTGTTGCCCCGAGGAGATCTCGTGGCAGAACGACTGGATCGACGACGCCGACCTCGAGCGCTTGGCCGTGCCGCTGGCCAAGAACGGCTACGGCCAATACCTGTTGTCGCTGGCCAAGCGCGGAGTGGTGCGATAAGCACTCCAATACGATGAAGGTCTTGGCGCTTTGTAAATATGGCAGGAAGGGCGCGAGCAGCCGCTTGCGGACCATGCAGTACTTGGAGCCTTTGCGTTCCGAGGGAATCGCACTAGACATCGATTGTCTTTTGGACGATGAGTATCTGCAGGCGAAGTACGCAGGTCAAACCTCCGCACCCTCAGTTGCGAGAGCCTATGTCAGGCGAGCCATCACACTGCGTAGTGCGGGGTCATACGATCTTGTTCACTTGGAGAAAGAGGCGTTCCCATGGCTGCCGTGGGTGTTAGAGAGCGGCATGCTGCCTGGCTCAGTGCCCCTGAGTCTCGATCTCGATGACGCAATATTCCATCTTTACGACTCCCACAGGAGTAATGCTGTGAAGCGCCTTCTGGGGGACAAAATCGACCGCATCATGCGACGCTCAAATCTGGTTACGACCGGAAGTCGATACATTCAGAAGCGAGCTGATGCGGCAGGAGCGCCTCGTGTTGAGTACGTACCCACGGTAGTGGATGCTGAAAGATATGTCGCTCGAGCTACGAATTTGACAGGACCGATCACTATCGGATGGATAGGGTCTCCTTCCACGTCGAAGTACTTGAACTTGGTGGGTGAGCCTCTGAAGGAACTTGCGAATCGATACGGTCTGAATTGTGTGGCAGTTGGTGCGGATCCGATCCAGCTGCGAGGAACTTCGTTTAAAGCAGTGGACTGGTCAGAAGATCGCGAGGCGCAACTCGTATCCACGTTCGACATCGGAATTATGCCGCTGGAAGCGAGTCAATGGGAGCTGGGGAAGTGCGCCTACAAGATTATTCAGTACATGGCTGCCGGTGTACCTGTCGTTGCCAGCCCGGTTGGGATGAATATCGAGGTGATAGGACGCGCGCAGTGTGGAGCGCTGGCTGGTTCTAATGAGCAATGGCTCGTAGAGCTTGAACGGCTAGTTATGGATCCTCAGTTGAGGGCGGCTATGGGAGAGCGTGGTAGGGCGGCTGTTGAAGAGTTCTATAGCGTTCAGGCCCAAGCTCCAAGGCTTGCTGCGATGTGGCGGGATGTTGTCCGCGCAAGCGAGCCGAAGCTGTGAGCAACAGATCTTTCTTGCTTGTAGCGAGTTTTCCCGAGTCAATATTGACGTTTCGGGGGCCACTCATTGCAGCACTGCTTTCCGCAGGACTTTCCGTTCACGTTGCTGCGCCTGGCCTTTCATCGGGCGTGCGTATTCGTTCTTCCCTGGAACGCATGGGAGTAGAAGTCCACGACATCCCGCTAAGCAGAACCGGCACGGACCCATCTGCCGACCTGAAGCTGGTGTCTCACTTGTATCGTCTGCTTCGGGAGATCAAGCCAGTCGCCATGCTGGGGTACACAATCAAGCCTGTCATCTATGGAACGCTGGCGGGCTGGTTGGCCCGGGTACCACGCCGCTATGCCCTGGTAACGGGCCTGGGCTATGCATTTACCGGCTCGCGCAAAAGTATGCTGACAGGGTTGATCCAGCGCTTGTATCGCCTCGCTCTGGCTCGCGCCCATAAGGTGTTTTTCCAGAATCCGGACGATCAAGCCTTGTTCCGCGACTCTGGAATACTTCCCTCTGGAAAGCCTTCGGTCGTGGTGAACGGCTCAGGCGTGGATGTGGCTTCATTCGAGGAGGAAGGCGTGCCCGAGGGTGTACCTACATACCTCATGATCGGGCGACTTCTGGGCGACAAGGGCGTGCGCGAGTACGCTGAAGCCGCTGGGCGCGTGCGGTCATTGCACCCGGAGGCCCGCTTCGGCCTGGTTGGTTGGATCGACGAGAATCCTGACGCCATCGTCCAGGACGAGCTCGACGCATGGGTTGCCAGCGGCACGATCGAGTTCCACGGCAAGCTGGCCGACGTCCGTCCATCGATTGCGGCCTGTAGCGTGTACGTGCTGCCGTCCTACCGCGAAGGCACCCCGCGCACGGTCCTGGAAGCCATGGCCATGGGCCGCCCCATCATCACCACGGATGCCCCGGGCTGTCGCGAGACGGTCATCGACGGCGACAATGGTTTCCTGGTCCCAGTGCAGTCGGTAGATGCGCTGGTGGAGGCCATGCTGAAGTTCATCGAAGATCCGACGCTCGCCCATCGCATGGGGCGACGGTCGCGGCAGATTGCAGAGGACAAGTACGACGTGCACAAGGTCAATGCAGTGATGCTGCGGGAGATGGGTATTACGGCAGCTCCGGAAGCTCGGGCGGGTGTGGCATGAAGGTTGGGAACTTGGACATGCAGAGTTTGGTAGACCACGTGCGTGATCAGTACGGCGAAAGCTTCATTCCGCTGCATCGCCCAGTCTTCGAAGGCAATGAGAAGCAGTACCTCGTCGATTGCATCGACTCCAACTTCGTCTCTTCCGTGGGCGCGAAGGTCGTCGAGTTCGAACAGCACATCGCGTCCTTCACCGGCGCGAAGTTCGCCATCGCCACGGTCAACGGCACCGCCGCCCTGCACGTCAGCTTGCAGCTGGCCGGCGTCCAGCGCGACGACGAAGTCATCACCCAAGCCCTGACTTTCATCGCCACCTGCAACGCGCTGAGCTACGCCGGCGCCCATCCCGTCTTTGTCGACGTGGATTGCGACACCCTGGGTCTGAGCCCCGAGGCGCTGCGCCGCTGGCTGTCTGAGCACGCCGAACTGCGCAACGGCCAGGCCTGGAACCGCGGCACCGGCCGCCGCATCTCTGCATGTGTGCCAATGCACACCTTCGGCATCCCACTGCGCATCGAAGAGATCGTGGCGGTCTGCGACGAGTACGGCATCAGCGTGGTCGAGGACGCGGCCGAGTCACTGGGCAGCTGGGTCGGCGGGCGCCACACCGGCACCTTCGGCCGCCTGGCCACGCTCAGTTTCAACGGCAACAAGGTGATCACCACCGGCGGCGGCGGCATGATCATCACCAACGATGAGGCGTTGGCGAAGCGCGCCAAGCACCTCACCACCACAGCCAAGGTCCCGCACCCCTACGAGTTCGTGCACGACGAGATCGGCTACAACTACCGGCTGCCCAATCTCAACGCGGCCCTGGGTTGCGCGCAGATGGAACTGCTGCCGAAGATGCTGGAGATCAAGCGCGAGGTGGCGCAGCGCTACCGCGAGTTCTTTGCCGATACCGATATTCGCTTCGTCGACCCGCTGCCGGGCACCACCGCCAACTACTGGTTGAACGCCATCGTGCTGGGATCGGAAGAGGAGCGCGACGCCTTCCTGCAGTACACCAACAGCCGCGACGTGATGACCCGCCCGGTCTGGCGGCTGATGTCGCGCCTGCCCATGTTCCAGCACTGCCAGCACGACGGGCTGGAGAACTCCCGTTGGCTGGAGGCGCGGGTGGTGAATCTGCCGTCCAGCGTTCCTGAAAGCGAATTCCCGAGGTTGCGTGCTTGAACATTCTTGACCTGATCGGCCGCACCGCGCCGCTCTTCGACACGGACATCCAGCGCCACGAGGCCGAGCTTTCCGGCCTGGTGCAGTCCAGCCGCTTCCTGGTGATCGGCGGCGCCGGCTCCATCGGCCAGGCGGTCACGCGCGAGATCTTCAAACGCAAGCCGCGTGCACTGCACGTGGTCGACATCAGCGAAAACAACATGGTCGAGCTGGTGCGCGACATCCGCAGCACGCTGGGCTACATCGATGGCGATTTCCGCACCTTCGCCATCGACTGCGGCAGCCGTGAGTTCGCCGCGCTCATGGCGGCCGGACAGGGCTACGACTACGTGCTCAACCTCTCCGCGCTCAAGCACGTGCGCAGCGAGAAGGACCCGTTTACCCTGATGCGGCTGATCGAGGTGAACGTGCTCAACACCATCAGCACCATCGCCCAGGCGCAGGCGGGCGGGGCGCGCAAGTACTTCTGCGTGTCCACCGACAAGGCCGCCAACCCGGTAAACATGATGGGCGCCAGCAAGCGGATCATGGAGATGTTCCTGATGCGCGCCAGCCTGGAGCTGCCGATCTCCACGGCGCGGTTTGCGAACGTGGCGTTCTCCGATGGTTCGCTGCTGCACGGGTTCAACCAGCGCTTTGCGAAGCGGCAGCCGATTTCGGCGCCCAATGACGTGCGGCGCTACTTTGTGACGCCGCAGGAGTCGGGTGAGCTGTGCCTGAGCTCGTGCCTGCTGGGCGGGAACCGGGACATCTTTTTCCCCAAGCTGAGCGAAGAGCTGGACCTGACACGCTTCTCCGACATCGCGGTGCGGTACCTGGAATCGCTGGGCTTCGAGCCCCACGAGTGCGGCAGCGAAGACGAGGCCCGCGACCGTGCGGACGAGCTGATCGCCGCCAAGAAGTGGCCGGTGTACTTCTTTGCCAGCGACACCACCGGGGAGAAGGACTTCGAGGAGTTCTTCACCGATGCCGAGACGCTGGACATGGAGCGCTTCGCAAACATCGGCGTGATCCTCAACGAGCCGGAGTTCGACGACGAGCGGCTGGGGTATTTCCTGACAACGATCGAAGCGATCCGCGGGGGCAAGACCTGGGACAAGCCCGAGATCGTCGATCTCTTCAACCACATGATTCCGGACTTTGCCCACAAGGAAACGGGCAAATATCTCGACAACAGGATGTGACATGCAGCGATTGCTCGACATTGTATTTTCCGGCTTGGCCCTGCTGGTGCTCTCGCCCCTGCTGGTGCCCATCGCCATCGCATTGCGCCTGAGCGGCGAGGGCGAAGTGTTCTACGTGCAGCGGCGCATCGGCCGCGGTGGTCGCATGTTCGGCCTGTACAAGTTCGCCACCATGCTCAAGAACAGCCCGAACGTTGGCACCGGGACTGTGACCGTCAAGCATGACCCGCGGGTCCTGCCGCTGGGCCGCTGGCTGCGCAAGACCAAGATCAACGAGCTGCCGCAGCTTTTGAACATCTTCAAGGGTGATATGAGCATCATCGGCCCGCGGCCGCAGACGCAGCGCTGCTTCGACGCCTTTCCGGCGCACTCGCAAGCCGAGATCGTGAAGGTGCGCCCGGGACTGTCCGGCATCGGCTCCATCGTCTTCCGTGACGAGGAAGAGCTGATGCACGCCAGCGCCGAACCCGAGCGCTTTTATGACGACGTGATCATGCCGTACAAGGGCGCGCTGGAAGAGTGGTACGTGGCCAATCGCAGCCTTTGGACGTACCTGCGCTGTATCGCGGTAACGGCGTGGGTGGTGCTTGTACCCGGGTCCGACGTCACGTGGCGCGTGTTTCGCGGCCTGCCCGTGCCGCCGCCGGAGCTCGTGGCTGCCGGCGGTGCCCAAGGCACCGCAACCCCGACCCCGCAATGACCCCGGCGGAGCGCTATCGCCAGGTCGCGCGGCTGCATGTGCGCTGCCTGGATCAGGGGTTCCTCGCCACCCTGGGGGAGGGGTTTCTGGCGTTGATGTATGAGTCCATCGACCGCGCCGCGGAAACCACGCTGCTTGTCGAGGAGGATGGAGGCCAGGTGCAGGGGTTCATCACCGGCGGCACCGGGATGGGCGCGATCTACAAGCGGATGCTGCGTAGCCCCGTGCGGCTTGCCTTGGCGATCGCCCCGGCGCTGGTCCGCCCGGCCAAGGTGCGACGCATCTTGGAGATCATGCGGTACTCAAGCGCTGGCGTGGTGCCCGAAGGCCTGCCGGAGGCCGAGTTGCTCAGCATTGCGGTGGCTCCCGAGTGGCGCGGGAAGGCCATTGCCGACCGTCTGTATAGCCGGTTGATAGAGGATTTTAGACACCGCGGAGTAGATGCGTTCCGCATCACCGTAGGCGAAGCGCTGGCACCAGCGCATCGGTTTTACCAGCGCATGGGCGCGGATGTGGCCGGTGAGGTGGAAGTCCATGGCGGCGAGCGCTCGAAGGTCTATGTGCAGCGGGTCTGATCCCGGCGGCTGGAACGGCTGATGGGCGCGTCGGATCTGTTGCTTGGCGCGATGGCTCTGGCTGTCGGGTTGCTGCTGGCCTGGCGTAGCGGCCCTGCCTCGCGCTGGGTCTTGTTCGGTTCCGCGATGGCGGTCTCGGCGCTGTTGTTCCTGCCGGGCGAGCAGATTACCGGGCTCATCGGGAAGGAAGGAGTCGGCGCGTTGCGCCGGGTGGCTGCCGGCACACCATGGGATGTGTCCGACTGGACGCACTTCGTGATTTTTGTGTGGTTGGGGTTGCTGGTGTGGCTGTGCCGCCCGGATCTCCGCGGTTGGAGGGCTTGGGGGTTGATAGTATTTCTTGCGGTTGCGGCGGAGCTGGCGCAAGGCTTGGCGCCTGGCAGGGAACCGCGGGTCGATGACGTCCTGTTGAATCTTGCGGGCGGCATGGCCGGGCTACTGGTTGGCGTTGGCATCACGGTCGTGAGCAGCACCGTACGCGGAGGCCGCGGCAGCCGCGGGAGCAGTTGACCGCGGCGTAGGGCGGTCAGTTCGAGCGTGACATGCGCAAGGAGCCGTGGGCTTCGGGGACCACCGGTATGATCCGGGTCCCCGCACCGCTGGAGCACACCCGTGTCATCGAAAGCATTCAAGGCCTACGACATCCGCGGGCGCGTGCCCGGTGAACTCAACGAAACCCTGGCGGCGCGCATCGGCGCCGCTACCTCTGAGCTGCTCGGCCCCGGTGCGGTCGTTATCGGACACGACATCCGCCTGAGCAGCCCTTCGCTGCAGGCCGCGCTGGCGCAGGGCCTGCGCGAAGCCGGCCGTGAGGTCATCGACATCGGCCTCTGCGGCACCGAAGAGGTCTACTTCCAGACCGATCACCTCGGTGCGGCCGGTGGCGTGATGGTGACGGCGAGTCATAACCCGATGGACTACAACGGCCTGAAGCTGGTGCGCGAGAACGCGCGGCCGATCAGCGCCGACACCGGGCTGTTCACCATCCGCGACCGCGCGCTGTCGGATGACTTCACGCCGGGGCAGGGCACGGGCGGCAGCCGCGCGATGACCGACAAGTCGGCCTACATCGAGCACCTGCTCGGCTACGTCGCGGGTATCGAACTCAAGCCGTTGAAGATCGTCAGCAACCCCGGCAACGGCGGCGCCGGCATGATCATCGACCTGCTGGCGCCGCACCTGCCGTTCGAGTTCGTGCGCGTGCAGCACGAGCCGGATGGCAACTTTCCGAACGGCATCCCCAACCCGCTGCTGCCCGACGCGCGCGCCACCACCGCGGATGCGGTGAAGCAACACGGCGCCGACTTCGGCATCGCCTGGGACGGCGACTTCGACCGCTGCTTCTTCTTCGACGGCGGCGGCCGCTTCATCGAGGGCTATTACCTGGTCGGGCTGCTGGCCAAGGCGCTGCTGGCGCGCCACCCGGGTGGCAAGGTGGTGCACGACCCGCGGCTGCTGTGGAACACGGTGGAGATGGTGCACGAGGCCGGCGGCACGCCTGTGCTGTGCAAGAGCGGCCACGCCTTTATCAAGGAGAAGATGCGCGCCGAAGACGCGATCTACGGCGGCGAGATGAGCGCGCACCACTACTTCCGCGAGTTCGCCTACGCCGACTCCGGGATGATCCCGTGGCTGCTGATCGCGGCCCTGGTGTCGACCAGCGGACTGTCGCTGGCGGAGCTGGTGGAAGACCGGATGGCGAAGTTCCCGTGCAGCGGCGAGATCAACTTCACCGTGGCGGATGCACCGGCATCGATCGCGGCGGTGCTGGCGCATTTCAGTGCGCTGCAGCCGGAGCTGGACGACACCGACGGGCTGTCGGCGGACTTTGGCGCGTGGCGCTTCAACCTGCGCAGTTCGAACACCGAGCCGCTGATCCGGTTGAACATCGAGACCCGGGGGGATGCGGCGTTGCTGCAGGAGAAGGTGGAGGAGATCAGCGGGATCTTGATGGCGTGAGGGTGGGAGGGGCTCGCTGAGGCGGGAACCGTGTAGCGAGTCCGCCGGTCGAGGCCTTCATCGAGCGGACCAGGAGGGAGCGGCTTCTGTGGGAGCAGCTATAGCTGCGAATGCTCCCCGCCATGACGATCGCGGCTATAGCCGCTCCCACAAAAGAAAGGCTATTTATGGAACGATTAGTGGCTGAAATGCCACTTTGTTCCAGTTTGGTGGTCTCCATGTTGTAGGCATCAGTCAACAACGCAGGAGTTCCACCATGAACACCACGAAGATCTTTGCCGGTACCGTCCTTGCCGCCGCCCTGGGTGCGGCCTCCTTTGGTGCCGCGCACGCGGCGGAGCCCGTGGGCTGGTATGCCGGCGCCGGCGTCGGCCAGTCGATGATCGACGAGGGCTGGCTGGACGAGGAGGAGACCGGATTCCAGGCCTTCGGCGGCTACCAGATGCATCCGAACTGGGGCGTCGAGCTGGGCTATACCGACTTCGGTGACATCGACATCAGCGGCGTTGCATCGCTGGAGGCCGACACGGTCTCGCTGGTGGCGGTGGGCACGCTGCCGTTCACCGAGAAGTTCTCGGGCTACGCCAAGGGCGGCTTCCACAGCTGGGACGCCGACCTCAGGGCCCCGGGCATCGGCCGTGCGAGCGACGACGGCACCGACCCGACCTACGGCCTGGGCCTGCAGTACCGCTTCACCGACACCTTCGCGCTGCGCGGCGAGTACAGCCGCTTCGAGATGGACGACGCCGACGTGGACCTGGCGCAGGTGCAGGTGCGCTTCGACTTCTGATCTTCGCGGATCAGGGTGAAAAGGCAGGCCGGGGACATCCCCGGCCTGTTTCGTTATGGACAGGAAGGCTTTTGTAGGAGCAGCTATAGCTGCTCCTACAGGAGGGGGGGGCGCATTGCTTGCTGGATCTTTGCGGCGCGGCTTTCCGGCACGCCGGCCTGGTCGGCGAAGTTCATCCAGTCTTCGACCTGCGTGCGAACCTCGGCTACAAGCTCGCGCGCCTTCGCGGACTTCATGCCGCAGAACGCCCCGAACTCGATCAGGTCCGCGGCTTTGAAATGATCACGCTTGCCGTTGAGGCTCATCTGATGCTGGTGCGTCCAGCTGCCGGTCGGGTTGTACGCATAGCTCACATCGAACGCCGGCGACAGGCGCCACTCGCCTTGGCGGTTCATCAGGAATGCGATGTTCTTGACGTGGTCGTCCTGGTTGCGGATCAGCACGTTCAGCACCGCGCGGCGGAACTGCTGTTCGATATCCAGCGCGGGGAGGCCAAGCTGGCGGATGGTTTCCACGGCCTGTTCGTAGGAATAGGCGCCGGCGGCGTTGAAGTCGAAGTGGCGCAGGGCGGCGAGCGACTGCATGTGCAGCTTGCTGCCATCGGCGCCGCGGTCGAAGCGGCGGGTCATGAAGTGCGCGCGCCCGCCTTCGCGATGGATACGGCATTCGCTCATGTCGATGCCGGCGGCGACCGCGAGCAGGTGGAAGCCGTACTCGATCAGGCCGAAGCCCTGTGGGTCGGCCAGTTCCTTGTCGCGGTTGTTCGAGATGCCGTCGAACTTCATCAGCCAGGCGCTGAAGCCTTCGCCGGCTTTCACCTGGCCGGAGCGGAACTCGCCGGTCTCCGGGTTCCATGCCAGCACCGCCTTCGCGCGCGCGCCGCCGGCGGAGGTGCCCACGCGCAGGATGTCCTCGAGTTCGCGGCGGTCGTCTTCGCCCATCAGCACGCCGGCCAGCTGTTCGCGCTGGTTGAGGACATCGTTGGCCAAGCGGGTCAGGGCGTCGATCTCGACCCTGCGTGATTGCCGCGGGCTGCCTGACAGGCTGGGGTGGAATTCCAGTGCGCCCATGCCGCGGGTGCCGATGTAGCACAGGCGTTCGACCGGGTTGAAACTCTCGGCCGGGCGACCCTGTGCGACCAGCCAGGCATCGATCAGCGCATTGCCGAACTTGTCGGGCAGGGAGTCGGCGAGCATGCCGGGCAGGCCCTTGAAGGCGTCCTTTGGCAGGCCGGGAAACTCGAAGGGGGCCCGGCCGGCAGGCATCATGACCGGCGCCAGCTGGATGCCGCTGGCGGCGAAGTCAGGCATGTACTGGAAGACCGCGATTGCGCGATCGGCCAGCCAGCTCACGGCACCGATGTCGCGGCCCCAGAGGCGGACGGTGGCGTCGCTCAAGATTCGGCGTCCTCGCCCCAGGCCCAATCGGTTGCCTTGGGGGTGTCCGGCGTCCCGCTGGCACGGCGGCGTTCGCGGCCGCCGAGTTTGACGCGTTCGATGGGGCGGACGCCGGGGTCGGGCAGGGCGTCGAGCAGGCGGTCGCCCAGGCCCAGGGCCCCGAGCACGCGCAGCAGTGTGTCCAGCGAGGTGTTTCCCCCGGCCTCCAGCCGCTTGATGCTGCTGACGGACGCGCCGGACTCCCGCGACAGGCTGGCCTGGGTCATATTCCGGCTCAGGCGCAGTTGCGCCACGCGCGCCCCGAAGGCGCGGAGGGACGCTTCGACGTTGGTCGCCGCTTGTTCGAGTGAGCTCATATATAGACCGTCACTTGCTCGCTCAGGAATAATGGCTCGTATATTGAACCTTCAATTTGTCCAGGTCAAAGTTTCGTATATGGGCCTTATCTGCTTCAGAGCGGTGCAATGGTTCGTATTTGATCGCTTGGTCTCCCCATTACGCGCGCATCACCAGACCAAATCGTCGGGCACTTGGAACTGCGCGTAGTAGGCGTCGTCCTCGGAGCTTGAGGCGGCGGGCTCGGCGTCGGCGGCCTGGCCGTGGTCGAGCACGATCGCGCCGGGGTCGCGTTCGCGGACCTTGTCGGCCGCGGCGCGCGGCAGGAGTTCATGGCGCTCGCCCAGGCGGGCGATCACCAGTGCGCCGGAGGCCAGCAGGCGGCGCTGTTCGTCGTTGATCAGCAGGGTGCGGATGGCACCGTCGGCGTTGAAGCGGTATTCGCTGTCGCCGGCGCGCGGCAGTTTCTTGTCTTCGATGATCTGCCGGGCCTGGGCGCGCAGCTCGGCGGTGCGGGCCTGGGCTTTGCGCTCGGCGGCAAGGGCGCGGTCGCGGTCGGCCTTTTCGGCACGGGTGCGTTCGGCGTCCAGCGCGGCGTCACTGGGCGCGGCCGCCGCTGCGGCCCTGGTGTGGCGGGCCACGTGCTGCTCGCGCGCCACTTCGGCCACCTTGGATTTTTTGACCAGGCCTGCCTTCAGCAACTGTTCCTGCAGTGGATTCGCCTTTGCCATGTCGTCTCGCCCGGTGTGGATGCCTGGCCATGATAGTGGGCCGGGGTCGGGCTGTGCCCGCTGGCCGGGCGCGTGGGGGCGGCACACACGATGCCGACGCGGCGTTTTGTGTAATGGCCCGATGCAACATGCCATTCGGCCAATGACAGATCCCGACGCTGGTCCTGGCCCCACGGTCTGGACCGCGGGTCACTCCACTCGCACGTGGGAGGACTACCTGGCCATGCTCGCGGCCCAGGGCATCGGCGCGATTGCCGACGTGCGCCGCTTCCCCGGCTCCCGCCGCTATCCGTGGTTTGCCAGCGAGGAGATGGCCAAAGCCCTGCCGGCCGCCGGATTGCAATACCAGTGGGTTCCGCAGCTGGGTGGCCGGCGCAAGGTCCAGCCCGGTTCGCCCAACGGTGCGTGGCGCAACGCGTCGTTCCAGGGCTATGCCGATCACCTGGCCAGCGCGGAGTTCGCCGAAGGCCTGGCGCTGGCGCTGGACCTTGCGGCGCGCACGCCCACCGCGCTGATGTGTGCCGAAGCGGTGTGGTGGCGCTGCCACCGGCGGCTGGTGTCGGATGTGCTGACGCATCGCGGGACCGAGGTGCTGCACATCATGGACGCGAAGCATGTGCAGCCGCACCCGATGCACCCCGACGCCCGCCCCAGCGGCGACCTGCTGATCTACCCGCCCGCCCAAGGCGGCCTGTTCGATCCGCCATGACCGCATTTGTAGGAGCAGCTACAGCTGCGACCAACGTCGCCCGGCATCTGCTGATTGGCCCGCATCTGCTGACCAGGTCGTGTCTGCACGCTGGATCGCAGCTATAGCTGCTCCCACAGGGAAGGCTGCGACAGGGGTGGGTCCTTGGCACAATGGGTCGGTGGACGACTCCTGGAAGACACTCGCGCGGGACTTCTATCGGCGGCATCCGGCGCTGGTGGCGCCGGAGCTGCTGAACAAGATCCTGGTGCGGGCCGACGGGCGTGCGGGGCGCATCGTGGAGGTGGAGGCCTACGCCGGCAGCGAGGACGCGGCGGCGCATTCGTTCCGCGGGCAGACGGCGCGCAATGCGACGATGTTTGGCGAGCCGGGGCATCTGTATGTCTACTTCACCTACGGCATGCACTGGGGTTCGAACGCGGTCTGCGGCGAGCCGGGCGTGGGCTGGGGCGTGCTGCTGCGGGGCATGGAGCCGCTGCGCGGGCTGGATGCGATGCGCGTGCTGCGCCCGGCGGCGCGCCGTGATCGCGACCTGGCCAGCGGGCCGGGCAAGCTCTCCCAAGCCATGGGCCTGACCCGCGAGCACGACGGCGCCGACCTGGTCACGGGCGCGCAGGGCGTGGCGATCGTGGACGACGGCACCCCGCCGCCGTTGAAGCCGGCCACCGGGCCGCGCGTGGGGATCAGCCGCGCCGTTGAACTCCCGTGGCGCTTCCATGTCCCCGGCAACCTGCACGTCTCGGCGCGACGGATCGCGTAGTTCCTGCGCGACCGGATCCTGTGCATCGCCCTTGTGGGAGCGGCTATAGCCGCGATGCTGCTGAAAATCGCGGCTATAGCCGCTCCCACAGAAGCAACTTCCTCGTCACTCTGCGCTTTCGCTCCAGCGCGCGAGGTTCTGCTTGATCGCGTCGATCCCGGCCCACGGGTCCTTGCGCCGGAGCTTCAGCATCGCGGGCACGTCGCGGATGGTGAAGGCATCCGGACGCTCGAGCTTGCCGAGTGCGCTCCACATGATCGGCATCGCCACCGGCGCGCGCGGGCGGGCGCGGAGGGAGTAGGAGGCCACGGCGGTCGCGCCGCGGCCGTTGCGCAGGTAGTCGACGAAGATGCGCTTGTTGCGCTTGCTCTTGGTGGCGGTGGCGACGAAGCGGTCGGGTTCGCTCTGCGCCAGCGCCTGCGCGAAGCCTTGGGCGAAGCGCTTGGTCAGGTCCCAGTCGCAGCCGGGATTCAGCGGCACCACCACGTGCAGGCCCTTGCCGCCGGACACGCGCAGGAAGGACTCGAGATCCATCTGCTGCAGCAGCTTGCGGATCTGGGTGGCGGCGGATTTGATCTCCGGGAATGACACGCCAGGCCCGGGGTCGAGGTCGAACACGACGCGGTCGGCGGTGTCGGGGTTGTCTGCGAAGGCGCCCCAGGGGTGGAATTCGATCGCGTTGAACTGCACGAGCTCGAGCAGGCCGGCGGCGTCTTCGATGACCAGGTAGTCGGCGTTGTTGCCGCTTTCTTCCTTCAGGCGCTGGGTGGAGACGAGTTCGAGGCCGGCGGTGAGGTGCTTCTGGAAGAAGCAGGTCTTGTCGGTGCCGGAGGGGCAGCGGATCACGGAGACCGGGCGGCCGGCGACTTCGGGGAGGATGTGGTCCATCACGGCGGTGTAGTAATCCCAGACATCCTGTTTGGTGGCGCGGATGTCGGAGTAGATGATCTTGGTGGGGCTGGAGAGGTTGGGGGGGCTGCGGGACGCCGGGATCGCGGCTGTAGCCGCTCCCACAGGGGAGGGTTTGGCCTTCTTGGCGGCTTTTGCGGCTTTCGTGGTTTTGGCTGCCTTTCCACGGTCGCTGCCGGCCAGGTCTTCGATGTCCTTGTCCATGCGTACCGCCTTGAGTGAGGGTTGGCGCAGCAGCCTTTGGCGGCCGATGCCGCGGTAGAAGACTTCCACCACGAAGCGGGGGGCGAACCAGGTGGCGCTGCGCAGGTCGGTGTCGGTGGTGCCGACGTGGGCGGTCGGTTCCTTGCTGCCGCGCTTGGGCAGCTTTGCGGTCACGTCGGCCATCAGGGCGTCGTTGAAGCCGCTGCCGACGCGGCCCACGTACAGCCAGCCGTGCTCGGCATCGGGCCTGGCCAGCAGCAGCGAGCCGAAGCCGGTGCGGCTGCCCTTGGGCTGGGTGTAGCCGACCACGGCGAACTCGTCGCTTTCCAGGCGCTTGGTCTTGCGCCATTCGTCGCTGCGCCCGGGGTGATGCGGCCGGTCGGCGCGCTTGGAGATGATGCCTTCGAAATCGTTGTTGCCGGCGAGCTCAAACGCGCGCTCGCCGTCGCCCACGGTGTGCGAGCTGTAGGCGAGGTGGCCGGTGGCGCCCTGCAGCAGCTCTTTCAGCAACGTCTTGCGCTCGAGCAGTGGTGCCGCGGAGACATCCACGCCGTCCAGGTGCAGCAGGTCGAAGAGGGCATAGGCGAGGCTGCCCTGGCGCTCGCCGGACAGCGTGGCCTGCAGCAGGTTGAAGTCGTCCTTGGTGCCGCCGCCGGCGATGAGTTCGCCATCGAGCGCGCCGGACTCGAGCCGCAGCGATTCGATGGCCGCGCGGATCTCGGGCAGCTTCTGCGTCCACTCCAGCGCATTGCGCGACCACAGGCGCACGTCACCGCCGGCGATCGTGGCCAGGATCCGGTAGCCGTCCCACTTGATCTCGTGGATCCACTGCTCGCCCTCGGGCGGTGATTCGTGCAGCTTCGCGAGCTGCGGTTCGAACGGCGCGTCGGGTGCCTTGCCGCGCCTTGCACCGGTCAGAGCGAGCGCCTTCTTCGCCCAGTCCTTGCGGCGGCCCTTGCGCGCCGCGGGCACGGCGGCGAGCTTCTTCTTCGCGGGCTTGCCGGCGCCGGCGCGCTTGATGTCAGCCGCCGGCGCGGCGGTGACATCGGCCAGCAGGTCGTCGGCTTCAAGCTCGCCGGCCCAAGCGTCCTTGTCCTTGAACAGCAGCCACTGCGGCTGGCGCGCGGGCTTGCCGGAGCGCACCAGGTGCCAGCCGCCCTTGAGCTTGTCGCCGAAGAGTTCGAAGCGCAGGTGGCCCTTGGCGAGCTGGGCTTCGGGATCGCCCTCGGTGGACCAGACGCCATGGTCGAAGCGGGCGACGTGGCCGCCGCCGTATTCGCCCTTGGGGATCTCGCCCTCGAAACCGGCGTAGTCCACTGGATGGTCTTCCACCTCCACCGCCATGCGCTTGACCGCGGGGTCGTAGCTGGGGCCCTTGGGAACGGCCCAGCTTTTCAGCGCATCGCCGACCTGCAGCCGGAAGTCGTAGTGACGCCGGCTGGCATGGTGCAGCTGCACCACGAAGATCGCCCGCTTGCCGCGCGGCAGCGGCTTCCCGGGTTCGGGTTCGCGGGTCTTGTCGAAGCTGCGCTTGCGGCGGTAGTCGACCAGGCTCATGCCGGCCGGCGGTACAGCGCGGCGCTGATGCAGGAGAACAGGCTGACCACGAACCAGCCGAACGGAAACAGGCTGAAGGTCAGCAGCCACGTGATGGCCCCGGCAATGCAGCCGGCGATGAACCAGACGATCGCCGACAGCACGCGGCCCTGCACCAGTTGGCCGAGGCCCGGCACGATGAGGCTGCAGATCGCCGCGATGACGTTGCCGACAGACCCTTGTCCATTTGCCATGAGATTGCTCCATCAATTGAGTGATGCCGCGAATGGTGCGGCTGGAAGGTTCAGGATGCGGTGAATGCGCGCTGCCTTCCAATCCGGATGGAGCCGGCGGGCGATGTGGGCGATGGCGTGCGCGGGTATCATTTCGGCTTTCCGTCCCCGGGTATTCGGCATGAAAGTCCTCGTCACCGGCACTGCCGGCTTCATCGGCAGCCATGTCGCCCAGGTGCTGCTGGCGCGCGGCGACGAGGTCATCGGCTACGACAACCTCAACGACTACTACGACGTCACCCTGAAGCAGGCGCGGCTGGCGCGCTTCATGGACCACCCGCGCTATACCCACGTACAGGCCGACCTGGCCGACCGCGCGGCGGTGGAAGACACCTTCGCCCGGCACAAGCCCGACCGGGTGGTGCACCTGGCGGCGCAGGCGGGCGTGCGCTACGCGGCGGAAAACCCGCACGTGTATGTGTCGAGCAACGTCACCGGCACCCTGCACATCCTTGAAGGCTGCCGGCACCACGGGGTGGAGCACCTGGTGTTCGCGTCCACCAGTTCGGTCTATGGCGCCAACCTGGACATGCCCTTCAACGAGCACCAGGGTACCGAGCACCCGCTGACGCTGTACGCGGCCACGAAGAAGGCCAACGAGTCGATGGCGCATTCGTATGCGCACCTGTACGGCGTGCCCTGCACGGGGCTGCGCTTCTTCACCGTGTACGGCCCGTGGGGCCGGCCGGACATGGCGCTGTTCCTGTTCACCAAGGCGATCCTGGCCGGCGAGCCGATCAAGGTCTTCAACCACGGCCACCACCGCCGCAGCTTCACCTATGTCGACGACATCGTGGAAGGCGTGGTGCGCGTGCTGGACCGCCCGGCCGCGGCCGATCCGGCATGGAACGGCAAGGCGCCCGATCCGGGCACCAGCGGCGTGGCGCCGTACCGGATCTACAACATCGGCAACGAACAGCCGGTGGAACTCCTGCGCTACATCGAAGTGCTGGAAGAGTGCCTGGGCAAGAAGGCGGTGATGGAGATGCTGCCGCTGCAGGCCGGCGACGTGCCGGACACCGAGGCCGACGTGTCGGCCCTGGTGGATGGCGTGGGCTATCGCCCCGCGGTCAGCGTGGAAGAGGGCGTGGCCAACTTCGTGCGCTGGTATCGCGAGTATTACTGAGCGCTTTCGGCGCGGGCCCGCTGCAGGGCCCGGATACCGGGCCTGACGCCTCCCGCGATCTCGAACGCTGCCGATTTTTGCCCCGTGGGCGCCCCTGGCGGCACTGGGTGCCCATTCGCGGCGGCCGGCTTTGCTGCGACGCAGCAGGATTGTAAGATGAAGCGCTTGCCGCGCTTTCTCACGTCCCGTGCATTACGGGGATGGCATGTTCGGCACGTTTCCCGGCTTCGTGCGCCTTCCCGTTGGCGCTGGCTGGAGCAGTTGGCCCGCTTCTTGCGGCCGACTGGCCCGGCGCGCTGCATGCGCGTGATAGGGGCGATCAATCTATGGAGTCAGGGATGAATTGGGTGTTCGAGATCGGACTGGGCTATGCACTGCTTGCCGCGGCGATCTCCTGGGGTGTCCTCAAGCTCCTGCACCCGCTGGCGTCGCGATTGAACCTGCTCGACTTCCCGCTGGGCCGCAAGGACCACGCGCACCCCACGCCGATCATCGGCGGCCTGGCGATGGCGGTCGGCTGCCTGGTGGTGATGCTGCTGTTCCTGCCCGGATACGCCCCCGCGACCACGCTCTCGTTCTTCGCCGCCTCGGTGCTGATGGTGGGCGTGGGGCTGTACGACGACCGCCGCGACCTGCGCTGGTACTGGCGCGTGCTGGCCCAGGTGGTGGCCGCGCTGATCATGATCTACGGTGCCGGCGTGCGGGTGGAGAACGTCGGCGGCTTCCTCGGCATGGACCAGCTCGGATGGCTTTCGGTGCCCTTCACCGTGTTTGCCACGGTGGGCATCATCAACGCGATCAACATGGTCGACGGCGCCGACGGCTTGGCCGGTTCACTGGTCGCGGTCTGCCTGATCATGCTGGCCGCCGCGGCGATGTACGCGGGCAACCCGTCGCTGGCGCAAATCGCACTGGTGATCGCCGGCGTGGTGTTCGCGTTCCTGGTCTACAACATGCGCTTTCCCTGGCAGCCGCGGGCCAAGACCTTCATGGGCAACGCCGGCAGCGCCTGGCTTGGACTGGTGGTGGCGTGGGTGGTGTTCCGCCTGACCCAGAACACCGGCCACCCCGTGAACCCGGTGCTGGCGCTGTGGCTGATCCCGATCCCGGTGATGGACTGCCTGGTGCTGACCGTGCGCCGGACCCGCGAAGGGCGCTCGCCGTTCTCGGCCGGTCGCGACCATATCCACCACTTCATGCAGGACGCAGGCTTCGGCCCCAGCCAGGCGGCCGTGGCCCTGGCGGCGTTCAGCCTGGCCACCGGCCTGGTAGCGGGCCAGATGATGCGCCTGGACGTGCCCAACCCCGTGATCCTGGCCGGCTTCCTCGTCCTGACCCTGGGCTGGTATGCGCTGAGCAGCAACCGCGCCCGGACCCTGCGCTTCTTCGGCGCGATCCGCCGGTTGCCGGTGTTCGGACCGCTGCCGGCGCCGCGGATCTCGGGACCTGTCCCGGGGGCCGGGGCCCGCCGCGGCGACGACGGCTTGTCCGAGGCCGAAGCGCGTGCCGCCGCCCGCGAACGCAAGCGGCGCTTACGCGACGCCGCCTGACTTCGGGGGCACACTGGCCCCCACACCTGCCCGGGTGGTGGAATCGGTAGACGCAGGGGACTTAAAATCCCCGGGCCTTGCGGCCATTGTGGGTTCGAGTCCCACCCCGGGCACCATCATCGAAGGCCGCTCACGCGGCCTTCCTGCGTTTGACGGTTTGCGTGCCGCGATCACTGCGGCCGCCACTGCCCGGGTGGCGAAACCAGGTAAACGCAGGAGACTTAAAATCTTCCGGTCGAAAGACCATGTGGGTTCGATTCCCACCCCGGGCACACCGTTCGATTTCCGTCTTTGGCCGCGCCACGCCCGTGAACCGCTCTATGTGATGATTGGCCCGCGCCGCGCCGGCGCGCATCCGTTGTCGCCAATGACCTACCGCTACACCGCCTGGTTCGCCTGCATCGCCCTCGCCATCGCCGGGATCATCCTTGCCGTCACCTGGTCGCCCAACTGGTGGTGGCTTGTGGCCGTGGCCGGAGCGCTTTCGCTGCTCGGGCTGGCCGACGTGATGCAGCGCACCAGCACGCTGCGCCAGCTGTATCCGGTGTTGGCGCACTTCCGCTACGGGCTGGAGTCGGTGGGGCCGGAGATCCGGCAATACTTCATCGAGCGCGACACTGAGGAGGTGCCGTTCTCGCGCGAGCAGCGGGCGCTGGTCTACCAGCGCGCTAAGCAGGTGCAGGACACGGTGCCCTTCGGCACGATCCACGATGTCTACGGGCAGGACTACGAGTGGATCAACCATTCGCTGGTGCCGACGCATCTGGCTGATCATGATTTCCGCGTGCGGGTGGGCGAGGGCTGTCCGATGCCCTACGAGACGAGTCTGTTCAATATTTCGGCGATGAGCTTCGGCTCGCTGTCGGCCAATGCCATCCGGGCGCTCAACCTGGGTGCGAAGCACGGCGGCTTCTATCACGACACGGGGGAGGGCTCGATTTCGCCCTATCACCGCGAGTACGGTGGCGATCTGGTGTGGGAGATCGGGTCGGGTTACTTCGGCTGTCGCGATGAGGAGGGGCGCTTCGATCCGGAGCGCTTCGCGGCCAACGCGGCGGATCCGCAGGTCAAGATGATCGAGATCAAGCTGTCGCAGGGCGCGAAGCCGGGCCACGGCGGGATGCTGCCGGGGGTCAAGGTGTCGCCGGAGATCGCGCTCACGCGCGGGGTGCCGGTGGGCGTTGACTGCGTGTCGCCGGCGCAGCACTCGGCCTTCGGTTCGCCGGTCGGGCTCCTGGAGTTCGTGGCCGAACTGCGCGAGCTGGGCGGGGGCAAGCCGGTGGGCTTCAAGCTGGCGATCGGGCATCCGTGGGAATGGTTCGGCGTGGCCAAGGCCATGCACGAGACCGGGATCCTGCCGGACTTCATCGTGGTGGACGGCGCCGAGGGCGGGACCGGCGCGTCGCCGGTGGAGTTCATGAACCACATCGGCGTGCCCATGCACGAGGCGCTGATGCTGGTGCACAACACCCTGGTGGGCGTGGACCTGCGCGATCGCGTGCGCATCGCGGCGGCCGGCAAGATCACCTCGGCCTTCGACATCGCGCGCACGCTGGCGATGGGCGCGGACTGGTGCAATGCGGGCCGGGCCTTCATGTTCTCGCTGGGCTGCATCCAGGCGCGCAGCTGCCACAACGATCTCTGCCCCACGGGCATCGCGACCCAGGATCCGAGGCGCTGGTCGCACCTGGACGTGCAGGGCAAGGCCGAGCGCGTGGCCCACTTCCATCGGAATACGCTGCTGGCGGTGCGCGACCTGCTGTGCGCGGCCGGGCTCTCGTCACCGGCCGAGCTGGGCCCGGAGCACATCGTGCGTCGGATCTCGTCGATGCACGTGGGCTCGCTGGCCAACATCTACCAGTTCCTGCAGCCCGGCGAGCTGCTGTCCGGCGTGCCCGAGCGGCACGCCGTGTTCAAGACCTTCTGGCAGACCGCGCGCCCCGACACCTTCGCGCCGCCGCCGCGCGTCCTCGAAATGCGCGCATCGAAGTCGCATTAGGCAAGCTTTTGTAGGAGCAGCTATAGCTGCGAATGCTGCTCCGGTCGCTCCGGTAGCCTCGATCGCTTCGGTTGTTTCGGCTTCGATCGGGGCTCTAGGGGCTCTTCTGTAGTTGGCGTGTCGCGGCTATAGCCGCTCCTACTGGGAGAGTTCCCCGCCGTCCATCCGGTTCACGATGGCGGTGGCGGTCATGTCGGCGCTGACGTTGCCCACGGTCGAGAACATGTCGGGGATGTTGTCCACGGCTAGCAGCAGGCCCAGTGGCTCCACCGGCAGGCCCATGGCCTGGGTCACGGGCAGGTTGTTGGTCATGAAGCTGACCTGGCCGGGCAGGCCCACCGAGCCCATGCTGATCAGCGCCGAGAGCGCGATGGCGGTGACCACCTGCACGCCGCCGAGTTCGATGCCGTACATCCAGGCGATGAAGGTGACCACGCCGATGTACTGCACGGGGCTGGTGATGCGGAACAGCGAGACCGCCATCGGCAGCACCAGCGCGGTGACGTGCAGGGGATAGCCAAGGCGGGTGCGCGCGCAGTCGATCATCGCCGGCAGCGATGCCAGCGACGACTGGGTGCTGCCGGCGATCACCTGCGCCGGGAAGATGCCGACCATGAAGCGCCGCACGGGCTCGTTGGCGGCCATGCGCGCCACGCCGTACAGCAGCACGGTCACGCTGATGTACAGCACGCACAGCAGCAGCACGTACCAGCCCAGCGCGCCCAGCACCGCGAGTCCAACGCGGGCGCAGACCGCCAGCACCAGGGCGAACACGCCGATCGGCGCCGCCCACAGCACCCAGCGCACGACCTGGATCATGGTGTCGGCGATCGACTGCACCAGTTCCAGCAGGCGTGCGCGACGCTCGGGATCGATGCGCGAGGCGGCGAAGCCGAAGAACAGCGAGAACACCACCAGTGGCAGCATGGCGTTGGCCGCGGCCGCCGCCAGCGCGTTACTGGGGATGACCGTGGTGATCCATTCGCCGAAGGCGGGCGCGCGGCCGATCGCGGTGTCGTCGGCGCCGATGGCGAGGCGGAAGCCGTCGACCAGCGCCTGGTCGCGCGGCACCAGCGACAGCAGGCCCGGCGCCATGAAGGCGGTATAGGTGCCGGATGCGATCAGCAGCACGGCGAACACCGCCATTGCCCGGCGCGCGGTGCGGCCGGAGGCAGCCGCATCGGCGGCGGCGTTGACGCCAAGGACCACCAGCGCCGCCACCAGCGGCACCACGGTCATCTGCAGCGCGTTGAGCCAGAGCCGGCCGATGGGCTGCACGAGGTCGGCGATGCCGGCGCCGAGTGCCGGGTCGCTGTATGAAAGGGACAGGCCGACGACGGCGCCGAGCCCGAGGGCGAGCAGCACGCGCGCAGCGTGGGAGACCCGCGGCACCCTCATCAATTTCGGCCCCATGATGTGCCATTCGCCGCTATAGCTGCGATCCCCGCCAGCCATGCGGGTGCCAACCGCATTCGCAGCTGTAGCTGCTCCAACAAAAGCGGCTGCTCCAACACTGGCTGCATCTGTTCGTTCTTCATCCCCACATCATCACTCGATCGGCGCCGCGTTTTCCACCAGCATGCGCAGGTGGGCTTCGTCTTCGCACAGCAGCAGGAACACGAGGTCGAGCAGGTGCTGCAGCGCGGCCTGGTAGAGCAGCAGTTCGACCTGTGGCCTGGGGTCATGGGCGCTGACCAGCAGGGCGATGTCGGCGTGCGCGCGCAGCGCATTCGCGGTGTGGCGGGTGATGGTGACGACCTTGCCGCCGCGCTTCCGGAACAGGCGCGCGGTGTGGCACAGGGCGGCTTCCTGGCCGTGTTCGCAGAGCACCAGCAGGACGTCGCCGGGCGCGGCGGACGAAGTCCCCATGGCCATCAGCGACGGATCGAACAAATGGATGGCGGTACACCCGATCAGCGCCAGCTTGATCGCGATCGCGCGCGAGTAGAGACCGTCACTGCCGATGCCGATCGCATAGACCTTGCCGGCACCGCGGATGGCCTCGGCGACCGCGGCCACGTCGGCATGCGCGTTGAGCGCGCGGGTGACGTTCACCGCTTCGGCCTTGGCACGCCACAGCGACTCGGCGAGCAGTGCGCCGGGGTCGTCGTTGCGTTCGGCCGCTTCGGCCACGTCATCACGGCCATTGGCTGATTCGCGCCGCGCCAGTGATTCGCCGATCGAGAACTTGAGGTCGGGATAGCCCTTGAAACCGAGCTTCTGGCTGAACTTCACCACGCTGGACTGGCTGATGCCCAGCGCGTTGGCCAGCTGCTGCGAGGAGTAGTCGCGCAGCAGGTGGGCGTTGTCGAGCATGTAGTCGGCGATGCGGCGCTCGATCGCCGACATCCGGTCGCGCTCGCCGCGGATCTTCGCCAGTGGCGCCATGCCGCGCTCAGGCTGCCGCAAGCGGTTCGAGGCCGCGCACCGAGCGGATGCCGAGGCCCGGCGCGTCGCTGATGGCGATCTCGGACTCGTTGAACTCGACGCCGCCCTCGACCGGATCGAAGGTGCACAGCGAAGGCCCGTCGAGGTCGACTTTGGTGATCGCGCCGGCCTTGGCCACCGCCAGGTGCACCGCGGCTGCGACGCTGATCGCGGACTCGATCATGCAGCCGATCATGCACTCCACGCCGTGCACTTCTGCAATGTCGGCGATGCGTATGGCGTTCGAGATGCCGCCGGTCTTCATCAACTTGATGTTGATGATGTCGGCGGCGCGGCGCTGGATCAGGTCGATCACCTCGGACGGGCCGAACACGCTTTCATCGGCCATCACCGGCGTATGCACACGCTCGGTGACGTATTTCAGGCCCTCGATGTCGCGCGCGGGCACCGGCTGCTCCAGAAGCTCCAGGTGGATGCCGGCGTCTTCCAGCGCGTGGATCGCGAACACCGCCTGCTTTGGCGTCCAGCCCTGGTTGGCGTCAAGGCGCAGCAGGGCGCGGCCGTCGACCGCGGCGTGGATCGCCTTGACCCGTTCGATGTCCAGGCCGATGTCCTTGCCGACCTTGATCTTCAGCGACTCGAAGCCGCGCTCCACAGCGGCCAGCGAGTCGGCGACCATCTTGTCGATGTAGTCGACGCTGATGGTGAGGTCGGTGGTGACCACCGGATCGCCGCCGCCGCCGAGCATGCGGTAGAGCGGGGCGCCGTACAGCTGCGCCCAGAGGTCGTACAGCGCGATCTCGACCGCGGCCTTGGCGCTGGTGTTGCGCTCCATGGCGGTCTGCACCAGCTGCACGTTGCGGTTCAAGTCGGCGACGTCGCGGCCAATCAGGCGCGGGCCGATGACCATGTTGATCGCCGCGATGATGGAGCCGTGCGTATCGCCGGTGATCACCGCGGTGGGCGCGGCCTCGCCGTAGCCGATGCGGCCGTCGTCGGTGTGGATCATGACCACGATGTCTTCGACCGTGTCGACGGTGCGCAGCGCGGTCTTGAACGGAGTCTTCAGCGGAACCCGCAGCATTGCGAGCCGGATGTCGGTGATCTTCATGTGTGCGTGGTTCCCGTCAGGGCCTGATGCGCTGGATGCTGGTGATGCGGTCGACCGTGGGCGTGGTCGCGTTGGACATCATCGGCAGGACCGGCGTCACCACCACGCCGTTGAGGTGCAGGCGGGTGAGCTCCGTGCCGCCCTCGGGCAGCCAGCTCATGCCGCTGGTGTCGTGGATGACGAAGGGCGCGCCGTCGACGTGGCCGATCACCATCATCACGTGGCCGGGGATGTAGACCAGGTCGCCGGGGCGCGCGTCGCGCAGTGCTTCGACGCGGGCCTCGTGGTTGTCTTCGGCGGTGAAGGGCAGGCGGTTGAGCGCGGGGCTCACGGCCTGCGCGCTGGTGTTGCGCGGAATGAGCACGCCGAAGCTGCGATAGATCTCCGACGCGAAGCCGCTGCAGTCGCGGGTGTTGTACGAATGCCCCCAGCCGTAGCGCTCGCCAAGGAACTTGAAGGACTGGCGGATGAGGTTGGCTTCGGTCAGCGGCAGGTAGTCGCCGGCGACATCATTCGAGCGCGGCAGCAGCGCCGGTTCGAACGACAGCGCGCCGTCTTCGCCGCGCACCGGCAGTTCGACCACGTGCGCCGCGGCAGGAAGCTGGCCGTTGACCTCGTCGGAGCCGGACCAGTCGGCCAGCACCGGCACGCGCACGCCCATTTCAAGCTGCACGTCGGAGACGTCCGGGTTTTCCGGGGTGTACGCGGTGCGCGCGGTGGCGCCGGTCACCACCAGGAACGGCGCGCGCCGACCCCAGGCGTGGATCGCCGCCTTGTCGCCTTCGGCCACGTACTGCTTCTCGATCCACGCGGCATAGCGCTGGCTGGCCACGAAGTACCAGTCGCCGTCGCGGCTCTGGTGGACGATGGCCACCGGATCGCCGGGGAACAGCGCGCTTTCCTGGAAGCGGTCGATGTCGCTGTCGCCGGCGCTGCTGAACACGCGCATGCGGGTGGGGAAGGCGCGCAGGTCGGCGCGGCGCACCACCATGCCGTGGCGCGTGGCCTGGCTGGCCGGCACCGCGTCCAGCGCCAGGTTGGCCTGGATGCGTTCGAGGTCGCCGCGCACGACGACTTGGCCGTGCACGTCGTAGAGCGTGCGCTCCGGAAGCACGGACAGGGCTTCGATCCAGCCGCGTACCTGCTTGCCGTCAAGTTGTGCAGGCAGCGCCTCGATGTCGTGGATCGACGCGTCTTCGGCCTGCATGCGTGCGTTCTGCGCCGCAATCTGCGTTGGCGTCAGGATCACCCGGTCCGGCTGCGCGAGTGCGGAAATCCAGTGCCCGGGCGACAGGTGCGCCTCGGCCAGGCCGGGCACCGCGAGTGGAGGCGAAGGTGTGTGAGCGGGCGTTTGCAACGGCTCGCGCGCGGCCAGCGTGGCTGGCATGGCGAGCAGCAGGCCCAGGAGCAGTGCCGTGATGCGCATGATCATCCCCTTCCCGGCGAACCGGTTCGAAGATCCATCATGGAATACATCATTCGAAGAAATCAATTAGAAAGAATAAATTATTGACGACCTGTGACGGCCATGTTACACAGCCAAGGCAGTACCCCGAATGGACGAGGAGAGGCGTTCAGTGCAGGCGGCATGCAGGTTGAATCCCCCGACGCAACGCGCATCCCTGGCCCGCAGCCTGGCCAGCACCACCGCCGTGGCCGTAACCGTGGCTTTCGTAGGAGCAGCTATAGCTGCGACAACCGCCCCGACCGGAGCCATTCCGGGCTTCGACGGGGTCGCAGCTATAGCTGCTCCTACAAGAGCGGCGCCTTTGGCGATGGAGTCGACTGACCCGCAGGCCGACATCGGCGCGCGCCTTGCAGCGCCAGCGGCCATTGTGACCCTGGTGGACGCCGGCGATTTCGCCGGCGCGGAGACCGCGATCAGCGCCGCGCTTGCGGATGCATCGATCGACCAGGACCAGCGCACCGCGCTTGAATTCCAGCGCGAACGCATGCGCCGCATCCTGATGGACTTCAGCCTGGACGAGGCCGCCGCGAAGGCGCGCCTGCGCCGCGACATCCCCGACATGAGCGATGAAGAATTCACGCGCTGGGATGCAGCGGGGCTGGTCGAGGCACGCGTGATCGACGGCCAGCGCCGCTGGTTCAGCCGCGGACCGTCCAATCTTTACCGCCTGAGCGAAGAGGCGCGCCAGCGCCGCGCCACGCCGCCGAAGTTCTACGACAGTCCATTGGAAACCGCGCACCCGCACCATGCCGAAGTGCGCGATGCCGCGCTGGCCACAGGCGACAGCTCGGTCGCAGCGCGCCGGGTGCGCGTGACCCAGTCGCTGACGGTCAAGCCCGATGCCGTGCCCGTCGGCGAGACCGTGCGCGCCTGGCTGCCGTACCCGCGCGCGATCCCCGGGCAGCAGGAGGGGATCGAACTGGTTTCAACCACGCCGGCCAGCCACAGGCTGTCGCCGGAGCCGACGCTGCAGCGCACCGTTTACATGGAAGCGCCGGCGGTTGCCGGCGAACCGACCAGGTTCTCGGTCAGCTACGAGCTCACCATCCACGCGCAGTACGTCGATATAGATCCGGACAAGGTGGTGCCCGCGGAGATCACGCCGGAGCTCGCGCCCTTTGTCGCCGAACGCGCGCCGCACGTGCTTTTCAGCGACGCCATGCGGCTGAAGTCCGCGCAGGTGGTGGGTGACGAGACCAACCCGTACCGCATCGCGCAGAAGCTGTTCGCAGCGGTCGATTCGATCCCCTGGGCCGGCGCCCGCGAATATTCCACGATCACCAACATCGGCCAGCACGCGCTGGAACAGGGCCACGCCGACTGCGGTCAGCAAACCCTGCTGCTGATCACCCTGCTGCGCATGAACGGCATTCCCGCGCGCTGGCAGTCGGGCTGGATCTTCTCCGACGACAGCTACAACAACATGCACGACTGGGGCTGGATGTACCTGGCCCCGTACGGCTGGGTGCCGATGGACGTCACCTTCGGCCGCCTGCCGGGCGCCGATGCCGGACTCGCCGACTTCTATCTCGGCGGCCTGGACGCGTATCGCATCGCGTTCAATGACGATTACTCGCGCGAGTTCGTGCCTGCCAAGCAACATCCGCGTTCGGAAACGGTCGACCTGCAGCGCGGAGAAGCCGAATGGGACGGGGGGAACCTGTACTTCGATCAATGGAGTTATGACTTCGAGTGGCAGCTGCTGCCACCGGTCATGGACGAGAACACCTGAGCCAAACCATACGTAGCCAATATCTGTTCCGGGGAGTATCACAATGAAGCGCAGCCATACCAAGTTTCGCAGAGCCGCACTCTGCATCGCGCTCGGGGCGTGCCTGTCCACCATGGCGCCCGTCGTCATAGCCCAGAGCGCCACGGGTTCGGTCGCCGGTTATGCCAACGCCGGTGACCAGATCACCATCACCAATGCCAACACCGGGGTTGCCCGCAGCGTGACCGTGGGCTCGGACGGAAACTACCGGCTTGGCCAGCTGCAGGTTGGCGACTATGACCTGCAGGTCGTGCGTGGCGGCCAGCCGATGGGCGACCCGATCAAGGTCAGCGTCCCGCTGGGCGGCACCACGACCGTCAACGTCGGTACCGAGGGAGGCGTGGCCAACCTGGCCGCGGTGACGGTGGTCGGTTCGCGCGTGGTCAATCGCGTGGACGTACGCTCCACCGAATCGGCCACCAACGTGACCCGCGAGGAGATTTCGCGCCTGCCCGTGGCGCAGAGCCTGGCATCCGTCGCGCAGCTTGCACCCGGCGTAGTCGGTGGCAACTCGTCGCTTGGCGGCATTTCGTTCGGCGGCTCGTCGATCGCCGAGAACTCGGTCTTCATCAACGGGTTGAACGTCACCGACTTCTACAAGCGCCACAGCTTCTCGACGGCGCCCTTCGCGTTCTTCAGGGAATTCCAGGTCAAGACCGGCGGCTACTCCGCGGAGTTCGGCCGCAGCACGGGTGGCGTCATCAACGCCGTGACCCGCTCGGGCGGCAATGAGTTCGAGGGCGGGATCGAGCTCACGTTCGAACCGAGTGCCTGGCAGACCGAGGCCGATGACCGCTACTACGACGATGGCAGCGTCAACGTCCGCGGCAGCCACGATCGCAGCAGCTTCAGCAAGGCCAACGTCTGGGCGTCGGGACCGCTGGTGCGCGACAAACTGTTCCTGTTCGCCATGTACGAGCAGCGCGAAAGCAACTCCGGGTTCACCAATTCCAGTGGCAGCAACTGGACCACCAACGACGGCGGCAACGGCTTCTGGGGCACCAAGCTGGACTGGAACATCTCCGACAACCATCTGCTGGAGCTGCTGGCGTTCTCCGACGAAGGTGATTCCGACACCGCCGTGCGTCCATACGACTTCGACACCGGAACCATCGCTCCCGATGCGCCCAGCCGCTCCTCGGCCTCCAGCGGAGGCACCAGTGGCTCGCTGACCTATACCGGGCGCTTCGGCGAGAATTTCACGGCCAAGGGCATGTACGGCGTCAACAAGAGCAGCAGCTTCAACCGCTCGCCGGCGGATCCGCTCTGCGACCTGGTGTCCTACAACAACGATTCCTATGGCGATGTCTACAGGGCGATGGGCGAGCCGACGCTGGGCTGCCATCCGGGTGGCTCGGTGATCGCGCACGAGGACGAGCGTCGGGTGAAGCGCCTTGATTTCGAGTGGGTCCTGGGCGATCACATGCTGCGCTTCGGTTGGGACCACGAGCTGATGACCACCGACCGCACCACGCGCTATCCCGGCCCGACCGGGCAGCTGTTCACGGCGTACGGCGGCACTCCCGGCGACGTGCTCGGCAACGGTGCCGTGCTGCCGGCGGGGGTCGATGTCTTCATGATGGCGCGGCGGCGTTCGGATGGCGGCGTGTTCGACATCGACACCAGCGCGTTCTACATCGAAGACGAATGGAGCGTGGCGCAGAACCTGCTGCTCAACCTCGGCTTGCGCGTGGACAACTTCGAGAACTTCGACGCGGGCGGGAACAGCTACATCAAGCTCGACAACCTGGTGTCGCCGCGCTTCGGCTTTTCGTGGGACATGAAGGGCGACGGCAGCACGAAGCTGTTCGGCAACCTCGGCCGTTACTACATGCCGGTGACCAGCATCATCAGCTATAACTTCGCTGGTGGCCTGACCGACGAATACACCTATTACGTGCTCAACGGCTGGCAGCCTTCGGTCAATCCCGTCAGCGGCGCGCCCTACATGGCGCCCATCCTCGGCGACCAGATCGGGCCGGTGGACGACAGCTACAACCTGTCCAACGAGCCGGTGGACCGTGGCCTGGACGCGGTGTACCAGGACGAGGCCATCCTTGGCTTCCAGACGATGATCAACCAGGCCTGGTCGTGGGGCGTCAACGCGACCTACCGGCGCATGCCCAACGCGATGGACGACGTCCGTATCAACGCGCTGTGCGGACAGCGCCACAGCAACCTCTGGCCGATCGCCAACCCGGGTGAGTCGCTGACCCTCTGGGGAACGACCGACATGGGCTGTGCGCAGGATGGCTGGGTCACCATCGATACCTCGAAAGAGGGGTACATGAAGGCCGGCAGCGACGAGATCATCGGGTATTCGGATCCGAAGCGGACTTACAAGGCGGTGGAGTTCCAGATCGACCGTGCCTGGGACGACAAGTGGGCATTCAACGCCTCCTACCTGTGGTCGCGCCTGGAGGGCAACCACGAGGGCCCGGTCAACTCCGACACCAACTACGGCGATACCGGCATGGTCCAGCACTGGGACCACCCGGCGAACAACGACCGGTATGGCGACCTGTTCAACGACCATCGCCACCAGATCAAGATCCGCGGCAACTACAAAATCAACGAGATGTGGTCGATCGGCGGCACCGTGAGCGCTCTCTCGGGTGGCCCGATCAGCGCGTTCGGCGTGTCCTGGCCGGGCGAGAGCGGCACGGTCGCAAGTCCCACCAGTGAAGGCAGCGGTGGCGGCACCGGCTGGCTATGCGTTGCCAACTGCGACTCGGGTGACCCGTGGCAGGATCGCGTCTACGAACGTTCCGGGCGTGGCGCCTTCGGCCGGATGCCCTGGACCTACAACGTCGGTGCGACGCTGTTGTGGACGCTGCCCGTGGACAATGTCGACCTCAAGGCACGCCTGTCGGTCTACAACCTCCTCAACGACCAGGAAGTGATCAACGTGCGTGGGCGCTATGAAGGCCAGCCCGGCGAGCGCCGTTCGACGTTCGGCACCGGCACGCGCTGGCAGTCGCCGCGCTACGCGCAGTTGGTGGTGACCTGGAACTTCTGACGGCGCGATCCGGCCATGGGTGATGGACCGCCGCCGGCACGCGCCGGCGGCGGTTCCAGCAGGAGTGGGTAGTGATGTTGTCCAATCGAATGTCAGTCCCTGTCGCGGCCGTACTCACGGCCGCTTTTTTTGTTGCGCCGGCCCCAGTGCCTGCTACCGACGTGCCACCGGGCTTGATCACGGCAGCGGTCGACGACGTCGTGGCCCGCTACGACCTGCCCGGGATCGCCGTGGGCGTGCTCGTGGACGGTGCGGAGCCGCAGCTCGAGTTCCGTGGCAAGACCGTAGCGGGCCGCGACGAAGCCATTGCCGGCGACACCCTGTTCAAGGTCGCCTCCAACACCAAGGCCATGACCGCGGCCCTGCTGGCGCGGCTGGTCGATGCCGGAAAGTTGGCCTGGGACGATCCGGTGGTGAAGCACCTTCCCGGCTTCCGGATGCACGAGGACTGGGTGACGCGCGAGATCCAGGTGCGCGACCTGCTGGTCCATAACAGCGGCCTTGGCCCGGGTGCGGGCGACCTGATGCTGTGGCCCGAACCCAATTCCTTTACCCGCGACGAAGTCATCGCCGGGCTTGCCCACCTCAAGCCGCGATGGAGCTTCCGTTCGCGCTATGCCTACGACAACACGCTGTACATCGTGGCCGGTGAAGTGGCCGCGGCGGCGGGCGGCGCGCCCTACGAGGTGCTGATGCGGCGCGAGGTGTTCGAGCCGCTGGGCATGGACGGCTGCAAGGTCGGCGAATGGCGCGTGGACGAGGCCGGCAGCATCGCCGCGCCGCACGGGTGGCGCGATGGCGCGTGGGTGGCGCGGCCCGATGGCGACGTGGTCGCGGACATGCCGATGGCGGCCGCCGGCGGCGTGCGCTGCGGGCTGGACGACATGCTGCGCTGGACGCGCGCCTGGCTGGATCCGGACACGACGGACGGGGCGGGCAGCACCGCGGGTGCCGGCGCCGGCGCCGGGCGCGGGCACGGCCACGGCCCGTGGCTGTCAGCAAGACAGCGCAAGGCCGCCTGGACGGCGCACATGTCCATGCCGCTGACGCAGCGGATGCGCGACTGGAACCGCAGCCACTATTCGGCCTACGGCCACGGCTGGCGCCTGAGCGACGTCGACGGTACCCAGAAGGTCGCGCATACCGGCACGCTGTCGGGCATGTATTCCGCGGTCACCCTGCTGCCCGAGCTTGGCGTCGGATTCGTGATCCTGATCAACAGCGACGCGGGCGAGGCGCGGACGGTGCTGGAGCAGGCGCTGTCGAAGCACTTCACCTGCGCGGCGTCGGACTGCGGGCCGGTGCTCCCCGGGGCCTCCGGTGCGGGCCTGGTGGATCATTACGCGCGACTGCTTGCCGCCGGGCGTTCCGCGGCGGCCACCGGTCGCGCGGACGATGCGCCGCCGCAGCCTGCCGTTCGCCAGCCCGTTCGCACGGGCGAACGGGCGCACTGGCTTGGCCGCTACCGCGATCCCTGGTTCGGCGAGGCGTCGGTGTGCGTGGCCGGCGAAGGCGTGCGCTTCGAGTCGCTGAAGTCGCCGCGGCTGGCAGGCCCGGTGCTGCGGGCAGGGGAGCGCCTGCTGGTCGACTTCGACACGCTCGGGCCCGATGCCGATGCCTGGCTGGAATTCCGGGGCGGCGTTGGCGGTGGGCCGCCACACCTGGCCATGGCCAAGGTCGATCCGGAGGCGGATTTCAGCTACGACTACGAGGACCTCGCTTTCGAGCGAATCGGCGCTTGCCCCTGATCCGGCTGGCGTTTGCCGCCTGCTCCTCTGGGACGCTGTCCGGTCTGTGACGCAGGGCAGAGGTCCCGTCGCGCCCTGGCGGTAGCCTGCTGCAAAGCAGCAATATGGATTCCGCTGCGTCCGGGGAGGGGGGCATGAGGAACGACCCGGGCGCTGACCGGCACATCCTTGTGGTTGAGGACGAAGCCGTGAACCGCAGCGTGCTCTCGCGGCAGTTGGGTCGAAGGCCAGGTCACCTTCAACACGTCGTCCGTGATGGCAGTTCCAATCCACTCATCGCCTTGTCCATATCTGCTGCCTCATTGGGGTTGTTCAATGTCGAATACCAGCAGCGTCGACGTGGCCGTCGCGCACAAGCGGCCGTCACCGTCATGCAGCGTCGCCTCGGCGAACGCGACGCGTCGCCCCATCGAGATAACGCGACCGACGGCGCGCACCGTCCCACTGTTGTCCGTCAGCGGTCGCAGATACGACACCTTCAGTTCGAGCGTGGTGTGCCCGCGCCCGGCGTCGAGCTGGCTGTGGACGGCAATGCCGCAGGCGCTGTCGAGCAGTGTCGCGGCGTAGCCGCCGTGCACCGAGCCAAGCGGGTTGTAGACGGTGCGGTCGGGCGCGCCTTCGAACACGGCATGACCGTGATCGACCTCGACCAAGGTGAAGCCGAGCGTTTCGCCCATCGGCGGCTGCCCAGGCCCCGCCGCCATCAGGGCGCGAAGCTGCTCGAGGCCGTTGAGCGTGCCGCCTCCCCACATATCCACGGCGCTCACCATGGCTCGTGGAAGGGGCGGACCTCGGCGAGGAACGACCAGGCGTCGCGCGGCTGGTGCGCCAGGTGAAAGACCTCGCCCGCGATCGAGGCGGGGGAGATGAAGAAATCGTCCGCCGCCTCGGGCAACCGTTCGCGCTGCCACGGCACGTCGATCACCGCATCGATGATCAGATAGGCCACGTGCACGCCCTTCGGCCCCAGGTCGCGGGCCAGTGATTCAGCCAGGATCCGCTGTGCCGCCTTGGTCGGCGCGAACCCGGCAAAACCCGCCTTGCCGCGCTGGGCGGAGGTGTTGCCGGTCACGATCAGCGCGCCCTCGCCAGCCGCCACCATCGCCGGGGCGGTCAGCCGCGCGAGGTTGAACAGCGCCATCGTGTTGATGTCGAAGTTCTTCTGCAGCGTCTCCGCCTCGATCTCCATGAACGTGCCGAACGCGCCGCCCACGGCGTTGTGGACGAGCACCTTCGGCATGCCGACGCGGGCGATGGCATGTTCGAGCGCGGCCACGTCGGTCACGTCGCACGGCACGGCGATGGTGTCGGGTATCTCGCGTTCCAGCGCCGCGAGGCGATCGGCGTCGCGCGCCAGCATCGCCACGCGGTAGCCGCCCTCGGCGAAGCGCCGCACCAGGGCAGCGCCGGTGCCGGGGCCGACCCCGGTCACGAGGGCGAGCGGTTTGGTGGTCTTGCTGGTCATGCTGATTCCTCCAGGAGCGCGATGTGTTCGCGCACAAAGTCGAGACGGTCGTTGCCGAAGAACATCGCGTCGGCGACGAACACGGTCGGCGAACCGAACACGCCGCGTTCGGCGGCTTCGCGGGTGTTGGCGTCCAGTTGCGCAATCGTTTCGGGCGCGTCGATCCGTTTGGCGATCGTTTCGGCGTCAATCCCGGTCGCGGCGATGACGGCGAGGATGTCGTCCTTCGCGGCGAGTGTCTTGCCCTCGCTCCAGCACGCGCGGTACAGCGCCAGCGTTACCTCGATTGCCTCCGTCGGCGACTCCGCCGCCAGCACCGCACGCGAACAGGCATCACCATCGTTCGCGCGCATGTCGGATGGATTCAACGCGATACCGTAGCGCTGCGCCCAGCGCACCAGGTCGGCGCGGGCGTAGCGCCCCTTGGCTGCGCAGGTGAGCGTGGTCGGCACGTTGCCGACCGCCTCCATCAGCTTCAGGACCATCATCGGCCTGAGTGCGATGTCGACGCCCATCTCGTGTAGCTGCGTAAAGGCAAGGTAGCTATACGGGCTGCGGAAATCGTAGAAGAGTTCAATCGATTGGGTCATTGGGCTGCTCCTGTGGCGAGATTGGCGAGAAGGTGGCGAACGCGGTCGTCGGCACCGGGGCCGGGGCGAAGCTGGGCGCGGTCGCGAGGGACCGCAATGCCGGTCTCGGGATCGACCAGCGCCAGGACGAGCGGTCGCCCGGTTTCGCGATCGATCGTCTCCACGGTCGGCGCGTCAAACCCGCTCGCATTCCAGCAATCACCCCATTCGCGCAAGGCGATGCTGACCTTCCACAGATCGCGGCCCTTGGCCGTCAGCTGGTATTCGACGCGTGGTGGTCGCTCCTGGTACTGCGACGGTTCGACGATGCCGTGCTGCGTCAGATGCTTGAGGCGCGCCGCCAGCGTGGCGGTGGGAATGCCCGTGCTCTCGCGTAGCTCGTCATGGCGGCGAAGTCCGAGCGACAGGTCGCGGATCAGCAGCAGCGTCCAGCGATCCCCGATCAGCTCAAGCGCGCCCGCGATGGAGCACCGCATTCCCGCGAAGGATTTCACTTTCACTTTGCCGATACCTAGTAACTTCAGTTATTGAAGTTTAGGTGTTTCGAGGCTTTTGTCGAGCACACCACCGCTTTGGCAACCGTTCCCTCCCAGTGCGGCAGATCATCCGAGGAACTTCAACGCCGCGCTCCTGCAATTCCTGGGCTGAGCCGCGCACCCGGCGCAGTGCCACGCCCGCACGGCAAAAGCGGCTGAACCCCCGGCGCGTGGATGGAGGGCGCGGGGTCAATGACCGCTTCTGGCGGGAGGCGGACGTCGCTGAAAAACGGAAAATGACGCAGAGCACTATCGTCGAGTCGGAAAGTCGAGCAGAGAGCGTCGATATGCAACTCGGGAGGGAGCGGGCAGGGCGGTGCTACTCGGCCAGCCCGCCCGCCTCGTTGCTGCGAAGCACGCGGTTGAACGCGCGCCAGTGCAGGCCGCCGTTGGAGATGGGCGTCAGGTGAAATGACCAGTAAGTCGGCTTTTCCGGCAAAGTCAGCATCAGCGAGTTGCCGCCAGGGGCGCGCGCGATGACAAGCGGGCCGAAGTCCGGGTGCCGGTGTTCGCCAACGAGTTCAAGATGCTCATCAGCGAGCGGCACGGGTGCCGGCCGGGGTGCGAGCGGTGCGGCTGCCTGCGGGCGGATGACGCTGTCTTGCATTCCGGCCGGTACCAGCACGCGCTGCCTCGCAACGTCGGCGAATGGCGAACTGGAGGCAGCCTGGACCACCGCCGCAAGCAGCGCGAGTGCCAGAGCCAATGTCAGGGGAGACGCTTCGCCCGCGGCCAAATGTAGCCCGACTGGGGCGGGCACCGGGGGTGGTGAGGGTCCTTCTGTGAGGAACTAGACGCACGCATTTTCATGCGAACAGGATTCTGACTCAGGCGCGCCGTCGCACAAGCTCCCGCTCTCTTCTACTGCACGCTCGAAGGACTCTGAAAGTCGGCTTGGCAATGGCCTGTTGACAGCTACGAAAGATGTAGTACTAATGGGGGCGTACTTACCGAGCGCACCCAGATGGCAACTCCCAATCCCACCGAAGGCGAACTGGCGATCCTGCGCGTGCTGTGGTCACGCCGCGAGCCTATGACCGTCCGCGACGTGCATACCGAGCTGTCCAAGGGCAAGGACACGGCCTACACCACGGTACTGAAGATGCTCACGATCATGGCCGACAAGGGCTTGGTGCACCGCGACGAATCCGAGCGCAGCCATACATACCTCGCGGTTCTGCCCGAGCCGGTGGTGCAGACCAACCTGCTTCAGGACCTGATGCGCCGCGCGTTCGCGGGCTCGGCGCTGACGCTGGTGCAGCGCGCGATCGACGACGACACCGCCACGCCCGAGGAGCTCGACCAGATGGCGAAGCTCATCGCGCAGGCGAAGGCGCGGCGGAAAGGTTGATGGACGCGCTCGCCGCGCTGCAGGTGGGATTCGCACCGGCGCTGGCCTCGGCGCTGCTGCATTCGCTGTGGCAATGCACGCTGCTGGCCGGCGCGGCGTGGCTGGCGCTGGCGGCGCTGTCGCGTTCGAGCGCGGCGCTGCGGCACACGGTGGCGATGGGCTTCCTGCTGGCGATGGTGGCGGCACCGGCGAGCACGCTGCTGTGCTTCTGGACGCTCCCCGCGGCGCGGATCAACACGGGCTGGCTGCCGGTGATCAGCGCGCCGCAGGCCGATGCGGTCGGCGGCTTCGTGCAGCAGTCGAGCCACGTGGCGGCGCTGGTGACGCTGTTCTGGCTGGCGGGCGTCGGCGTGATGTTGCTGCGCCGCTTCGGCGGGCTGCGCATGGTGCGTTCGCTGGAGGAGCGCCCATGCGAGCGGCTGCCGGCCGAGTGGCAGCAGCGCGTGAACGCGATGCGACGCGCGCTCGGTATCGGGCGCACGGTGGTGGTGCACCTGTCAGCGGACGTCGTGGGCCCGTTCACCGCACGGCTGTTCCGGCCGGTGATCTGGCTGCCAGTGTCACTGCTCACGCAGCTGCCGCGCGAGCAGGTCGAAGCGCTGCTGGCGCACGAACTGGCGCATGTCGCGCGGATGGACTGGCTGTGGAACGGGCTGCAGTGCGTGGTCGAAGCGCTGCTGTTCTTCCACCCGGCGGCGTGGTGGCTGGGCCGGCGCATCCGCGCTGAGCGGGAGCACGCCTGTGACGATCTGGCGGTGGCGGCCTGCGGGGACGCCATTGCTCTGGCCGAGGCACTCGAGCAGCTCGAGCGTCGCCGGCCCGCATCCCCGCACCTGGTTCTTGCAGCCCACGGAGGCTCACTCATGAAACGCATCGCCCGCCTGCTTTCCGATCCGCCCACGCGCGGCCGTTGGGGCGCACGTACCGGCCTCGTCGTCCTGATCGCGGCGGGGGCCCTGCTCGTCTCACAGATCGGCATCTCCGGCCAGGGGCGACCGGGCATCCGCATCACGTCGACCACCGACGGCGTGCTCCGCACGGGCGATTCCCGCGAGATCGTGGATGTCGGCGTGGCTGGCAAGCGCGTGTACCGCAGCAGCATCGATGCACAGGGGCGTCTGGTCGAGACCTACACGGTGGATGGGAATGTGCGGCCGATCGACGGCGGCGTGCGCCGCTGGGTCGCGGAAGTCGCGCGACTGAGCGTGCCGCCCCCGCCGCCTGCACCGCCAGCCCCGCCCTCGCTTGATGCGCCGCCTGCTCCACCGGCGCCGCCTGCTCCACCGGCCCCGCCCGCGCCGCCTCCGATCACCGATGACGCGATGTTCCAGCGCCTGCTGCAGCTCACCGCGACTGATCGCACCGTGGTCGCGAAGCTCGGCAGCCCCGTCGTGCTCGCATCGAACGACGTGGGCGGACGCATCGACATCGGCGGCGGCACGCGGCCCGATGACGCCGCCGACGTGCGCATGCGCCTCAGCGGCCCCAAGGGGCGGATGGACGTGCTCGTGGATGCGCGACTGGACCGGGGCGAATGGTCGATCGACACGATCAACTTCGAAGGCGTATCCAGCTGAGTTTTTTTGCCCCCGCTTACTAGCTGATTAGTAGACCGCCCGCGGCGATGCCGCCCTGACCGAATGGATGTCCAAATGCGCCTCAATACCCTCGCTTTCACCCTCATCCTGACTCTGGCCCTTCCTGCCGGCGCGCAGCAAACCCCCACGACTCCGATCGCCGCCGCCGAGCGGCAGGCCGTCGTCACCACGCTCGCCTCGAAACTGCAGGCGAACTATGTCTTCCCCGATGTCGCCAACACGCTTGTTGCTACGCTGCGCGAGCGCGCCCGGGCCGGTGCGTATGCCGACGCGAAGGACAACGCGGCGCTCGCCACGCTGCTGTCGAAGGACTTGCGCGAGTTCGGACGTGATGGCCACTTCGGCGTGCGCGTGCGGCCGGACTTTCGCGAGCGTCCCGCCGGCCCGCGCCAGATCCCCGGCGCGCAGGACGTCGCGGACGCCCGCGAGGAGGCGGCGCGCAACGGGTACGGCATCGAGAGCGTGGAGCGCATGTCCGGCAACGTGGGCTATCTCGACCTGCGCGGCTTCTGGCCGGCGGAGTTCGCCGCCGACGGCTTCGCCGCGGCCATGACGCTGCTATCGGGAACCGACGCGCTGATCCTGGACCTGCGCCGCAACGGCGGCGGCGACCCGGCGGGAGTCGCGCAACTGATGAGTCACTTCTTCGCGGTCACCGACGTGCGCCACCTCAATGACATCTACAAGCGCGCGGACGATACGACCCGCCAGTACTGGACCGACCCAACCGCGGCGCCGCGCTACTCGAAGCCCGTGTACGTGCTGACATCAGGACGCACGTTCTCCGGCGGCGAGGAGGCGGCGTACAACTTCCAGACGCAGAAGCGCGGCACGCTGGTGGGCGAGACGACAGGCGGAGGCGCGAACCCGGGGGAGCTCTATGCGATTGGCCACGACCTCGTGGCGTTCATCCCGAACGGGCGTGCGATCAACCCGGTCACGAAGACGAACTGGGAGCACGTGGGGGTCAAGCCCGATGTGGAGGTGCCGGCGGGCGAAGCAAAGAAGACGGCGCATGTCGCGAGCCTGCGCCTGCTGATCGCTCAGGCGGATGATGCGGCGCGCAAGGCGACGCTGGAGAAGGCGCTCGCGCAGGTGGAGTCGGGCGCTGCGGAGACGGTCGACTACGCGCGGCGACGGTGAGAGATGGCCAGAAGAACCGAGTCTCCACTTAGGGAGTCCGCCCGGATCGTCTCGTCTTGGGTCACGTCTGTTGGACTCGACCGACACGCGTACGGAACTCACGGCATGCGCCGAACGAAGGCCTCGTTGATCTACCGTCGGACCAAGAACATCCGCGCCGTCCAGATCCTGCTCGGTCATACCAAGCTCGAAAGCACGCTCCGCTACTTCGGCATTGAGGTCGAGGATGCCTTGGAGATGGCAGAGCAGACTGAGGCGTAGGCGCCCGATAGCGGACACGTCGCCGAAGGCAGGTAACAAGGGCAGATGTCGGCTTCCGACCCGTGCCGAAGCCGGCCTCGGTGGCGATCTGCTCGGCGAGTCCGATACCTTCTGAAGAGGTAACGCCTATCTGGCTTGATTATCGGGATTTGGCGCGCATGTCTGTTATCGACGCGGCAACTCGTGGCAACTGCGGCGAAACATCACATCGAAGAGGAACCCATCATGCGCAAGGTCTTCATCATCGGCGGCTCGGGCAAGGTTGCGCGCCGCCTCGCGCAACAGCTCGCGGCGCGCGGCCATGAACCGCGCTCGCTGTACCGCAAGCCGGAGCAGGCCGACGAACTCGAGGCCCTGGGCGCCGTCCCGGTCCAGGGCAACCTGCTGGAACTCGACGCGGACGGACTGGCGCAGTGCATGGCCGGCAGCGACGTGGTCGTGTTCTCGGCCGGCGCCGGCGGCAAGGGCGGAGCGGAGATGATCGACGCCATCGACGGCCGCGGGCTGGAGCTGGCGGTCGCGGCGGCGCGGCAGGCGGGCATCCAGCGCTTCCTGCTGGTCTCGGCCTTCCCCGAGGCCTCCCGCGGCAAGCAGGTGTCGGAGACGTTCGAGCACTACATGGCGGTGAAGAAACTCGCCGATGTGCATCTGGCCGAGTCCGACCTGGACTGGGTGATCCTGCGCCCCGGCACGCTGCGGGACGCGCCCGGTACCGGCAAGGTGCACACGGGCCTGGCCATTCCCTACGGCGACGTGTCACGCGATGATGTGGCCGCGACGCTGCTGGAAATCATCGAACACCCGGCGGTGAGCCGCATCATCATCGAGCTGACCGAAGGCGAGGCGCCGGTTGCCGAGTCCGTGGCGCGCCTGGCACGCGCCTGAGTCGCAGGCCTTCCTCGGCTACCTGAGTTGCCGAAGCAGGCAGAGCGCGTCCTCACGCTTGGCGTCCATCAGGCGGATCGCAGGTGGCAGGCGGAAACCCGCGCCGGCAACGGCGGCCTCAATGTTTTCCCAGGTCCGCGCATCCAGCGCAATGGCGCGGAGCACGCGGACGAGCCCAGCAAGTTCTCCGGCTCCCAATCCACTCGACCAGAGGCCGGCTACCACGTTGATCAGCGGCACAGTGAGCGGCCTGAACTCCAACCCGTCGCGCGCAAACAGTGCCTGGACCAGATCCCCCCGGTCGCCATCCAGCGTCCGCAGTATCTGGAACACCTGCCCTGCACCTTTCATGCCCAGGGGTTCCAGCCGCGCCGCCAACACTGCGCCCATGCTCGCGGCCCCGTGGAGGTCGAGGCCGCGAGCGAGCGCCCGGGCGGCTTCTTCGGGGTCCAGCCGCAGGTCAGGATCAAGCAGGCCATCGACGATCACGACCTGTGCCGGTGCAGCGATGGCATCCAGGTCGCCGCGGACGATGGGGGCGCGGTACTCCGCATCCAGGACAGCGCGCGCGTCCGGTCCGGTGAGGCTCAGGCCCAGGAATACGATCGGCCTCACGTGTTCCCTCGTGACGCGGGACCGTGGATCAATTCGGCCAGGCGGAACCGAGGATGATGGAACAGAAGTCGGTCCGCCGGTATCCCGGCACCTTCAGCGCCAGCACGTCCGCCTTCACGTTGCCGAACGCGGTGTCCGGCTTCTTCCTGATGCCATCGGCGAAGTGGTCGATGATGCCTTCCTTGAAGTTCGCCTCGCGGGGATGACAGGCACAGACCTCGTGGCGCTGCTCCTGGCTGAACTCGTCGTAGGCGATGCCGAGCACGTCCATCTCGACGCCAGCGGTCACCAAGGCCACGGTCGGCCGCATGTGCGCGGGGATGCCGGGCGTCGTATGCAGTGCGATGGCCGTCCAGACGTCCTCGACGTCGCGCTCGGGCACGTCATAGCCGTTCATGAAGTCGCGCGCTGCGTTGGCGCCGTCGACCTCGAAGCGCAAGTCGGCGCTCGAGTACCGCTCCGTCAGGCCCATGTCGTGGAACATGGCACCCAGGTAGAGCAATTCCGGATCGTATGCGAGGCCGCGCCGGTTGCCGGAAAGCGCCCCCCAGAAGAACACGCGCCGGCTGTGGTTGTAGAGCAGGTCGTCTTCGGTGTCGCGCACAAGCTGCGTGGCGGCGCGCACCAGCGGGCTGTCGGGCACCCGGATGCCTGCGATGGTCTCGGTCATGGGAATCCACTCCAGGAAATACTGCCCTCAAGTTTCGGCAGTTGCCCTCCTGGCCACAATCGAACGCTTGCGCCGGATCGTGACAGAACAGCGCGATTTCATGACGCCGGGGATGTTTCCTGGTGCCGGAACCGGGCGCGGTATTGCGCGGGAGTCACGCCGAGGCGTTCCCTGAAGACGATCCGCATGCGGTCCGCGGTCCCGAAACCGCAGTCGTATGCCACGGTCTTCAATGGCAGGTCGCTGCTTTCCAGGACCTTGCGGGCCGCGTCGATCCGTGCCCGCAGGACGAACTCGTGCGGGGTGATTCCGGTTTCCTGGACGAAATGGCGGATCAGGTTGCGCGGACTCATGTCTGCCACGCCTGCAAGCGACTTGAGCGCGTGCCGCTGGGCGGGATGCGCCGCGACGTGTTGCTGGACGAGCGCCACTGATGACGTGGGGTCGACGGGAGGCGTGAGATAGGGGCTGAACTGGGATTGGCCGCCCTGGCGCTGCGCCACCACGACGAGCCGCTTGGCGACGGCCACGGCCACCTCCGGCCCATGACGCTGACCGACCAGCGCCAAGGCAAGGTCGATCCCGGCCGTGACGCCGGCAGACGTGATGAGTCGGCCGTCGCGGACATAAATCGAATCGGCTTCGACTTTCGCTTCGGGGAACATGCGTGCCAGCTGGGCGGCACTCTGCCAGTGGGTCGTGACCCTCCGGCCATCGAGCAGGCCGGCATGGCCGAGCACGAACGCGCCCGTGCAGATCGAACCGTAGGTCATCGACCTGCGCGGCGCTTCCCCCACCCACTCCAGAAGTTCGGCATCGGGCGCCGCGTCCGGCAGCTCCGGCCCGCCAGCCACCAGGATGATGTCGAAGTCGCGTCGCGCCTCCTCGAACGTCATGTCGGCCACCACCAGCATGCCGCCGGATGTCCGCAGCGGCTTGCGATCCGCTGCAACCAGGACTGTCCTGTAATGATCCCCGGCCTGAACATGGCCGTTTGCCTCGGCAAACACGTCGACCGGCCCGGCGACGTCCAGCGCCTGCACATGCTCGTGTATTGCGATCGCGATCGTAAGTATCGCCACGTGGCCTCCGCTTCCCGGTAAAGGGATCAGGCTCATTTGCCTGTAAATGAGCCTGACCCATTTACACCTGCAAGGACAGGTTGATCAGATACTTCTCGCCGGCGATCCGTAGCGGCTGTAGCAGGCCGGCGTGGAGATGATCGATGCCATCGACGGCCGCGACGCTGGCGACCCGGGCCGGAGAGCGCCAAGGCCGGCGGTGGGAGGATGACGGCGGTCATCCAGTTGGCCATCGTCCCGGTTCCACCGTTCGGGAAGGCAACAAAAAGCCCCTGAAAACAGGGGCTTTTCGACTACCGATCTGGTGGGCGGTGCAGGGATCGAACCTGCGACCCTTGCCGTGTGAAGGCAATGCTCTACCGCTGAGCTAACCGCCCCGAACAGGGCGCGAAGTATACGATATTGCACCCGGGATGTGGCAAGGCCCCCGCGGGTTCAGGCCGTTGCTCGCGGAACGCGCCGTTCCCCGGTCCGGGGCCAAGCGTGCCGCAGCTCTTCCACCGTGCGGGCATGGTCGCGCAGCGTGGACAGCGCTTCCGATGCCAGGCTGGCACCCGGGCCACCGGCGTCGGCCGTGCGCTGGTACAGGCGGATCGCGCTGGCGTGGCTGCGCGCCATGTGGCGCAGCCAGGCGCGGTCATAGGCCGCTCCCTGGTGGCCGTCGAGTGCACGCAGGGTCTTGCGCTGCTGGTCGTCGGGTTCGGGGACGTCGAAGCCACCGGCTTCGGCCAGGCGCCGGTTGAGCTCGCCGTGGTCGTGCTCCAGCTCCTGTGCGAAGCGTCGCAGCTCCGCCGATGCGCCGCGCAGCTGCGCGGAACGGGCGGCCTCAACCTCACCGGTGCCGCTTTGCAGCGCCTGCTCGAAGAATGAGCCCGATGCACGCTTGCCGGTCGGGCGATTGTTGAACGCTTTCCAAGCCGCGACGCCGGCGCCGGCGAGCATGGCGAGTCGGATGGCTTTGAAGATCATGGGGGACTCCTTCGGGGGTGGGGGCGTGGCGGCAGCACAGCAATCCCCGGGTTGGGCAGGCGTGAAGACGGTCGGGCTTCACCGCTGTCTCACCGCGCCACGCCTAACGTCGACCACCCGCCCTCACTGCTGCGAGGCCACCATGGCGCGACCGATCTGGACCGGCACCCTGAGCTTTGGCCTGCTGAACGTGCCGGTGTCGCTGATGTCCGGCGAGCGGCGCGTGGACCTCAGCTTCCGCATGCTGGATTCGCGCGACAACCGGCCTGTGCGCTACGAACGGGTGAACGCCGACACCGGCGAAGAGGTGCCCTGGAAAGACGTGGTCAAGGCCTTCGAATACGACAAGGGCAGCTACGTGGTGCTGGAGAAGGACGACATCCGCTCGGCGGCCTCGGAGAGCCACGAGACGGTGGAGGTGGAGAGCTTCATCGACGCCTCGGAGATCCCGCCGGCGTTCTTCGAGAAGCCCTACATCCTGGTACCCGCGAAAAAGGCCGAGAAGGGCTACGTGCTGCTGCGCGAAACCCTGCGCGACACCGGCAAGGCCGGGATCGCGCGGGTGGTGGTGCGCACCCGCGAATACCTGTGCGCGGTACTGCCGCAGGGCGATGCCCTGATCCTGATGCTGCTGCGCTATCCGCAGGAGATCGTGGATCCCGCGGATCACAGGCTGCCGGAAGGCACCACCGGTGATTACCGGATCAGCGAGAAGGAGCGGGAAATGGCCAAGCAGCTCATCGAGTCGATGAGCGGCGAGTGGGATCCGTCCGGCTACAAGGACGAGTTCCGCGAGCGCCTGGAAAAGGTCATCCGCGACCGGATGAAGTCGCAGGGCGTGGTGTCGAAGCCCGACGACGAAGAGCGCGACGTCCCGGAGGACGCGACCACCAACGTGGTCGACTTCATGGCGCTGCTGGAGAAGAGCATCGGCAGCAAGCGGCGGACGCCGGCCAAGAAGGCTGCGAAGGCGGCGAAGAAGGCGGCCGGCAAGGGGGATGCCAGGCCATCGGCCAAGGCTGCGAAGAAATCCTCGGCGAAGACCGCAAAAAAGACGACGAAGAAAGCCGCGAAGAAGACCGCGAAGAGCGCATGACGTGACCTGCACGCGACGATGACGTTGTGGCAACGACGGCGGCGCTAGCGTCGCCAGCGAAGAGCCAGTCCGGCGGAGGATTCGATGGCGACGAAGAAAGCAGCGAAGAAGACGGCAAAGAACGCCGCGAAGGGCGGCGGCGCGGAGCGCACCGTTGAACGCCAGCGCGACATCCAGCAACAGGCGGACCAGGCCGCGAAGCGCGCGAAGAAAAAGGCGCCGGCGAAGAGTCGCTTGCCAGCAATCTGCTCGGCCGCGGCATCCGCGTGAACTGCGTGGCCCCGGGGGCGGTGTGGACGCCGCTCAATCCCGCCGACAAGGCGGCGCCGGACGTCGCCGACTTCGGCAAGGACAGCGACATGGGACGCCCCGCGCAGCCGGAAGAGCTGTCGCCGGCCTATGTGTTCCTGGCCTCGCCGGTGATGTCCTCGTACGTGAACGGCGCGATCCTGCCGGTGATGGGCGGGCCGCGCGGTTGAACCCGCCGGTCGACGCCCGGCCCCGTGCCGCGGACTCAGACCAGCCGTTGGATGCCGTGGACCAGGACGTACAGGATGCCGCCAATCAGCGCGCCCACCGCAGTGCCGTTGTAGCGGATGAACTGCAGGTCCGAGCCGACGGCAAGCTCCAGTTCGCGAGTGAGTTCGTCAGCGCTCCACTGGCGCACGCGTTCGACGATGAACCCGCGGATGCCTTCGCGATAGCGCTCCACCTCGGGCAGGATCAGGTCGACGATGCCGCCGTTGATCCACGCCCGCATGTCGTCGTCGGCCGCCAGCCGGGCGCCGATCTCGGCGCCAACGCTGGCGGTGCGCGCCGCGATGGCCGAATCCTCGCGCTGCACGTCTTCGCGGATCCAGGTGCCCAGGTCCTGCCACAGGCTGCGCAGGTAGCGTGAGAGGTCGGAGTCCTGGATCAGCTGGTCGCGGAACCGGTTCACGCGCTCCTGCAGGCCCGGGTCGTCTTCCAGGCGCAGGATCAGGCGCTCGAATTCGACGCCGATGCGCTGGCGCATTTCATGGTCGCGATCGGTGGCCATGTCGTTGAGCATCCCGCTCATGCCGGCGACCAGCTTGTCGGCGACCTTGTCGGCCACCACGCCCTCCAGCTTCAGGTAGCGCAGCACGTTCCACAGCTCGCGCGAGGCCATTTCGGAAATGCGCTCGTGGGTGCCGGGCGCGGCCAGCACTTCGCCCGCATACGCGAGGCCCGCATCGACCAGCGCCTGATGGCGCCCCTCGTCGGTCAGCTGGCGAAGCACCACCGCGACCACGCCCGACAGGTCGACCTGGCGCAGGCGGGCTTCTGCGATGCGGTGCAGGAAGCGGTGCAGTTCTTCGCTGTCGAGGGCATCGAGGATCCGGGGCAGGGCGTTGGCCACCGCACGCCCCATGGTCTGCGAGAACGCGGAGTCCGCGAGCTTGGTCGCGATGGAGCCCGCGAGGTCCATCGTCTGCAGCTTGTCCGCCACCTGGCGGGTGCCGAGGAAGTTGTCGCTGATGAAGTCTGCAAGGCTGGCGCCCAGCGCGTCCTTCTTCGAAGGGATGATCGCGGTGTGCGGGATCCAGCCCATGCCCAGCGGATGGCGGAACAGCGCGACCACCGCGAACCAATCGGCCAGCCCGCCCACCAGCGCCGCCTCGAACACCGCGGCCATGAAGCCGAAGGCCCAGTGCGGATGCGTGCGTTCCAGCACCGAGACCACCGCAAGCGCGAGCCCGGCGAACACCAGCAGGCCCAGTGCGATGGCCTTGCGCCGGCGCAGTGCGGCTTCGCGGGGGTCGAGGACGGGGGGCGGCATCGGCACAGATTAGCGCGGGTGGCGGACCCCCGGGTCGGCCCTCATTGCGGCGTCGGTCCGGCGGGGGATATCGTGGCCCGAAGCCGGTCCGGAGTCATCCATGAAGGCATTCCACGCGATCCTCCTTGGCGCCCTGCTGGCCGGCTGCTCGACGACCAGCGTCGTGCACCAGCCCTACACCGCCGCCGACAACCAGAAGTACTCGTTCGAAATCAAGAACAACGGCGACGCGGACGCCGAGGGCCTGGGGACGCTTGAGCGGCACCTGGGGCAGAAGCTCAGGGAACGCGGCCTGTTCGCCGACGGTGGCGACGCCGTGCGGGTCGAGGTGACCCTGACGCACTTCCGCCTCCGTTCGGACGGCGCGCGGCTCTGGGCCGGCATCATGGCGGGGCGCGACAAGGTCGCCAGCACGGTTCGCCTGCTGGCGCCGGACGGGCGCGTCGTGGGCCATTTCGACGTTGAAACCTTCAACGCCTCGGCATGGCTGACATCGGCCGGGCTGCTGGAGAACCACGCCACCGAGATCGTCGACCGGCTGCAATGAAGCAGGAAAAAGGCCTGTGTTTTACCCCCGTGTCGTCGCGCAGGCCATCCGGTTCAGTCAGCAGCCACCGCCTCCACCAATCGACCTGATGGTCCAGCGGCCGCTCGCCTGCTCGACCAGGACATAGTTCCACTGCTCGTAGGCGATGCCTTCCAGCAGGAACTCCGGCGTGCCATCCCCGTTAAAATCCCCGGCGGCGCGAAACGTGTAGTGGGTAGGCATGCTGTCGCAATCGGCGCATGCGGTCTGGAAGTCGAGCAGCCGTGTCTGCCAGGGCGCTTCTCGCTCACGCCCTACAACGGCAAGCAGGCTGCTGAGCAATTCGCCCGAAGTATCGGTTGACGATGACGCCAGCAACGCGATCTCGCGCCCGGTGTCATCGGCGAAGACATGCACGCCTTCGCCGTGCGCCATCATGCGGGCAAGGCGGTGGCGGGACTGGGCTCCCGCGCCAGGACTGTCCGCCAATGCCTGCCGCAGCGCGGTAAGTACTTGGTCCGAAACGGTGCGCGGGAGGAGGCGCGAGTTGGCATTGACGTCGATATTGGCAAGCACGGCACCGTGCTCTCCGATCCCGGCGAGGTCGCCAGTGAGCGTGAGTCGAGGAGGTTCGGTACATCCAGCGGTGTTGTCGTTGGGAATGTGTCCCGCGACCTCGATGTCACCGATGGGTTGCCCGTCCACGTAGGCACGCAAGCGTCCCTTGGGAACAACCTCCTCGTTGTCGCGTGCCCGGGAAATCCATGCGTAGCTGTACTCGCCTTCGACCTGCGAGGGCACGACAAACATCGCCGCGGGTATCTGCTGCTCATGCAGGGACGCCGGCGCCTTCGCCGCACCGCAGGCCGTGGCCAGCAATGCAGCAAGAAAAGAAAGAGCTCTCATGATCCGCTCCGGTCCGGGATTGCCGCGGTGCTGGCGCAGTCGAACGATGCCGCACCGATGGCCGCGTAGAGGCAGGATGGAACCTGCGAACGGCAAACCAACGGCAAACGATCCGGCCGTCGGATAAAGAAAAAGGGCCTGCACTGCTGCAAGCCCTTCGATTCGCAATGGTGGCCGGGGAGGGAATCGAACCCCCGACACGGGGATTTTCAATCCCCTGCTCTACCAACTGAGCTACCCGGCCACTGGCGAGCCCGGAATGATACGGCAGCGGCTGCAGGTGAGGCAAGACCGTATCGGGGCTGAACGCTGCTTGCGATCGTGGCGGTGGCGGCATCCGGCAGGGTTCATGATCGGAGCGGTAAAAACATGCCGCGCGGCGGCAGGAGGACATCATGCAAGGCAGGATCTTCGCGGCAGCCGCCGTGCTGGGCGGGCTGCTGGCACTGGGTGGCTGCGCCACCGGCTCGGGAATGAGCGACGCTGAAAAGCTTGCCAGCTACGAAGCCGCCGCCGGGGAACCGGTGAAAAGCTTCACCTACCTCGGCCGCATCAGCGGCTGGACGCCCTTGGACGAACACAATATCGCCGTGTGGACCCGGCCGAAGGAAGCCTGGCTACTCGGTTTCAGCGGCCCATGCCTCGACATCGAGTACACCCCGGCCATCAGCCTCACCAACCAGACCGGGCGCGTCTACGCGGGCTTCGACAAAGTGATCGTGCACAACCGGTCCTCGATGCAGATGCCGTGCCGGATCACCCGGATCCGCCCGCTTGATACGGCACGGATCAAGGCTGCCGAAAAGGCCGCGCGGGACGAGGCTCAGGCCGCGCCTTCGGGAACGTAGCCGGCCGGCTTGTCGGCGCCGCCGCCGAACAGGAACTTTTCCATCTCGCGCTCGAGGAACGCGCGGTGCTCGGGATCCATCGGCGACAGGCGGTTCTCGTTGATCAGCATCGTCTGGTGCGCAAGCCAGGCCGCCCAGGCGGTCTGGCCGATGCCGGCGAACACACGCTTGCCGAGTTCGCCCGGCCATGGCACGAAGGCCAGGCCCTGGACCTCGCGCTTCTCGTATTCGCAGTAAACGGTGCGGCTCACGGTTGATTCTCCTGGTCGGGGGCGAACTGCGCCTGGAGCAGCGTCCTGACCGGTGCCGGGATACCGAGCCCGGCAAGTGCGTCGCGGGACACCCAGCGCAGGTCGTCATTGTCGCGCACCCGGCTTGAAGGGGCGACCGCGGACCAGCGGCGGGGATGCATGTTGAAGCGGTAGTGGCTGAAGGCGTGCGCGATCGTGGCCAGGGTTTCGCCGCGGCCGTGGTCGCCGTCGAAATTCGCCCGCAGCCAGTCGTGCGCGCCGGCTTCGTCCGTGGCTTCGGGAAGCGACCACAGCTGCGCCCAGACGCCGGCGGGGGGGCGGCGCTGGAGCAGGATGCGACCTTCGGCGTCGCGCACGAGCAGCAGCAGGGCCTCGCGGGTGGGCAAGGGCTTGCCGGGCTTCGGCGTGGGCAGTTCGTCGCTGCGCCCCTGCGCGTGAGCCGTGCATCCGGGGTGCAGCGGGCAGGCGCCGCATGCCGGGGAGTGGCGGGTGCAGAGCGTGGCGCCCAGATCCATCTGGGCCTGGGTGTAATCGGCCAGGCGGGTGTCGGGCAGGTGCTCCTGCGCCAGCTGCCAAAGTCGCCTTTCGATGGCGGTCAGGCCCGGCCAGCCGTCGACACCGTGGTAGCGGGCAAGGACGCGCTTTACGTTGCCGTCGAGGATGGCGAAACGGTCGCCCCAGGCCTGGGCGAGGATGGCGCCCGCGGTGCTGCGGCCGATGCCCGGCAGGGCGAGCAGGGCGTCGAAGCTGCGAGGCAGTTCGCCGCCGTGCTGTTCCGCACAGCTGCGTGCGGCGTCATGCAGATTGCGGGCGCGTGCGTAGTAGCCGAGCCCCGACCAGAGGGCGAGGACGTCGTCGCGCGGCGCGGCGGCGAGTGCCGACACCGTCGGCAGTGCGGCGATGAAGCGTTCGAAATACGGCAGCACCACGCGCACCTGGGTCTGCTGCAGCATGATCTCCGACAGCCAGACGCGGTAGGGCGTGCGCGGATGCTGCCAGGGCAGGTCATGGCGCCCGTGGACATCGAACCAGTCAAGCAGGGGCGCGGCGAAGGCGTCGCAGGCATCGGTCCCGGCATGCGCGTTCATTGCGCGTCACCCGGATCGATGCTGATTTCAACGCCATGCAGCGTGCCGCCGGGGACCTCGATCCGCGGCGCGCTGGCGCGCGCACGGAGCGGTGGCAGCGGGGATCCGGCAGCCGCGGCATCCATCCACTCGAGGACGTCGAACGTGCGCGCGTCTATTTCGGCGCGTGCCTCGTCGCGCGAAAGTCGCAGGTTGGCTGGATCGGCCAGGTCCATCGCGCCGGCGTAGTCGAGCGAGAAGGCGAGCGGCGAGGTCGACGTGCCCAGCGGCGCCGGCAACGCCGGCCATGCTTCGGGCCACTCGGCCATCGCACCCTCGAGTTCCAGCAGCAGTGCCCGCCCGAGGGCGGCGCGGCCGTGGGCATGGAAGGTTGGCACGACGCCATCGCCACGCAGGGCAACGCCGAGTGGAACCAGTGTCCAGCTGCCGTTGCGCAGGCGCAGGGGGCCGTGTGCGCCAAGGGCGAAGACAAACGGTTCGCCGTCGCCGCGGAATTCCGCGTGGGCGCCAAGGCGCAGGGGCGTGACGTGCACGCGACCGTCCGTGATCCGCAGCGGCCCGGAGGCGGTGACGAATGCGGGCAGCGACCAGTCCGCGTGCTCCACGCGCACCCGTCCGCGCACGCCGATGCCGACGCCGTTCGCGGGTTTGCTTGCGGCCAGGTGCAGGTTGAAGTGGATCCGCGCGGGCGACGCGATGGCGAGGCTGCCGCGGGCGTGGGCGGCCAGCGGCGCATCGGCGCGGAAGCCGGGCAGTCGCAGCTGCAGGCCCTGCAGTTCCCAGCCGTCGGCGAACACGCGGCCGTCGCGCACGGTCACGCCATCGGACAGCGAAGGCAGGCCACCTTCGCCCGGCGGGCGCGAGGCCAGCCACGCCTGCAGTCGTGGCAGGTCGAGGACGGGAGCGTCGAGTTCGATGCGCTCAAGCGCCAGCGGCGCGCCGCGCGTGCGCACGGTTGACCACGGCAGCGCGACAAGGACGCGCGACGCACGCAGCAGCGGTTCGGCGTCGCCGGGCTGGCGAACCACGACACCGTGTACTTCCAGCATCGGCGTGCCGCGCAGGCGGTAGCGCGCTTCGCCTTCGAAGCTGATGTCCAGGCCAAGGCCGTCGCCCACGCCGCCGAGTACCAGGCGTGCCAGGCGCTGCGGCTGCATCACAAGCGCCGCCGCCAGTACGACGAGCAGCAGCGCGATCCCGGCGATGCCTGCGGCGAGCGCGAGCCCGCGACGCAGCCTCACGCCCCCAGCGCCTCCGGCAGCAAGGCGTCGACGAAAGCCTCGGCGTCGAACACGCGCAGGTCTTCGGGGCGCTCGCCGATGCCGGCGAAGCGGATCGGGATGTTGAACTCGCGCGCCAGTGCGAACAACACGCCGCCCTTGGCAGTGCCGTCGAGCTTGGTCACCACCAGGCCGGTGACCCCGGCGGCGGCATGGAAGTGACGCAGCTGGCTGATCGCGTTCTGGCCGGTGGTGCCGTCGATCACCATCAGCACTTCATGCGGTGCGCCGCCGTCGGGCTTGCCCAGCACGCGCTTGATCTTCGACAGTTCGGCCATCAGGCCCTGCTGCGTATGCAGGCGGCCGGCGGTGTCGGCGATCAGGATGTCGGTGCCGCGCGCGCGCGCGGCCTGCAGGGCGTCGAAGGCCACCGAGGCGGCATCGGCGTCCTGGCCCTGGGCGATCACGGTCACGCCGTTGCGTTCGCCCCAGGCCTGGAGCTGGGCCACGGCGGCGGCGCGGAAGGTGTCGCCGGCGGCCAGCATCACCCCGCGGCCCTCGTCCTTGAAGCGCTTGGCGAGCTTGCCGATGGTGGTGGTCTTGCCAACGCCGTTGACGCCGACGGTCAGGATCACGAAGGGCCTGTTGGCGGGGTCGATGACCAGGGGACGCGCGACCGGCTCGAGGAGTGCGATGAGGTCGGCGCGCAGGGCGGTGCGCAGCGCAGGGACGTCCGCGAACTCGCGTGCCTTCATGCGCTTGCGCAGGGATTCGACCAGGCCGGTGGTCGCGGCGACGCCGACATCGGCGGTGATCAGCGCGGTTTCGATTTCGTCGAGGAGGTCGTCGTCCAGGCGCGGGTTGCGCGCGAACAGGCCGCCGAGGCCACGGGCGATGCCGCTGCCGCTGAGGCGCTCGCGCCAGCCGGTTTTTCCGGGGGCGGCGGCGGGCTTTTCCTGCGTGGTCGACGAGGTATCGGTTCCGGAGGAGGGTTCCACGAGGGCCGGAGGGGCATTCGCCGCCATAGCGGCTCCCACAAGGGGGGTGGTGGGGGCGGGGTCCGGCATTGGAGTCGGCGGGAGGGGCTGCGACATCGGCGGCGGCGGCACCGGGGCCGGGTCGGCGGCGGCGCCCATGGCCCTCGCGGCTTCGATGGCCTCTGCGGCGGCGCTTGATGCGCTTGACGCAGCGCCGTCGTCTTTCCCCTGCTTGGCCTTGTCGGCGTCGGGTTTCCAGCGGCGGAAGAAGCTGACCATCGCGAATCGGACCAGGCAAGAAAGGGGGAGGGTGCGCGTCGACGCGCAAGCGCGGACAATGCCGCGTCATGATATCACCGGCCTCCCGAACTCCCAGGCGCGCCGCGCCCTCCGGCAGCGTGCGCATCATCGGCGGCCGCTGGCGTGGATCGAAGCTGCCGGTGGCGTCCGCGCCTGGGCTCCGGCCGACGTCCGACCGCGCCCGGGAGACCCTGTTCAACTGGCTGCAGCCGATGCTCGCCGGCGTGCGCGTGCTGGACCTGTTCGCCGGCAGCGGTGCCTTGGGACTTGAGGCGCTGTCGCGTGGCGCGGGCGAGGCATTGCTGGTCGAGCGTGACCCGGCGCTGGCGGAGTCGCTGCGCGAAACCTGTGCGCGCCTCGGCACGGGCGGGGCCGCGACGGTGCTGCGGGCCGATGCGCTGGAGCTGCTGCGCGCGCCGCTGCACGGCCGCTTCGACCTGGTGTTCATCGACCCGCCATTCGCCGATGGTCCGTGGGATGGAGTGATGGCAGGCCTGGAGCCGTGGCTGGCCCCCGATGCGTGGCTCTACCTGGAGTCGCCGCCAGGCATGCAGGTCGCGCCGGGAGCGGGCTGGCGCCTGCACCGTGAATCCGGGACCCGCGACGCCCGCCACGCACTTTTCCGCCGCGGGGCCACGGGCTGAACCGGCACTGCGTGGCGCTGATACACTCCGGCTGGCCCCAGCATCCCAACCACGGCACAGCCACGGCATGAGCACAGCCAGAAACAGGATCGCGGTCTATCCAGGCACGTTCGATCCGATCACCAACGGCCACGTGGACCTGGTCGACCGCGCCGCGCCGCTGTTCGAGAGGCTGATCGTGGGCGTTGCCGAAAGCCCGGCCAAGGGCCCGGCGCTGTCGCTCGACCTGCGGGTCGAGCTTGCACGCGGGGCGCTGGCCTCGCACCGCAACGTCGAAGTCATGGGCTTCAATTCGCTGCTCGCCCATTTCGTGGCCGAAGTCGGCGGCGGCGTGCTGCTGCGCGGCCTGCGCGCGGTGTCGGACTTCGAGTACGAATTCCAGCTTGCGAGCATGAACCGCCACCTGATACCCGAGGTGGAGACGCTGTTCCTGACGCCGGCGGAGCAGTACGGCTTCATTTCCTCCTCGCTGGTGCGGGAGATCTCCCGCCTTGGCGGCGATATCTCGGGATTCGTACCCGCGGCGGTGGCCCAAGCGCTGCAGGCCGAATGGCGACGCGAGCTAGACTGATCACAACCACCATCACCGAATACCTGGGGACACAGAAATGAAGACCATCACCCGACTCGTGCTGACCGCCTGCCTTGCCCTGCCGCTGCTTGCCGCCTGCAAAAAGGAAGAGGCCGTGGTCGCGACCGTGGCAGCGCCGCTGACCGCCCCCGCCACCGCCGACGACAGCGCCTGGCGCGACTACGTGTCCGACGTGGTGACCCGGAACATGGACGGCATCGCCAACCAGCCCTATGTGTACTACCTGCCTGCGAGCACCGGTGATGAAGATGCCGACGCGGGTTCCTACGGCCGGTTGCAGGAGAAGGCCAGCTCGGACGTGGCGCGCGGCATCGTGCGCGGCAACATGCTTGCCTACGCGTCCTCGGACTCGTCGAAGATGGCCGACATCATCGTGCAGGCGTTCGCGGACGTCTCGCCCGACACCATGAAGGGCGTGCGCGTGGTGTTCATCGGCGCCGCCGCCGACCGCGACCGCGTGGCCACGGCTGTGGCTCACTCGGGCGTGGAATTCGTGTTCGTCGAAGCCAGGTAAGGCGTCGCCGCGCTGCCGCCGCCGGCCGTCCAGGCCCGGCGGCGGACCGCGCGTGCAGGGTCTACAATGGCCCGATGGCACTGCGCATCAACGAGCTCTGCATCAACTGCGACGTCTGCGAACCGGCCTGCCCGAACGACGCGATTTCGCAGGGCGAAACCATCTATGTGATCGACCCCGCGCGCTGCACCGAGTGCGTGGGGCATTTCGATGAAGCGCAGTGCGTGGTGGTGTGCCCGGTCGAATGCATCGATCCGGACCCCGACATCCCCGAATCCCACGACCAGCTGCTTGCGAAACTGATGCGGCTGAAGGAGCAGGCCGCATGAACACCACCACATTGCTGCGTCACGCGGCGCTGTTGCTTGCGTTCGCGCTGGCGCCGGCCGTTGCACTGGCCGGCGGCGACTCGTCGGCCGCGACCGCTCCCGCATCCACGGCTCCGGCCGCGCATCCGCCAGGGGCCGCGATCGCGTCCGCGCACGCGCTGGCCACCGACGCCGGGATGGCGGTGCTGGCCGACGGCGGCAACGCCTTCGACGCCGCGATCGCGGTGTCCGCGGTGCTTTCGGTGGTCGAGCCGATCAGCTCGGGCATCGGCGGCGGCGGCTTCTTCCTGCTGCACGATGCCGCGGCCGGCCGCGATGTGTTCCTTGATGCGCGCGAGACGTCGCCGGCGGCGGCGACGCCCGAGCGCTATCTCGATGCCGAGGGCGGCTTCGACCGCGACCGGGCCACCAACGGCGCCTGGTCGGCCGGCATCCCCGGCCTACCGGCCGCCTTCGTGCACCTGCAGCGGAACTACGGCAGGCTGCCGCTTTCGCGCACGTTGGCGCCGGCGATCCGCATCGCGCGCGAGGGTTTCCCGGTATACGCGCGCATGGCCCGCGGCTATGCGGCGCGCAGCGCGGTGATGGAGCGTTATCCCGGCACGCGCGAGGTCTACCTGGCTGCCGGCCGCCCGATCGCGGAGGGCGACGTCTTCCGCCAGCCAGACCTGGCGCGGACGCTTGAACTGCTGGCCGAAAAGGGCTTCGACGGCTTCTACCGCGGCGACGTGGGCGCGAAGCTGGTGGCGGGCGTCAACGCCGAAGGCGGCGCCTGGACCGCCGACGAGCTTGCCGCGTATCGCGTGCTTGAACGTGACCCGGTCCGCTTCCGCTACCACGACTGGGACATCGTGACCGCGCCGCCGCCGTCGTCGGGCGGGATCGCACTGGCGCAGATGCTGCAGATCCTGGCGCCGTATGACCTGGACGCGCTGCCGGAATCCGAGCGTACCCACCTGGTGGTGGAGTCGATGCGCCGCGCCTACCGCGACCGCACTTTCTACCTCGGCGACCCGGACTTCGTGGAAGTGCCGCAGCGCCTGCTCACCAGCGCCGACTACGCCGCCGGCCTCCGCTCCACGATCCATCCCGGCAAGGCCACGCCCAGCGAGCTGCTGTCCGGCGCGCCGACGCCGCTCGAGGATGACGAAACCACGCATTTCTCGATCATCGACGCCGAGGGCAACCGGGTCGGCGCCACGCAGACCGTGAACCTGCTGTACGGCTCGGGCCTGGTGGCGCCGGGAACCGGCGTGCTGCTCAACAACGAGATGGACGACTTCGCGCTCAAGCCGGGCACGCCCAACGCCTTCGGCGTGATGGGCTACGACGCCAACGCGCCGGAGCCGGGCAAGCGCATGCTGAGCTCGATGACGCCGACCTTCATGGTCTCCGACGACAAGGTCGCCGTGCTCGGCACGCCCGGCGGCAGCCGCATCATCACCATGGTGCTGCTGGGGGTGCTGGGCTATGACGCGGGCCTGTCGGCGGCCGACGTCGCCGCGCTGCCGCGCTACCACCACCAGTGGATGCCCGACGCGATCCAGGCCGAGGGCGGCACCTTCGACGCCGCCACCGCGCAGGCCCTGCGCGCCATGGGCCACGTGGTCCAGCGCCCCGAGGACGAAGCGACCGACGGCCGCCGCTCCAGCGACGTCTGGGGCAACTTCCAGACCGTGGCCTGGGACATCGCCAACAACCGCCTCGAAGCCGGCACCGACCCCCGCAACCCCGTAGGCAAAGCCCAGGTCCAGCCCAACGAAGCACCCCCGCAGTAGGAGCAGCTAGCTGCTCCTACAAAAGAGCCGGGTTGCGTCGCGGCTGGCCGGGTCGCAGCCGCACAAGGAGTCCTGACGTGAAACTCTGGTCGATCGAAGGCAATACCCAGCGCCTGGACGGTGGTTCCATGTTCGGCAACGCGCCGCGGGCGATGTGGTCGAAGTGGATGACGCCGGACGACGCCAATCGCATCCCGCTGGCCACGCGCGCGCTGCTCGCGACGCCGCTCAACGGCCGCACGGTGCTGTTCGAGACCGGCATCGGCGCCTTCTTCGAGCCGAAGCTGCGCGAGCGCTACGGCATCGGCGGCGAGGGCCACGTGCTGCTGGACTCCCTGCGCGAGGCGGGCTTCAGCCATGAGGACATCGACGTGGTGGTGCTCAGCCACCTGCACTTCGACCATGCCGGCGGCCTGCTGTCGGCCTGGAAGGAAGGCGCGGAGCCGGAGCTGCTGTTCCCCAACGCCACCTTCGTCATCGGCCGCGAGCAGTGGCAGCGCGCACATGATCCGCATCCGCGCGACCGCGCCAGCTACATCCCTGGACTGCTGCCGCTGCTTGAGGCAAGCGGCCGCGTGGAGCTGGTCGACGGCGATCGCACGCCGGCGCTGGGCGACGCGGTGCGCTTCCACTGGAGCCACGGCCATACCCCGGGAATGATGCTGGCCGAGGTGCTGGGCCCCGAGTTGCGCGATGACGGCCACCACGGCGGCGTGGTGTTCTGCGCCGACCTGGTGCCCGGGATGCCCTGGGTGCACGTGCCGATCACCATGGGTTACGACCGCTGTGCGGAGACCCTGATCGACGAAAAGCAGGCCTTCCTGGAAGACAAGCTGGCGCGCAACGTGCACCTGTTCTTTACCCATGATCCGACCCATGCGATGGCTCAGCTTGGACGCGATGAGCGCGGGCGCTTTGTCGGCGCGCATCAGATCGCGCGACTGCAGGCGAGGAGCCTCGGCGCCGCGGGCTGAGCTTCAGCCGCCGCCGCCCCGTCGCAGCAGCAGCCAGGCGAGGCGCAGGGCGACCAGGGTCGTGGTCGCGGCAATGAGCCAGGGCAGCCAGACCCGCCATGCGTCGCGCGCGCGCCCCGTAGCCGTGGGCGGCCCCGGCGCGGATGGTGGCTCCGCCGGACTGGCTGCGGCCCTGGCGTGTGCCGGGGGCGTTCGCCGGGAGGCAGGCTCCGGCGGCCGGGGAGGGGCCGGACCCAGCTGCACGGCCGGAAGTGCCAGGCGATAGCCCTCGCCGTAGATCGTCTGCAGCACGTGCCCCGAGCTGTCACCCAGCGCGGTGCGCAGCCGCCGCATCACTTTCGAGACCGCGCTGTCGAGTACCGCATCCGCGTCCGGCCATGCCTCCGCGGTCAGCGTCGCGCGCGGCACCACGCGCTCCGCGTGGCGCAGCAGGCATTCCAGCACCACCAGCGCACGGGCATCGAGCTCGCGCGTGCGGCCGTCGGCGTGCAGGCGCCTGAGCGCGGGTTCCAGCCGGTAGCGGCCGAACAGCCAGGTCCCAGCCATCTGCGCGGGCCCTGGTGCGGGCCCGCCGCCAATCGGCGGAACGTTCGACGTCAGCGATGGAGTGGCCACACCGCAGGGCAACGCGGGGAACAGCGCGGTGCGGACACCCGCGGCCGGCAGTGCCGGACGTGCCGACGGCTGGAATCAGGCGCGGGTGCCGAAGATCTTGTCGCCAGCGTCGCCGAGGCCGGGGAGGATGTAGCCGAGATCGTTGAGGCGTTCGTCGACGGAGGCGGTATAGACCTCGACGTCCGGATGGCGGGCTTCGAGTGCGCGCAGGCCTTCGGGCGCGGCCACCAGGAACAGGCCCTTGATGCGCGTGCAGCCGGCGGCCTTGAGCATGTCGACGGTGGCGATGAGGGTGCCGCCGGTGGCGAGCATCGGATCGAGCACCAGTGCGGTGCGGTCGGCCATGTCGCCGACCAGGTTCTCGTAATAGGGCACGGCGTCCAGCGTGCTTTCGTCGCGCTTGATGCCGACCACGCCGACCTTGGCGGCCGGGATCAGCTCCAGCACGCCGTGCAGCATGCCAAGGCCCGCGCGCAGGATCGGCACCAGGGTGACCTTGCGGCCCTTGATGCGGCGTACGCGCACCGGCCCGGCCCAGCCCTCGACCTCGGCGTCTTCGCATTCGAGGTCGGCCGTGGCCTCGTAGGTCAGCAGCGCGGCGACCTCGCCGGTGAGCTCGCGGAAGGTCTTGGTGCTGTTGTCGGCACGGCGCATCAGGCCGAGTTTGTGCTGGACCAGCGGGTGGCGGACTTCGACGATTTTCATGGGGAAGAGTCTAGCGCGTGGCGGGCATGTGACTGCGGTAACCGGATTGAAACAAGCCGGTAATACCGTGTGCACCCATCGATCACACCTTGAGTCTTCCCGCCGTGACCAAGCGCCATCCGCTGCACCTTGCCATCGCCACCACCCTGGCCCTGAGCGCCTCCGGCGCAGCCATGGGCCAGGAGGCACCATCCGCCCCGGCGCCCGCCGAAAGCCCCACCGCGGCCGCGCTTGATGCAGTGAACTTTGAAGCCATCGAGGTCCGCGGCCAGTTCGAGTCGCAGATGCGTGCCATCGACTTCAAGCGTGCGTCGGACGCCATCCAGGACACGGTGTCCGCCGACTCCATGGGCCAGTACCCGGACCAGAACGTCGGCGAGTCGCTGTCGCGCCTGCCCGGCATCAGCGTCACCCGCGACCAGGGCGAGGGCCGCTACGTGGTGATCCGCGGCCTGGATGCGGCGCAGAACTCGGTGATGGTGGACGGCATCGGCATGGGTACGCCAGAGGACAGCAGCCGCGCCGCGCCGCTGGACGTGATCCCCTCGGACTCGACCGAGCGCCTGACCGTGGTCAAGGCCCCGACCCCGGACATGCCGGGCGATTCGCTGGGCGGCATGATCCTGGTCGAGTCGGCGTCGGCCTTCGACCGCAACGGTCGCGACATGCGCCTGAAGGCCGAGGCCAGCCACCAGAACCTCAGCGGCGAGACCAGCCCCAAGGCTGCGTTCAATTTCAGCGACGTCTACAACGACACCTTCGGTGTGGCCTTCGGCCTGAGCTGGCAGGACCGCGATTACGAGAGTGACAACATCGAGGTCGAATACGACGACCAGTTCGAGGACGTCACCGGCGACCGCCTGACCCCGGTCGAGATCCAGCAGCGCAAGTACACGATCAACCGCGAGCGCACCGGCGTGAACCTCAACCTGGACTGGCGCCCGGACCATGACAACCAGTACTACCTGCGCACGCTGTATACCGACTTCACCGATGCCGAGACCCGCCAGAACCACATCATCCCGGTGGGCGAGGGCGACATTGCCGGTTACGACGGCGAAAGCTGGACGGTGGAGGGCATTTCCGCCGACGACTTCGGCCGCCGCCTGCGCTACCGCACCAAGGAAGAAGACACCTTCACCACCAGCGTGGGCGGCATGAACCGCCGCGGCAACGCGCAGTTCGACTACCAGCTCGGCTATACCAAGGCCCGCGAGCGCGTGGACGACGAGGTCGAGATGCGCTTCGAGTACCTGGGCGAGGACGACATGTCTGTCCGCGTAGGCCCGGGCCGGCTGCCGTCGTTCGACGTCATCGACCCGGCCGGTGGCGATGCATGGCTGCGCAACGCCAACTACGGCCTGGACCGTCTGGTGGTGGCGCCCAAGCAGGTGGACGACGAGTCGCTGAGCGCGAAGTTCGACTTCACCTGGACCGGCGAGGCGGTGACGCTCAAGAGCGGCTTCCTGGGACGCTGGCGCGATCGTGACGTCAACGTCGACGAGGCCGAATACCGCATCGGGCCGGATATCGACCTGGGCGGCTGGACCACGGGCTCGCCCGGCTACCGCCACGGTGACATGGGCGACGGCCTGTCCTCGGGCGCCATGCGCCGCTTCCTGCGCGACAACCGCGGCGCGTTCTCCGCGCGCCCCGGCGACGTGGGCGCGAACACCATGATCTCGCTGGTCGAGGACTACACCGCGAGCGAAGACGTGCTCGCCGCCTACCTGATGGGCACGATGGACTTCGGCAACCTGCGGGTGATCGCCGGTGCGCGCGTTGAGCGCACCGAGTTCGACGCCACTGGCTGGATGGTCGACCTGGACGAAGACGGCGAACTCACCGCCAGCCCGACCTCGGCCTCGAGTTCCTACACCAGCGTGCTGCCGGGCCTGCACCTGCGCTACGACACCGGCAACGACTGGGTGCTGCGCGGCGCGGTCACCAAGACCGTCGCCCGCCCGACCTTCGGTGACATCTCGCCGCGCGCAAGCATCAACCGCGACGACGAAGAGGTCAGCCTGGGCAATCCGCAGCTCGATCCATACGAGTCGCTGAACTTCGACCTGTCGTTCGAGCGCTACATCGGTGAATCGGGCATCTTCTCCGCGGGCATCTTCCACAAGTCGATCGACGGCTACATCGTCGAGACTTGGACCGACAGCGACCCCGCGTTCCCGGGCTTCGACGTCACCACCCCGATCAACGGCGAGGATGCCGAGGTGTTCGGCGTCGAACTCAACTGGCAGCAGAAGCTCGACTTCCTGCCGGGTGCCTGGAGTGGCCTGCTGGTCGGCCTGAGCGGTACGTGGCTTGACACCGAATTCGTCGCCGGCACCGAAAAGTACGCGCTGCCGCTGTCGTCAGAGCGCCTGTACAGCGCCCACATCGGCTGGGAGAACGAGCGCATCAGCACGCGACTGGCAGCGGTGCACCGCAGCGAATACCTGGACGAAATCGGTGACGACGCCCGCTACGATCTCTGGGTCGCGCCCAACACCCAGCTCGACTTCAGCCTGGACTACAAGGTCGCGGACAACTGGGGCCTGTACTTCGAGGCGTCCAACCTGCTTGACGAACCGCTGGAGCTCTACCAGGGCTCGAGCGACTTCACGCTGCAGAACGAGCTTTACGGACGCAGCTACACGCTTGGCGTCAAGGTCAACTTCTGAGGATGCACGCAATGCATGACGTCACCAACCGCCGCGCCGGCTGGCGCGTACTGGCCGCCGGCACCCTGGCGCTTTCGCTCGCTGCCTGCGGTGCCGGACAGGAGCCGGCCGATGCCGCGGGCACAGGCACCCCGGCCGAGGACGTGGAGGACCGCGCCGACCGCGCCCGCGAGGCCGCGCGCACCGATGGCGTGACCGAAGCGGCGGCCGTGCCCGAAGCCTTCGCCACGCCGATGACGCCGGAGGACAACATCGATTCGGTCGCGAGCTGGACCGGGCCCGATGGCCAGGTGCTGCTGCTCGCCACCGCCAAGTCCACCCACCGGCTGGTGGTGTATGACGGCGCCACCGGTGCGCTGGTACGCCACGTTGGCGAGCGCGGCGCGGGCGCGGGGCAGTTCGACCGCCCCAACGGCATCGCCGTGGCCGACGACCTGGCCTTCGTGGTCGAACGCGACAACCACCGCGTGCAGGTGCTGCGCCTGCCCGGCATGGAGACCGTCGCCGAGTTCGGCGCCGACGTGCTGCAGCTGCCCTACGGCCTGTGGGTGAACCAGGTGGACGGTGGCTACGAGGTCTACGTCACCGACGCCTACATGGCCGGGGAAGACGCCGAGGGCGAGGACATCCTGCCGCCGCTGGCCGAGCTCGATCGGCGCGTCCACCGCTTCGCGTTCGCAGCCGCGGCTGATGGCGGCGGCTACCGCGCGAGTCACATCGCGGCCTTCGGCGACACCACGCCCGACGGTGCCCTGCGCGTGGTCGAATCGCTGTGGGGTGACCCCGCCAACGACCGCCTGCTGGTGGCCGAGGAGGACGAGACCTACGCCAACGAATTCAAGGTCTACGACCTGGCCGGCAGCTTCAGCGGCCGCACCATCGGCGGCGAATTCCTGCAGGCCCAGGCCGAGGGCATCATGCTCAAGACCTGTGCCGATGGCGGCGGCTGGTGGATCACCACCGAGCAGGGCAAGGGCCGCACCGCGTTCCATCTGTTCGAACGCGATTCGCTGGCGCACGCCGGCGCCGTCGCTGGCCCGACGGTGGCCAATACCGACGGCATCTGGCTGCACGACGTGCCGACCGCGCAATTCCCCGATGGCGTGCTGTACGCGGTGCATGACGACCAGGGCGCGGTGGCGATCAGCTGGAGCGACATCGCTTCGGCGCTGGCACTGCCTGCGTGCGCGCGCTGATGGCGGCGCGCGTCGCGACTTCATCACGGAGCTCCGCCAGGTCGTCAGTGGCGATGACGGACGGCCTGCGCGCGCTGTTGCTGTCGGCGCTGGTCGCGCTACCGCTGGCATTGCCCGCCGCTGCGATCGCGCGCGACGTGGCCGACGGCGCGCGCACGCTCGAGCCCAACACCTTGGTGCCGGCGGGCGACGCCCGCTACGCGCCCGCGGCCCGCCCCGACCGGATCGTGGCCTCGCCGGCAGCGGATCCTTCGCGTGGATTCCAGGTGTCGTGGCGCACCGCGGCGGGCGTGGACGCGCCCCTGCTCGAGCTCGCTGTCGCCGGCGACACGCCGGACATGGGCGAGGCCAGGCGTCTGCCCGCCGCCACGCGCGCGCTCGACATCGAACAGCGCCTGTCGCACCAGCACCAGGTCGAAGTCACCGGTCTTCAGCCCGATACGCTCTACGCCTTCCGCGTGCAGGGTGCCAAGGGCTGGTGGAGCCCCTGGCGGCAGATGCGCACCGCGGCGGCGCCGGTCAGCGCGCTTGAGTTCCTCTATTTCGGCGACACCCAGAACAAGAACGCGAGCCATTCCACGCGCGTGGTCCTGGAAGCCCTGCGCCATGCGCCGGACGCACGCCTTGCGCTGTTCACCGGCGACCAGGTCAGCGGCGGCGACGGCGAAGACGACAACGAATGGGGCGAGTGGTTCGACGCGGTCGCGCCGGTGGCATCGACCATGCTGGTCGCGCCGGTGACCGGCAACCACGAGTATTTCGAAGAGTTCGAAGACACCCCGCAGGAGCGGCGCGTACTCGGCCACCACTGGCCGCACGTCTACGACCTGCCGGACAACGGCGCGCCGGGTGCTGCGGCCACGACCTACTGGTTCGACATGCACGACGCACGCTTCGTGGTGCTCGATGGCACTTCGGCGCTGGACCTGGGTACCGCCGAAGCGCAGGCCGCCTGGCTTGACGGCGTGCTGCGCGACAGCACGCAGGCATGGTCGATCGTCGCCATCCACCAGCCGATGTTCTCGCCGCGCCAGGATCGCGACAACGTCCTGCTGCGCGAGCACATCCTGCCGGTGCTGGAGCGCCATCGCGTCGACCTGGTGCTGCAGGGCCACGACCATGTCTACGGCCGTCGCGGCGGCCTGGTCGAAGGGCAGGGCACGCCCCAGTACGTGGTCAGCGTGGTCGGTGCAAAGCAGTACCGGCTGTCGCCGGAGGCGCGCGAAACCATGGATCCGGTGGCCGAGGACACCCAGCTGTTCCAGGTGGTGCGCATCGATGGCGACACCCTGCGCTATGAAGCGCGCACCGCCACCGGCCGCCTGTACGACGCCTTCTCGCTGCTTGGCGACCGCGAGTCCGGACGCAGCTTGATCGAGCATCGCGAGGGCCGGATCGATCAGCGTGATTGCGCGCGCGAGGCGACCCTCAAGGGACGTCGTGATCGCTGCTGGGAGTAGCGACGTGACGGCGCGCGCCGGACAGTTCGTGCGGCGAGCCGCGGCGATCCTGGCGCTCTGCGCCGCGGCGGTGCCAACGATTGCGCTTTGCGCCGTGGCCATGCCAACACTCGCCTTGGGCGTGCAGTCGGGCCCGTTGCCCGGCCATTCCGAGGGCGCCCCGCAAGCGCCCGCGGCCCGCGATCCCCTCTCGGTCGCCCAGCCGGCGCCTGGAAGTGGCGAAGCCGTCCTCCTGGTCGAGATTCCGGCTGGCAGCGCCACCAAGTTCGAGACCGCTTCCGGCGGCCTGGTCTTCGTCGACCGCTTCCTCGTGATGCCGGTCGTTTATCCGGCCAACTACGGCGCGCTGCCTTCCACGCTCGCAGGCGACGGCGATCCGCTCGACGCCCTCGTTCTTACCCGCGCTCCGCTGCCACCCGGCGTGCTGCTGCGCTTCCGGCCGGTGGCGGTGCTGCGGATGGTCGACGGCGGCGCAATGGACCACAAGCTGGTTGGCGTGCCGGCCGATGATGTCGATCCGGCCTATGCCGACATCCGCGACCTCGCCGACCTTCCGGTCTCCGATCGCGAGCGCATCGAAGCCTTCTTCCGTGTCTACAAGCAGTTGCCCGCGCCAGAGGCCGGCGACGTCGTCAGCCTGGAAGGCTGGGGCGATGCCGCGGAGGCGCGCGTGATCCTGGAAGACGCAAGGCGGCGCTATTCCGGTGACCGAGCTCCGGATCGCAGCTATAGCTGCTCCCACTAAGGCCTCGCCCCTGGAAGCTGCGACATCCGGGCCGCCACTCGCGGCGGCCCGGAGTGAGCGGCCTCAGGCCGTGGCTTTGACCCGCGGGCCTTCCTGCAGCGCGCGCTTCACCATCGACACCACGAGGTCCAGCTCGTCTTCGCCCATCTCGAAGCGCGGAGTGAAGCGCAGCGAATTCTCGCCGCCATGGATCACCCCCAGACCGTTCTCGCGCAGCCACTCCTCGGTGGAGCCCGCACCGTAACCCTTGAAGCCCGACGCCAGCTCGCAGGAGAACAGCAACCCCGTGCCCTGGACCTTGGTGATCAGCCCGCCCAGCTCCGCCTTCAGCGCCTCGAGCTTCTCCAGCGCCTGCGTGCCGCGCGTGCGGATGTTGGCGCGCACCTCCGGCGTCACCATGCCCAGCACCGCCACGCCGACATCGGCCGCGCGCGGATTGGCGGTCATCGTGTTGCCGTAGGTGCCGCGCTTGTAGATGCCCGCGGCGCGCGCGTTCACCGCAAGCACCGAGAGCGGGAACTGGCCCGCGTTGAGCGCCTTGGAATAGGTCTCCATGTCCGGCGCCTCCTGGCCCTCGAAGCCGGGGTAGTCGACGATCGACAGCGCACCGGTGGCGCGCAGGCCGGCCTGGATGGAGTCGACCAGCAGCAGCGAACCGTGCGCCTTCGTGAGCTCGCGCGCGGCGGCGTAGTAATCGACCGGCACGCTGCGGCCCGGGTCGCCTTCGCCCATCACCGGCTCCAGGAACATCGCCTCGATGAACCAGCCCTTGGCGTCGGCGTCGGCGAAGGCCTGCTTCAGCGCGTCCATATCGTACGGAGCCACCACGATCACGCTGTCCTCGTTGCGGTAGCTGGCCAGCGCGCCCTGGTAGGCCTTGCGGGTGGAATCGGAGTACAGCGCCGGGGCCTCGGTGCGGCCGTGGAAGGCGCCCTTGACCACCAGGCGCTTGATCGCGCGGCCGGCGTGGCGGGCGCCGGCGTCGGTCATCGTCTTGGCGTTGGTGTCGGCGATGCGCGCCGCCAGCGACACCGACTCGGAGCCGGAATTGAGGCACATGATGGCGGCGTACGGGAACTCTCCGCGCGTCTGCCCGATCTCCTTGCGCAGCGCGCGATCCAGCCGCAGCTGCGACAGGTTGGGGGTCATGACGTTGGCCAGCGCCTGCGGCTTGGCCATGGCGTCGATCACCGGCTGCGGCGCGTGGCCGAAGCCGAGCATGCCGTAGCCGCCGGTGTCGTACAGCACCGCGCCCTTCAGGGTCACGATCCAGGGGCCGCGCGCGGTGAGCGCAACGTAGGGGTTCACGCCGTCCTGCGGATAGAAGTTGACGTAGCCGGCCTGCACGGCCTGGACCTGCGCGTCCTCGTCGAGGTCGAGGAGGTCGGCGGCTTCGGACTCGATGCGCGCGAATTCGGCCGCGGCGGCGTCGATCGCGGCGACCAGGTCCGGATGCCCGGCGGCGAAGCGCGCGACGGTGGCGTCGTCCAGGCCGGGGCTGCGGCGCTGGCCCTTGCGGGCGCGGAGCGGGGCGAGGGCTGCGGTCACGTGGTCGGTCATGGCGATATCTCCTGTGCGTCTGCCGGCCGGTTTGGCGGGCGATGCTTCTATTATCGACATGCGTTCGTCGCTTGGTAGGTACGATCTGCGCGCAAATGCTGCTGTTTTCGTCGAATCGACGATAGAATCCCGGCATGAAGCTCAGTCCCGCCGACGAAGCCCTGCTCTCGCTGCTGCGCGAGGATGCCCGCGCGCCGACCGCGGCCATCGCCCGCCGCCTGCAACTGTCGCGGACCACGGTGCAAAGCCGGATCGAGCGCCTGGAGCGCATGGGCGTGATCGCCGGCTATACGGTGCGCATCAGCGACGACCACGAGCGCGAGCGCGTCCGCGCGGTGATCATGATCACCGTGTTCCCCAAGCAGGCACCCGGCGTGGTGGAGGCCCTGCGGCTGATGCCCGGGGTGCGCGCGTTGCATTCGGTCAACGGCGCCTGGGACCTGGTGGCGATGGCGGTGGTGCAGACCATCGGCGACATGGACGAGCTCACCGATGTCATCGGCGCGCTGGACGGCGTCGAGCGCACCACCTCGACCCTGCTGCTGTCGACCAAGTTCCAACGCTGAGGCCTCCGCGTGAAGAAGTCCGATTTCAACTTCGACCTGCCGCAATCCCTGATTGCGCAGGCGCCCCTGGCCGAGCGTTCCGCCAGCCGCATGCTGGTGGTGCCCCCCGGCGACGCCGGCCTGGACGATCGCCACGTGCATGAACTGCCCGGTTTCCTGCGCCCCGGCGACCTGCTGGTGTTCAACGACACCCGGGTGATTCCGGCGCGGCTGTTCGGCAACAAGCAGGGCAGCGGCGGGCGCGTGGAGATCCTGATCGAGCGCCTGCTGCCGGGCAACGAGGCCCGCGCCCAGGTGGGGGCGAGCAAGACGCCCAAGCCCGGCAACCTGATCGAACTCGACGGCGGCGGGGTGGCCGAGGTCGTGGCCCGCGACGGCGGCTTCCACCATCTGCGCTTCCATGTCCAGGGCGGGCTGGAGCCCTGGCTGGCCAGGGCGGGGCGGATGCCGCTGCCGCCCTATATCCAGCGCGAGCCGGGTGCCGACGACGCCGAGCGCTACCAGACCGTGTTCGCGCGCGCGTCGGGGGCGGTGGCGGCGCCGACCGCCGGCCTGCACTTCGACCAGGCGCTGCTTGATGCACTGCGCGCACGCGGAATCGACAGCGGCCACGTCACGCTGCACGTCGGCGCCGGCACCTTCCAGCCGATGCGCGTGGACGACGTGCGCGAGCACCGCATGCACAGCGAGTGGATCAACGTCGGCGCGGGCCTGGTGGAGCAGGTGCGGCGCACGCGCGCGGCCGGGGGCAGGGTGGTCGCGGTCGGCACCACGGTGGTGCGCGCGATGGAGTCGGCGACCGTCGAGGGCGAGATGCATCCCTTCGTGGGCGAGACCGCGATCTTCATCGTGCCGGGCTATCGCATCACGTCGGCCGACATCCTGCTCACCAATTTCCACCTGCCCGAATCGACCCTGCTGATGCTGGTGTCGGCGTTTGCCGGGCGCGAGCGCGTGCTGGCGGCCTATGCGCACGCGGTGCGCGAGCGCTACCGGTTCTTCTCCTACGGGGACGCAATGTTGCTGTTCCGTAACGGGTGAGAATTCGCCGTGTCGAGTATCATTCTCATTTGCGCCGGCCCGTCCGGCCCGATCCAATGACCAGGAGATGCCCGTGAACATCCGCTTCCGCGCGCCCCGCGCCGCCCTTGCCGTCGCCTGCACGGCGCTGCTGCTCGCCGCCTGCGGTGCCGATCCGGCGCCTGCGACGACGGCTGGCGAACAGGCGGCGAGCGACACGCCCGCCACCGCCGCGCCCTCGGACGCCGGCGAGGTCAACCTCTACACCACCCGCGAGCCCGGCCTGATCCAGCCGCTGCTTGATGCCTTCACCGCCAGCTCCGGCATCAAGGTCAACACCGTGCTGCTCAAGGACGGCCTGTCCGAGCGCCTGGGCGCCGAAGGCGAGCGCTCCACCGCCGACGTGCTGATGGTGGTCGATACCGGCAACATGCTCGACCTGGTCGAAGCCGGCCACACCCAGCCGCTGCAGTCCGACGTGCTTGAAGCCGCGATCCCGGCCCATCTGCGCGGCGCCGACGACCAGTGGTTCGCGATGTCGCTGCGCGACCGCGTGCTGTACGCGCACAAGGACCTGGAGCTTGAATCGTTCCATTACGAGGACCTGTCCGATCCGCAGTGGAAGGGCAAGGTCTGCATCCGCTCCGGCCAGCACCCGTACAACACCAGCCTGTTCGCGGCGATGATCGCCCACCACGGCGCCGAGGCCACCGAAGCCTGGCTCGGTGGTGTCAAGGACAACCTTGCGCGCAAGGCCGCCGGCGGCGACCGCGACGTGGCCCGCGACATCCTCGCCGGCATCTGCGACATCGGCATCGCCAATGCCTATTACGTCGGCCGCATGAAGAACGCCGAGCCGGGCTCCGAGCAGCACCAGTGGGGCGAGGCGATCAAGGTCATCCGCCCGACCTTCAACGTCGACGGCGGCGGCACCCACGTCAACATCAGCGGCGCCGCGCTGGCGGCGCATTCGCCCAACCGCGACAACGCCGTGGCGCTGATGGAGTACCTGGTCTCCGACGAGGCGCAGAGCCTGTACGCCCGCGCCAACTACGAGTACCCGGTGAAGGCCGGGGTCGAACTCGACCCGGTGGTCGCAAGCTTCGGCGAGCTCACCGTCGACCCGCTGCCGCTGACCGAGGTGGTCGCAAACCGCCGCGAGGCGAGCGCGCTGGTCGACAAGGTCGGCTTCGACAACTGACGCGCTGACGCCAGGGCGGAGCGGAATGGCAGCGGCTGGAGCATCCGCGGATGCGCTGCATCCGCCGGCCCGCGGGCCGGCCGGTCGCGGCCTGCGCAGGCGGCTGCCCGAAGGGCCGTGGCAGTGGGCCGCGGTCGCGATCGCCGCGGTCGTGGTCGCGCCGCTGCTGGCCCTGGCCTGGACCGCGCTGCAGGGTGGACAGGACGGGCTCTGGAGCCACGTCGCCCGCTATGTGCTGCCGGTCGCCGCGCGCAATACCCTGGCGCTGCTGGCCGGCGTCGGCGCGCTGGTGGTGGCGATCGGCACCGGCGCCGCCTGGCTGGTCACGGCCTACGAGTTCCCGGGCCGGCGCACGCTGGCCTGGGCACTGCTGCTGCCGCTGGCGGTGCCGACCTATATCGTCGCCTTCGCCTACCTGGACCTGCTGCACCCGCTCGGTCCGGTGCAGGGCCTGGTGCGCGACATCCTCGGCTACGACAGCCCGCGCGATTTCCGCCTGCCCGACATCCGCGGCCTGGCTGGCTGCATCGTGCTGCTGGGCTTCGTGCTCTATCCCTACGTCTACCTGACCACGCGCGCGATGTTCATGACCCAGGCCGCGGGCCTGATGGACGCCGCGCGCGTGCTCGGCGCCACGCCCATGCAGGTGTTCCGGCGCGTGGCCCTGCCGCTGGCGCGGCCGGCGATCGCGATCGGCACCGCGCTTGCGCTGATGGAAGTCCTCAACGACATCGGTGCCTCCGAATTCCTCGGCGTGCAGACCATGACGGTGGCCGTCTACACCACCTGGGTCACGCGCAGCGACCTGCCGGGCGCGGCGCAGATCGCGCTGGCGATGCTGGCGATCGTGATCGCGCTGCTGGCGCTGGAGCGCCATGCGCGCCGCCGCCAGCGCTACGCGGTGGGCGACCGGCCGCGGCCGATGCGTCCGCAGCCACTGCGCGGCGGCGCTGCGGCGCTGGCGATCGCGCTCGGTGTGTTCCCGGTGCTGGTCGGCTTCGTGCTGCCGGCGGGCTACCTGGCCTGGGAGGCGGTCGAACGCATCGGCCAGCACGGGATTTCGCCGCAACTCATGGCGAGCGTCCGCAATACCGTGGGCGTGGCGCTGGCGGCGACCGTGGTCACCCTGGCCGCCGGCCTGGTGCTGGGCTGGTCGATGCGCCTGGCGCAGGGGCGGCGGCGTACCACCGGCGCGCTGCTGGCCCTGCGCAGCGGCAGCCTCGGCTATGCCGTGCCGGGGACCGTGCTGGCCATCGGCCTGCTGCTGCCGCTGGCCTGGTTCGACAACGGCGCCAACGTGCTGCTCGGCGCCTTCGGCATGGAGCCGCGCATGTTGCTGATGGGCTCCGCTGCAGCATTGGTGCTGGCCTACATGGCGCGCTTCCTGGCGATTTCCGCCGGTGGCGTGGAAGCGGGGCTGGCACGCATCCCGCCCAGCCTGGACCAGGCCGCGGCCAGCCTCGGCCACGCGCCGGGCGCGACGCTGCGCCGGATCCACCTGCCGCTGCTGCGCCCGGCGCTGGCCGCGGCCGCGCTGCTGGTGTTCGTGGACGCGATGAAGGAGCTGCCGGCGACGCTTTTGCTGCGCCCGCTGAATTTCGAGACCCTGGCGACCTGGCTGTATGCCGAGGCCTCGCGCGGGACCTATGAGGAAGGCGCGGTGGCGGCGCTGCTGATCGTCGCCGTCGGCCTGCTGCCGGTGGTGCTGCTGGCGCGCACCGGCGTGCGCTATGGACGGGAGAAGATGTCGTGAGCGATGCGCTGCTGCAGATCGCGGGCATCCGCGTCGGCTATCCGGTGGCGGGCGCCGCCGCGCGGGTGGTGGTCGACGAGCTGTCGATGTCGCTGGCTCCCGGCGACATCGGCTGCCTGCTGGGCGCGTCGGGCTGCGGCAAGACCACGGTGCTGCGCGCGATCGCCGGCTTCGAGCCGGTGCAGGGCGGCAGCATCGACGTGGACGGCGTGCGGGTCGCCTCGGCGGGCGTCTCGCTGCCGCCCGAGAAGCGCAGCGTGGGCATGATGTTCCAGGACTACGCGCTGTTTCCGCACCTGGACGTGGACGCCAACGTCGCCTTCGGCCTGCGCGGCCAGGCGCGCGAAGAGCGGCGCGCGCGGGTGGCGGAGATGCTGGCCCTGGTCGGCCTGTCGGACCGCGGCGGCGCCTATCCGCATGAACTCTCCGGTGGCCAGCAGCAGCGCGTCGCCCTGGCCCGCGCGCTGGCGCCCGGCCCTGCGCTGCTGCTGCTCGACGAGCCGTTCTCCAACCTCGACACCGACACCCGCCAGCAGCTCGCGATCGAGCTGCGCGAGCTGCTCAAGGCGTCGGGCGCCACGGTGCTGATGGTGACCCACGACCAGGCCGAGGCCTTCGCCATGGCCGACCACATCGGGGTCATGGACCGCGGCCGGATCATGCAGTGGGACAGCGCCGAGGCCCTGTACCGGCGGCCGCTGGACCGCTTCGTCGCCGGCTTCATCGGCCGCGGCGCGCTGGTGCCGGCGGCGGCGCTCGGCCTGGCGCGCGGCGGCGAGGTGCTGCTGCGGCCGCACGCGTTGCAGCCCGATCCCGAGGGCGCCGTGCGCGCGGAGCTTGTGGCGCTGGCCTTCCGCGGGCCGGGGCACGTGGCCAGCCTGCGCCTGTCGGGCGGCACGATGGTCGAGGTCGACCTGGACGATGTCTCCGGCGTGCTGGGCCTGGCCGCCGGCGACCCGGTGCGCCTGCGGCTTGCGGAGGACGGGATGGTCGCCTTCGACTGAGGAGAGCAGGAGCTTTTGCCACGGATTTACGCGGATTACGCCGCGGATTTACGCGGATAGAGCGAAAAGAGCGAAAAGAGCTGGAAAAGCATTCTTTAGCCACGGATTTGCGCGGATGAACGCGGATCAAGCCAAAGCAGGAATTTGAGGTGCTGAGGTATGCATGGCGAGCCCGGTCGACTGATTGCATCGCCCCTTCCACCGCTTCTGCTCTATCCGCGTTCATCCGCGCAAATCCGTGGCAAAAAGCTCTTCCTTCTTTTTCGGCACTTCCTGCTCTATCCGTGTAAATCCGGCCGTTTCCGCGTAAATCCGTGGCAAAGGCCTTTCCGGTCGCGGCTATAGCCGCCCCTACAAGTGGGGGCGGCGCCCCTACAAGTGGCGGGCCGGTCCTACAAGTGGCGGGCGGGTTCCGCGACAATGGGCGGCCCGATTGGAGCCTGGTATTCGATGTCCCGCATGAAGTTCGACCTGCTTGCCAGCGACGGCGCCGCGCGCCGCGGGCGACTGACGTTTCCCCGCGGCACCGTGGAGACGCCGGCCTTCATGCCGGTGGGCACCTACGGCACGGTCAAGGGCATGCTGCCGGGGCAGGTGCGCGACCTTGGCGCGGAGATCATCCTCGGCAACACCTTCCACCTGTTCCTGCGGCCCGGGCTGGAGGTGATCGAAGCGCATGGCGGCCTGCACGGTTTCGCGCGCTGGGACGGGCCGATCCTCACCGACTCCGGCGGCTTCCAGGTGTTCTCGCTGGCGCATCGCCGCAAGATCACCGAGCAGGGCGTGACCTTCTCGGCGCCGACCGACGGCTCGAAGGTGTTCCTCGGGCCCGAGGAGTCGATGCACATCCAGAAGGTGCTGGGCTCGGACATCGTGATGATCTTCGACGAGTGCCCGCCGGTGCAGATCGACGGCAAGCCGGTGGACCCGCGCGTGATCGAGCGCTCGATGGAGCTGTCGCTGCGCTGGGCCGAGCGCTCGAAGCGCGCGCACGAGGGCAACGATGCGGCGCTGTTCGGCATCGTCCAGGGCGGGGTGCACCAGGACCTGCGCACGCGCTCGGCGGCGGGGTTGAAGGACATCGGCTTCGACGGCTACGCCATCGGCGGCCTGGCCGTGGGCGAGACCGAGGCCGAACGCAACGCCATGCTCGAGCACACCTGCCCGCAGCTGCCCGATGACCGTCCGCGCTACCTCATGGGCGTGGGCCGGCCCGAGGACCTGGTCGACGGCGTCGCCCGCGGCGTGGACATGTTCGACTGCGTGATGCCAACGCGGAACGCGCGCAACGGGCACTACTTCACCTCCACCGGAACGGTGCGCATCCGCAATTCGCGATACGAGCGCGATACCAGGCCGATCGAGGAGGGCTGCGGCTGCCCGGCCTGCAGCGGCGGCTACACCCGCGCCTACCTGCGCCACCTGGACCGATGCAACGAGATGCTGGGCCCGATCCTGGGCACCCTGCACAACCTCTGGTACTACCAGAAGCTGATGGCTGGCATGCGCGACGCAATCGCCTCGGGAACCTTCGATGCCTTCCGGCGGTCTTTCCTTGCAGCACGGACGCCCTGAGCCGCAGCCGGACCGCAACCAGAACCGCAACCCGAACCCCGATCCCCTCGAATCCCGTTATCCACCCGCAGGAGCAGCTATAGCTGCGACCACACTCCTGTCGCAGCTATAGCTGCTCCTGCAGGGAGGGGTGGGGCCGCCCCGCCACGCTGCCGTGGCATACTTGCCAGCTGATTTCTGAACGGACCGCCCTGAATGAACCTGCTCGACTTCCTGATCGCCCCCGCCTATGCCCAGGCCGCAGCACCCGCCGCGCCCAACCCCTGGCAGTTCCCGATCATGATGGTCGTGCTGTTCGCGATCATGTACTTCCTGATGATCCGCCCGCAGATGAAGCGGCAGAAGGAGCACCGCGCCATGGTCGAGAAGCTGGCCGTGGGCGACGAAGTGCTGATCGGCGGCGGCATCGCCGGCGTGGTGCGCCGCGTGGGCGACAGCTTCGTCAACGTGGAGATCGCCGACAAGGTCGAAATCCGCGTGCAGAAGACCGCCATCGGCAACGTGCTGCCCAAGGGCTCGCTGAAGTCCATCTGACACCCGCCGGAAGCACCGCGGCCGGCGCCTGCGCCGTGCCGCGACCGGCGCCTGCAATCGAATCCGTCACTCCCGCCCGCGGGACGACCTCGCGCAAGAACCGACCATGCTCGAATTTCCCCGCTGGAAGTACATTGTCATCCTGTTGGTGGTGCTGCTGAGCGCGCTGTATGCGCTGCCCAACATCTACCCGCAGGACCCGTCCGTGCAGATCACGTCCAACCGCGGCGCCGCCGCCGGCGTCGAACTGGACGGAAAGATCGAGGCGGCGCTGGCTGGCGCCGGCGTCACCGTGAAGTCGATCGACACCCCGGAAGAGGGCGAGCGCCTGGTCCGGCTGCTCGATCTCGACGACCAGACGCGCGCCGCGGACGCGCTGCGCCCGGAACTGGGCGACGACTACGTGGTCGCGCTCAACCTTGCCGACACCGTGCCCGACTGGCTGTCGTGGTTCGGCGCAAAGCCGATGCTGCTCGGCCTCGACCTGCAGGGCGGCGTGCACTTCGTGCTCCAGGTCGACCAGAAGGCGGCGCTGGACAAGCGCCTTGACGCCTACGCCGACGAAGTCCGCGCGATCCTGCGCGACAACCGTATCCGCTACGACTCGGTGGAGCGCAACGCCACCGGCACGACCGTGGCCCAGCTTGCCGATGCGGCAGATGCCGACCGGGCGATGACGCTGCTTGCCACTGCCCAGCCGACCCTGCTGCGCCAGGCCGTGGGCAGCCGCATCACCATCCGCGTGCCGGAAACCGAACTCAACCAGATCTCGGCCGACGCCATCGACCAGAACATCACCACGCTGCGCAACCGCGTCGACGAAGTCGGCGTCGGCGAGCCGGTGATCACCCGCCAGGGCAACGACCGCGTGGTCGTGCAGCTGCCTGGCGTGCAGGACACGGCCGAGGCCAAGCGCATGATCGGCGCCACGGCCACGCTCGAGTACCGCGCGGTGATCGACGGTGACCCGTATGACGCAGTGGCCAGCGGCAACGTTCCGCCCGAAGCCCGCGTGTATTACCGCCGCGAGACCGGAATGGATGGCAAGCCGATGCCGGTGCTGCTGTCCAAGCGCGTGATCGCATCGGGCGAGCAGATGGTCATGGCCCAGTCCACGCTGGACGAGAACGGGATGCCGGCCGTGAGCGTGACGCTCAACAACCTCGGCGGCCAGCGCATGTTCGACTTCACCTCGGTCAGCGTGGGCAAGCCCATGGCCGTGGTCTACATCGAGCGCGTCCCGCAGGTCACCACCAACGCCGCCGGTGAAGAGGTGCGCAGCTTCCGCGTCAACGAGGAAGTGATCTCGGTCGCCAACATCAACGGTGTGTTTGGCAAGCAGTTCCAGACCACGGGCCTGGAGAAGGCCGAGGCCGACGGCCTGGCGCGCCTGCTGCGCTCCGGCTCGCTGGCGGCGCCCATGGACTTCATCGAGGAACGCATCGTCGGCCCGAGCCTGGGCAAGGAGAACGTCGAACGTGGCACCCAGGCAGTGCTGTACGCCTTCGTGTTCACGCTGCTGTTCTTCGGCATCTACTACCGGATGTTCGGCCTGTTCACCTGCATCGCGCTGCTGCTCAACCTGCTGATGGTGGTCGCGGTGATGAGCGTCTTCGGCGCTACCATGTCGCTGCCCGGGTTCGCCGGCCTGGCGCTGTCGATCGGCATGTCGGTGGACGCCAACGTGCTGATCAACGAACGCATACGCGAGGAGCTTCGGGCGGGAATGCCTCCACGAGGGGCCATTGCCAACGGCTACGACAAGGCTTCCGGCACGATCTTCGACTCCAACATGACTGCGCTGCTCGCCGGCGTCGCGCTGTTCGCCTTCGGCACCGGCCCGCTCAAGGGCTTCGCGGTGACGATGGTGATTGGCATCATGACCTCGGTGTTCACCGCGGTGACCGTCTCGCGCGGCGTCGCCACCCTGGTCTATGGCGGCAAGCGCAAGCTCAAGTCCCTGGCCATCTGACGCGGGCATACCACACATGAACATTTTTCCCCTGCGCCTGATCCCGGCCACCCCCAATATCAACTTCATGCGCCTGCGCTGGGTGTCGGTGGCGGTGTTCGCGCTGCTCACCGTCGCCACGATCGCTGCGATCGCCGGCAAGGGCTTCAACTACGCGCTCGACTTCACCGGCGGCACGGTGGTCGAGCTGCGCTTCGAACAGCCGGCCGATGTCGACGGCGTGCGCGAGCGCCTGGCCGATGCCGGCTACGCCGGTGCCCAGGTGCAGACCTTCGGCAGCGGCAGCGACCTGCTGGTGCGGCTGCAGCCGCGGGATGGCGAGAACAGCGCAGACGGTACGGCGCGCACCGCGGATGAAGTGCTGGAAGCGGCGTCGGCCGGCGGCAATCCCGCAACCATCCAGAGCAGCGCCTTCGTCGGTCCGCAGGTGGGTCGCGACCTGGCCTGGAACGGCCTGTACGCGATCCTGTTCGTGGTTGTCGGCTTCCTGATCTACATCGGCTTCCGCTTCGAGTGGAAGTTCGCGGTCGCGGCCATCGTCACCACCCTCAACGACGTGCTGATCGTGGCAGGCTGGTTCGCGATCAGCGGCCAGGAATTCGACCTGACCGTGCTCGCCGGCCTGCTGTCGGTGATGGGCTTCTCGATCAACGACACAATCGTGGTCTTCGACCGCGTGCGCGAGAACTTCCGCAGCATGCGCGCGCCGCCGATGGAGGTGCTGAACGCGTCGATCAACCAGACGCTGTCGCGCACGATCATCACCTCGGTGGTGGCCTTCCTTACCGTGCTGGCGCTGTTCCTCTACGGCGGCGGTTCGCTGGAAGGCATGTCGCTGGCGATGATGTTCGGCATCGTGATCGGGACCCTGTCGTCGATCCTGGTCGCCTGTCCGCTGCTGAGCATGGGCTTCCTCAAGGTCACCAAGCAGGACCTGCTGCCCAAGGCGCGCGACGACGCGGAGCTCGCGCGCCGGCCCTGATGCCGGCGTGCCGCGCCCGCTCAGCAACAACCAGACACCTGTAGGAGCAGCTCTGGCTGCTCCTACAGGGTGAGGCGAGGCGGGTCGCAGCTGTAGCTGCTCAGGGCAAAGCCGGGGCCGCTGGCGCGGCGATCAGAACGCCGCGGCGTAGCCCGAGGCGACGACGGTTTTTTGCAGGGCTTCGGCCACGCGGATGTTGCCGGCCACTACCTGGCGGCTGTTCATCGCGATGTGCAACGGACCCATCGCGGCACCCTTGTAGTCGGTGACCTTGCCGCCGGCCTCGCGCACCAGCAGGACGCCCGCGGCGATGTCCCAGGCTTGCACGCCGGCTTCGAAATAGCCGTCAGTGCGACCTGCGGCCACGTAGGCCAGGTCGAGCGCGGCCGAACCCGTGCGGCGCACGTCTTCCGCCACCGACAGCACCTGGCGCATGCAGTCGAACTGCGCCGCCGTGCGCGAACGCTCGCGCGGATGGAAACCGGTGGTGATGAGGCTGCCGGGGAGGTCCTTGCGGTCGGCCACCCGGATGCGCTTTTCATTGAGCTGCGCACCGCCGCCGCGGCTGGCGGTGAAGAGTTCGTTGCGCAGCGGATCGAAGATCACCCCATGCAGCGGCTCGGGGCCTTCGCACAGCGCGATCGAGACGCACCAGTGCGGGAAGCCGCGCAGGTAGTTGCTGGTTCCATCCAGCGGATCGATCACCCAGGTGTAGCGGCTGGCGCCCTGGCTGCCCTTCTGCTCGCCGCCTTCCTCGCCAAGCACGGCGTATTCGGGATAGGCGCGGCGCAGCTCCTTGACCACGGCGATCTCGGTCAGGCGGTCGACCTCGCTGGCGTAATCCATGCGGTCCTTCTCGACGACGTTGATCGCATCGAGCTTGTGCATGTGCCGCAGGAGGATGTTGCCACCGGCGCGGGCCGCCTTGACCATGATGTTGACGGCAGGTTGTAGCATCGCAGGCGGACTCCGGCGTTGGTGTGGGCGGCAGGGGGAAAGAACAGTCGGCTCGAGGCCGTCGCACAGTTTACCATTTGCGCCCATGAACACCGCGCACATCGCGAACACCACGCAGCCGACCGGCGGGATCCGCATCGTCCTGGTCGGCACCCAGCATCCGGGCAACATCGGTTCGGCCGCCCGCGCCATCAAGACCATGGGGCTGCAGCGGCTTGTCCTGGTTGCGCCGGAGCGCTATCCGCATGCCGACGCGGTGGCCATGGCCGCCGGTGCCGACGATGTGCTTGACGCTGCGCCCATCGTCGGCAGTCTGGCCGAGGCCGTGGCCGACTGCAGCCTGGTGCTGGGGTGTACCGCGCGCAGTCGCCGCATCCAGCTTGAAGAGCTCGCGCCGCGTGCCGGGGCCGCGCGCCTGCTCGAGGCCACGGATCGTGGGGCGAACGTGGCGCTGGTGTTCGGCCGCGAGCGCACCGGCCTGGACAACGACGAGCTGCAGCTGTGCCACGCCGCGGTGCATATCCCCGCCAACCCGGACTACAGCTCGCTGAACCTGGCCGCGGCCGTGCAAGTCCTGGCCTACGAACTGCGGGTGGCAGCCCTGGAGCGCGGTTCGCCGTCCGGCGTGGACGGCGAGGGCGACGGTGCCAGGCGCGATCCCCCGGCCAGCCATGCCCAGCTCGAAGGCTTCTTCGGCCAGCTTGGCGATACGCTTGATGCGATCGACTTCCACAAGGGCCGCGCGCCGCACTCGGCGCTACGCAAGCTGCGGCGGATCTTCCTGCGCTGCGACATGGACGAACGCGAGCTGCGCCTGCTGCGTGGAGTACTTGCCGATGCCCAGCGCATGGCGCGGCTGGCGGGCGGAGCAGGCGGCGGGGACGCGTGAAAGTGTGCCGGCGATCATGTTTTCCGCTACGCTGCGGCATCTTCTGCAAGCGGGGTCCTACCCGAATCGCGATGTCCCGCCGCCTTCGCCAGCTGTTGGCCGCGCTGGCCGCATCGCTCGCGCTGTGTGCTCCCGTTGCCGCCACCGAACCCGGTGTGCTCGTGCTTGGGCGCATCAGCGACGACCCGGCCGCGCACTATGACCAGCTCAAGCCGATGCTCGACTACGTCGTGGAGAGGATGGGCGATGTCGGTATCCGCGAGGGTCGGATACTCATGGCGCGCGATGCCAGGCAGATGGAAAGCTACCTGCGCCGGGGCCGCGTCGACTGGGTCACCGAGACCTCGGCCGGGGCGATGGCGCTCGAAGCGCGCGCCGGCGCGAAGGCGATCCTGTTGACCGAGCGCGGCGGTATCGGCGCCTACCACACGGTCTTCTTCGCCCGCCGCGACAGCGGGATCGAAAGCCTCGGCGACCTGCACGGGCGCAGCCTCGCATTCCAGAACCCGAGCTCCACCAGTGCCTACTACGTGCCGGCGATGGAGGTGATCGCGCTCGGCATGCCGATGGAGATCCTGCTGTCGCCGTTCGACCGTGCGGCAGAGGGTTCCGTGGGCTACCTGTTCGCGCGCTCCGAGTTCAACATCTCGAGCTGGGTGCACAAGGGCCTGGTGGATGCGGGCGCCTTCAGCAACGTCGATTTCCAGAACATGCCCGAAAGCTACCGCCGCGACCTGGTGGGCTTCCACGCCAGCAAGGACTACCCGCGGGCGCTGGAGGTGGTGCGCGGAGACCTCGATCCGGCGGTCGCCGGACGCCTGCGCGAAGTGCTGGCCGGCGCCGCCAACGACCCCGCCGCAAGCGAAGCCCTGCAACGCTTCTTCGGCACCACGCGCTTCATGCCGGTCGACGGACAGACGCGCCGGTCGCTGGACGCGCTCCGGGCTGGCGTCGCCCGCGTCGCCGAGGTGCTTGAATGAAGCCCGCAAGCGGGCTGTACGCACGCTTCCTGGCCGCCCTGGTGATGGCGCTGCTGGTTGTGCTTGCCGTGGTCGCGATGCTGCTGCACCGCCAGGACGTGATGCGCAACGAAGTGCTGCAGCTGGGCAAGGAGTCCATGCATGCGCTGGCCTTCGACCGCCTGGCGGAGCGCTCCGAGGCGGTCGGGGTCGAGCTCGCCACCGGGCTGGTCAATCCGCTTTACTACTTCGACCTGGACGAGATCGGAGTGCTGCTGCGGGCCGTGCTCAAGCAGCCCGATGTCGCCTATGCCGTGGTCTACGACAACGACGGTACGGTCGTCCACGATGGCTCGCGCGACATCCGCAGCTACGGGCAGGTGATGGATGACGCCATGGCGTTCGAGGCGGTGACCGCGCGCGCACCGCATATCCAGGCCAGCGACACGGTGCTCGATGTCGCGGTCCCGCTGTATATCGGCGATGTCCGCCTGGGCGGCCTGCGGGTGGGCTACTCGCTGGCGTCGGTGAAGGCCGACGAGCAGCGCGCCGTCACCGGCATGGCCGAGCGACTGGCCGTCATCGGCCAGCGCCATGCCGGCTGGATCGCGGCCCTCATGGCCGGGCTGGTACTGCTGGCCGTGGGCCTGGGTGCCCTGGTCCAACGCACGCTGGTCCGCCCGGTGCGGCAGCTGGCGGACGCCGCGCGTGAGATCGAAGGCGGGAATTTCGTCGCCGAGCTGCCCGACAGCAAGCGTGCGGACGAGGTCGGTGACCTGGTTCGGGCCTTCGGCCACATGCGCGAAAGCATCGCCCGCCACGACCGCGACATGCGGCGCATGGCGTACACCGATGCGCTCACCGGCCTCGCCAACCGGCTTGCCTTCCGCGAGTCGCTGGACCGCCGGTTGATGGAACTGCACGGAGCCGGCCACCAGCTGGCGCTGCTGTTCGCCGACATCGACGACTTCAAGCGCATCAACGACACCCTTGGCCACGACGCCGGCGATGAAGTGCTGGTGCAGTTCGCCAACCGCATCCGCGAGACGGTCGACCGCCTGGGCGGCGACGGCGCGGTGCTGGCGCGCTTTGGCGGCGACGAGTTCGTGATCCTGGTCGAGTCCGCGGGCAGCGATGCCGCGGGCATGCGCGAAAAAGCGAGTCGCCTGGCCGATACCCTGGTGGCGGAGCTCAGCCGGCCTATCGTGGTCGGCGGGCGCCAGGTGTTCCTCGGCACCTCGATCGGGATCACCCTGTTCCCGGACGATGCCGCCGGCGCGACCATGCTGATGAAGAATGGCGACATCGCCATGTACCAGGCCAAGGTCGCGGGCAAGAACTGCCACCGCTTCTACAGCCGTGCCATGGACCAGGCCGTGGAGCGCCGGGTGAGCATGGAGCAGGACCTGCGCGGGGCCTGGGAGCGCGGCGAACTCAGCCTGGCGTACCAGCCGGTCTACCGGCTGGAGGACCGGCGCCTGGTCGGCGCCGAGGCGCTGCTGCGCTGGCACCATCCCGAGAGCGGCACGATCGCGCCTTCGGTGTTCATAGACGTTGCCGAACAGAGCGGCCTGATCGAAACCATCGGCCCGCAGGTGCTGCGCATGGCCTGCAGGGACGCGATGCAATGGCGCCGCGACTTCCCGGACTCGGGCCTGTTCGTCTCGGTGAACGTTTCGCCGCGACAGCTGCGCAACGGCGACCTCGCGGCCCAGGTGGAGCAGACGCTGGCCGAGACCGGGCTGCCGGCCGACGGCCTGCACGTGGAGCTGACCGAGACCGCGGTGATCGGCGACGAACTGCGCGTCAGCAGCCTGCTTGCGCGCCTGCGCGATGCCGGGGTCAAGGTCTGGCTGGACGACTTCGGCACCGGCTTCTCGGGGCTGAGCCACCTGCGCCGGGTGCCGGTGGACGGCGTCAAGATCGACCGCAGCTTCATCGCCGACGTGCTCCGCGATCCGGACGACCTGGCGCTGACCACGGCGATCATCGCCATGGCGCATTCGCTCGGCATTACCGTGGTCGCCGAGGGCGTGGAGAAGGAAGGCCAGTACGAAGTGCTTCGCGAACGCGGCTGCGACCTTGCGCAGGGCTATTGGCTTGGCTATCCGATGAACGTGCACGACTTCCGCGGCCTGTTGTCCTGAGCCAGGCGGAGCGCGTGCCCGCAGGTCGCGCTAGAGCAGGCGGTCGACCCATTCGGTGGCCAGTGCCGCAAGCGTGCCGCCGGTGATCCCGAAGAACGTCACCGCGGCAAGGCCCGCGCCCCAGGCGACCAGCATCAGTGCGCCGTCGCGTTCGAGCAGGGCCAGCGCATAGGCCAAGAGAAGTACGCCGAACACATAGTTGGTGAACGGGATCGGCAGCGCCAGCAGCACTCCGAGCAGGAGCAGCAGCAGGCCGGTGACCATGTTCGCCGCGGGATGGTCGATCATCCCGGGCAGGCGCGGGCGGATGACGCGCTCCAGCCGCCTCAGCCACGGCGAGACGCGATGCTCGAAGCGCGCAAGCGTGCCGCGCTTCGGGCCGCGCTCGGCGATCATGCGCGGCAGCCAGGGACGGCGCATGCACACCAGAAGCTGCAGCCCGATCACGCTCACCAGCGGGCCGCTGAGCGCACCGGCGACGCCGGGGATCGGCAGGAAGGCGGGCAGGGTGGCGATGAACAGCAGCATGCCGAACAGGCTGCCGCCCAGGCCTTCGGTCACCGAGCGCAGGGTGACCACGTCGTCGGCGGGGCCGGCGGCCAGGGCCGCCAGCACCGCGCGCGCGGTGGCACGCGGCGGATCCGGCTCAGCCATCGCCCGGCGGGTTGCCCGCGACCCGCTGGAGCAGCAGCTTGTCGATGCGCGGGCCGTCCAGGTCGACCACCTCGATGCGCCAGCCGGCCCATTCGAAGTGCTCGCCTGCGCTGGGAATGCGTCCGAAATGGGCGATGGTCATGCCGGCGGCGGTGTTGTAGTCGTGCTCGTCGGCGTGGGGCAGGGGCTTGCCATCGAACAGTTCGCGCAGCGAATCGGCGCCCAGCGCGCCGTCGACCAGCAGCGAGCCGTCCTCGCGCGCCACCACCAGTGGATGCGAATCCGCGCCTTCGCCGCTGGAGGTGCGGCCGATGACCGCCTCGAGCACGTCGTTGACGCTGATGATGCCGGTGACGTCGCCGTATTCGTCGACCACCAGGGCCAGCGATTGCTGCTCTTCGCGCAGGATCTCGATCAGCTTCATCGCCGGCGTTGATTCCGACACGAACAGCGGCTCGCGCAGCTGCTCGAACAGGTCGAACTCGCCCTCCTGGAAGCGGTCGATCAGCGATTTGACTTCGAGGATCCCGGCCACTTGGTCGTCGCTGCCCAGGTACACGGGATAGCGCGAGAACGGCGTTTCGCGCATGGTCGCGAGGTTGTCCTCGAAGCTCTCCGAGACGTCGAGCCAGGCGATGCGCGTGCGCGGCGTCATCAGGCTGTGCGCGTCGCGGTCGCCCAGGTGCAGTACCCGGTTCATCATGTTGCGCTCGTCGGCATCGATCACGCCCTGGGCGTGGCCTTCGCTGACCAGCATCCGGATTTCCTCTTCGGAGATCGCGTTGCGCTCGTCGTCCTTGATGCCGAGCAGGCGCAGCACGGCGCGGTTGATCGAACCCAGGGCGAACACCACGGGCTTGGCGACGGTGGCCAGCGCTTCCAGCGGCAGCGCCACCGCGCTGGCGATGGTCTCGGCATTGGTCAGGGCCAGGCGCTTGGGGATCAGCTCGCCGAAGATCACGGTACCGGCGGTGATCATGCCGACCGCGGTGCTGATGCCGATCGGGCGCGCGTACTCGGCTGCCGAAGGCACCAGGCCGCGGACCCAGTCGGCGACCTGCAGGCCGATGGCCTCGCCGCCGAAGAGACCGGTGAGCACGCCGATCAGGGTGATGCCGATCTGCACGGTGGAGAGCAGGTTGTCCGGGTGCTCGGCCAGTTTCAGGGCGGCGCGCGCACCGCGGCTGGTCTCGGCCAGCTGGCGCAGGCGGGACGTCCGCGCGGTCACCAGCGCCATCTCCGACATCGCGAAGAAGCCGTTGAGCACGATCAGCGCGGCGACGATGAGCAGCTCGATCATTGCGCCACCCCCGCGGTTCCGGGGCGGTGGCGATCGGCGGTGCGGGGGCTTGGCAGCGCGGCGGGGCAGGGGCGCGGGCAGCGCTGCGGTGATCTAGGGTCGTCGTCCATGGTGGTCCGTGAAACAGGGTGCGCCGGGCGGCGCGGGGCGATCATAGCAGGCAGCCCGCGGGCGACTGGAGCATCCGGGGTGGGCGGATTGTCACGATGCGGTCATAATTCCGCGTCCGCCGGCCACGCGCGGACCCCGCATTCCCGACGAGGCGACGCGCCCATGTTTTCCCTGCAGACCATGTTCGGCCAAGGCAAGCAGTTCTACACGCTGCTCGAGGAGGCCGCCCAGGCCGCACAGGACGCCGCCGTGGCGCTCCACCAGATGCTGCGCGAGGCCGACCGCCAACCGGCGCTGGACGCCTTCAAGCTGGCCCGCCTGCGCGAGCGCGAGGCATCCAACAAGATCAGCCAGGCGCTGGTGGACAGCTTCATCACCCCGATCGAGCGCGAGGACATCGAGGCCCTGGGCTCGGCGCTTTACAAGATCCCCAAGCAGATCGAGAAGTTCGCCGACCGCTACGCGCTGGCCACGCAACACTTGGGGCACATCGATTTCGCGCCGCGCGCGGCGATGCTGGAGCAGGCCGCCGGCGTGGTGCTGAAGATGGTGAAGCAGCTGCGCCAGCTGAAGCTCGAGCCGATGAAGGCGCTCAACGACGAACTGCGCGCGCTCGAGAACGAGGCCGACCGGCTGATGCTCGAGCTTTACCGCGACCTCTATTCCGGCCGGCTCGACGCCCAGCAGATGTTCCTGCTCAAGGAGTTCTTCGAGATCCTCGAGAAGGCCATCGACCGCTGCCGCGAGGCGGGCGTGGTGGCCTACGAAATCGTGCTCAAGAACAGCTGAGGCCAGCCCATGCTCACCCTGGTGCTGATCGTCATCCTGGTCGCGCTCGCGTTCGAATACATCAACGGGTTCCACGACACGGCGAACTCCATCGCCACCGTGGTCGCGACCAAGGTCCTGACGCCGATGCAGGCGGTGGGCCTGGCGGCAAGCATGAACCTGATCGGTGCGCTGGCCGGCACCGCGGTGGCGAAGACGATCGCCTCGGGGCTGATCGACGCCGGCGTGGTCGAGGTGGGCTCGCAGCTGATCCTGTGCGCGCTGCTGGGCGGCATCACCTGGAACCTGATCACCTGGTGGTTCGGGTTGCCGTCATCGTCCTCGCACGCCCTGATCGGTGGCCTGATCGGCGCGGCGCTCGCGGCCACGTCCAACAACTGGGACGCGATCATCTGGTCGCAGCCCGCGGAGCCCGCCTGGCAGAGCGCCGGCGTGCTGTGGAAGGTGGTCGTGCCGATGGTCAGTTCGCCGGTGCTGGGCTTCGCCGCCGGCTTCCTGATGATGGGCGTGCTGTTTTTCGTGATCTCGATGATGGCGCGCAGCGGCGGCTGGCTGGCGCGCATCGCGCGGCCGCGCTGGGTGAACGGTTTCTTCGGCAAGGCGCAGATCGTCAGCGCCGCCGGCATGGGCTTCGCCCACGGCATGAACGATGCGCAGAAGACCATGGGCATCATTGCCCTGGCGCTGGTGAGCGCGCAGTCGGCGGGCACGCTCGACGCGCTTCCGGGCTGGCTGGCCTTCCTGCATCCGTCCGAAGGCGCGCTGGCCGAGGGCGACATCGACCTCTGGATCAAGTTCACCTGCGCGCTGGTGATGGCCGCGGGCACCGCCGCCGGCGGCTGGCGGATCATCAAGACCCTGGGCCACAAGCTGGTCAAGCTGCATCCGATCCACGGCTTCGCGGCGGAAACCAGCGCGGCGTCGGTAATCCTGGCGGCCTCGTCGCTGGGCATCCCGGTGTCCACGACGCACAACATCTCGACCGCGATCATGGGCGTGGGCACGGCCAAGCGGCTCAATGCCATCAAGTGGACCGTGGTCGAGAAGATGATCGGCGCCTGGATCCTGACGATCCCGATGTCGGGCGGCATCGCCTACGGGCTCTATCGGCTGCTCGGTTGGCTGGGCTGGCTGTGAGCCGGGCTCAGAGCAGGTCGCCGTCGGCGCTGAGCAGGCGTTCCAGGCGGTCGCCCATGCCGCCGATCTCCAGCACCAGCCGGCCGAGTTCGGCCGCGTCCAGGCCCTCGTAGGGGCGGTTCTCGCACAGCTGAAGGTAGGGCACGTCGTCGAGCTTGCCGATGGCGAGGTAGCCCACGCGGCTGTCCCAGTTGAACGCGAGCGCGCGCCGCGCGTCGACGCCGGTGATCGGCGCCACCGCCGTGCTCACGCGCAGGTAGCAGCGCCGGTCGTCGTCGTGGAGTTCGGAAAGGAAGATCGCCTGGTGGCGGCGGCCATCGTCGAGGCTGAGTTCGACGCCGATCACGAAGGCTTCGTCGACGGTGGTCCGGAAGCCGTCCACTGCCAGCTGGCGGCGGACCTGATCGAAGTTCTGCATGCGGGCTCCCGCGGGGGCGGACGGGATGGCTATCCTAGCGCAATGGCGCTTCCGGACCCCGCCCAACGCATCCTCGCCGCCGTCCGCGCGATCCCGCGCGGCGAGGTCGCCGGCTACGGCGAGGTCGCGCGCCGCGCAGGGCTTCCCGGGCGTGCGCGCTGGGTGGCGAAGCTCCTTGCCGGCAGCGACGATCCCGCGCTGCCGTGGCACAGGGTGCTGCGCAGCGACGGGCGGATCGCGTTCCCGCAGGGCTCGGCGGCGTGGGACGAGCAGGTGCGGCGCCTGCGGGCCGAAGGCGTGGCGGTCACCGCCGGGCGCGCCTGCGCGTCCGCGCGCAGGGCGACTTCGCTGGACGCGCAGGTCTGGGGGCCGGGCTAGCGGCTTCCGGCGGCCGGGCCGCGCGATGTAAACGCTATCATTGCCGGTGCACGCGCAAGGACCCCGAATGCTCACCAACCTGCCGCCCGTCACCAAGGGCCTGCTGATCGCCAACGCCGGCGTCTTCCTGCTCCAGAGCCTGCTCGGAAGCGCGGCCTTCGCGTCGCTGATGCTGTGGCCGCCCGGGGTGGACGCGTTCATGAGGATGGCCGGCGTGCCGGGCTTCTGGCCGTGGCAGCTGGTCACTTACGGCTTCCTGCACGGCGACCTGGCGCACCTGCTGTTCAACATGCTGGCGCTGGTGATGTTCGGGGCGCAGCTTGAATACACTTGGGGCCCCAGGCGCTTCCTCACCTATTTCCTGGTCTGCGTGGTCGGCGCGGGGCTGTGCCAGCTCGGCATCGTGAGCTGGACGCTGGCCCAGGGCGGCCAGCCCTACCCGACGCTGGGTGCCTCGGGCGGCGTGTTCGGCCTGCTCCTGGCCTACGGCATGCTGTTCCCGCACCAGCGGGTGATGCTGCTGATCCCGCCGATCCCGATGAAGGCGCGCACGCTCGCCATCGTCTTCGGCGTGATCACGCTGGTGATGGGCATCACCGGCCGGCAGCCGAACGTGGCCCACTTCGCACACCTGGGCGGCATGCTGTTCGGCTGGCTGCTGATCCGCTACTGGCGCGGCCAGCCGCCCTTCGGCCGCGGCTCGCGCCGCAGGCCCCCGGCGCGGCGTTTCTGAGCCACCTCCGCGCCGCGCCCATGGGCCGCGGCGCGCCGTGAGGCAGGCCGGCGTCAGCGCCAGACGCCGACGCGGTCTTCCTCTTTGCGGACCATGGCGTTGCCTGCCTTGCAGCCCCAGGTCGTGGCGAACGCGGGCAGATTGGACAGGGGGCCGTTGATGCGCCACTTGCCGGGCGCCTGCACGGCGGTGCCGGCGCGCTGCTCGGCGACCGCGGGTGACACCTGCTCGCTCCACACACCGGCCCATGCGTTGGAGAAGGCCTTCTTCCCGTCCTCGCCGGCCTCGGGCATGGCGTGGCTGAAGGCGTCCCAGGCGATCTCGACCGCGGCGACGTCGGCGGCGTTCTCGTCGGCGGTCCTGGTGCCGTCGAGCTTGCGCCCGGACAGCCCCGGATAGTCGTAGTTCCCGTACTGCGCCGCGAGCGCGTTGAGGCGGTCGGTCCAGGCCGTCGCCGTTCCCGGCGTCCACCAGTCGCGGATCTCGCCGCGGGAATCGACGTGCCGGCCCTTGCCGTCCACGGCGTGGCCGAGTTCGTGCGCGACCAGGGCCCCGAACGCGCCGTAATGCGCGGCGCCGTCCAGCGACATGTCCAGCACCGGGGGCTGCAGCATCGCGGCCGACACCAGCAGGCGGTTGTGGGCGGCGTCGTAGGCCAGCGCCGGCTCCTGAGGCAGCACCGGCCAACGGCGCTGGGCATTGCCGCGGCCGATGCGCCGCATCTCCTCGCGGTGGTGCCAGGTGGAGGCGATCAGCATGTTGCCGCCGAAGCTGCCGCGGCCCATGGGCTGCACGGTGTAGTCGATGTTGCGCACCGGCGCGCCGATCTCGATGCCCAGGCCCTTGACCTTGGCGACCGCCTCGGCGCGGGTGGCATCGTCCATCCACGGCGCGCGTTCGACCGCGCGCATGAGGGCGTCGCGGACGTCCCCGGCCACCGCTTCGGCGCGGCTGCGGCTGGCCGGCGGCAGGTAGCGGGCGACGTACTCGCGCGCGAGCATCTGCCCGGCGGCGTGGTTGATCGCCTGCAGGACCAGCTGTTCGCGCGACGGCTGCGCGGCCTCGCCGCGCAGCACGCGGCCGCGGAAGTCGAAGGAGGCGTCGCGGAAGCCCTTGGACAGGTAGGGCGCCATCGCGTCGCCCACGTGGAAGCGCAGGTAGGTCTTCCACTGCGCCGGCTTGAGGCTGCCGACGATGCCGTCGAGGGCGGTGAACAGTTCGGGGTTGGCGATCGAGACGCTGTCGTCGGCGACGCCCTGGGCGGCCAGGAACTCGGACAGCTGCAGGCGCTTGTACGCCTTGTCCAGGCCTTCGGTGGGCACCAGCGCGTAGTTCCTGCGCGGGTCGCGCAGCGAGGCCACCGGCAGCGATGCGCGCGCGATGCGCGTCTCGATGTCGATGACCGCCTGCGCCTCGGCCGCGAGGTCGGCCTCGGCGGTGCCGGTCAGCGCCAGGATCTTCTGCACGTAGCTGTTGTACAGGCCCAGCACGGCGCGGGAATCCGCGTCCTCGCGGGTGTAGTACGCGGGGTCGGGCAGGCCCGTTCCGCCCTGGGCGAAGTAGCCGATGTGGCGGTCGAGGTCGGCCAGGTCGAGGTCGGCGCTGAAGTTGAACACCACCGGGATCCCGACCTGGTGCAGTGCGGCGATCGCCGGCGGGATGTCCTTCGCGCGCTTGATTCCGTTGATGCGGTCGAGCAGGGGCGCGATGGGCCGGGCGCCGTCGGCCTCGACCGCGGCCTGGTCAAGGCCGCTGGCCCAGAAGTCGCCGAGCAGCGTCTGCACGGGGCCCTGCGGGGCGTTCATCGCCGTGGACAGCAGTTCGCGTTGCTGCTCGAGCACGCGCGCCTGCAGTTGGCCCAGCGCGGATACCGCGCCGGCGTCCTGGACCGGGTTGGCGGCCAGCCAGGCCTGGTTGGCGAAGGCGTCGAAGTCGCCGCAGGCGGTGGGGCCTGCGGGTGCGCGCGAGGCGCGGCGCTGTGCTTCGGCATCCGGGGACACCAGGCCGATGACGAGGCTGGCGGTGAGCGCGAAGGCGAGCGGGGCGTACTTGGGCATCGTTGGATCCGGCGAAAGGGCGGAGGCAGTCTAGCAAGTGGGCGCGCGCGTAAAGACAGCCACCCCGGCCGCGAACAGGAATCGGGGCGGCGAACCGCGACGGGGGTCCGCGCTGCCCGTCCCGCACACAGGGGGTGTGCTCCCCCGGCCTGTCCGAAATCAACCGCAAGCCCCACGCAATCGGGATCAGCGCCACAAAAAAAGGCCCGGCATGGGCCGGGCCTTTTTCGCAGTGCGTGTGCTGCGTTACCAGATCACGACCTGGGACTCGCCTTCGCGGACCATGGCGCTGCCGGGGGTGCACTGGAACGCAGCGGCGAAGGCCGGCAGGTTCGAGGGCGCGCCGATCGCGCGGAAGTTCGCCGGGGCGTGCGGGTCGGTGGCGATGCGCACCTTCAACTCCTCGTCGGTGAAATTGCGGCGCCACACCGTGGCCCAGTTGGCGAAGAAGCGCTGGTCGCGGGACAGGCCCTCGATCATCGGGTCCTCGCTGCCGGCGGTGGCCTTCTTCATCGCGTCGTAGGCCGTGGCCAGGCCGCCGAGGTCGGCGATGTTCTCGCCGAGCGTCAGCTTGCCGTTGACGTGCAGGCCGGGCGCGGCCTCGTAGTCGTTGAACTGGGCGATCAGCTTGTCGGTGCGTCCCAGGAAGCCCTTGGCATCGGCCTCGGTCCACCAGTTCTGGAACTTGCCGCTGGCATCGAAGCGGCTGCCCTGGTCGTCGTAGCCGTGGGTCATTTCATGCCCGATCACCGCGCCGATGCCGCCGTAGTTGAGCGGATCGTCGGCCTCGGCGTCGAAGAACGGCGGCTGCAGGATCGCGGCCGGGAACACGATCTCGTTGGCCAGCGGGTTGTAGTAGGCGTTGACCATCTGCGGCGGCATCGCCCATTCGGTCTTGTCGACCGGCTTGCCGATCTTGCCCAGCATCCACTTGTAGTTGAACTCGTTGGCGGCCAGCACGTTGCCGATGTAGCTGTCGCGCGAGGTCTCCAGGCCCGACCAGTCGCGCCACTTGTCCGGGTAGCCGATCTTGGGCGTGAAGCTGGCCCACTTCTCCATGGCCTTGGCCTTGGTCTCGTCGGACATCCAGTCGAGGTTCTCGATGCGCAGCTTCAGCGCCTCGCTCAGGTTGGTGACCAGGGATTCCATCCGCTCCTTGGCTTCAGGCGAGAACGCGACGTCGACGTACATCTGGCCCAGGGCCTCGCCTGTCTGCTGGCCGATGGTGTCGAGCACGCGCTTGCCGCGCTCCTTCATTTCCTTCTGCCCGCGCATGGTGGCGGAGTAGAAATTGAAGTTCTCTTCGGCGAAAGCGTCGGCGAGGTAGGGCGAGGCGCCGTCGACGGTATGGAAGCGCAGGTAGGACTGCCAGGTCGCGGGGTCGACGTCGGCGATCATGCTGCTGACCTCGGAGTGGAACTCAGGGATCGCGAGCGAGAACTTCTCCGGGATCTCCAGGCCCTGGGATTCGAAGAACGTGGTCCAGGCGAAGTCCGGTGCGAGCGCGTCGGCGTCGGCCGGGCTGACCGGGTTGTAGAACAGGCCGACATCGCGCGACATCTCTTCGCTCGACTTCGACACCTTGGCCAGGCGGGTTTCGAACGCGACCACGTCCGCGGCCTGGCTCGTGGCCTCGGCGGCGGGCACGCCGGAGAGCTCCAGGACCTTGGCGACGTGCGCCTGGTAGGCCTCGAGCTTGTCCTTCTTGTCAGCGTCGAAGTAGTAGGTCTTGTCGGGCAGCCCGAGGCCGCCCGGGAAGGCGTAGGCGATGTTCATGGACGAATCCATGAAGTCGGCCTCGGGGCCGAAACCGAAGATGGTGAACTGGCCCTTGGCCGCGCTGCTGCGCAGGTAGTCGGCGATCGCCGCCGGGGCGTCGAGCGCGGCGATGGCGGCAAGCTCGGATTCCAGCGGCGCGATGCCCTGGGCGTTGATTGCCTCCGCGTCGAGGCCGGTCGACCAGATGTCGCCGACGATCTTGTTGACGCCGGTCGCGCCTTCAACCGCCGCGGCCTGGTCGGCCAGCTGGCGCTGGATCGCCTGCGAGCGCTCGTCGAGCATCTCGAAGGCACCCCATGAAGTGCGGTCGCCGGGGACCGGGTTGGCCGCGAGCCACGTACCGTTCACGTACGCGCCGAAATCGGTGCAGGCGTTGCCATTGGGGTCGAAGTCGCTGGCCATGAAGCTGTTGACGCCGGGAAGCGTGGATTCGTCGAGGGTGAACGCGGCGGTGGCGGCGGGCGGGGCGTCGACGGCCGCGGTTTCGGTCGCGGCGTCGCGCTGGCAACCGGCCACCGCGGTGGCAACGGCCAGCGACAACAGCAGGAACTTGGGTGCGGACTTGGAAAAATGGCTCACGGCGAACTCCGCCCTGGTGGGCATGGGTGATGGGATGGATCGGCCACGCGAGCGGGCCGGCCCCTGAATTTACGCCTGCACTCCCGTTGTCGGGGGTGCAGAAGGTCATGGCGGGTCATAGCGGGCATGGCTGCCGCCATCGATCATGCTCCTCCCACATTCATCTTTCTGCCGTATGATGGCGGGGTTGGCGCACGGCAGTCCGTTATCCGGTCATTGCCCAGCCGCGGTCGCCCCAGGCGGCCCGGCCCTTTAACTCCCGCACGTCTCTCGTCGCGCAGACACGGCCCCGGACATCTCCGGTGGCCGTCAAAATTATTGTCCGCCGCGCGGTTCACGGAAAGCGCCGGGCAAGCTGCGAACCAGGAGTTCAAATCCATGTCCGATACCCGGACCTTCGAGACCCTCGGGCTCTCGTCCGCGCTGCTGCGCGCGCTCGATACGAGCGGCTACACCATTCCCACCCCGATCCAGGAGCAGGCCATCCCGCTCGTGCTGGCCGGGCATGACGTGCTCGGCGCCGCCCAGACCGGCACCGGCAAGACCGCCGCGTTCGGCCTGCCGATGCTGCAGCGGCTGGCGAAGGAAACCCCGCCCAAGGGCCCGCGCAAGCCGCGCGCGCTGATCCTGGTGCCGACCCGCGAGCTCGCGGTGCAGGTCGCCGAAAGCATCAAGGACTACGGCCGCCACCTGCGCCTGAACGTCACCACCATCTTCGGCGGTGCCGGCATGCAGCCGCAGATCGACAACCTGCGCCGCGGCGTCGACATCCTCGTCGCCTGCCCGGGGCGCCTGCTCGACCATATGGAGAATGGCCACGCCAAGCTCGACGCAGTCGAGGTGCTGGTGCTTGACGAGGCCGACCGCATGCTCGACATGGGCTTCCTGCCGTCGATCAAGCGGATCATCGGGCGGGTGCCCAAGCAGCGGCAGACGCTGCTGTTCTCGGCCACCTTCGAGCCGCGCATCAAGGCGCTTGCGCTGGACTACATGCAGTCGCCCAAGCAGGTCGAAGTGGCGAACCGCACCAGCATCGCCGACACCATCGTGCATCGCGCGCACCCGGTCGATTCCGGGAGCAAGCGCGACCTGCTGATCGACATCCTCGCCGCCCGCCACACCGATCGGGTGCTGGTGTTCGGCAAGACCAAGCACGGCTGCAACCGCCTGGCCGAGCAGCTCGAGACCGCCGGCCTGCCGGCCGTCGCGATCCACGGCAACAAGAGCCAGGCGCAGCGGCAGAAGGCGCTGGACGCGTTCAAGGCCGGGCGTGCCCGGATCCTGGTCGCGACCGACGTCGCCGCGCGCGGCCTGGACATCCCCAACCTGCCGCTGGTGATCAACCACGACCTGCCGATGGTGGCCGAGGACTACGTGCACCGCATCGGCCGCACCGGCCGTGCCGGCGCGACCGGCGAGGCGCTGTCGCTGGTGTCGCCGGAGGAGGGCGGGCTGCTGAACCAGATCCAGAAGATGCTCAAGGCCGAGATCCAGATGGACGTGGTGCCCGGCTATGAGCCGAGCCGGCCGATCCGGCTGGATGCGCCGATGCCGCCTCAGGGTGGTCGCGGCCAGCGCCAGGGCGCGCCGCGTCCCGGCGGCCAGCGTCCCCCGCGGGCCCCGGGCGCCAAGCCCGGCTACCGCCAGGGTGGCCATGGCAAGGCGCAGCCGGCGATGGCGCATGCCCACGCCGGGCCGAAGGCACCGGGCACCCGCGGACGCGGCGGGCGTGGCCACGGCGGCAGCAGGAGCGGCTCCAGCGCCTGAGCGCGCTAACCGCCGCCGAGGTCGCGGACCAGGCGGAAGCCGAGGTCGTCGAAGCCACGCTCGGCTTCGTGGGCCTCGGGGCCGGCGGCGCCTTCGTTGCGCCAGCCGGCACCGCTGACCACGCGCTGCGCGCAGCTGCCGCTGCAGTCGATGTTCCATTCCGAGATGCGGCGGTCGCCAGCGGTTGTCGGCAGGCGGCTCCATTCCGATGCGGTGGCCAGGCGATACGCCAGGCCATCGCGCTTGCCGAGCCACGCCGCATAGGCGCTGGCGTCGTCCCACGACACGCAGACCACGGGGTCGGCTCCGCGCTGGTCGAACCCGGGCGAGCGCCAGTTGCGCGGCGCAAGCATGCGCAAAAGCGATGCCCGCTCGCGACAGCGCGCGGGCTCTCGACGCGTTGCGTCGGCGAAGGCCGCGTACTCATCGCGGCTGACCAGGCGGCGCATCGCGCCCACGCGGATGCCACCCTGTTGCACCAGGACCATGTCGATACCGGGCCCGCCCAGGCGTTCGCCCGGGATGGGAATGGCTCGTGCGCGCTTCTCCAGCGCAGCGAGCGCCGGGGCTTCCAGGCCCATGCGGCGCGCGGCTTCGACCGCGTCGAGGCCGGCGGCCCGATCGAAATCGGCCGCGGCGTGCTCCACCCGCGCAGCGACCACCTTGTCCATGCCCTGTTTGGCCTTGCGCAAGGCCGGACCGTCCGCGCGCGCGGTCCGCGACGCCAGCTGGCTCGCCTGCATGATGCTGGTGCGGGCCGGGTCGGTGCGGCCTGATGCGAAGTCGCGTGCGGCCCTTTCGCCCAGGGTGGTGATCATGGCGTCGATCGCCGGCGCCAGGCGGAGGTGGTTGGGGTCGGCCTGCCAGGCATCGAGCAGGCTGGTGTAGGCGTTGTCGCCCGCGGGCGACGTCAGCTTGCCGGCGCGCAGCTGCCGCTCGGCAAGGACCAGGAAGCGCTCGGCTTCGGACGCGGGTGCGGCGCGCAGGAGTGCATCGTCGGGATTGCCCAGCAGCGTTGCCGGGCGGCGGGCCGGCACCGGATTGCCGGCGGTGGCGGCATCGCCGGTCGCGTTGGCGCGATAGAAGCCGGGCGAGTCGCTGCGATGCTCGAAGTACAGCCCGGCGCCGAGGCTGCCCACGGCCAGCAGGCCGGCAGCCGCCCATGCGCGGGCGGGCAGGGCGCCGAGCCGGGCGCCGAGATCGCGAAGCAGGCCGCCTGCACCGCGTCGCTCCGCGGCTGGAACGCGATCCAGCGCGGCCAGCATCTGTGCCGCGTCGGAGAACCGGTGTCCCGCCGACTTGGCCAGCGCGCGGTCGATGAACGGTTGCCAATGGCGCAATCCGCGCGGCAGGCGCGGGATCGGATCCTGCACGTGCATCACCGCCATCGACAGCGCGTCGGCGGCGTTGTAGGGCAGGGCCCCGAGCAGCATCTCCCAGGCCAGCACGCCGACGCTGTAGAGGTCGGCGCGGGCATCCACGCCTTCGCCGCGCGCCTGTTCGGGCGGCATGTAGGCGGTGCTGCCCACGGCCAGGCCGGCGGTGGTCACGCGCGAGCCGTAGCCGCGCCGCAGGGCGATGCCGAAGTCGGCCAGGAGGGGCCGGCCGGTGTCGTCGAAGAGAACGTTCTCGGCCTTGACGTCGCGGTGCACGATGCCGCGCGAGTGCGCGTACTGCAGCGCCGACAGCAGGCTGCGCAGGATCTCGCGCGTCGCGGCTTCGTCGCCGCGCAGGTCGCGCTGGCCCAGGTGGCCGCGGGCCAGGTAGGGCATGGAGTAATAAGGCAGCCCGTCGCGGGTGCGGCCGACGTCGTGGATGCCGACGATGTTGGGATGGTCGAGGCGGGCGATGGTGCGGGCTTCGTTCTCGAAGCGGCGCCGGCTGACTTCATCGCCGAGCGCTTCGGGCAGCATCACCTTGATCGCCACCTCGCGGTTGAGCGAAAGTTGCTCGCCAACATAGATCGTCGACATGCCGCCGGCGCCGACTACCCGGTTGATCCGGTAGCCGGCAATGTCGGGCAACGGCGTGTCCGCGCTGCGTGTCCTGTCGTGCATGTCCCGGCCCCCTTCAGGCGTGGACGAGGATAGCGCCCCCGCGTCGGGATGTGATGAACGCCGGTGCGACGCCGGTCACGGGCCTGCGTCGGAGGGTTGGCTGGCCGGCTTGCGGCGGACGTAGACCTGCTTGCGCACCGCGGCGACGACATCTCCGTCCGCGTCGCGCACTTGGGTGTCGAACCAGTGCAGGTACTTGGCTCCGGTCGCGGTGGCGGTGCGCATCGCGTCGAGCACCTCATCGCCGAGATCGAAGCCGGCATGCACGGTGCCGCGGCCGGGCTTGAGGAAGCGGATCTCGGCGGCCTGGTCCCAGACGTAATAGTCACGCCCCAGCGAACGCATGGTCAGCAGCATCCAGAACGGATCGGTCATCGCGAACAGGCTGCCGCCGAAGTGGGTGCCGACGTAGTTGCGGTTGTACCAGCGCTGGCGCAGCTCCACGTGGGCGTGGCGGAAATCGTCGCTGATCGCGGTGATGCGGATGCCGGCGAACAGGAACGGTGGCCACGCGTTCATGCCGCGGCGCAGGGTCGATGCGCGCACGCTCAGGACAGCAGCAGTGCCGACATCTGCCTGCGGTAGCGCGAGACCAGCCCGGGGTCGTCGATCACCCGGAAGGCTTCGATCAGCGCCTTGCGCGGCAGGCCGTCGTCGAAGTCGCGGTCGTGGCGCAGCATGGCCATGAATTCCTCCAGCGCGGCATCGTGGCGGCCGGCGACCATGTGATGGGCACCAAGGAGGTGGCGCGCGCGCAGGTCCGCGGGATCGGCGGCGAGCGCGGCCTCGAGCACGGCTGCCTGGGGTGCGTCGCGGAGCAGGGCGGCGAAGCCCAGCGCGGCACGCGCGCGCAGGGCACGGTCGTCGGTGGCGAGGTTGGCCGGCAGCCCGTCGAGCAGCGGGCCGGCCTCGGCGGTGGCGCCGGTGGCAAGCAGGGCGACGGCCAGGTCGAGCTTGAGGCCGTCATTGTCCGGCGCGGCCTCGACTTCGCGACGCAGGCGCTGGACTTCCGCCTGCGGGTCGACGGGCGCGACGGGTTCCGCATCGGCCGCGGCATCGGCATCCGCCGGGGCGTCGGCGGGCACGATGCCGTGGCGGGCGAGGAACTCGCGCAGCTCGCCTTCGGGCAGCGCGCCGGGGAAGCCGTCGACCGGCTGCCCGTCCTTGACCAGGATGATGGTCGGGATCGAGCGGATCTGGAACGCGCCGGCAAGCTGCTGCTCGCTCTCGACGTCGACCTTGGCCAGCAGGAAGGCACCGTTGTAGTCGGCGGCGAGCTTTTCCAGCACCGGACCGAGGGTCTTGCACGGCCCACACCATTCCGCCCAGAAGTCGATCAGGACCGGCGTCTGCAGCGAACGATCGAGGACTTCGGCTTCGAAGTTGTCGGTGGTGACATCGAGGACGTGGGGTTTGGCGTGTTCGGGGGACATTGCGCGATCCGGTATGCGATGAACCGGAGATTGTGCCAGCGCTTGCCGATTGCAAGCCCGGGAGGCGAGGATGCCGGGCCTTGCCAGGAGCCCGCGTGCGCATGATCGAAGCAGTGGAAGCATCCCGGGCACCGGGGACCAGGGCGCGATGTGCGGCGGGCTTTGCCGCGGGCATCTGCTTCGCGCTGGCGCTCGCGGGCTTCGGTGCCGCGCTCACCGGCTACGGGCAACTGCACTATCCGGTGGCACTGCTGGGAGCTGCCGGCGTTCCGCGTGCGACCGCGTTCAACCTGCTTGGATTCCTGTTTCCCGGGTTGCTGGCGGCGTTCGTCGCCCTGCATCGTCGCGGCGGGCTGCCGCCTTCGGCACCGCTGTCTGCGCGCCTGGGCTGGACAATGGCGCTGTTCGCAGCGCTGGCGTTCGCGGCACAGGGCCTGTTGCCGCTTGATGGCTCCGCGCCCGATGCCGGCCGGGGCCGCCTGCACGGCGTGGCCTGGGGACTGTGGGGCATCGCATTCGCGGCGGCGGCGACGGCGCTGTCCATGGCGGCGTTGCGGATGTGCAGATGGCGTGCGGCCGCCGGCCATTTCATCGCGGGCGCCCTCGTTTTCAGCCTGGCGTGGCTTGCCGCCGACCTGGTGCCGGCGCCCTTGGCGCAGCGCGCGGCGTTCGCCTGCTGGTTCGCATGGATCGCCTGCGTCGGCCTTGCCGGATCCGGCGGCGCATGGCGGTGGCATCGTCCACTGCGGTAGGCTTGACGGCCCTGTTTTGCTGGCGCCCGACGTGTCCGAAACTCCCGCTGCGACCGACCCGACCTCCTACCGTCCCGCCGACGTCGAACGCGCGGCCCAGGGCTTCTGGGAGCGTACGCGCGCGTTCGAAGCAACCGAGGACCCGGGCCGGCCGAAGTATTTCTGCCTGGCGATGCTGCCGTACCCGTCCGGCGCGCTGCACATGGGGCACGTCCGCAACTACACCATCAGCGACGTCATCAGCCGCCACAAGCGCATGGGCGGCTTCAACGTGCTGCAGCCGATGGGCTGGGACGCCTTCGGCCTGCCGGCTGAAAACGCCGCGATCAGGAACCGCACCGCACCGGCGAAGTGGACCTACGCCAACATCGACCACATGCGCGGGCAGCTGAAGATGCTGGGCTACGCGATCGACTGGTCGCGCGAGTTCGCCACCTGCAGCCCGGACTACTACGTCCACGAACAGCGCATGTTTACCCGACTGATGAAAAAGGGCCTCGCCTACCGCCGCAATGCGGTGGTGAACTGGGATCCGATCGACCAGACCGTGCTTGCCAACGAGCAGGTGATCGACGGCCGCGGCTGGCGCTCCGGCGCGCTGGTGGAAAAGCGCGAGATCCCGCAGTGGTTCCTGCGCATCACCGACTATGCCCAGGAGCTGCTGGACGGGCTGGACACGCTCGACGGCTGGCCGGACTCGGTCAGGACCATGCAGCGCAACTGGATCGGCCGCAGCGAGGGCCTGGAAATCCAGTTCAGGGTCGATGGCGAAGACGAGCCGCTGACCGTCTACACCACGCGCCCGGACACGCTGATGGGCGTGACCTTCATCAGCATCGCGGCCGAACATCCGCTGGCGCTCAAGGCGGCGGACAAAAACGCGGAGCTCGCGGCCTTCATCGACGAGCTGCGCAAGGGCGGCGTCTCCGAGGCCGAGGTCGAGACCCAGGACAAGCGCGGCATGGCGACCGGCCAGTGGGCGATCCATCCGCTCACCGGCGAGGACGTGCCGGTCTACGTCGCCAACTTCGTGCTGATGGGCTACGGCACCGGCGCGGTCATGGCGGTGCCCGCGCACGACCAGCGCGACTGGGAGTTCGCCAAGATCCATGGGCTGCCGGTGCGGCCGGTGGTCGTGCCGCCGGGCGTGGCCGACGCGCTGCGCGAGGTCAGCAGCGACGTCGCGCACGATGTCGATCCCTTCCAGGCGGCGCTGGCCGGCGGAACGGTCGACGCCTACGACACCTCGGCGGCGGTAGCCGTGGTCCGCGACTATTTCGAATCGATCCGCAGCGGGGGCGCGTACACCGATCGCGGCATCCTGGTTGCCTCGGGCGAGTACAGCGGCATGGATTTCGACGCCGCCTTCGATGCGCTGGCCGCGCGTTTCGACGCCGACGGCAACGGCCGGCGCCGGGTCAATTTCCGCCTGCGCGACTGGGGCGTGAGCCGCCAGCGATACTGGGGCTGCCCGATCCCTGTGGTGTACTGCGACGGCTGTGGCGCGGTGCCCGTGCCCGACGACCAGCTGCCGGTGATCCTGCCGGAAGACGTCGAGGACGCCTTTGCATCCGGGACCGTGCAGTCGCCGATCAAGGCCGATCCCGAGTGGCGCAAAACGACGTGCCCGGAGTGCGGCGGCAAGGCCGAGCGCGAGACCGACACCTTCGACACCTTCATGGAGTCGAGCTGGTACTACGCACGCTACACATCACCGGGCGCGGCCGACATGGTCGACGCGCGCGCGAAGTACTGGACGCCGGTCGACCAGTACATCGGCGGCGTCGAGCACGCGATCCTGCACCTGCTGTATTTCCGCTTCTACCACAAGCTGCTGCGCGACCAGGGCCTGGTGGACAGCGACGAACCGGCGGTGAACCTGCTCACCCAGGGCATGGTGGTGGCCGACACCTACTACCGCGAGGACGCCAACGGCGCCAGGGAGTGGTTCAACCCCGCCGATGTCGACGTCGAGCGCGACGAGCGCGGTCGCATCAGCGGCGCGCATCTCGCCGCTGACGGCCAGCCGGTGCGCGTGGGCGGCATCGAGAAGATGTCGAAGTCGAAGAACAACGGTGTCGACCCGCAGTCGATGGTCGACAAATACGGTGCCGACACCGTGCGCCTGTTCTCGATGTTCGCCTCGCCGCCGACGCTGTCGCTGGAGTGGAACGAGGCCGGCGTCGAAGGCATGTCGCGCTTCCTGCGGCGCGTCTGGCGCCTGGTCCAGGAGCATGCGGCAACGCTCGCGGCCGCGCCCCCCCTTTCCCTGTCCGCGGGCGACCTCACCTCCGAACAGAAAACCCTCCGCCGCCACCTGCACGAGACCATCCAGAAGGTGGGCGACGACTATGGCCGCCGCCACAGCTTCAACACCGCCATCGCGGCGCTGATGGAAATGCTGAACCACCTGGTGAAGTTCAACGACGCCAGCGAGGCGGGCCGCGCTGTTCGCCACGAAGTGCTTGAAGCGATGGTGCTGATGCTGAACCCGGTGACGCCACACACCTGCCACGCGCTGTGGCAGCTGCTGGGCCACGCCGAGCAGGTGGTTGACGCTGTCCCGTTCCCGGTCGTCGACCCGGAGGCACTGGCGCGCGACGCGATGACGCTGGCGGTGCAGGTCAACGGCAAGCTGCGCGGCACGATCGAGGTCGCCGCCGATGCCGCGCGCGATGCCATCGAGGCCCGTGCACTGGCCGAGCCGGGCGTGGTGAAGGTGCTCGAGGGCCTCACCGTGCGCAAGGTGATCGTGGTGCCGGGCAAGATCGTGAACATCGTCGCCGGCTGAGTTCAGTCGCCGTCGCAGGGCGCGCTGGTCAAGGTGCGCCGGGCCAGCGGCTTGCCCGCGTTCGACACCAGGGTGGCGGTCAGCCCGTCGCTCGCCCATGCGCCGGTGTCGGCTTCGCCCACGTGGGTGGTGGCCCGGCGCCAGCTCTCCATGGGCTTGCCCGGGCCGTTGACCATCAGCGATGCCGGCGGCCGCGCCGTGGCACGCCTGGCTGCCCGGGGCGCCGGGATTGTTGATAAGCAGACGCCGCGTCGTTCACACTGCGGCACTATGAAACGACTCCGCACGTTGCTTGCCGTCGCCCTGGTCCTGCTGCTGCCGGCCTGCGGCTTCCATCTCCGCGAACCGCTGCAGTTGCCGCCGGAGCTCACTGGCGTGCAGGTGACGGCGCGCAACCCCTACAGCCCCCTGCGGCAGTCGCTCACGCGCACGCTCGAGCGCGCCGGCTTCGATGTCTCCGAGCGCGCGGGCGAGGGTATTGCACGGCTTCAGATCCATTCCGAGCGCTGGGAGTCGCAGGCGATCAGCGTCGACCAGTTCGGCCGCGCCCAAGAGTTCACCCTGCGCTATGCGGCCGTGTTCAGTCTGCTGGATGGCGACGGTGAGGAACTGGTGCCGGAGCAGGTGATCGAGCTGTCGCGGGACTACGTGTCCCTTCCGGCGAATTCCTCGGGCTCGGAAAGCGAGCGCGAGATGCTGTCGCGCGAGATGGAGCGCGAGATGGCGGCCGCCGTGCTGCGCCGGATCGATGCGGTGAACCGCGCGCAGCAGCAGGACCAGGTGCCGATGCCGGTGCCGCCGGCCGGCGGCTGAGCGGCCACGCCCGGCAATGGCTCGTGACCTGAGTCCCGAACAGCTGGCCGGTGGCCTTTCCCGCGGCCCATTGGCACCCGTGTACCTGGTTGCCGGCGCAGAACCCTTGCGCGTGCTGGAGTGTGCCGACGCGATCCGCGCCGAGGCTCGCGCGCAGGGCTATGCCGAGCGCGAAGTGTTCGAGGTCGAGACGCGCGACATCGACTGGGACGGTCTCGAGGCCAGCCTGCGTGCGCCCAGCCTGTTTTCGTCGCGTCGACTGATCGAGGTCCGCCTGCCGACGGCGAAGCCGGGCAAGCGCGGCGCGGACGTGATCGCCGGCTACTGCGCCGCGCCGCCGCCCGACACCTGCATGCTCGTCACCGGCGGTGAGTGGAGCGGCAAGCACGGGGGCAAGTGGAGCCAGGCGATCGCCGCGGCCGGCGCGGTCGCGGTGGCCTGGCCGGTGAAGCCGCATGAACTGCAGGGCTGGCTTGAAGCGCGCCTGCGCCGTCAGGGCGTGCGCGCCGACCGTGGAGCGGTGCAACTGCTGCTGGAACGCGTGGAAGGCAACCTGCTTGCGGCCGCCCAGGAAATCGACAAGCTGGCCCTGGTTGCCGGCGACGACACCCTGGACGCGGCGCGGATGCAGGCCCTGGTGGCCGACGCCGCGCGCTACGACGTGTTCCGGCTGGTCGATTCCGCGCTCAACGGCGAGGGCGTGCACGTGCTGCGCATGCTGGCCGGGCTGCGCGCCGAGGGCGCCGCCGTGCCTGCGCTGATGGGCATGGTGGTGATGGAGCTGCAGCGTGCGGCGGCGCTTGCGCGGGTCAAGGCGCGCGGCGGCAACCTGGGGTCCGAGTTCAAGGCCCAGCGTATCTGGGATTCAAAGGAGGCCGCCTACCGCCGCGCCCTGGATCGCCACCCGGCCGCGCGCTGGGAGCGCTTCGTCGCGATGGCGGGCGAAGTGGACCGGGTCGCCAAGGGCCGCGGCGACGGCGACGAGTGGCTGATGCTGGAACGGCTGCTGCTTGCGGTCGCCGATCCGCGCGCGGTTCCGCTGCTGGTGGCATGAACCTGCTGGCCTGCTACGGCGGCAGCTTCGACCCGGTCCATCTCGGCCATATCGCAGTGGCGCTTGCGGTGCGTGACGGTCTCGGGGCCGAGGTCGCGCTGGTGCCGGCCGCTGATCCGCCGCACAAGGACGCGACCCACGCCACGGCCGCCCAGCGCGTGCGGATGCTCGAACTGGCCATCGCCGGCAAGCCTGCGCTGCGCGTGGATGGGCGCGAGCTTGACCGCGAGGGCCCGTCGTACACCGTCGACACCCTGCGCCTGCTGCGGGCGGAGCAGGGCCCGCATCGCCCGATCGCCTGGGTGGTGGGTGGCGACTCCCTGCTGCAGCTTGACCGCTGGCACCGCTGGCGGGAAATCTTCGCCCACGGCCACGTGCTGGCGGTCGCGCGCGCCGGCTCGCCGCTGGGCGAAGACGAGATCGCCGCGCGCGCGCCTGCGGTTGAGCGCCAGCTGGGCTTCCGGCGCAGGCCCGTCGCGGCGCTGGCGCGATCCCCCGCGGGTGGCTTCGCGACGCTTGAACTGCCCCGCCTGCGCCCCGAGTCCTCGACCGGCGTGCGGCGGCTGATCGACGATGACGGGGACTGGGAGCCTATGTTGCCGCCGGCGGTGGCCGGATTCATCCGCGAACACCGCCTGTATGGATACGGGGCCGCGACGCCTCCTTCGCTATAATCCACGTCCCCGCCAACGAGCCACCGTCCCTTGTCCAGCCAAGCGCAAGTCATCAAGACCAGCCTCCCCAGCCCGCCGCCGTCCGTGGATGTCCTGCTGTCCACGGTCCTGGAGGCCGTTGCCGAACTGAAGGCGGTGGATGTCACCGAGATCGACGTGCGCGGCAAGACCAGCGTGTGCGACTACATGGTGGTCGCCTCCGGCACGTCGACCCGCCATGTGAAATCGATCGCAGATGAAGTGGTGAAGTTCGCCAAGCGCCTCGGCTGCCAGCCGCTGGGCGTGGAGGGCGAGCGCGAAGCCGAATGGGTGCTGGTCGACCTCGGCGACGTCGTGGCGCACATCATGCTGCCGCGGGTGCGCGAGTTCTATGCGCTGGAGCGGCTGTGGACGGTTGGCGACGAGCCGCCGGGTGGCGGCGATGATGGCGACGAGTTCGACCATCTCCGCGGCCAGGGCCGCAACCCCGGCCGCGACGACGGCTGAGGCCGGTGAAGGCGCGCCTGGTCGCCGTGGGCGAACGCCCGCCGGGCTGGGTCGCGGAAGGTTTCGCCGAATATCGCAAGCGGCTGTCGCACTGGCTGCCGCTTGAGCTCGTGGAAGTCGCCCCCGGCCTGCGCGGCAGGGGCCGCGACGCCGTGCGCGCCACCCATGATGAAGGCCAGCGCGTGCTGGCGGCGCTGCCGCGTGACGTGCACGTGGTCGCGCTGGATGGCCGCGGCCGCGCCTGGGATTCGGAAGCGCTTTCGACGCGACTGGAACACTGGCGCGGGCAGGGCCGCGACCTCGCGTTCCTGGTCGGCGGGCCCGAAGGCCACGCCGACGACGTGTTGGCCCGCGCCGACGAATCCTGGTCGCTGGGCCCGCTGACCCTGCCGCACATGCTGGTGCGGCTGGTGCTGGCCGAGCAGCTGTACCGCGCCGCGGCGCTGCTCGCCAACCATCCCTACCACCGGGCCTAGGCCCGGGTCGCGCTCAGCCGCGGTCGAGCCTGAAGTCGATGGGGACCAGGCCGATCGCCTGTACTGCGTGGCCGTCGCGCATCGCCGGCTGGAAGCGCCAATGCCGCTGCACGTGGCGGCGCGCGGCCTCGTCCAGCTGGCGATGGCCGCTGCCTTGCTGCACTGCGACCCGCAGCGGCCGGCCATCGATGTCCACCAGGACCTGCAGCATCACCGTGCCCTGCAGCCCCGCGCGCAGCGCCTCGCGCGGGTAGGGCGGTGCGCTGGCCTCGGCATAGGCCAGGCGCATGCCGGTCAGCGGGCCGGACGCCGGCGGTGCGATGTCGGCACCGCCGTGCTCCAGCGGCGGGGCCGGATCGGCGGCGATGGTTCCGCCATCGACCAGCGGGGGCGCGACCGGGGCCGGGTCGGGCGCGACCACGCGTTGCGCGGGAGCGGTCGGCGTGGATGGGACGACCGGACGCTCCACCGGCACGATCTCCGGCGGTGGGGGCGGCGGCACCGGCCTGGCCTCGAACCACTCGGTCTCGAGGCCGCGCGGCGCCGCGGGTTCGGAGGTGGGCCGGGACAGCGGGACCAGCATCAACAACAGCAGCGCACCGTTGAGCAGCAGCGTGCCGGACACCCCGGCGATGCGCACCGGATCGGGCCGGCTGGCGGCATGCGGCTCGTGGCGCGCATGCGGGACGGACGACGGACTGCGGACTTCGGGCTGCAGGACCATGGACCACCTCCTCGTTGTACCGGCACGGTGCCGGTTGCACGGGGGCCAACGCGCGGCCGGCGGCCGCGGGGTTGTCAGCGCCCCAGTTCGAACACTACCTCCAGATTGACTCCCAGGGTGTTCTCGCCCGTCGCCACCGGGGTCGACTCCGCGTCCATGGCCACCCTCGCGCGCATGGCATACATCGGCCGCGGCTGCGGGATGCTGCCGCCTTCGCTGATGCTCACGATGCGGCGCACGCGCAGGTCCAGCGCCTTGGCATACATGTCGGCACGGGCGCGGGCGAGTTCGAGCGCCTTGCGCCGCGCCTCGTCGTAGACCACCTCTGGCTGGTCGATGCCGAAGCTGGGGCCGTTGACGTTGTTGGCGCCGCTGGCCACCAGGGCATCAAGCACTTCGCCAAGCTTGGCGATGTCGCGCACCGTCAAGTTCACCGTGTTGCTGGCGTTGTAACCGGAGATCCGCGGCTCTTCGTTCTCGACGTGCCGGTAGCTCGGATGGATGTTGATGCCGGAGGTCTGGATGTCCTTTTCGGCCACGCCCGCGGCGCGGATCGCAGCCATCACCCGCGACATCTGCGCGGCGTTCTCGCGCATCGCCGTATTGGCGTCGGCGGCCTGGGTGACCACGCCGGCCGAGGCAGTGGCGATGTCGGGCGCGCGGCTGGATTCGCCGCGGGCCGAAACCGAGAGCAGGGTGCCGTCGCTGCTGGCTCCGGCGTAGGTGGCTTGCGCGGACGCGGTCATGGCAAGGCTCCCGAAGGCAAGGGCGGTGGCAAGGGCGGCGGCGGATGCCGTACGCAGGATGGCTGGGCTCATGTGGATCTCCGGAAGCGATGGAAACAGGGTCGAGGCGTGGGAGTGAACGGGTCGTGAGCCGGAACGGGGTTGCGGCCGCGGCGCGCCGGCTGGCCGCATCCCCGGCACGGTATCCTTCCGGGATGCTCCACCTTGCCTCCAAATCACCCCGCCGACGCGAACTGCTGGCGCGCCTGGGACTCGACTTCGGCGTGCTCGACGTCGACGTGCCGGAGGAGCGTGCGCCCGGCGAATCGGCGGAAGGCTATGTCGCGCGCGTTGCCCGCGACAAGGCCGGCGCCGGGCTGCTGCGCGTGGTCGCGGTTCCTGGCGCGGTGGTGCTGGGCTCGGATACCGAAGTGGTGCTCGACGACGAGGTGTTCGGCAAGCCTGCCGATGCAGCCACGGCCGAGGCCATGCTGCGCCGCCTGTCGGACCGCACGCACCGGGTGCTGACTGCAGTGTCGGTGGTGTCCGCCGGGCGCGAGGCACGGGTGATGGTGGCCAGCGAGGTCGCCTTCGCGCCGCTGTCAGACGATGACATTGCCGACTACGTCGCCAGCGGCGAGCCCATGGGCCGCGCCGGTGCCTATGCCATCCAGGGCGGCGCCGAGCGCTTCGTCAGCCGCCTGGCCGGCAGCTATTCCGGGGTGATGGGCCTGCCCTTGCACGAGACCGCCGCGCTGCTGCGCGAATTCGGCATCCACGCGTGCACGCCGCGCGCGGATGGCGGCACATGAGCGAGGAGATCCTGGTCAACGTGACCCCGCGCGAGACCCGAGTGGCGGTGGTCGAGAACGGAATGCTCCAGGAGCTGCACATCGAGCGCGGCTGGAGCCGCGGGGTGGTCGGCAACATCTACAAGGGCCGCGTGCAGCGGGTGATGCCGGGCATGCAGGCGGCGTTCGTCGACGTCGGCCTGGAGCGCGCGGCCTTCCTGCATGCCAACGACGTGCTGCGGCCCGGCCGCGCCGAGGGCCTCACCGTGGAAGAACCCGGCCCGGGTCCCGCGCAGCCGGCGCCGCAGGCCACCCCGCCGATCAGCGAGCTGCTTCGCGACGGCCAGGAAGTCGTGGTGCAGGTGGTGAAGGATCCGATCGGCGGCAAGGGTGCGCGCCTGACCACACAGATCAGCATTCCTTCGCGCTACCTGGTGTTGCTGCCGCAGTCGCGGGTGATCGGCGTCTCGGCGCGGATCGAGGATGAAGCCGAACGCGCGCGCTTGAAGTCACTGGTCGGTGAACGCGCACTCGTGAACGGCCACGGCTACATCGTGCGCACGAACGCGGAAGGCCAGCCGGCCGAAGCGCTGGCCGAAGACATCGCCTACCTGGCGCGTGCCTGGGCGCTGGTCGAGCGCGGCGTCGCCGGGGCCCGCGTGGGTGCCTGCGTCTACGAGGACCTGACCTTGCCGATGCGCGCGGTGCGCGACCTGATGCGCCGCGACGTGGAAAAGGTGAAGGTGGATTCGCGCGAGACCTGCGACCGGCTGAAGGCCTTCGCCGCGCAGTACATGCCGGAGCTGGCCGAGAAGATCGAGCATTACAGCGGCGCCCGCCCGGTGTTCGACCTGTACGGGGTGGAAGACGAGATCGGCCGCGCGCTGGAAAACGAAGTGCCGCTGAAGTCCGGTGGCTACCTGGTGATCGACCAGACCGAGGCGATGACCACGGTGGACGTCAACACCGGTTCGTTCCTGGGCCAACGCAACCTCGAGGAGACGGTGTACCGCACCAACCTGGAGGCCGCGCAGGCGGTGGCGCGCCAGCTCAGGCTGCGCAACCTGGGCGGCATCATCATCATCGACTTCATCGACATGACCGATCCCGAGCATCGCCGCCAGGTGCTGCGCACGCTGGAGAAGTCGCTGGCGCCGGATCATGCCAGGACCACGGTCTACGACTTTTCGCCGCTGGGCCTGGTGGAAATGACGCGCAAGCGCACGGTCGAAAGCCTGGAGCGCCAGCTCAGCGAGACCTGCCACGAGTGCGGCGGCCGCGGGATGCTCAAAACCGCGGAAACGGTCACCTACGAGGTGTTCCGCGAGATCGTGCGCGCGGTGCGCCAGTTCGACGCCGAGCGCCTGCTGGTGATCGCCTCGCCCAAGGTGGTGGTGCGGATCACCGAAGAGGAGTCGGCCGCGGTGGCCGAGCTCGAGGAGTTCCTCGGCAAGAGCATCCGCTTCCAGGCCGACGAGCAGTACCTGCAGGAGCAGTTCGATGTCGTGCTGCTCTGAGCCCCGCGCACGGCGCGCAGGCCGCTGATGCCCGGCCGGCTCCGCCGCGGCCTGCGTCGCGCGCGGCGCGGCGCCTGGTATGTGTCCGCCGTCGGCCTGGTGCTGATGGCGCTGGGCGCCGGCCTCACCAGCCAGCTGCTGCCGCTGGCCGAACGCCATCCCGACCGGATCGCGGAGTGGCTTGGCAAGCGTGCCGGGCGGCCGGTGTCATTCGACGGCCTGGAGACGGCGTGGACGCGGCGCGGCCCGCTGCTGCGCCTGGACGGACTGCGCATCGGCGAGGGGCCCGACGCGATCCCGGTCGGCGAGGCCGAAGTGCTGGTGGCGCAGTACGCCGGCCTGCTGCCCGGGCGTTCGTTCACCGAGCTGCGCCTGCGCGGGCTCGAGCTCAGGCTGGAACGCAGCGACGACGGTCGCTGGCAGGTGCGTGGGCTGCCCGGCGAAGCGCAGTCCGACGGCGATCCGTTTGCCGCCCTGGAAGGCCTGGGCGAACTGCAGGTGGTGGACGGGGTGCTGGAGGTGTCGGCGCCGGGCCTGGGGATTGCATCGCGCCTGGGCGAGGTCGACCTGCGCCTGCGCGTGGACGGCAACCGTGTGCGCGCTGCGGCGCGCGCCTGGATGCGCCCGGGGGTATCGCCCCTGGACATCACCGCCGAGCTTGATCGCGACAGCGGCGATGCACGCGCCTGGATGGCGCTGCGCCGTGCGGACCTGTCGGCATGGTCGGAACTGCGCGCCGGCGGCATTGGTCCGGTGTCGGGCTCGGGCCGGATCCAGGCTTGGGCGCGCCTGCGCGGCTATCGCGTGGAGTCGTTGACGCTGCGCGCAGGGCTCGAGGGGCTGCGCCTGGATGGTGGCGGCGATGCCGGCGACCCGCGGCGCGAGGTGGGCATCGGGCCGCTCGATATCGACGCGCGCTGGACCGCGCTGGACGGCGGCTGGCGCCTCGATGCGCCGCGGCTGCGCCTGGGCAAAGGCGGGCAGGAGCAAACGCTCGACGGGCTGCTGCTGGCGGGCGGCGCGCGCCGCGCGCTGGTCGCCGATCGCGTCGATGCCGGGGCATTGCTGTCGTTGGCGCCGCTGCTGCCGTCGATGCCGTCCCCGCTCGTGGACTGGCTGCGCGAGGCGCGGCCGGCAGGCGTCCTGCATGAGGTGGACGTGGCCGGCGAGGCGGGCGGCGCGCTGCGCGCAAGCGCGCGCATCGAGGGGGTCGGGTTCCTGCCACGCGGCGGCGCACCCGGCGTGTCCGGGCTGGCCGGCAGCGTCCGCGGCGATGCCGCCGGGCTGGTCTTCACTTCCGATCCGGAGGCGACGGTGCATGTCGACTGGCCGATGGGCTTTGGTCCGCCGCCGCATGCGATCCGGCTGCGCGGCGAGGTGGCGGCCTGGGCTGCCGACGGTGGGTGGCAGGTGCACACCGCCGCGCTGCGGATCGATGGTCAGGGCTATGGCGCCGACGTCCGCGGAGGCCTGGCGTTCGAAGGTGATGGAACCCGGCCGCGCATCGACCTGGCCGCCGACATCGACGCTGCACGCGTACCGGTGGCCAAGCGCTTCTGGGTCCGCCACATCATGCCCGCGGCGGCGGTGGACTGGCTGGACTCCGCCCTGGTCGACGGCCGCGTGCTCGATGGTCGCGCAGTGGTGTCGGGCGACCTTGATGACTGGCCATTCGACTCCGCGGACGGCTTGGCCGGGCGCGGGCTGTTCCACGCATCGGGCAGGCTCGAGGACGCCGTGGTCCGCTTCGATCCCGACTGGCCAGCCGCGGAGGCGCTCGCGGGGCGCGTGGACTTCATCGCCAATGGCTTCACGCTCGAAGGCAGCGCGGAGCTTGGGGGCGTGCCCATGGAATCGCTGCGCGCCGGCATCGCCGATTTCGGACAGGCGCCGCTGCGGCTGTCGGCCGAATTCGCGTCGGACGCGGCACCCGTTCTGGCGCTGCTCCGTGCCAGCCCGCTCCGCGAGGGGCGCGAGGAGCTGCTGGACGCGCTTGATGTTTCGGGGCCGCTGAGCGCCACCTACGCCATGACGCTTCCACTGGGTGATGGCGACGGTGGGGACGGATTGCAGGTGTCCGGCCGGGTGGCACTGGCCGGCGCGAAGCTCGCGGAAACGCGATGGGAAATCGCCTTCGACGATGTCCACGGCGAGGCCCGCTACGATGAGTCGGGCTTCGCTGCCGATGGCCTCCGGGTGCGTCGCGAGGGCCAGCCGGGCCGCCTGTCGCTGCGTGCGGGCCAGCCGCATGTGTGCGACCATGCAATGGCCTTCGAGGCCGAGCTTGAGGCGAGCGTGGCGTCGTCCGAACTCGCCGCGCGCGCGCCGGAGCTGGCGTGGCTGGGCGCGCACATGGACGGACGCTCTTCGTGGACGGTGGCCCTGGGCCTGCCCGGGGACGCCGGCAGCGATGGCGCCGGCGGCAGGCTGCAGCTGCGCTCGGACCTGGTGGGGACGCGGCTCACGCTGCCCCGGCCGCTGGACAAGCCGGCCACCCGGCCGCTGGCCACGCGCATCGAGCTGACCCTGCCGATGGGCGAGGACGACATCGACGTAGTGCTGGGTGACCGTGTCGCACTGCGCGCGCGCAGCCGCGCCGGGCGCACGGGCGTACTTGCGGTGCTTGGCCGCGATCGCGTCGACGCGGCGCCGCCCGATTCGGGCATCCGGATCGAGGGCCGCACGCCGATGCTTGATGCGATGGAATGGGCGGGGATGTTCAGCGGCGGCGGCCAGGGCGGCACCGATGGCCTCGCGCTGCGCGGGATCGACCTGGTCGCCGGCAGGCTGCAGCTGCTGGGCGCGAGCTTTCCGGAGACCCGCGTGGTGGCGCGGCCGGAGCGCGGGGCCACCGCGGTCCGGTTCGATGGCGAGGCACTGGCCGGCAGCCTGCGCATCCCGCATGCCGAGGGCGCGGTGCTGTCGGGCCATCTGCAGCGGCTGTACTGGCGCAGCGCCGACGGAGCGGAGCGGACTGCAGGCACCGCCGGGCCCCGCGACCGGCGGTCAGGCGCGGCGGATCCCGATGGCGCGCTTGCTGCAGATGCCGACATCGACCCTGCAACCATCCCGCCACTGGCGCTTGTGATCGACGAACTGCGGGTTGCGAAGGCATCGCTCGGCAAGCTGGACCTGCGCACGCGCCCGATCGCCAACGGCCTGCAGGTCGAGTCGCTGCAGCTGCGTGCACCAGAACAATCGATCGATATCGAAGGCGCCTGGACCGGCCGCGGCGCCCAGGCGTGGACCCGGGTGCAGGTGGCCGTGGACAGCGGCGATTTCGGCGCCCTGCTTGACGGCTTCGGCTTGGCCGGGCGCATGGACGGCGGCAACGGCACGGCGCGCTTCGAGGGTTCCTGGTCCGGTTCGCCGGCGGGCTTCAGGATAGGCGGGCTCGAAGGCCGTCTTGCGCTCACGATCAAGGATGGACGCCTGGTGGAGGTCGAACCCGGTGCGGGCAGGGTCCTGGGCCTGCTGAGCGTTGCCGAGTTGCCGCGGCGGCTGATGCTTGATTTCCGCGACTTCTTCTCGCGCGGCTTCGCCTTCAACCGCATCGGCGGCGGCGTCGAGTTCGCCGATGGAATGGCGCGCGGCGACGAGCTGGTGATCGAGGGGCCTGCCGCCGAGATCCGCATCGGCGGCAGCGCCGACCTGCGCGCGCAGGCCTATGACCAGGTGATCGACGTGTTCCCGCGCACCGGCAGCCTGCTCACCGCGGTCGGCGCGATCACCGCCGGCCCGGTCGGTGCCGCGGTGGGTGCCGTGGCCAACGTCGTGCTCGAAAAGCCGCTTGGCCGCATGGGCGCGCGCCGATACCACGTCACCGGGCCCTGGAAGGATCCGAAGGTCGTGGTCGAGGGCCGGGAGATGCCGGCGCCAGCGGAGGATGCACCCGTGCCCGGGCCGGAGCCTGCGCCCGGGCCGGAGCCTGCGCCCGGGCCGGCCGATGACCCGCGGCCTTGATCCGCGGGCCAGCGCCCGCACGTCTATGTGATGACTTCCCGTGACCCCGAGCCGGACCCGACCATGAGCCAAGCCCTAGCGATTGCCGAATCACGCCTGCTGCTGCCCGCGGGCCTCGACGGCGGCGGCCTGGACCGCGCCTTCGGAACCCTTCTGGGCCCGGGCATAGATTTCGGCGACATCTATTTCCAGCACGCGCGACGCGAGAGCTGGACGGTCGAGGACGGCATCGTCAAGGACGGTGCGCATTCGATCGAACAGGGCGTGGGCGTGCGCGCGATCAGCGGCGAGAAGACCGGCTTCGCCTATGCCGACGACATCAACGCCGAATCGCTGCTGTCGGCGGCGGGCTCGGCGCGGGCGATTGCCCACAGCGGCGCCGAGCAGCGCGTGCAGGCACTGGTTCCGGCCGGCGCGCGTGCGCTGTATGCGCCCGAGGACCCTGTCGACGGCATGGCCAATGACGCCAAGGTCGAGGCCCTGCGCCGGGTCGACCGCCTGCTGCGCGCCGCCGACCCGCGGGTGAAGCAGGTGATGGTGAGCCTGTCGGGCGGCGTGGACACCATTTTCGTGGCGCGCTCGGACGGCGTGATGGCTGGCGACGTGCGGCCACTCGTGCGGCTCAACGTGCAGGTGATCGTGGAGCAGGGTGGCCGCCGCGAAAGCGGCTACGCCGGCTACGGCGGGCGCTATTCCTACGCCGAGCTGCTGGGCGACGGGCAGCCGGAGAAGTTCGCGCGCGAGGCGCTGCGCCAGGCGCTGGTGAACCTGGAGGCGATCGACGCGCCCGCAGGCGTGATGCCGGTGGTGCTCGGTTCGGGCTGGCCCGGCGTGCTGCTGCACGAAGCCGTCGGCCATGGCCTGGAAGGCGACTTCAACCGCAAGGGAACCAGCACCTATGCCGGGCGCATGGGCCAGCGCGTGGCGGCACCGGGCGTGACCATCGTCGACGACGGGACGCTCGACAAGCGCCGTGGATCGCTCAACGTCGATGACGAAGGCACGCCCACGCAGTGCACGACCCTGATCGAGGACGGCGTGCTGGTCGGCTACATGCAGGACACGCTCAACGCGCGGCTGATGGGCGTGGCGCCGACCGGAAACGGCCGCCGCGAATCCTTCGCGCACCTGGTGATGCCGCGCATGACCAATACCTACATGCTGGCGGGGAAGGATGATCCGGCCGACATGATCCGCTCGGTGAAGAAGGGCCTGTACGCGGTCAATTTCGGCGGTGGCCAGGTCGACATCACCAGCGGCAAATACGTGTTCTCGGCCACCGAGGCCTATCTGATCGAGGACGGCAGGGTGACGGCGCCGGTGAAGGGCGCGACGCTGATCGGCAGCGGGCCGGAGACAATGCAGAAGGTGCGCATGGTCGGCCACGACATGGCGCTTGACGACGGCGTCGGCATCTGCGGCAAGGACGGCCAGAGCGTTCCGGTCGGCGTCGGCCAGCCCTCGTTGCTGATCGACGGCATCACCGTCGGCGGCACCAGGGCCTGATGCCCGCCACGCCAATGGGTCAGTCGGTGGCGGTGGCGTCGGCGTCGTCCGCGCCAGCGGCTTCGGCCTGGCTGTCTAGCAGTGCGCGGATTTCGCGGTACAGCTCGCGGAAGGCGCGCGGCGGCTTGGTCGCCTTGCGCTCGGCCAGTGCGTTGCGCACCAGTTGCCGCAGGCGCTGGCTGTCGGCGCCGGGGAATTCGTCGATGAGCGCCGCCAGTGCGGCATCGCCTTCGTCGCCAAGCAGCCGCTCGCGCCATTCCTCGGCGCGGTGCAGGCGCGCGGTATCCAGGCGCGCGGCCTCGCCGCCGACGTCGAGCGCGTCATGCAGCGCGTCCAGCGCCTCGTCGTCTTCGCGGCGCAGTTGCTTGGCCAGGAAGGCGATCTCGCGCTTGCGCGCGATGTGCGAGCTGATGCGCCGCGCCTGCGCGATATGCGGCAGCATGTGCTCGCCCAGCGGCAGCTTCGCCAGCTTGCCCGGGTCCAGGTCGACCAGTTGTTTGGCCAGTTCCAGCACGTCCAGCGCCTCGCGGCGCTGCGCGCTGCGGCTGGGGCCGAGGAATTCGCCGCTGTCTTCGTCCTTGCCGCGCATGTCGTTCCAGCCGCCCGTTGAACCGTTTCAAGAAACCCAAGGATAAGGCATTGACCACCGCGATCACCGACGCCAGCCCCATGAACGACGACAGCCGCGAGCGCCTGGCGCGGCTGGAGGCCATCGCCGGGCAGCTGCTCGACCGCTGCCGCGATGCCGGAGCGACCCAGGCCGAGGTCTCTTCAAGCGAGGACCGCGGCCTCAACGTCAACGTGCGCATGGGCGAAGTGGAATCGGTGGAATCCACCCGTGACCGCGGCATCGCGGTCACCGTGTACTTCGGCAAGCGCAAGGGCAGCGCCAGCACCGCCGACCTGCGCGAAGAGAGCCTGGCGGCGACCGTCGAACAGGCCTGTGCCATCGCGCGCCACACCGAAGACGACGCCGCCGCCGGCCTGGCCGACGCTGCGCTGATGGCGCGCGACTTGCGCGACTTCGATGCCTGGCATCCGTGGGACATCGATGCGCAGGGCGCGGTCGCGCTGGCGCTGGCGGCCGAGCAGGCCGGTCGCGACGCCGATGCCAGGATCACCAACTCCGACGGCGCCGGCGTCGGCAGCGGTACTTCGCTGAGCGTGTACGCGAACTCGCACGGGTTCATCGGTGCCGAGCGCGGCAGCCACCACAGCGTGTCCTGCGCCTTGATCGCCGGTCGCGGTGAAGACATGCAGCGCGACGGCTGGTACAGCTACGCCCTGGCCGCGGACGACCTCGAACCCGCGGCCGCCATCGGCCGCGCAGCGGCGCAGCGCACGCTCGCACGCCTGGCCCCGGCGCCGTTGCCCACCGGCCGCTACCCGGTGCTGTTTTCGGCCGAAGTCGCACGTTCGCTGGTCGGCCACCTGCTGGGCGCGGTGTCCGGCGGTGCGCTGTACCGCGGTGCCAGCTTCCTGGTCGATGCGGCCGGCACGCAGCTGTTCCCGGACTGGTTCGCGATCCGCGAGCGCCCCTTCCTGGCGCGCGGCCTGCGCTCCGCCTCTTTCGATGCCGAAGGCGTGGCCACGCGTGAATCGGCCCTGGTCGACGCCGGCGTGCTGCAGCGCTACGTGCTCGGCAGCTACTCCGCGCGCCGGCTTGGCCTGGAGACCACCGCCAACGCCGGCGGCGTGCACAACCTCGAGGTCGCGGCGAACGCCGGCGGCTTCGACGAGCTGGTCCGCGGCATGGGCCGCGGCCTGGTGGTCACCAGCCTGATGGGGCAGGGCGTGAACACCATCACCGGCGACTATTCGCGCGGGGCGTCAGGCTTCCTGGTCGAGGACGGAGCCATCGTGCGTCCGGTCGACGGCATCACCGTGGCCGGCAACCTGCGCGACATGTTCACGGCGATCGAAGCGGTGGGCAGCGACGTCGATCCGCGCTCGCACATCCGCACCGGCTCGATCCTGGTCGGCGGGATGACGGTCGCGGGCAGCGACTGAAGCCGCGGCGTCATCGCAGCCGGGCCTGGCCCATCAGTTGGGTTGCCTGCGCACGCCGCGACCCCATCATTGCCTCGGGCCGGACTGTTTCCGGCTGGAGCCGGACCAATGGGTAATCCACTTCCTCTCGTCACCAGCACGCCGTCGGAGCGCCAGTGGGCCGCATTGGCGCATCTGGCTGCGCTGGTCCTGGCCCTGTGCACGGGCTGGATCGCAGGCGCGGCCGGCATGCTTGGTGCGGGCGCGATCTACCTGTTCAAGCGCGGCGAGTCGGAGTTCGTTGCCACCCATGCCCGCGAAGCGCTGAACTTCAACCTGAGCATGTTCATCTATGCCTGCGTCGCCACGGCGATCGGCATCGTGCTGGTCGGCGCCACCGTGCTGACCCTGGGCCTGGGTGCGATCGTGACCCTGCCCGCGGGACTGCTGCTCCTGCTGGCCTACTGCGCGATCGCGATCATGTGGCTGGTCTGCAGCGTGATCGCGATCGTCCGCGCATGGAACGGGCAGGCCTATCGCTACCCGTTGACGCTGCGCCTGCTCTGACCCCTGCCGACGCTCAGCGCCGGCCGCCGCGTTCGGCACCCCGGTCCAGCCGGTCCATGCGCTCGTCGAGCGGCGGGTGGGTGCGGTAAAGCTGGGCCAGGCGCGCCGGACGGCTGCCGAACGAAGCCATCTTCTGCAGTACCGAGTAGAACGCCAGCGGATCGAAACCGGCGCGTTGCAGATAGACCCCGGCCGCCGTGTCGGCACGATACTCGGCCTCACGGTCGAGATCGGTCAGCAGCACCGCGGCACCGTGCCGGTCGACGTAGTCCTTCACATGGGCCGCGGCGCCGGGCGCGCTGACCTGCGACAGCGCTACGTCCTTCCCGGCCTCGCGCACCTGCTGCCTGCGGATCACATCGAAGTGATCGCGCTGGACCACGTGCCCGAGCTCATGGGCGATCACCGCGGCCACCTCGGCATCGTCGGCAAGCAGCCCGTACAGGCCACGGGTCAGCAGGATGTATCCGCCGGGTGCCGCGTAGGCGTTGATCTCGCCGTCGTCGATGATGCCGAACGTCCAGGGCAGGCCGGGGCGCGATGTCTGCGAGGCCACCCAGCGCCCGATCAGGTTGACGCGGCGCTGCGCGGCATCGTCGTTCCACAGCGGTGCCGCGCCGAGCACGCGAGCGCTGACGGCGGGGCCGAAGGCCCGCTCTTCTTCGGCGATTTCCTGGTTGGACTTGCCGATCGCACGGTCCGCGATGCGGCTGCTCGCGGAGTCGCTGATCATGCCGCCACCGAGCTTGGACAGCAGGCCGCGCGCGGCCTTGAGGCTGCTGCGCTTGTCGGCCTGCGTGGCCTGGGTTCCGGAGACATCGAGTTCCTGCGCTTCACCCGGCAGGGGCACGCTGCGCGCCTGCCAGCCCTGCGCGCGTGCGTGCGCCGCGGCGGTGCCGGCATCGATGCGATGGGCCTCCAGCCGCGCCAGGCCGGCGGCGTCGTGGCGGCCAGCGGCCAGGACGCTGGCATCGATGCCGCGCACGGTCGCGGTTTCGGTGACGCGACCCTTGCCCGCCGTGCCCTGGAACAGCGCGCGCCGTCCGTCTTCATCGGACTCCTGGCCGGCCTGGGCCACGCGCACCTCGTTGATGCGGACATAGCCGCTGCGCCCGCCATCGAGCGCCAGCCGGTACCAGAGGCCCTGTTGCGCGCTGATCGCGACCGGTGCGTCGCGGCCCAGGGTGGTGATGGCCGGTGATTCGAAGTCGGGTGCCGCGCGCACTTCGACCGAGTGCTTGTGCACCACGGCGGGAAGATCCGCGGCGTGCGCGGGTACAGCCAGGCAGGCGGCCGCCGCGAACGCCAGCAGGCCCAGGCTCAGGGATCGGATGTTGTTTCGCATGGAGTTCCCTCCTCGGGCAACGGGTTTGGATGGATCCAGGTGTTGTGTTTCGCCAACGGCCAATGCGGGAGGCGGTCCAGGTCCTGGCCAAGCAGCGCGCGCAAGCGCAGCCGCCGGTCGCGAACGCCCTGGATGCCATGGGCCTTGCGGTCCTCGATCGTCGTCGTGGCGGCGCAGGCCATCACCCGCCCGATGCCGTCCCCGTCCAGGCGTTCGCCGCCAGCATTGAGCAGGGCGTGGAGCGCATCGAGGTCGGCCTGCGCCATCGCGCGCGCGGCGGCTTCGCCCTCAGCAGCCCAGGCCAGCAGGACCAGGTCGTCGAGCAGCGCCTGCATCCAGTGCTTGCGCTCGATCACGCCTTCGATCATCACGATGCGATCGCTGGAATGGACCAGCCTGCGCAGCCTGCGCCGGTATTCCCGGCGCGCGCGCTTGGCGCGCTGCGGCGACAGCGAGGGATCGGCTTCGAAGCGCAGGCGCGCAAGCAGCAGCCAGGGGCGCGCGGTGGGGTCGTATTCGCGCAGGTAGTCGGAGTTGCCGGTGGCGCGTCCGCGCTGCACCGCCGCGTAGCCCCGGCACAGTCCGAAGCACAGTGCGCCGAACGCGAGGCTGGCGAAAATGTCGATGAACCAGCCGAACAGCGTCAAGCCGACGAAGGCGACGGCAAGCAGCACCAGGTTGAGGGCGACGAACACCGGGTCGACGTCCTGGTGCGGTTCGCCGCGCCAGAAGACGAAGCAGGACAGCAGGACCAGGATCGCGGCCAGGGCGTATTTCAGCCAGCCGGGCGGCATCCGGATCCAGCTGCCGGTGAGCAGGGCCTCGGCGGCTTCGGCAAGGATCTCGACCCCGGGCATCGCCATGTCCACCGGCGTTGGCTTGCTGTCGTTGATCCCGGCGGCGGTGTGCCCGACCAGCGCGACCGCATCGCGCAGCGGTGGCAGCCCGCTGCCGCAGACCGGGACGCCTTCGATCAGGTCCGCGGCGCTGGCATAAGGCAGGCGCGAGCGCTCGCGCCAGTTGATGCGCAGTGCGCCGCCGCGTGCGGCCACGGCATCGGCGGTATCCGCGCCCGCGGCCTGTGACACGCGCAGCGCCATGGCCGGGATCGCCCAATCTCCGGCGGATTCGTACAGGCGGACGTCGCGCAGCACGCCATCCCTGCCGCGCTCTATGTTGACCAGCCCGGAATGCCGCGTCATGGCGGCACCATAGGGCTGGATCAGTGCGACGCCCGGTCCGGGCGTGGCGGCATCGGCAACGCGCCGCACCGCGCCTGGTGCTTCGGCGGCGGGCAGCGTCGCCAGGGAGTCGAAATCCGGGTGCATGCGGCTGGCCGCGAAGACGAACCTGCCGTCGCCGGCCGCGGCCATGGCTTCAAGCATGGCGTCGCCCACGGGGTCGGCGGGAGCGCGGTCGGCGTACAGCACGTCGATTCCGACTGCGCGAACGCCCGCGCGGTCCAGCGCATCCAGCAGGTCGGCATGGCGCTCGCGGCTCCAGGGCCAGCCGCCTTCGCCGCGGGCGCGGTAGTAGTCGATCGAGCAGTCGTCGATTTCGACCACCACGGTGCGCCCGCTGGGCACCGGCTCGATCGGCCGCCAGCCGATGATCTGGTCGAACACCGCGTCTTCCGCGGCGTCGAGCGCGCGCGCGTGCTGCATGTCCCAGCCCAGCCAGCCCAGCATCAGCACGGCCAGCAGGGGATAGAAGGCGAAGCGCAGCCGCTGCGAAATCCACGCCAGGGGTCGCCGGTAGCCACGTTCCACCACCGCCCACGCATCCATGAAGCTGATGCCGGCGCTCGCCATCATGCTGTCGATGGCAGCGCGCACCCTATGTCCGAACGACCCTCTCACCCCTGTCGCTGCGCCTCTTGCACCGGTTCAGGGGGTATACGACAAACGCGGGAGAAACCCGCCAGTGATCAGTACGAGCGGTGGATCGCCAGCGTGGCCAGCGCGGCCAGTGGCGCGGCGCGAGGGCCGATCGGCGCGAGCGCGGCGTCCATGACCGCGGCCAGCTCCGCGAGCCGCGCGCGTGATGCCGTGGCGCCGATCAGGGCGGGGAAGGTCGCCTTGTCCTGCGCCGCGTCCTTGCCGGCGGTCTTGCCGAGCACGGCGCTTTCGCCCTCGACGTCGAGCAGGTCATCACGGATCTGGAAGGCCAGGCCGAGGGCGCCGGCAAAGGCGTCCAGGTGCTGGCGCCGGTCGTGGCCGGCGTCGGCCGCGATCGCGCCCATGCGCAGCGCGGCGCGGATCAGGGCACCGGTCTTGAGCGCATGCAGGCGCTCGAGGGTCTCGAGGCTGGACGCGGAGCCAGTGCCGGTCGCTGCCAGGTCCAGGGCCTGGCCACCGCACATGCCGGCTGCGCCGGCGGCCTGCGCAAGTTCGCGCAGCATCGCCACGCGGGCGGCGTCGCCGACATCGGGATGGGCGCCGGCAAGCACAGCGAAGGCCAGCGACTGCAGGGCGTCGCCGGCGAGGATCGCGGTGGCTTCGCCGTAGGCGACGTGCACGGTGGGCTGGCCGCGGCGCAGGGCGTCGTCGTCCATCGCCGGCAGGTCGTCGTGGACCAGGGAATAGGCGTGGACCAGTTCGATGGCCGCCGCGGGCGCATCAAGCGCGGACTCCGCTGCGCCGAATGCGGTGCCGGCGGCGTAGACCAGCAGCGGGCGCATGCGCTTGCCACCGAGCAGCACGGCGTGGCGCATGGCTTCGCCGAGGCGCTGTTCGGCCGCGGGGTGGTCGGCGAGGGCGGCTTCGAGCACGCCGTCGATGCGCTGCCGCCAATCCTCGAGCCGTGCCGCGGTGGCGCCCGCGGCGCTGGCGTCAGGCATCGTCGCCGCTTGCCGGGAATGCCGTTGACGAGTCCGGCTGCTGCGGATCGGTGAGCAGGCGTACGCGCAGCTCGGCCGCTTCCAGAGCCTGTTGGCAGCGACGGTACAGACCGACGCCGCGTTCGTAGGCGGCGAGCGAGTCTTCAAGGCTCATTTCGCCGCGCTCCATCTTTTCGACCAGCTGCTCGAGCGAGTCGAGCGAGACTTCGAAGTCGGCGACGGGGGACGTGGCGTTGGCGGGTTCGGGCGTGCTTGGCATGGGTGCCAGTTTACGCCAAGTCCCGCCAGCGCAGCCTGGCACCGCGCAGCTGCAGCCAGTCATGCAGCGCAGCGTCGAGGAACCGGTCGCCGGCGGCGAGCAGGCGACCGTCGGCAGCGGACAGGAGCGGCATGCGGGCGCGCTGCCACGGCGGAATCCCCGCGTCCTGGAGCAGGTGCTTGAGCGCGTGCGAGTGCATGCGGCCCGGCAGGCGGATGCGTTCGCCGCCGCGGCGGGCATGGGCGTGCAGCGGCTCCCCGAAGGCATCGGCGCCTTCAAGCGCGAGGCTTCCGCCCCCGGGCAGGGGCAGCGGCGCGCGACCGTCCCAGTCCTGAATCCAGTCCGCCCGGAGCGGCGCCAGGGCCTGCAGCGGCAGGGCGTGGAGCCGGCCGCGCCATGCGCGCAGGCATGAGTCCGCCCAGCGGTACATGGCGGCGCTGTCGCTACCGGCGTCAAGCAGGCCGGTGATGCCGGTGATGGCCGATGCCGGCAGCGGCGGCAGGCCAAGGTCTGCGACCCAGGCGCGGAGCAGGCGTGCGCGCTGCGCGGATGGCAGCGTCTTCAGCGGGCCGATCGGCAGGGTCCGGTCGTCGCGATTCCGGTCACCCCCGCGGTCGTCGTCGCCGGCCGCGGCGTCGCGCCCGTCGCTGTCGGTCGGTGTGGCCATCAGGCCGTCCAGCGCGGCGGCATCATGCACGGCGAGCAGGTCCGCCGCCTCGGCGCTCAGCGCGGCGCTGCGCGCCAGCGCCGCATCGGCGCTCGGCCAGCGCTGGCGCAGCAGCGGCAGCACGGTCCGGCGGAGAAGCGTCCGGTCGTGCATCGGGTCGGCGTTGGCCGGATCTTCGATCCAGGCCAGGTCGCGGCCACGCGCCCAGGCTTCCAGGCGTGCGCGTGGCAGGCGCAGCAGCGGGCGCCACATCCATCCGGCGGCGAAGCGGCGCCAGGGACGCATCGCCGCCAGTCCATCGGGGCCGGAGGCGCGCAGGGCGCGCAGCAGGAAGGTTTCGGCCTGGTCGTCCTGGTGGTGGGCGAGCGCGAGCACCTCGTCCTTGCCGAGGGCTGCGGCGAAGGCCGCGTGTCGCGCCGCGCGCGCCGCGCCTTCGAGGCCCAGGCCGCTGTCGCGTTCCACCGCGACCCGCTGCACCGCCAGGGGCACGTCCAGGGCGGCGCAGGTCGCGATGCAGTGGGCGGCCCAGGCATCGGCATCGGGATGCAGGCCGTGATGTACATGGAGTGCGCGCAGGCCGCGCGCGCGGATCACGGGCAGCGCCGCAAGCCGGTGCAGGAGCACGCTGGAATCGAGCCCGCCGCTCAGGGCGACGGTGATCGCTGTGCCGTTGCCGGTGTCGTGGTCCGGGACCGTGAACACATGCTCCGGGAGCAGGCTTTCCGGTAGCGGGCCATCGGGCAGGTCGTGGTTCATCGGGTGCGCCGCGGCACGCGACGGACAGGCCGCCGCGTGCCGCGCCGTTTCACTCGGTTTCGACGCGGATGCCGCCGATGAAACCGGCCGCCAGGTTGTAGATGAGCGCCTGGATCGCGCCGCCGACGAAGCCGAAGATGCCGTACATGATCGGCAGGACGATGATCCCCATGAATCCGCCGACCGCGGCGAAGATACCGCCACCGTCACCCATCAGGCTGCCGAACAGGCTGCTGAACAGGAACATGATGACGCCTGCGAGCAGGCCAAAGGCCGCCGCGATGATGCCGGTGATCTTCGCCGCTGACAGCACGTCGATACGCTTGATGATCATTCATTTTCTCCCCTTGCCGGCGGATTGCCGGCAGGCGAAGTCTATGCGATCGGGCGCGGCTGGCCGGCTGCTCAGGCGGCTTCGTAGGCGCCGTAGCCGCGCAGGCGCCGGTAGCGGCCTTCCAGCAGGGCGTCGACGGGCAGGCCTTCCAGTGCGTCGATTTCGTTGACCAGCACGGCCTTCAGGCGAAGCGCCATCTGCCGGGGATTGCGGTGCGCGCCGCCGATCGGCTCGCGCACCATCTTGTCGACCAGGCCCAGGCCCAGCAGGCGCTTGGCGGTGAGGCCCAACTGCTCGGCCGCGTCCTTGGCCTTGGCCGCGTCCTTCCACAGGATCGAGGCGCAGCCCTCGGGCGAGATCACCGAATAGGTGCTGTATTCCAGCATCACCGTGCGGTCGCCGACGCCGATCGCCAGCGCGCCGCCGGAGCCGCCTTCGCCGATCACGGTGCACACGATCGGCGTGCGCAGCTCGGCCATCTCCATCAAGTTGCGGGCGATGGCCTCCGACTGGCCGCGCTCCTCGGCGCCGATGCCGGGATAGGCGCCGGGGGTGTCGATGAAGGTCAGCAGCGGCAGCTTGAAGCGCTCGGCCATCTTCATCAGGCGCAACGCCTTGCGATAGCCCTCGGGCCGCGGCATGCCGAAGTTGCGGCGCACCTTGGCCTTGGTGTCGCGGCCCTTCTGGTGGCCGATGATCATCACGCTGCGGCCGTTGATGCGGCCGATGCCGCCGACGATGGCGGCGTCGTCGGAGTAGGCGCGGTCGCCGGCGAGTTCATGGAACTCGTCGCAGACGTAGCGGATGTAGTCGTTGGTGTAGGGCCGCGCGGGGTGGCGCGCAAGCTGCGACACCTGCCAGGGACTCAGGTCGCGGAAGATCTGCGCGGTGCGCAGGCGCAGCTTGTTCTGCAGGGTGCGGAGCTCGGCATCGATGTTGACGCCGGGGCCGGAACTGGCCTGGCGCAGATCCTGGATCCTGGCTTCAAGATCCGCGATGGGTTGTTCGAAATCGAGGTAGTTGGGATTCATCGGCGGCTGCGATCGTGAAAGGGGCCAGTCTAGCGGAGTCGCCCCCGCGGGGCCTCCGGGCTCAGCTGGCCCAGGGGCGGGTACCCATGGCGACGTGCACGGCGCGGACGCCGGGCTCAACGCGCAGCTGGCCCAGCAGGTCCGGCTCGACGCGCACCGAGTTGGCGCCGTCGATGTCGAGGCTGCCGGCCGCACCCGTTGCCAGCAGCAGGTCCAGGCGCAGCGGCGTGGTCCCGGGGCGGTGCGCGGCCAGCATTGCGTCGACGCGGTCGAGGACGCCCGCGGACGCCAGGTCCAGGCGCAGCGACAGGCGCTGCGCGGACTGCCTGCAGACCTCGTGGAAATCCCAGGCCCGGCGCGCGCGTAGCGAGAAGCCGCCGCTGAATTCATCCTCGCGCAGGCCGCCTTCGACGATCACGATGCGGTTGCCGCCGAGCAGCGATGCGTACTCAACCCAGGCTTCAGAGAAGAACGCGCACTCGATGCGGCCACGGCCGTCTTCCAGCTGTACGAAGGCCTGGCTTTCGCCGCGCTTGCGGATGCCCATGACCTGGCCGGCGACGATGGCCGTGACTTCCTGGCGCCAGCCGCCGCGGCCGCCTTCGCCACCGCCATTGCCGCCCTTGCGCGCGCTGCTGCCCGACTCCCAGAGCTGGTCGAGCTGGCCGAGGTCGGCGCCGACCAGGGTCTTGAGTTCGCTGCGCCACGGATCCAGCGGGTGGCCGCTGAGGTAGTGGCCAAGCGTGTCGCGTTCGCCCGCGAGTTTTTGCGCCAGCGGCCATTCGGCGACCTCGGGCAGGGTGATCTGCGCCGCCGCGGCCGCGGGCTCGGCGAAGCCGCCGAACAGCGAGGTCTGGCCGGCTTCGCGCTCACGCGCCAGCTGGTCGGTGGCCTTGAGCACTTCGGGCAGTTGCAGCATCAGCGAGGCGCGGTTGAGGCCCAGCGCATCCAGCGCGCCGGCGTTGACCAGGGCTTCCAGCGTGCGCCGGTTCAGGCGCGCGGATTCGATCCGGCGGCAGAAGTCCATCAGGTCGGCGTACGGCCCATCGCGCTCGCGCTCCGCGGCGATCGCCTCGCAGGCGCCCTGGCCCACGCCCTTCACCGCGCCCAGGCCGTAGCGCAGGGTGCGCGCGTCCATGGCTTCGAACATGTAGCCCGAATGGTTCGCGTCCGGAAGCAGTACTTCGAGCCCGAGCGCGCGCGCCTCGGCGAGGAAGCCGACGACCTTCTCGGTGCTGTCCATGTCGCTCGACAGCACCGCGGCCATGAACTCGGCCGGGTAATGGGTCTTCAGCCACGCGGTCTGGTAGGAGACCAGGGCGTAGGCCGCGGCGTGCGACTTGTTGAAGCCGTAGCCTGCGAACTTTTCCAGCAAGTCGAAGATCGGGCCCGACACCCTGGGCTCGATGCCGTGGGTTTCTTGTGCGCCGGCCTCGAACTTGGCGCGCTCGCGCGCCATCTCCTCGACCTTCTTCTTGCCCATCGCGCGGCGCAGCAGGTCGGCGCCGCCCAGCGAATAGCCGCCCAGGATCTGCGCGGTCTGCATCACCTGTTCCTGGTACACCACCACGCCGTAGGTCGGCGCCAGCACCGGCTCCAGCAGCGCGTGCGGATACTGGACCTCGGCGCGCCCGTGCTTGCGCTCGATGAAGTCGGGGATCAGGTCCATCGGCCCCGGGCGGTACAGAGACACCAGGGCGATCAGGTCGTCGAAGCGGTCGGGCTTCGCGCGCTTGAGCAGCTCGCGCATGCCGCGCGATTCGAACTGGAACACCGCCACGGTGTCGCCGCGCGCGAACAGCTCGTAGGTCCTTGCGTCGTCGAGCGGCAGCTTGGTGATGTCGACCAGCGCCGGGGCGTCTCCGCCCGCCGTGGCCTGTCCGGCCAGGCGCTTGTTGATCGCCTTCACCGCCCAGTCGATGATCGTCAGCGTACGCAGGCCCAGGAAGTCGAACTTCACCAGGCCCACGGCTTCGACGTCGTCCTTGTCGAACTGGGTCACCGGGTTGCGGCCGCCGCCGTCGCCGTCGTGTTCGGCGAACAGCGGGCAGAAGTCGGACAGCGGCGAGGGCGCGATCACCACGCCGCCGGCGTGCTTGCCGGCGTTGCGGGTCAGGTTCTCGAGCTGCAGCGCAAGGTCGATCAGGTCGCGGACATCATCCTCGTCCCGGTAGCGCGCGATCAGCTCGTCGGAGCGCCAGGCGTCGTCCTTGCGTCCCTTCTCGGTGAGGCCCAGCGCGTCCTGCAGCGACACGCCCAGGGTCATCGGCACCAGTTTGGCGATGCTGTCGACCAGTCCGAAGGGATAGCCCAGCGCACGCCCGGCATCGCGCACGACGGCCTTCGCGGCCATGGTGCCGTAGGTGATGATCTGGCTGACGCGGTCGCGGCCGTACTTGGCGGCGACGTAGTCGATCACCTCGTCGCGCCGGTCCATGCAGAAGTCGATGTCGAAGTCGGGCATCGACACGCGTTCGGGGTTGAGGAAGCGTTCGAACAGCAGGTCGTAGGGCAGGGGGTCGAGGTCGGTGATCTCCAGCGCCCAGGCCACCAGCGAACCGGCGCCGGAACCACGGCCGGGGCCGACGGGAATGCCCTGTTCCTTGGCCCAGCGGATGAAGTCCGAGACGATCAGGAAGTAGCCCGGGAAGCCCATCCGGATGATGACGTCGAGCTCGGTCTCCAGGCGCGCGTCATAGCTGGCGCGGTCGTGGCCAGCGGCCAGCGGCGCGTGCTCAAGCCTGCGCGCAAGGCCGGCGCGGGCCTCGCTGCGGATCCAGGAGTCGAGCGTGTGCTCGCTGGGCACCGGGAACGCGGGCAGGTGGTAGGTGCCCAGCCGGAGTTCGAGGTTGCAGCGCTGCGCCAGCGCCACCGTGTTGGCCAGCGCGTCGGGCACGTCGGCGAACAGCGCCGCCATCTCGTCATCGGACTTCAGGTACTGCTCGGCGGTGTAGTCGCGCGGCCGGCGCGGATCGTCCAGCACGCGCCCCGACGAGATGCAGACCCGCGCTTCGTGGGCGTCGAAGCCCTCGCGGTCGATGAAGCGCACCTCGTTGCCGGCCACCACCGGCACCGAGCACAGCGAGGACGCCTGCAGCGCGAAGTCGTTGAATGCCGCCTCGTCGGCGAAGCCGCAGCGCGCCAGGGCCAGGTGCAGGCCGTCGTCGAACACGCCGCGCCAGTCCTTCACCCAGGCCTCGGCCTGGTCCGGCCGGCCGGCGGCGACCAGACGACCGGCTGGCGACTGGCGCCCGGCGAGGGCGAACAGGCCGCCGTGCACCTCGCGCAGCCATTCCGGACGGACCACCACGCCGTCGTGGCGCTGGCCCTCCATCCAGGCGCGCGTGAGCAGCCGCGACAGCGACAGGTAGCCCTCGTGGTCGCGGCAGAGCAGGGTGAGCGTCGCCGGCGCCTCGTTGCCTTCGGCGATGCTGATGTCGGCACCGGCGATCGGCTTGATGCCGGCACCTTCTGCGGCGCGGAAGAATTTCACCAGCGAAAACAGGTTGTTGCGGTCGGTCACCGCCACCGATGGCTGGCCCAGGGCCACGCAGCGCTTGACGAGTTCCGGGATCCGGATCGTCGAGTCGGCGAGGGAGTATTCGCTGTGGAGCGTCAGGTGGACGAAGCGTCGGGACATCGTGGGGCCGGAGTTGCAGCCAAGCAGGTTAGGTCCCAGCCACCGCGCGGACAAGGCTTGACAGCCCGGCCCGCGCGGGCCGGCGTTCCAGGACGGAGCTGTCCGACTCAGCGCGGCTCGAACAGGTCGGGTACGCCGGCCGCGTGCACCGGCGCGAAGCTCCTGCGGTGCTGGGGGCAGGGCCCGTGCGTGCGCAGCGCGGTGAGGTGGGCGGGCGTGCCATAGCCCTTGTGTTCGTGGAATCCGTAGGCGGGATAGTGCCCGTGCAGCTCGTGCATGGCGCGATCGCGGGTGACCTTGGCCAGGATGGATGCGGCCATGATGCTGCGATCGCGCGCATCACCGCCCACCCAGGCTTCGGCCGCGCAGGGCAGGCCGGCGGGGATCGCGTTGCCGTCGATGCGCGCCATGCCGGCCACGTGCGCCACAGCTTCCATTGCCAGGCGCATGCCGAGCATGGTGGCGTGGTAGATGTTGATGCGGTCGATGTCCTCGACGCCGATCGCGACCACGTGCCAGGCCAGGGCGCGGTCGATGATGCGTTCGTAGAGCTCGTCGCGGCGCGTGGACTTCAGCGCCTTGGAATCGTCCAGGCCGTTGATGCGCGGGCGCGCCGGGTCGAAGACGACGGCCGCGACCACGACCGGCCCGGCCAGCGGGCCGCGGCCGGCCTCGTCGATGCCGGCCACCAGGTCGGACACCGCGGTCGCGCCCGGTGGTCCCGGCTGCGCGCGGACCCCCGCCAGCGCAGGCCGCTGCCTCATGGCGCGGCGCCGGCGTCTGCGGCGAGATGCCGTGGGTCGAGCAGCTCGACCACGGCCGCGGCCGCTTCTCGCGAGGCGTCGCGGCGAAGCAGGATGTGCAGCTCGCGGTAGCGCGGCTCGAGCGCCTCGATCGCGGCGGGATCGGAGAACCAGGCAAGCACAGCTTCGGACAGTTGCAGCGGCGTGCAGTCGTCCTGCATCAGCTCGGGCGCGATGGTTTCGCCGGCAAGCACGTTGGGCAGGGCGTAGCGGTCCACCTTGAGCATGCCCAGGCCCTTGACGATGGCGTGGGTGGTGGGCGAGATGCGATAGCCCACGACCATGGGGCGCTTGGCGAGCATCGCCTCCAGCGTCGCCGTGCCCGAGGCCAGCAGCACGACGTCGGCGGCGACCATGGCGGCGCGTGCGGAGCCGTCCAGCAGGCGCACCGCAGTCGCGTCCGCGGCCGGCAGCATCGCCGCCAGCGCTTCGCGGCAGGCTGCGTTGGCGGCGGGCACCAGCACCTGCAGGCCCGGGATGCGTTCGGCCACCAGCGCCGCGGCCTGCAGGAAGGCGGGACCCAGGCGCTCGATCTCGCCCAGGCGCGAGCCGGGAAGCACCGCCAGCACGGGCGCGTCCTGGTCCACGTCGAGCGCTGCGCGGGCTGCGCGGCGGTCGGGATTGAGCGGCATGGCATCGGCCATCGGATGACCGACGAAGCGCGCGTCGACGCCGTGGCGGGCGTAGATCGGCGGCTCCATCGGGAACAGGCAGAGCACGCGGTCGGCGCTGCGCCCGATCTTCGCCGCGCGGCCCTGGCGCCAGGCCCAGACCGAGGGGCTGACGTAGTGCACGGTGCATACGCCGCGCGCCTTGAGCTGGCGTTCGAGGCCGAGGTTGAAGTCGGGCGCGTCGATGCCGATGAAGGCGTCGGGCTTCCAGTCGAGGATGCGGCGGCGCAGGCCGTGGCGCAGGCGCAGCAGCCGTGGCAGGTGCGAGAGCACTTCCGCCAGGCCCATCACCGCCAGCTCCCCGGCGTCGTGCCAGGTATCCATGCCGGCGGCGCGCATCGCGTCGCCGCCGACGCCGGCGAACTCGGCATCCGGAAAGCGCTCGCGCAGGCGTTCGACCAGCCCGGCGCCGAGCAGGTCGCCGGACGCCTCGCCGGCGACCAGCGCGAAGCGCGGCCCGCCGCCGGTCACCGCAGCAGCGGCCGTTCGCCGCCCTCGATGAAGTCGAGCATCAGCCGCACGTCGTCGCTGCCCGATGCCAGCTCCGCGAGCTTGCCGCGGGCGTCATCCAGCGTTTCGCCCGACATGTAGACGGCGCGGTAGGCGCGGCGGATGGCCGCGATCCGGTCCTGGTCGAAGCCGCGGCGCTTCAGGCCTTCGGCGTTGATCCCGCGCGGCCGGCCGTAGCCCTCCTGCGCGACCATCAGGAAGGGCGGTACGTCGCCGTTGACGAAGGCCCCCATGCCGATGAAGGCGTGGTCGCCGATGCGGCAGAACTGGTGGATGCCGGCGAACCCGCTCAGGATCACGTGGTCACCGACCACGACGTGCCCGGCCAGCGTCGCGTTGTTGGAGAAGATGCAGTGGTCGCCGACGATGCAGTCGTGCGCCACGTGGGTATAGGCCAGCAGCCAGTTGTCGCTGCCGATGCGGGTGATCCCGCCGCCGTCGCCGGTGCCGCGGTTGATGGTGGTGAACTCGCGGATGACGTTGCGGTCGCCGATCTCGAGCCCGACGCGCTCGCCGCGGTACTTCTTGTCCTGCGGCTCGCCGCCGATCGCGGCGTGGCCATGGATGCGGTTGTCGCGGCCGATGCGGGTCGGCCCTTCCACGCTGCAGTGCGGACCGACCTGCGTGCCCGCGCCGATCTCGACGCCGGCGCCGACGATCGTGAACGGCCCGATCGTGACGCCCTCGCCGATCACGGCGGACGGGTCGACGACCGCACTGGCGTGGATCGACGCCGCGGCCATGTCAGGCATCGACCTCGGCACAGAGGATGTCGGCGCTGGCCACCTTTTCGCCATCGACGGTCGCGACGCCGCAGTACAGGGTCATGTTGCGGATCTCGCGCTTGATCGTGACCTCGATGTCGAGGCGGTCACCCGGCACGACCATGCGCGCGAAGCGTGCGTTGTCGACCTTGACCAGGTAGGACAGGCGGCCGACGTGGCTGGCGCCGCCGCGCGCGATCTGGGTCAGCAAGCCGCCGGCCTGCGCCATGGCCTCGATCACCAGCACGCCCGGCATCACCGGCCGATCGGGGAAGTGGCCCTGGAAATAGCTTTCGTTCGCGGTCACGTTCTTGTACGCAAGCACGCGCTTGCCGTCCTCGAAGGCCACCACGCGGTCGATCAGCAGGAACGGGTACCGGTGCGGGAGCATCTCGCGGATGCCCTCCACGCCGATGGGAAAGCTCAGGGTGCCCGCCGTCATGTCTTCTCCTTTTCCAGCGCCTGCACCTGGCGGGCGAGCGCGTCGAGTTGCTTGAACCGCGCCGCGCTCTTGCGCCAGCTGCGGTTGTCCATGATCGGCGTGCCCGACGAGTATTCGCCGGGCACGTCGATCGAATGCGTGACCAGGGCCATCGAGGTGACCACGACCCGGTCGCAGATGGTGAGGTGGCCGAGGATGCCCGCGCCGCCGCCGATCAGGCAGTAACGCCCGATGACGGCGCTGCCGGCCACGGCGGAACATCCGGCCATGGCCGTGTGCGCGCCGATGCGGACGTTGTGTCCAATCTGGATCTGGTTGTCCAGGCGGACGTCCTCTTCGAGCACGGTGTCCTCGATGGCGCCGCGGTCGATGGTGGTGTTGGCGCCGATTTCGCAGTCGTCGCCGACCAGCACGCCGCCCTGCTGCGGGACCTTGATCCAGCGCCCGGCATCCATCGCCAGGCCGAAGCCGTCGGCGCCCAGGACCGCGCCGGGGTGGACCAGCACGCGTTCGCCCAGGCGCACGCGGCGCACCAGGGTGGCGCGCGCCACCAGCCGGCTGCCGGCGCCGACCACGCAGTCATCGCCGATGACGCAGCCCGGGCCGATGATCGCGCCGGCGCCGATGCGCGAACGCGCGCCGATGCAGGCGAGCGGACCGATCTCGGCCGATGGGTCGACCTCGGCCGAAGCGTCCACCACCGCGGAGGCATGCACGCCGGCGTTGGCACGCGGCGCCGGATCGAACAGTGCCGCGATCTTCGCGAACGCCACGTATGGATCGCGCGCGACCAGCACGGTCCGGTCAAGTCCTTCGGCGTCGCCTTCGCGGACCACCACCACGCCCGCGTCCGAGCCGGCCAGCTGGCCGCGGTAGCGCGGATTGGCCAGGAAGGACAGCTGCCGCGGGCCTGCGCCGGACAGCGTCGCGACCGAGTCGACCGCCACCCCGCCGTCACCGCACAGGACAAGGCCGAAGCGCTCGGCCAGTGCCGCCGCCGTTTGCGTGGTCGCTGCCATCATTCCGTGCCCGGGCGGCTAGAACGCGCCGCCGAAGGTGAACTGCAGGCGCTCGAGTTCGTCGCCGTCCTGTTCGCGCAGCGGCATCGCGTAGCTGATCGAGATCGGCCCCACTGGCGCGCGCCACATCAGCGCAACGCCCGCCGAGGCGCGAAGCTCGCCGGCGTCAAAGGCATCGACGTCCTTGAACACGTTGCCGAAGTCCACGAAAGCGGACACGCGCGCGGCGGGCGAATCGAACAGCGTGGGGAAGAACATCTCGAACGAGCCCACGGTCTTCACCGCGCCGCCGATGACCTGCTGGTAGCTGCTGTTCCAGGCGGCCTCGCGCGGGCCAAGGGTGTTGTCGCGGAAGCCGCGCACCGAGCGCGCGCCGCCGGCGTAGAAGTTCTCGAAGAACGGCAGGCCGTCGGCCATCGCGGCGCGGGCTTCCGGCAGGTCATCCGTGTCTTCGGGGGAGTCCGGGTCGTAGACGGTGCCGTAGCGCGCATCGCCGTAGCTGTCGCCATAGCCGAACTCGAAGCGGGTGTTGAGCACCAGCGCGCGGGAAATCTGCCAGTACTTCGAGAACTCGTAGTTGAGCTTGTAGTACTCGGCGGTGGAGCCCGGCAGGGCGACTTCCATGGACACGCGCTGCAGGGTGCCGCGCGTCGGCTGCAGGAAGTCGTTGCGGGTGTCGCGGGCCCAGCCCAGCTCGGCGCGCCAGGCGTGGAAGGTGCGCTGCCCGATCACGTCGATGTAGTCGACGATCGACTGCGGTGAACTGCCGCGCCAGGCGAAGATCTGGTTGCTGTCGATGCCGAACATCGCGGTGATGGTGTCGTGCTCGGTCAGCGGGATCCCCAGCACCATCTGCGCCGCGCGGCTGGTCGAGGAGTATTGCGCGGTGTTGTACTCGGAGTTGTCGAACTCGCGCCACCACAGGTTGTAGCCCAGCGACAGGCCGTTGTCGCTGAAGTACGGATTCAGGTACGAGAACGAGTAACGCTGCAGGTAGACGTTGCGCTGGGCCTCGACCGAGACGCGGTTGCCGCTGCCGAGGAAGTTGTTCTGCGACAGCTGCACCGAGGTGGTCATGCCGCTGAGCTGCGAGTAGCCCACGCCGAACATGAAACTGCCGGACGTGGTCTCGGTGACGCTGTACTCGATGTCGACCAGGTCGTTGGTGCCGGGAACCGGCTTGCTCTCGACGTTGACGCTGCCGGATTCGAAGAAGCCCAGGCGCTGCAGGCGCACCTTGGAACGGTCGATCGCCGCCTGCGAATACCAGGCGCCCTCGAACTGGCGCATCTCGCGGCGCAGCACTTCGTCCGCGGTGCGGGCGTTGCCCTTGAACACGATCCGGCGCACGGTGACGCGCGGTCCGGGCACGACCTGCAGGTTGATGTCGACGCGGCGGTTCTCGCGGTCCACTTCCGGGATCACGTTGACCTGCGCGAAGGCGTAGCCGATGTTGCTCAGCGTGGACGCGATCTGGTCCGAGCTGAACTCGAGCAACGCGCGCGAAAAGGTCATCTCGGGCTTGATGTACACCAGGCGCTCGATGTCTTCCTTCGGCAGCACGGTGTCGCCGGTGACCTCGACCGTATCCACGGTGTACACCTCGCCCTCGGTCAGGCCGGCGGTGATGTACATGTCGCGCTTGTCCGGGCTGATCGCGACCTGGATGTTGTCCTCGCTGAAGTCGATGTAGCCGCGGTCGAGATAGAAATTGCGCAGCTTCTCGCGGTCGCCTTCGAGCTTCTCGCGCGAATACTGGTCGTCGCGGCGGTACCAGCTCAACCAGTTGCTGGTGCCCGACTCCCAGGCCCCGGTCAGGGTCTCGTCGTCGAAGCTGTCGTTGCCCACCAGGTTGATGTGGCGGATGCTCGCCGCCTTGCCTTCGTCGACCTTGATCGTGACGTCGACGCGGTTGCGGTCCAGCGGCGAGACCGTGGGCGTGATCGCGACGTTGTACTTGCCGCGGTTGTTGTACTGGCGGGTCAACTCCTGGGTCACGCGGTCGAGCGCCAGGCGGTCGAAGGTCTCGCCCTCGGCCAGGCCAATGTCGCTCAGGCCCTTGGTCAGGTCCTCGGTCTTGATGTCCTTGTTGCCGGTGAGCGTGAGCTTGTTGATCGCCGGGCGTTCGGTGACCTCGACCACCAGGATGTCGCCCTGGCGGCCCATGCTGACGTCCTCGAAGAAGCCCGTGGCGTACAGCGCGCGGATGGCTGCGCCGACCCGGCCGGAATCGATGCTGTCGCCGCGTTCGATCGGAAGATAGGTGAACACGGTGCCGGCGCCGATGCGCTGCAGGCCGTCGACGCGGATGTCGGAGACCGTGAATGCGCCGGGGGCGAGGGCCGTGGCGGTTTGGGGCGGCATGCCGAAGGCGGCCAGCGGGTCGGCCGGCTGCTGGGCCCAGGCCGGCGCGGCGAGCGTCGAGGCGAGGGCGATGGCAAGCAGGCGGCGTTTCGGGAGTCGCGTCATCAATGGCGTCCGGGTCGGGCGTTTCGTGGGGGTGCGGCGCTGGGCGCGGCGGTGGTACATGCGGGCATCAGCGCACCAGTTGCAGGATGTCGTTGTAGAACGCCAGGCCCATCAGGCCTGCGAGCATGGCCATTCCGACATATTGCCCGGCGACCATCGCGCGCTCGCTCAAGGGGCTGCCCTTGACCAACTCGATAAGGTAATACAACAGGTGACCGCCGTCCAAGATCGGGATCGGCAGCAGGTTGATGATCGCCAGGCTCAGCGAGAGCAGGGCGAGGAAATTCAGGAACCAGGCGGCGCCCATGCCGGCGGACGCGTTGGCATAGCGGGCGATGGTGATCGGGCCGGAGACGTTTTCCATCGAGGCCCGGCCGCTGGCCATGCGCCAGACCATGCCCAGGGTATCGCGGGTGAGGCGCCAGGTCTCGGCGGCGGCTGCGGGAACGGCGGCCAGCGGGCCATGGCGCAGGGTGGCGTCGTGGACGGCCGAGCGCGGGGTGGGCTCGATGCCCAGGGCCCAGAAGGGTTCCCGCCCCTCCGCTTCGGCCAGCGTGGGCGCGATCTCCAGCGCCAGCCGCTCGCCGTCGCGCTCGACCTCGATCATGCCCTTTCCGCCCTGGGTGCCGAGTTCCTGCACCAGCGGGCCGATGTCGGCGAAGGCGTGCACGGCCACGCCGTCGATGGCGGTGATGCGGTCGCCCTCGGCGAGCACGCCCCAGGCCGCGCTGTCCTCGCGCACCCGGCCCACGTCCGGCGGCAGAACGAAGGCCTGCGGAAGCATGCCGATCGCCGCGATCGTGCGCCGGGCCTCGAGGTCCTCGGGCAGCGCGGACAGGCGCAGCGTGCGGACCGCCTCGCTGCCCTGGGCGGTGCGCATGCGCACCTCGACGTCGGAGCGGTCCATGGCGGCGGTGGTCAAGGCCATCGCCGCCTCGCTCCAGGTCGGGGTCGGTCGGTCGCCGATCCGGAGCAGGGTGTCGCCGCGCGCCAGGCCCGACTCCGCGGCGATGCCCTGGACCTGGCCCAGCACCGGCTGGTAGTCGGGCCGGCCGATCACGAACATCGCCCAGAGCAGGGCGAGGCACAGCAGCAGGTTGGCGATGGGTCCCGCGGCCACGATGGCGATGCGCTGCCAGACCGATTTGCGGTTGAAGGCCGCCCCGAGTTCGGACTCCGCGACGTCGCCCTCGCGCTCGTCGAGCATGCGCACGTAGCCGCCCAGGGGCAGGGCGGCGACCACGTACTCGGTGCCGTCGCGACCCACGCGCTTCCACAGCGGCCGGCCGAACCCGACCGAGAACCGCAGCACTTTCACGCCGTTGCGCCGGGCCACCCAGAAGTGGCCGAACTCGTGGAAGGTCACCAGCACGCCCAGGCTGACGATCATCCACCACACGGAACCCAGGAAAGTAGTCATTGCGTGCTCGTCAGTGGGCTTGGCGGGCGAGGGCGCGCCGGGTCACGTCGCGGGCGAGCGCGTCGGCCTCGCGCAGCGCCTCGAGGGACGCGGCGGGCCTGGCCGGCAGCGCTGCCAGCGCTTCTTCGACCAGCGCGGGAATGGACAGGAAGCCGGTGCGGCCCTGAAGGAAGGCTGAAACCGCCTCCTCGTTGGCGGCGTTGAGCACTGCGGGCGCCGTGCCGCCCGCGGCCAGTGCGTCGAAGGCCAGGCGCAGGCAGGGGAAGGCTTCGGTATCCGGTGGCTCGAAGTCCAGGCGGCCGTGGGCGAGCAGGTCGAGCCCGCCGACGCCCGATTCGATGCGCCGCGGCCAGGCCAGGCCGACCGCCAGCGCGGTGCGCATGTCCGGCAGGCCGAGCTGCGCAAGGGTCGAGCCGTCGATGAACTCCACCAGCGAATGCACCAGGCTCTGCGGGTGCACCAGCACGTCGATGCGGGCCGCAGGCAGCCCGAACAGGTGGTGGGCCTCGATCACCTCCAAACCCTTGTTCATCAGGGTGGCGGAGTCGACCGAGATCTTCGGGCCCATCGACCACTTGGGGTGGGCCACGGCCTGGGCGGGCGTGACGTCGGCGAGCGACGCGCGGTCGCGGCCGCGGAACGGGCCGCCCGAAGCGGTCAGCACAAGCCGGCGCACGTCCGTGCAGGCGGCATCGGGCGGCAGGCACTGGAAGATGGCGCTGTGCTCGCTGTCGATCGGGATGACCTGCGCCCCGTGCTCGCGGGCGGTGGCCATCACCAGCTCCCCGGCAAGCACCAGCGACTCCTTGTTGGCGAGCAGCAGGCGCTTGCCCGCGCGCGCCGCGGCAAGCGTCGAATCCAGGCCCGCGGCGCCCACGATGGCGGCGACCACGGTGTCGGTTCCACCGTCGGCGGCAAGGTCGGCGATCGCGGCCATGCCGGCGTGCGCGCGGGTCGGGAGCCCGGCCTCGCGCAGTCCGTCGCGGAGCCGGGGATACGCGGCTTCGTCGGCGATCGCGGCGTCGTCGGGACGGTGCTGGCGGCAGGCCTCGAGCAGCGCCTCGACCTTGCTGCCGGCGGCGAGCGCGCTGGCGCGCATGGCCTCCGGGTGGCGGGCGATGACGTCCAGCGTCGAAGTGCCGATCGAGCCGGTGGCGCCGAGGACGGCGACGCTGCGCATCAGAAGCCCAGCCAGATCTTGCCCAGCGCGAACACGGGCAGTGCGGCGAACACGCTGTCGAGGCGGTCCATGATCCCGCCATGGCCGGGAATCAGGTTGCCGGAATCCTTGGCGCCGACGTGGCGCTTGAGCAGGCTTTCAAACAGGTCGCCCACCACGGAAAACAGCACGGTAAGCAGGGCCACCAGCGCCACCAGCGGCAGCACGGGAATCCCGACGCCGATGATCCATGCGCCCAGGGTCGCCGCCAGCACGCCGCCCGCGGCACCGCCAACCAGGCCGGCCATGGTCTTGTTGGGGCTGATCCGCGGCGCCAGCTTGCGCTTGCCGAACGCACGCCCGGCGAAATAGGCACCGGTGTCGGTGGCCCAGACGGTCATCAGCACCAGCAGCAGCCAGGCGGGGCCGTCGTTGTGCAGGAGCGCCAGCGCGCACCACGCCGGGACCACGGCGAAGGTCGCCGCGGCGAGCTTGAACACGCGCGCGTTGGTGTCGTGGTCGGAGGCGAAGTCGTAGTGCACCAGCCACAGCATGGCCAGCAGCCACCAGATCACGCCCAGCACCACAGCAAGCTTGAACAGGACAAGCGTGGCGGCAGTGCCGCCGGTGCCCCAGACCAGGGCCACCATCAAAAGCAGGTTCAGCACCAGCAGAGCACTTCGCGCGAGCGAATCTTCGATCTCGGCCAGCGCGAACCATTCCCATAGCGCGGCGAGGAAGACGATTGCGGCAGCCAGCATCATCCACGGCGTGGGCAGCAGCAGAACGGCTGCGATGGTCCCCGGAGCCATGACGAGGGCGGCAAGGATTCTGGTGCGGGTCATGGGGTGATGGTATCCGTGGTTGCGCTGGAGGCCAGCTGCTCACCGGTGAGGCCGAAGCGTCGCTCGCGGCGGGCGAAGTCGTCGAACGCCTGTTGAAGCGTCGCTGCGTCCAGGTCGGGCCACAGCAGGTCGGTGAACCAGAGTTCGGTGTAGGCAAGCTGCCAGAGCAGGAAGTTGCTGATCCGCAGGTCGCCGCCGGTGCGGATGAACAGGTCGGGGGCCGGCAGGTCGGCCAGCGCCACGCGCGCGCCCAGCGCCGCCTCGTCGATGTCCTCGGGACGCAGGCGGCCTTCGGCAACGTCCACGGCCAGCGCACGCGCGGCGCTGGCGATGTCCTGGCGGCCGCCGTAACTGGCGGCGATCGAGAGCGCCAGGCGGTCGTTGCCGGCGGTGAGTCCCTCGGCGGCGTTCATGCGCGCGGTGATCGCGGCGTCGAAGCGGCTGCGGTCGCCGATGAAGCGCACGCGTACGCCGCGGCGGTGGAGCTCGCCCACCTCGCGGTCCAGCGCGTTGAGGAACAGCTTCATCAAGGCACCGACTTCGTCGGCGGGGCGGCCCCAGTTCTCGCTCGAGAACGCGAACAGGGTGAGGGCCCCGACGCCGCGCTCAAGGCAGAAGTCGATGCACAGGTTGACCGCGCGCGCGCCGGCGCGGTGGCCGATCATGCGCGGCCGGCGGCGGCGCGCGGCCCAGCGGCCGTTGCCGTCCATGATGATGGCGACGTGGCGCGGGATGCGTGGCGTGGCGGGCGGTGCGTTCATCGCGACCCCCGTCAGACCGCCATCAGCTCCTGCTCCTTGGCCTTGACCACTTCATCGACGTCCTTGATGGCGTCGTCGGTGATCTTCTGGATCTCGCCCTCGACGCGGCGCTCGTCGTCCTCGCTGATCGCCTTTTCCTTCAGCAGGTCCTTGACCTGCTGGTTGGAGTCGCGGCGGATGTTGCGGATCGCCACCTTGGTGGACTCGCCCTCGGCGTGAACCAGCTTGCTCAGCTCGCGGCGGCGCTCTTCGGTGAGCGCGGGCAGGTTGATGCGGATGGTGGTGCCGGCGGTGTTCGGCGTCAGGCCGAGGTCGGAGGCGAGGATCGCCTTCTCGACCGCCGCGACCATGGGCTTTTCCCAGGGCGTGATGGTGAGCGTGCGCGCGTCGCTCACCCCGACCGAGGCGACCTGGGTGAGCGGCATGTCCGAGCCGTAGTAGTTGACCCTGAGGTGGTCGACCAGCGCGGTGGACGCGCGGCCGGTGCGGACCTTGGTCAGGTCGTGGCGCAGCGATTCCACGCTCTTCGCCATGCGCGTCTGCGTGTCTTTCTTGATCTCGTTGAGCATGGGCCGCGGGCTCCTGTTCGCAATCGGCGGATTATAGGCGAAGCGCGACGACCGCGACGCGCCGGAGCCTCACTGCGGTGCGTGACCGCCGCATGCACCGTCGCCGCGTTCGACCTGGAGGGTGGCGTGGTTGATGCCGAAGCGCGCCTGCAGGGCTTCGGCGGTGGCGCGCATGAACGCGTCGTCGTCGCCCTGCGGGCGCACCAGGTGGGCCGTCATCGCCACCCCGCCGGCGCCCAGCGACCAGATATGCAGGTGGTGCACCGAGGCGACGCCCGGCTGCGCGGCGATGAAATCACGCACCTCGGACGTGTCGATGCCCGGCGGTACCGCGTCCATCGCGGCGTTGAAGCTGTCCCGCAGCAGGCCGACGGCGCCCACCGCCACCACCACCCCGATCAGCAGCGCGGTCACCGGGTCCAGCAGCGCCCAGCCCCAGGCCAGCATGCCGGCGCCGGCGAGCACGGTGGCCAGCGAGATGCCCGCGTCGGCCATCAGGTGCAGGTAGGCGCCGCGGCGATTGAGGTCGTGGGCATGGCCGCCGCTCACCATCAGCGCGGTGCCGAAGTTGACGGCGATTCCGATCGCGGCGACCACGATGATGGTCATGCCCGGGACTTCGGGCGGGGCCCACATCCGGCGCAGGGCCTCCCAGGCGAGGGCTCCCGACAGCCCCACCAGCAGCACCGCGTTGGCCAGTGGCGAGAGCAGGGTGGCGCGGCGCCAGCCGTAGGTATGGCGCTCGGTCGGCGGCCACTGCGCGATCACCGCGGCGCCCCAGGCCATGGCCAGCCCGAGCACGTCGCCAAGGTTGTGCAGGGCATCGGACAGCAGGGCCAGGGAACCGGTCAGGAAGCCGTAGGCCGCCTCGACCACGGTGTAGCCCAGGTTGACCAGGGTGATGACGGCGAAGGTGCGCGTGGCCGTTCCCGGCGCAGGCGCGTGGTGGTGGCCGTGATGGCCATGGTCGTGGTGGTGGCGATGCATGCGCTCAGGCTGGCACGGGCCGCGCGCGGACACTATTCCAGCCGGCATGCCGCAGTCTTCCCGCGTGGCCGGATGCGGGAGCAGCCATGGCCGCTCCCGGAAGAAGGCCTCAGCCCCGGCCCTGGACCAGGGTGCCGATCGGCTCGCCCTTGAGGATGCGCAGCAACTGGCCGGGCTGTTCCATGTCGAAGATCCGCAGCGGCAGGTCGCTGTCGCGGCACAGGGCGAACGCCGCGGTATCCATCACCTGCAGGTCGCGACGGATGACCTCGTCGTAGCTCAGGCGGTCGAAGCGCACGGCGTCGGGATTCTTCTTCGGGTCGGAGTCGTAGACGCCATCGACCTTGGTCGCCTTGAGCAGCAGGTCGGCACCGATCTCGATCGCGCGCAGCGCGGCGCCGGAGTCGGTGGTGAAGAAGGGATTGCCGGTGCCGGCGGCGAAGATCGTGAGCCGGCCCTTTTCCAGGTGGCGGATCGCGCGGCGGCGGATGTAGTCCTCGCAGACGTCGTTGATCTTGATCGCGCTCATCACGCGTACCTTGGCGCCGAGCTTTTCCAGCGCGTCCTGCATCGCCAGCGCGTTGATCACCGTGGCCAGCATGCCCATCTGGTCGCCAGTGACGCGGTCCATGCCGCCCGCGGCCAGGCCCGCGCCGCGGAAGATGTTGCCGCCGCCGACCACCAGCGCGATCTCGGCCCCGGCCTGCTGCGCCTCGATGATCTCAGCCGCCAGGCGGTGCATGATCTTGGGGTCGATGCCGTAGTCCTCGTCGCCCATCAGCGCCTCGCCGGACAGCTTGAGGAGGATGCGGCGATAGGCGAGTTGCGACATGGTGGGTCTCCGGCGGTAATCGCGGGAATTCTAGCGGAAAAAAGCGAAGGGCCGCGGATTGCTCCGCGGCCCTTCGTGCGTGCATCGCGGTCCGCGGCGCGCGTCAGGCCAGGCCGGCCTGCTTCATCACTTCGGCGGCGTAGTCCTCGACCACCTTCTCGATGCCTTCGCCGACGGCCAGGCGCTCGAAGCGGATGACGTCGGCGCCGGCGGCCTTCAGCACCTGCTCGACGCTCTTGTCGGTGTCGAGCACGTAGGGCTGGCCGTACAGCGTGACCTCGTTGACGATCTTGGCGATCTTGCCGCTGATGATCTTCTCGAGGATCTCGGCCGGCTTGGCGCGGTCCTTGTCGCTCATCTTCGCCAGCTCGATTTCCTTTTCCTTGGCAAGGAAGTCGGCCGGGACGTCGGAGGCCTTGTTGTGCGGCGGGTTCATCGCCGCCACGTGCATGGCCAGGCCACGGGCGAGCTCGGCATCGCCGCCCTTCAGCTCGATCAACACGCCGATGCGGCCGCCGTGGACGTAACCGGCGACGGTGTCGGCGCTCTCGATCGAGGCCATGCGGCGCACCTGCACGTTCTCGCCGACCTTGGAGATCAGCGCAGCGCGGGTTTCCTCGACGGTCTGGCCGTCGAGGCTCGCGGCCTTGAGGGCCTCGACGCTGTCGACGCCCAGCGCGGCGGTGGCCACGGCTTCGCAGAACGCGAGGAAGTTCTCGTCCTTGGCGACGAAGTCGGTTTCGGAGTTGATCTCGACCAGCGCGGCGCGATTGCCCTGCTGGGCGAGGGCGACGCGACCTTCCGCGGCGACGCGGTCGGCCTTCTTGTCGGCCTTGGCCAGGCCCGACTTGCGCAGCGCCTCGGCGGCGGCGTCGATGTTGCCGCCGGCCTCGGTGAGCGCCTTCTTGCACTCCATCATGCCGGCGCCGGTGCGCTCGCGCAGTTCCTTGACCAGGGAAGCGGTGATTTCCATTGGGGACCTCGAATCTGTGGGTTTTCAAAGTTCGCGGCCGCGCATGGTGGCGCGGCCGCGTGTCAGGCGTGTGATGCCTGGCGCGTTACTCGGCGGCTTCGGGCTTGCTCTCGGCCGCCTCGGGCTTGGCCTCGACAGCTTCGGGCTTCGCTTCGGCGGCCTCGGGCTTGGCGGCTGCGGGCTTGGCTTCCGCGGCCTCGGCCTTCTTGCGGGCCGGCGCGCGGCGCGGCTTGTCGCCTTCGCCGCCTTCGCTGAACTCTTCCTCGCGCACGGTCGCGGCGCTCGGCGCGGCGGCCTTGCCCTCGAGCACGGCGTCGGCCGCGGCGCGGGCGTACAACTGCACGGCGCGGATGGCGTCGTCGTTGCCGGGGATCGGGTAGTCGACCAGGTTGGGGTCGTAGTTGGTGTCGACGACCGCGATCACCGGGATGCCGAGCTTCTTGGCTTCCTTGATGGCGATGTCTTCATGACCGATGTCGATCACGAACAGGGCGTCGGGCAGGCGGTTCATTTCCTTGATGCCGCCCAGCGAGGCCTCGAGCTTGTCGCGCTCGCGGCGCAGGCCCAGGACTTCGTGCTTGACCAGCTTGTCGAAGCTGCCGTCGGTCTCGCCGGCTTCCAGCGTCTTCAGGCGCGAGACCGAGCCCTTCACGGTGCGGAAGTTGGTCAGCGTGCCGCCCAGCCAGCGCTGGGTCATGTACGGCATGCCGCAGCGCTCGGCCTCTTCCTTCATCGGCTCGCGCGCGCTGCGCTTGGTGCCGAGGAACAGGATCATGCCGCGCTTCTGGGCGATGCCGGAGATGAAGTTCATCGCGTCCGAGAACAGCGGGACGGTCTTCTCGAGGTTGATGATGTGGATCTTGCCGCGGGCACCGAAGATGTACGGCGCCATCTTGGGATTCCAGTAGCGCGTCTGGTGGCCGAAGTGGACGCCGGCTTCCAGCATCTGGCGCATGGTGATCTGGGACATTGTGGTCATTCCTGATGGGGAACCCGGCCGCCGGAAGGGTGTGGCGGCTCACCGACGCGGCCCGGGAGGGCGACAATCGGCGAAAGGTTCCGGGGTTGGGCCTCCCCGCTGCCTCCGTATCCAGATCCTTTGCCCTTGCAGGCTCGGGACACCCCGGAACGGGTGTTTGCAGCGGGTGTGTATTCGACGGTGTCGCCCGTCGTGGGCGGTGGGCGACACGGGGGCCGGACCACAACCGCGCAAGTATAGGGGCTGCGCGGCCTGCCTGCAATTTCCCGGTCAGTAGGTGACGGTAACCGTCACCACATCGCGATAGGCGCCGGCGGGCACGGCCTGCCCGGCCGGGACGCGCCCGAATACCGTCAGGGTCTGAGCGCCCCCGGTGCCGGTGCCCTGCACGGTGTCGACGCCTGGCGTGGCACCCCAGCGCTGGGTGCGCGCAGCGTTGCGGTAGAGCTCGTAACCGACGTAATCGCCGCTGGTTCCCCGGCGCATGCGGCGTGCGGCGCCAGCCGCGTTCTGACCCTGGTCGAGCGCCATGTTCCAGGCCGTGCGACCGGTGCAGGTCATCGTGACCGAAGAATTGCGGTCGCGATTGGTGCCGATCAGTCCCGGCACGGCGCCGAAACTCAGGTTGGTCGCCGTGGAGATGACGCAGCGGTTGGGCACCGTGGCGCGTGCGAGAAAGGGAAAGGCGGACGGAGTTCCAGCCGTACCGCCAGTGCTGCACGACGCGGGGAAATCCGGTGTTCCGAGTATCTGTTCGTTGTACCGGTACTCGATGAGGGTATGCCCGGCGCCGAAGTTGTTGCTGAAGGTGCCGGCCGCCGCCGCCTGCGGCGCGATCCGTCCGTAGAGGGTGAATGTCTGGGTCTGGTTTCCGCCCAGCAGCGGGACCGCATAATCGAACTGGGCGGTGACCGGCGTAGGCGCTGCGGGCACCGGCCGTGATCCCCAGACGAGTGTGCGTGCGGGATCCCGATACACCTGGAATCCAAGAATGTCCCCCTGGGGGCTGACCAGGCGCCTGGGATTGTACTGGCCGGAGCCGGACGCGCCGGCCCCCAGGTTGAGACACATCAAGACCCGCGCGCGGGCGAGCAACGAGAGGCCGAAGGTTCGGCAGGTCACGCTGAAACTGCCCTGCACGTCGGTAGTGCCATCCGTAGCGACGGAACCGAAATCGAGGGTCGGCTGGGTGGCAGTGCACTCCGTGGTCGCCTGCGCGTACGGTGCGTACATCCAGAGCGCCGCGAGCAGTATCCAGCCTGCGTGGAGCCGTGCCCTTTCTGCGTGTTTCATGGTGCGCCTCCTGCAATGCAGCGCAGCGGTCCGATCCGCGGAATACCGGCGGCCGCTGTCGTTGGGTAGTCGAAATCCACTGAACACAGGTGCCCGGCGGCGTCTACCCGCAGGCTGTTGCGTGTCTCCAGGTGTTCGAAGTACGCCTCGCCGTCATAGCCCACGATCGCGTCGCCCGAGGCGCCGGCGAGCCTGGCGCGGGTGCCCAGCGGCATCGGGACGCCGTGTGCGTCGTGCAGTACGACCACGGCGGCGCGCACCGGCGTGAGTTCGAATTCGACGCGGGTCCCGGAGCGGTCGGCGGGGGAGGCGATCTGCTCCACCGCACCCACGCGGATGTCGGCGGGCAGGTCCATCGGGTCGATGGACAGCTGGTTGCGCTGCCACGCGTTCAGGCGCGTCACCAACAGCAGGCCGCGGTGGTCGGTGTGGCCGACCAGGCTGTTTTCGAGCATCACCGGCACGCCGGCCTGATCGCCTGTGGACACCAGCGCGAACGCGTCATGGATGTCGCGAGCGGCGAAGGTCGCCCCGCCAAGCCGCACCAGGCTGCCGCTGGCCTGGGCGTAACCGTGCTGGTAATCGTCGAAACGCGCCACGCCCGCGCCGACGCGCAAGGCGTCACCTTGCCAGCCGAGCTCGGCCAGGCCGCCCGCGCCGTCTCCGGTGCGCGCCTGCAGGCGCCAGCCGTAACCGCCATCCGAGGGGACCGGACGCGACAGGTCGGCGACCAGTTGGTCACGACCGCGGTCGCGCTGCCAGTATGTAGACGCCTGTCTGTCAGGGCCCAGTGGCACCACGATGCCGAGGCTCAGGCTGCGGTCGGCACTATCGTCGAGGTTCTGGTTCACCGACGCATTGACAGACCACGCGCCTGCGAAGCTCGTGCTCCAGAACAGGCCCGCGTAGCGCGAGGTCTCGATTTCGCTCGGCTGCGGATGATCGAGCCGGACATAGCTGAGGCTGATGCTGCCAAGTGCGCTGCTGGTATGGCCGAGCATGGCCCGCTCGCTGCGTCGCGACGGCGGCAGCCCGTAGAGCGACGCGATGTCACGGTAGCGGCCGTTGGTGCGGCTGGTATCGAGCGAAGCATGGAAATGGCGGTTGCTCCACGCGTAGCCGAGCGTGCTCTGCGAGCCGCTGTCCGCGTCGTGCCGGCTTCGCGCGTGCGATGCGCCCAGCACGCCGCCCAGGCCAAGCAGCCAGACACCGCCGAGTCCCGCGTTGCTCAGGCTGTCGCCGACCTCTCCATGCGCTTCGAGCGTGAAGCGGTCGCTGAGGCCGCGGCGGTAGTTGCCACTGGCCATCGGCTCGCTGGCGTAGTGGAACGAGCGCACGCCATAGGCCTCGCGCACCACGCCCAGGCCCACGGACCAGTCGGACAGCCCGCGAGCGAGCAGCCGCTGGGTGGAATAGAACGGAAAGTCGAGCGTGCGCACGCGTCCGAACGCGTCCGTGATCACCATCTGCGCGTTGCCCGCGCCGGACACGCCCGGCGCCAGGCCCAGTTGGAACGGCCCCGCCGGCGCACTGCCGCTGTACTGGCGGATGCCGTTGACGTAGAGCTCGATGTCCGACGGCACCGACACTTCCCCGAGAAACTCCGGGAGCGGGGCGGTGACGCGGTAAGGCTGCAGGCCGTAGTTGCGGCCCACCTGGATACCGCCGATCCGCACCGGGCGCGTCCAGTCGAGGAAGCCTGTAAAGGTGTCGCCGAACGTCGCAGTGACGGCAGGTCCAGGGAAGGAGAGCTCCCAGCTGGTGTCCAGTCGGATCGAATCGGTGTGCCACCCACGCCCGGGCTCGCTGTACCGGCGCGTGACCGCAGTATTGCTGAACACGCCACGACCCAGGCCGAACGCGCGCAGTTCGGTGGTGGCAGTTGCGTTGCTGCCGTAACTGCCGTCGCTGGCGTACAGGTCATAGTTGAGCAGCAGTCCCGGTGCCGATTCGGCTGCCATCGGCACCGGATCCGGATCGCGCCCCAAGCGTGTGACATCCAATGCCAGGAGGGGCAGCGGAACCTGGATGTCGACCTGCTGGCGAGCGGCATCGTAGGACACCTCCACGCCGGGCATGGCATCAAGCGGCGTCGGGAGGCGATCCGCCGGGCCGGGGTCGCGGAATCCCAGCTGTCGCAGCGTATCGGCTCCCGCATGGAGCCGCCCTCCACGAAGTTCAAACACCACCAGCTGCGGCAGGCGTGCGTGGTTCAGCCGGACCTCCAGGTGGACCTGCATTGGCGCCGGCGACCACATGCCCGCGCTCCCGGCGGGTGTGAGGGATGGAATCGCGGCGGCATTCTGGGCGTGGGCCAGCGGTGCGACCGCCAGCAGCAGGACGCTACCGGTCCAACGCCAGCGGGCGTCCAGCCGCTTCACCATTGATCCTTGCTTCAAACGCAACCGCAGGGTCTGCTGCGAGACCGTCAGGCAGCAGCCAGCGGCGCCATTGCCCAGGCAGCACATACCCCGACAGGCCGGGTGCGATCACGCGCCGGCTGCCGTCGGGCGCGACAAGCGCCAGGTCGGACACCTGTGCATGCCCGTTACCCGGATTGCGCAGTTCGATGTACCGCCGGCCGTCCACGCTCGCCAGGCTTGCCTGCAGCATCGGGGCCGGGGCGACCGGCTCCTCGGGGGCGAGGAAGACCGGCATGGAATAGCGCAGCACGAAACGCAGCTCGGGACGCCCCTCGGTAGCCTCGTCGCGAGGCAGTGGAAGTTCGTCCACGACGACCCGGTAGCTGGTTTCGCGCGCGGGAGGCGGTCCGGTGCGGATCACGCGCACCAGCTGGTCACCGCCGGGCGGGAGCGTCAGCATCGGCGGGCTGATGGTCAGGTCGGCCGTTGGTTCCAGGATGTCCTCACCATCGGCCTGCGTCCAGCGAAAGACCCGGACCTGTGCGTGCAGGACTTCCGTACCCGTGTTTTCGAGCACGATGCCATCGGCACTGTGGCCTGCGGCGATCCTCACCGTCGTGGGGGACACCTGGAGGCCACTCGCGGCGACGACGCCTGGCACCATCAAGACAAATGCCAAGCAGACCGCCCCCCACGCCGGGCGGGACAGCGCGCTGTTTGGCACGATGATCAGTAGGTGATCGTCGCGGTCACGGTGTCGATGTAGCTGGCCGCCGGAAAGTTGGCGGACGGCGTCAGCCCGTAGACCTGGATGGGCTGCACCGCACCGGTCCCCGTGCCTGCCAAGGTGTCGGTACCGATGGTCTCGCCCCACACGGCGGTGCGCGCAGGATCCTGGTAGAGCTGGTAGGGCACGAGGTCGGCGCCGCTGCTCATGGCGCGCGCGCCAATGCCGGCACCACCGTCGTTCAGGCCCGCATCGAGCGCGATGTCGTAATCCGTGCCGGGAGTGCAGTTGACGTTCAGCTGGCCGGTGGCTTCGATGGCGGTGGCTGTCGAAGGCTGGGTGCCGAAGGCCACGTCGGTGGCCGCCGGCGTGTCGATGCTGCAGGTGCTGGTGATCGTGATCGTCACGTCGAACGTCGTGGACGCGCTCTGGGCATGCGCATTGGAGGCATGGGCTGCGCTGGCGATGACGGCGAGGCCCACGGCGAATTTCATCAGGTTCATTGCGTGTGTATCTCCGTAAAAAACAAGGTCATTCCATCGTGATGACCGCGGCGCATGGGTAGCGCGGCGGTCACATGTCAACAGGATGACCGTTAACGGGAGGCCGCATATGAATAGGTGGCCGGATCACGCTTTCGTGGGGGGGCGGGGGCTGAGAGGCGTCCTTGCTTGCGCGACCGGAGCCAGATCTGCGCCGAAATCGAAGATAATGTCAGGATGACCATCAAGCCCAAGACCCCAGACCAGATCGAGAAGATGCGCATCGCCGGCCACCTGGCCGCCGAGGTCCTGCAGATGATCGCCCCGCACGTGAAGCCGGGCGTCAGCACCGAAGAGCTGGACCGCATCTGCCACGAGCACATCGTCAACGTGCAGCAGGGCACGCCGGCCAACGTCGGCTACCGCGGCTATCCCAAGGCCACCTGCATCTCCGTCAACAACGTCATCTGCCACGGCATCCCGAACGAAGCCAAGGTGCTGAAGGACGGCGACATCGTCAATATCGACGTCACCGTCATCAAGGACGGCTGGCACGGCGACACCAGCCGCATGTACTTCGCCGGCACGCCGTCGGTGATGGCCAAGCGCCTGGTCGAGGTGACTCGCGAGGCCATGTTCCGCGGCATCCGCGCGGTGAGGCCGGGCGCGACGCTCGGCGATGTCGGGCATGCGATCCAGACCTACGCCGAGGCCGAGCGCTTCAGCGTGGTGCGTGAATACTGCGGCCACGGCATCGGCCGCGTGTACCACGAGGAACCGCAGGTGCTGCACTACGGCCGCCCCGGCGAGGGTCTCGTGCTGGAGGAAGGCATGACCTTCACCATCGAGCCGATGATCAACGAGGGCGCGCGCCACACCCGCCTGCTGCCCGACGGCTGGACCGTGGTCACCAAGGACCGCAAGCTCTCGGCGCAGTGGGAGCACATGGTCGCGGTGACCGCCGATGGCGTCGACATCCTCACGCGCCTGCCCGGCGACGACAACGACTTCTGACATGGATACGGCCGCGCCAGCTGACGCCCCCGGGCGCATGGGCGGCGCCGGCGACGCGGGTTGGGCGCATGAGCGCCGCGACGCGCTGCTCGTGATCGACGACGCGCTGGCAGGGCGGTTCGATCGTGGTGCCGACGCCGTGCGCCTGGCCGCCGAGCGGGCGCGCACGGTCGACCTGATCGTCGCCGAAGCCTGGCGGCGCTGCGTGCCGGACGCGGTGGACGCCACCGACGCGCCCGGCATGGCGCTGTTCGCGGTCGGCGGCTACGGCCGCGGCGAGCTTTTCCCGCATTCCGACATCGACCTGCTGGTGCTGGTGGACGTGGAGCCCGACACCGACGCGGCCGGCGGCGCCGCGTTGTCGCGCTTCTTTGCGCTGCTCTGGGACTGCGGCCTCCCGGCGAGCCATTCGGTACGCACGCCCGAGCAGTGCACCGCGGCGGCGGCCGACATTTCCGTGATGACCGCACTGCTCGAGGCGCGGCCGGTCGTGGCCGGCGACGAAGCGCGTCTGGCGCTGGCGCGGGCGATCGCGCCCGACAGGGCCTGGCCCGCACGCGACTTCTTCGTGGCCAAGTCGGAGGAGAAGGACCGCCGGCACGCGCGCTTCGGCGACACCTCCGACAACCTCGAGCCGAACCTGAAGGAAGGCCCGGGCGGCCTGCGCGATCTGCAGACCCTGGGCTGGATGGCGCGCCGCGCCTTCGGCACCCACGAGCTCGAGCCGCTGGTGGCGCTGGGCCACGTCGGTGCCGACGAGGCCGCCGCGCTCGACCGCGAGCACCGCGCGCTGGCCCGGCTGCGCTACGGCCTGCACCTGGTCGCCGGCCGCGGCGAGGACCGCCTGCGGTTCGACCACCAGAAGCCGCTGGCCGCGCGCCTGGGCTTCGCCGACGACGCCCGCAACCTTGGCGTCGAGCAGATGATGCAGGGCTTCTACCGCAGCGCCGCGGTGGTGCGCCGCATCGGCGACCGGCTGCAGCAGCGCTTCGAGGAGCACTTCGACGGCGCCGCCGTGCCGGAGCCGGTCGACGCGGACTTCGAGCTGCGCCGCGGCTATCTCGCCGCGCGCGACCACGACTGGCCGCATGGCGACGTCGGCGAAGTGTTCGCGCTGTTTGCGGCCTGGGCGCGGCTGGGCGAACTGCGCGGGCTGCACACGCACACCGCGCGCGCCCTGGCCGAAGCGCTCGACGGGCTGCCCGCGCATACCGCCGCCGCGCCGGCGCATCGCGACGCGTTCATGGAGCTGCTGCGCGGGCCGTCGCCGGTGCGCACGCTCGAGCGCATGGCGCGCCTCGGGGTGCTGGGGCGCTGGATCCCGGCCTTCGCGCAGGTGTCGGGGCGGATGCAGTTCGATCTCTTCCACGTCTATACCGTCGACCAGCACACGCTGGCGGTGCTGCGCAACCTGGCCGCGTTCGCGACCGGCGTGCCCGACGAGCGCTTTTCGCAGGCGCACGCGGTGTATCCGACGCTGCACAAGCCCGAGCTGCTGCTCTTGGCCGGCCTGTTCCACGACATCGCCAAGGGTCGCGGCGGCGACCATTCCGAACTGGGCGCGGTGGATGCGCGCGCCTTCTGCCAGGCCCATGGCCTGGACGAGCCCGACACCGCCCTGGTGGAGTGGCTGGTGCTGCGCCACCTGCTGATGTCGGTGACTGCGCAGAAGCAGGACATCGCCGATCCGGCGGTGATCCATCGCTTCGCCGGCGAGGTCGCCGATCGCGAGCGCCTCGACTACCTGTACCTGCTGACCTGTGCCGACATCGCCGGCACCTCGCCCAAGCTGTGGAATGCGTGGAAGGACCGGCTGCTGGCCGACCTGCGCAACGCCACCCGTCTTGCCCTGCGCCGGGGCCTGGAGCATCCGGTCGCGGCCGCCGAGCGCATCGCAGGGACCCGTGCCGCGGCGGCGTCGCTGCTGGCCGAAAAGGGCATCGACCCGATGGATGCGGACGCGCTGCTCGGGCGCTTCCCGGCCAACAGCTTCCTGCGCGCGCGGGCCGAGCAGATCGCGTGGCAGGCGCTGGCCCTGCACGGGTCCGCGGTGGACGGCGAGGTGGCTGGACGGCCGGTGGTGAAGGCAAGGCGGGTGGCCGCCGGCAGCCCGGCGATGGAGGTCTTCGTGCACGACGCGGACCGCGATGGCCTGTTCGCGGCGATCGTGGTCACGCTCGACCGGCTGGGCCTGGCGATCCAGCAGGCGCGAGCGATCGACGGGCCGGGCGGCGGGGTGTTCGACAGTTTCCAGGTGCTGCCGGAAGACGCGCGCGCCGACTGCGAGCCGAGGATGGTCGCGCGCAAGCTGGCCGCGGTGCTGGCGGGGCCGCTCGACCGGGTGCGTCCGGCGCAGCGCACGCTGCCGCGGCACCTGCGCCACTTCCGCATCGTGCCGCAGGTTGAATTCGCGCCCAGCGCCGACGGCTCGGCCACCGTGCTGAGCCTGGTGTGCACCGACCGGCCGGGGCTGCTGGCCGACGTCGCGCACGTGCTGCGCAGCCAGGACCTGCGCGTGCACGACGCGCGCATCGCGACCTTTGGTGCCCGCGCCGAGGACGTGTTCCGGGTGACCGGCGAAGACAAGCAACCGCTGGACGAGGCGGCGTGCGCGCGACTGCGCAGCGCCCTGCTGGCAAGGATCGACGGAGAAGCAGGTAGATGAGCACGAAGAAGAAGCCCGCGGTGAAGAAGCCCGTGGCGAGTAAGGCGGCATCGACCGATGCAGGAAAGAAGGCTGCGGTGAAGAAGGCTGCAGCCAGGAAGGTTGCATCGACGAAGGTCGCACCGGAGAAGGCGGCGAAGAAGGTTTCCGTGAAGAAGGTCGCGGCGAAGAAGGTGCCGTCACGAAAGTCGGCTGCAGGCAAGGTCCCCGCGGCGGGTGCTCCGGCCGTCGCGCCGGGCAACGGGCCCGACCAGGAGCTCGCCTTCATGATCGACAGCGCCTGGCACCGGCGGTCGACCCTGACGCCCGAAGAGATCGAAGGCTCCACGCGACCGCTGATCGAGCGTGCGATCGAAGGGCTGGAGGAAGGCCGCCTGCGCGTGGCCGAGCCCGACGGCGCCGGCGGATGGACGGTCAACGAATGGCTGAAGAAGGCGGTCCTGCTGTACTTCCGCGTGCAGGACATGGAGGCCGGCGAACAGTACCCGGCGCCTTACTGGGACAAGATCCCGATGCGCTTCGAGGACTTCGACGAGGCAGCCTTCCGCAAGCTCGGTGCGCGCGTGCTGCCCGGCGCGATCGCGCGCCGCGGCACGTACATCGGTCGCGACGTGGTGCTGATGCCCTCGTTCGTCAACATCGGCGCGCACATCGGCACCGGCACCATGGTCGATACCTGGGCGACCGTGGGTTCCTGCGCCCAGGTGGGCAAGCATTGCCACATTTCCGGCGGCGCCGGCATCGGCGGCGTGCTGGAGCCGCTGCAGGCCTCGCCGACGATCATCGAGGACCATTGCTTCATCGGCGCGCGCTCGGAGGTGGTGGAGGGCGTGATCGTCGGCCACCACAGCGTGATCGGGATGGGCGTGTTCCTCGGCCAGTCCACGCGCATCTACAACCGCATGACCGGCGAGACCAGCTACGGCGTGGTGCCGCCGGGCAGCGTGGTGGTGGCGGGTTCGCTGCCGGCCGCCGACGGCACGCACTCGCTGTACTGCGCGGTGATCGTGAAGCAGGTGGACGCGAAGACCCGCGCCAAGACCTCGGTCAACGAACTGCTGCGCGGCCACGCGCTCTGAGCCGGGAGGGCGATGATGACGACGCTGTATGGACTGAAGAACTGCGACACCTGCAGGAAGGCGCGGAAGTGGCTGGACCGCTTCGGCGTCGCGCATCGGTTCGTCGACTACCGCGACGAGAAGCCCGAGCCGGAGACCCTGGTCGAGTGGGCCGGCAAGCTGGGCGGTTTCGAGGCCATGGTCAACAAGTCCTCGACGACCTGGCGCCAGCTGCCGGACAACCGCAAGGCGGCCGGCTCGGACGCCGAGTGGAAGCTGCTCCTGCGCGAGTATCCGCAGCTGGTCCGTCGGCCGGTGGTGGTCACCGATGATGGCGTCGCAAGCCAGGGCTTCAGCGACAACGGCTTCAAGAAGCGCTTCGGTACCGGCGAATGAGCGAGGTGCTGGCGCTGGCCCGCGAGCTGATGGCGCGGCCTTCTGTGACGCCCGACGATGCCGGCTGCCAGCCATTGGTCGCGGGGCGCCTGGAGCGCGCCGGCTTCACCTGCGAGTCGCTTCGCTACGGTGAGGTCGACAACCTCTGGGCCAGCCACGGCAGTGGCGATCCGGTGCTGGTGCTGCTGGGCCACACCGACGTGGTGCCGCCGGGCCCGCGCGAGGCCTGGGACAGCGATCCCTTCGTTCCCGAAGTCCGCGACGGCGTGCTTTACGGGCGCGGTGCCGCCGACATGAAGGGCAGCGTGGCCGCGTTCGTGATCGCCCTGGAGCAGTACGTGGCCGCGAACCCGGACCACGCGGGCACGGTCGCATTGCTGCTGACCTCGGACGAGGAAGGCGATGCCATCGACGGCGTGCGCCGCGTGGCCGACGAGTTCCGAAGGCGCGGCCAGCGCATCGACTGGTGCATCACCGGCGAACCTTCATCGACGCATCGCCTGGGCGACCTGCTGCGCGTCGGCCGCCGCGGCTCGCTGTCGGCCGCGCTCACCGTGCACGGGGTGCAAGGGCACGTTGCCTATCCGGACAAGGCGCGCAATCCCGTGCACGACGCCCTGCCGGCGCTGGCCGAGCTGGTGGCCCGGCGCTGGGACGATGGCCACGGGACTTTCCCGCCGACCAGCCTGCAGGTCAGCAACATCGCCGCGGGCACGGGAGCGACCAACGTCATCCCCGGCAGCCTGCACGTGGACTTCAACCTCCGCTACAACCCGAATTGGGACGCGCCGCGGCTGGAGTCGGAAATCGAGTCGATGCTCGCGCGCCACGGCCTGGACTTCGGGATTCGCTGGCACCGCAGCGGCGAGCCCTTCTTCACGCCGGAGGGGCCGCTGCGCGCCGCCGCCCGCGACGTGCTCGGCCGCGTGGCCGGGGCGCCACCGGAAGAGAGCACCGGCGGCGGTACGTCCGACGCGCGCTTCATCGCGCCGCTGGGCGCGCAGTGCATCGAGGTGGGGCCGGTGAACGCCAGCATCCACAAGGTCGACGAGAACGTCTCCGTCGCCGACCTGGAGGCGCTGCCGGAGCTCTACCTGGCACTGATCGAGCGGCTCCTCCCGCGCTGACCCGCGCGCCGGCCTGCCGCAGCTGCGGTGGCCGGCGCCGTGGGGCGCGTGGACCCGCGCCGTGGTAAACGGGATGGGCTAGCGCTGGCCGTTGCCGTTGTTGCCCTGGCCCTGGCCGTTGCCGTTGCCGTTGCCTTTGTTCCCGTTGTTCCCGTTGTTGCCGCCGTTGCCCCTGCCGGGCTTGGGCCCATTCCCGGGATTGCCGCGGCCGTGCTCGTTGCGCTGGCCATTGCCGCGCACGTCCTTTCCGTCGCGGGCGTGGCTCGGTCCGGAGCGTGACCAGTCGACGCGGACCGGGCGGTCGACCACGATCGACTGCCCCCACCGGCCGTAGGTGTCGACCTGTCCGCGCTTGAGCGCGTGGAAGGCCGCGGAACCGGGCTTGATGCCCATGCGCTTGGCGACGGCGCCCCAGCCCTGGCCGGGGTTGCGCTCGTATTCGCGGACCACGTTGCCGCAGGGCACGCCCAGGGCGTGCGCGATGGCGCATGCGTAGTAGACATCGCCGGGCGCCCAGCCGCGGGTCTCGAGCAGGTCGACCAGCAGCGGGCGCGGCGCGCCGTAATGGCCGGTCATCTCGTCGAGGAAGGGGTCGCGGTGGTGGCGGCCGTACTCGTTGATCTCGCCCAGGCGCGAATCGACCCAGACATCACCGGTCCGGGTGTTGTAGCCGATGGTCTGTGCGGACGCACTCGCGGCCAGGCCAAGGCCGAGGGTGAGGGCGAGGATGCGGAGTCCGTTGTGCGTGGCCATGGATGCTGCTCCTGTATGGGGACCTGGCCGGATTGTGGGCGTTCGCTATGAACCTGCGGTGATGTCGCGGCGTCAGCGCGCCTCCAGGACCAGCGTGTGGGCGGCGGGGCCCGGAAGGAATGGCGAGGGGCGGCCCTGCACCCAGTCGTCATGGCCGGCGCCCCAGAACGGCGACAGCGGGTGGCCACTCTGGCCGCCCGGCATGTGCACGATGCCGTCGGCTTCGCGTCCCGGCGACACCACCATGCGCTGGGACGCACCGAACGCCGGGCCCTGCACCAGCGGCATGCCGGTGTCGCCGCGGAGCTTGTCGGGCGGCATGCAGAGCATGCGCTTGCCCAGCAGCGGGATGGCGCCGGCCAGCGGATGGCAGATCGCCGCGGTGTTGCGCTCGCCCCAGGTGCGCTCCGCAAGCGGCCCCCGGGCTTCGAGCTGGTCGCGGACGTCGCGCGCGGCATCCTCGAACAGCGCCTGCCAGCTGTCGTAGCGGCGGGGCAACAGGTGCGCCGGCCGGGTGGACACCAGGGGCCATGCGACGCCTTCCAGCTGCGGCAGCGCGGGCATCGCGAAATCCTCGCCCAGGGCCGCGCGTGCGGGCGCCATCAGGCCATCGGCGATCCGGTCGTGCACCGCGTTGCGCCAGGCGCGGACCAGGCGGTAGCCCGTGGAGTCCGGAGTGGCGCGACCCTGCCAGTCGCCGGCGGCGTCGGCGAGCGCACGCAGCGCGGGCGCGTCCGCATCCGCGCTGCCGGCGCTCGACTGCAGCAGGTCGCGCCAGCGCTGCAGGAACAGCGCGCGGTCATCGAGCTGGATCGCGAGCAGGGCGCGTTCGTCGAAGCGTTCGCTGGCGAACAGGGCGTCGCGGATCTGCCTGGCGCGCGCGCCGTTCACGTAGCCGCCGTCGCCGAAGGCCGTGATCCAGGGCGCGCCCACGACCCGGTTGTTCGCCGTCCAGACGCGGTCGACGGTGGGCGTGGCGACGTGGGGCGCGCGCCTGCCGCCGATGCTCCACGGTGCGCATGCGCCGCCATCCGCCACCAGGTCGGTGGCCGGGCAGGCCGCGTCGCGCTGCGGCAGCGGCCCGAGCAGCCGCCAGGCGATCCGGCCGCGGTGGTCGCCGATCACCAGGTTCTGCGCCGGCAAGGCGATGTCGCGTGCCAGCAACAGCGCGCGGTCCAGGTCCCCGGCCCAGGCCAGCGAGGTCAGCCCGAGGTTGAGCGCGCCCGGCTGGTGCGCCACCCAGCGCAGGGCCAGGGCGTCGCCGCCCTCGAGGCGGTGCAGCAGGGGGCCCCAGGGGACCTCGTCGATCCCGAGGTCGACCGCGTCGCCGCCGGCGATCTCGATGCGTTCCACGAAGTGCTCGACGGGCGCGCAGTCGTCGCCGCTGGCGCCACTGCCGTCGCGCTCGCCGCAGGGCTTCACCCGCGCCCAGTCCAGGGTGTCGGCATAACTGTTGGTGAAGCCCCAGGCGACGCGGCCGTTGCTGCCCACCACCACCGCCGGCAAGCCTGGCAGGGTGAAGCCGGAGACGTCGACCCGGCCATCGGGAGCGCGCGCATCGGGCCAGCGCAGGCGCGCGCGGAACCAGATCCCGGGCGCGCGCAGGCCCAGGTGCATGTCGTCGGCGACGATGGCGCGGCCGTCGGCGGTGAAGCGCCCCGATACGGCGAAGTTGTTGCTGCCGGGCGCGGGCGGACGCGGAGAGTCCAGCGGCCCGGCGGCATCGGGCAGGGGCAGCCGACGCAGGTCGACGGCATCGGACGTGGGCAGCACGGCATCGCCGGTGGCCGGGCCCAGGAGCGGCGCATCCCAGCTCGAGCCCGCGTGGGTGAGCAGCGTGAACAGCGCCGGTGGCAGGTGTGGCCGCAGCGTCCAGAGCGCGAACTCACGCTGGTTGGCGGCGTCCTGCAGGTCGAAGTACATCGCGTAGCCGGCCAGGGCCGTGTCGGCGGGCGTCCAGGGCTCGGGCTGCCGGCGCAGCAGCAGGTAGGGCCAGGGCCGCGCGCGGAGATCGGCAAGGCCGGCGTTGACGCCGGCGGCGTAGGCGTCCAGCAGCGGCCGCTGGCTGCCGGCGATCGCGTCGAGGTCGGCGTCCACGCGCGCGCGCATCCGGTGCACGCGATGCCGGCGGTCGGCGTCCAGCGCGACCGCGCCGAACAGCGCGGACAGCTCGCCGGCGGCGGTGCGCCGCATCAGGTCCATCTCGAAGTAGCGCTCCTGCGCGTGCAGGTAGCCGAGCGCCCGGACGGCGTCGGCCTCGCTCGCGGCATCGATGGTGGCGACGCCGATGGCATCGCGGCTGATCGTCACCGGCGCCGACAGGCCGGGGAGGGCCACGGTGCCGTCGAGCGCCGGCAGGCTGGCGCGCAGCGCCCACCAGCCGGCCAGCGCCGCGAGCGCGGCCAGCAGGACGAACACCAGCACGATGCGCAATGACCAGCGAAGCATGGCGTTTCCCCCTGGGGCCTGCCGCATTGTAGAGCGGTCCATGCCGCCGCCAACGTGGCCGCCGCAGGCCAGTGGCGGTGCGCTGTGCGCGCCGCTGGAGCCGCCGGGTCTATCAGTCGACCGCCAGCCCGTCGACCTTCTGCCAGCCGCGGGGCAGCAGCCCGCCGCGGCTGCCGCGGGCGCCCAGATAGGTCTCCAGGTCGCGGTACGACAGCGACATCGTGCGCGCGCCGGACCTGACCGAAAGCGTGCCGCCCTGCGGCACCGCGGCGATCGCCACCACGCGCTCGGTGCCGCGCTTGGCCTTGGGGATCTCGATGATCTTGTTGCCCTTGCCGCGTTCGAGCTCGGGCAGCTCCGAGACCGGGAACGCCAGCAGGTGCCCGGCGCTGGTGACCGCCACGATGCGGTCGGTCTCGATGCCGGCGACCGGCGACGGCGGCAGCACGTGCGCGCCCTCGGGCACGCTGAGCATGGCCTTGCCCGCCTTCTGCCGGCCCACCAGGTTCTCGAAGCGGGTGACGAAGCCGTAGCCGGCCGAGGAGGCAAGCGCCAGGCGGGCGCCGGCGTCGCCGGTGGCCATGGCCACGAACGTGGCGCCGGCCGCGGGCGAGAAGCGCCCGGTGAGTGGCTCGCCGTTGCCGCGTGCCGACGGAAGGCCGTGGGCCAGGGTGGAATAGGCGCGGCCGGTGGAATCCAGGAATGCGACCTGCTGCGTGCTGCGCCCGCGCAGCGCGGCCAGCAGCGCGTCGCCTTCGCGGTACGACATCGTGGACGCGTCCACGTCATGGCCCTTGGCGGCGCGCACCCAGCCCTTCTGGCTGAGCACCACCGTCACCGGCTCGCTGGCCACCAGGTCGGTCTCGGCCAGGGCCTGCGCCGCGCCACGCGCGACCAGCGGCGAACGGCGCTCATCGCCGAACTTCTTCGCGTCGGCCAGCAGCTCGTCCTTGACCAGCTTGCGCAGCTTCGACTTGCTGCCCAGGGTCGCCATCAGCCGGTCGCGCTCGGCGTCGAGCTCGTCCTGCTCGCCGCGGATCTTCATTTCCTCGAGGCGCGCCAACTGCCGCAGGCGGGTCTCGAGGATGTAGTCGACCTGGTCGTCGCTGAGCTCGAAGCGCGCCTGCAGCACTGCGCGCGGTTCGTCCTCGGTGCGGATGATGCGGATCACCTCGTCGAGGTTGAGGAAGGCCACCAGCAGGCCCTCCAGCAGGTGCAGGCGGCGCTCGACCTTGTCCAGGCGGTGCTGCAGGCGGCGGGTGACCGTGTCGCTGCGGAACGACAGCCACTCCAGCAGCAGCATGCGCAGGTCCTTGACCTGCGGCCGACCGTCCAGGCCGATGATGTTGAGGTTGACCCGGTAGCTCTTCTCGAGGTCCGTGGTCACGAACAGGTGGCCCATCAGCTGGTCCACGTCGATCCGGTTGGAGCGCGGGATCAGCACCACGCGCACCGGGTTGGCGTGGTCGGACTCGTCGCGGATGTCCTCAAGCCAGGGCAGCTTCTTGGCGCGCATCTGCGCTGCGATCTGCTCGATCACCTTGCCCGGGCTGACCTGGTAGGGCAGCGCGGTGATCACGATGTTCTGGCCTTCCTTCATGAAGGTGGCGCGGGCGCGGACGCTGCCGTGGCCGGTCTCGTACATCGCGCGCAGGTCGGCGGCGGGGGTGATGATCTCGGCGGCGGTGGGATAGTCCGGGCCGCGCACGTGCTCGCAGAGATCGGCGACGGTGGCCTCGGGGTCGTCAAGCAGGCGCACGCAGGCGCTGACCACCTCGTTCAAGTTGTGCGGCGGCACGTCGGTGGCCATGCCCACGGCGATGCCGGTGGTGCCGTTCAGCAGCAGGTTCGGCAGCCGGGCCGGCAGCCAGCTCGGCTCGTCCAGCGTGCCGTCGAAGTTCGGCACCCAGTCGACGGTGCCGTGCGCGAGCTCGCCAAGCAGGGCTTCCGCGATCGGAGTGAGCTTTGATTCCGTGTAGCGCATCGCCGCGAACGACTTCGGGTCGTCGGTGGAGCCGAAGTTGCCCTGGCCCTCGATCAGCGGATAGCGATAGCTGAAGGGCTGGGCCATCAGCACCAGGGCTTCGTAGCAGGCGCTGTCGCCGTGCGGGTGGAACTTGCCGATCACGTCGCCGACCGTGCGCGCGGACTTCTTCGGCTTCGAGGTCGCGCTGAGCCCGAGCTCGCTCATCGCGTAGACGATCCGCCGCTGCACCGGCTTCAGCCCGTCGCCGATGAAGGGCAGGGCGCGGTCGAGCACCACGTACATCGAATAGTCGAGGTAGGCGCGCTCGGCGTACTCGCGCAAGGGGATCTGTTCGAAACCGTGGAAGACGGGGCGGACCGGGTCGTTCATCTGGACTGCTGTGGCGATCGGGGACCCGCAATTCTACAAGGACGGCGCGATGCTCCCGCCCGGCGGCAGTGCTCAGTGCGTCCTGCGTGATGGTCCTCGGGCAGCGGCTGCAGCAGGGCAGCGATCCGGCCCGCGGGGCCGGGCGTGGCCGAGGCCATCGCCACCAGCTCGCGGAAATCGGACTGCCAGCGGGCGAAGTTGTCATTGGCGAACACCACCGGCCAGCCGCGGTCGTTGAAGCGTTCGCGCAGCTTATGGATGTTGCGGGCGGCGCGCAGCGCGGCGGGGGCGATGACGTCCGCTTCCGGGAAGTCGAACAGCCCGACCATGTCCACGACCAGGAGGGCGGGCGGTACCGGCGTGGCCATCCTCAGTCGCGGGCTTTGGCCGGCACGAAGGGCGAGGTCGGGTCGCTGGCGGGGAAGGTTTCTTCCAACGCCTCGTCCTGGTTTTCGCTCTCCCTGTCCTTGCGGCGCGCGCGGTCCTGCGGCGTCTCGGGTTCGTGCCGGTCATGGTCCTGGGGCAGGTCTTTGCGGTCGCGGCTCATGGTTGCCTCGTGGTGATGGGTGATAGCCGCTTCTTTAGCCTTGGCGACGTTGTTTCCGCGTGACTGGTTGCCGGGCCTGCGCCCGGTGGGCTCGGGCCAGGAATCGCAGCGCGGCGGTTTCCCACTGGCGCGCCCCGCGTGCACGCAATGCGGCGCGCGCCAGGCTGCCGTCCTGCCAGCCGTCGAATACGCAGGGGTCGATATAGGAGCTGCGGCAGACCGCCGGCGTGTTGCCCAGCGTCTGCGCGACCTCGACCACCACCTGCTGCTGCAGCCGCGCCAGGGCGGCTTCGCTGGCGTCGTCGGGCGGGGGCGTGGCCGCGAGCAGCCGGAACGCGGCCAGGGTCGCGCCCCAGGTGCGGAAATCCTTGGCGGTGAACGGTGCGCCCATTTTTTCGCGCAGATAGGCGTTGACCATGCTGGAGTCCACCGGCTGCGAACCGCCGTCGTCGCCGCTGTACTGGAACAGGTGCTGGCCCGGCAGCTGGTGCAGGGTGCGCACCATGCGCGCAAGCCGCCGGTCGTCCAGCTCGACCTCGAGTTGTTTGCCGCCCTTGCCCTTGAACTGCAGCCGCAGCGCACCCCGCTGGAAGCGGGCGTGGCGGCTGCGCAACGTGGTGAGGCCAAAGGACCCGTTGTCGCGCGCGTAGCCGGCGTTGCCTACGCGCAGCAGTGTTTCGGAAAGAATCCGCACCACGACCGCCAGCACTTTTTCGCGCGGGAATCCTGGCAGCGCCAGGTCGCTGCGCAGTGATCGCCGCAAGCGCGGCAGCGCCTTGGCGAAGTCGGGCAACCGCTCGAACTTGCCGGTATCGCGGAAGCTTCGCCAGTGGGCGTGGTAGCGGTACTGCTTCCTGCCGCGAGCGTCGCGCCCGGTGGCCTGGAGGTGCCCGCGCGGGGAAGCGCAGATCCAGACATCCTGGTAGGCGGGCGGGATCGCCAGCGCGCGGATGCGGTCGAGGGTCGCGGCGTCCCTGATCGCGCGTCCATCCGGATCGAGGTAGCGGAAGCCGCGCCCGCAGCGCAAGCGGCGGATGCCGGGTGCGCAGTCGCTGACATGGCGCAGCCCGGCTTCCGCGGCTTCGGCTGCGTCCGCTGCTGCGGACAGTGGCTGCATGTCGGCGGGGTCCGTGGTGCGTGTCGTGGCCATGCGTGAAAACTACGGTCAGCCGGTGATTGGGCGATGAACCTGCCCGGGGCCGTGCGGCCTCACGCCTCCTTCCCGCGTCGGCGCGCACCGTCTGCCAACCCATCCTGCAGAACGACGGAGGCCGACATGACCCGCGACAGCACCCCCGAGGACAAGCGCCACGACACCGGCAAGCCCGAGCGGGAGGAGCGCTCCTACGCGCACGGAAGCGGCGATCGCAACGCCTGGTCGCCCACCGGTGACAAGGGCCGCATGCCCCGCCATGAAGGCGGCACCCAGCGCGACGCGCCACCCGAGCCATCGGGCGGCGCTGGCGATGATTGAGTGCCGCTGCGTGCGGCAGGGAACGTACGGACTGCGCCTGGCATGAACGCCGGAAAGCAGGCGTGATCGACGTGATCGTGGTGGGTGGTGGGCCCGCGGGGCTGACCGCGGCCACCTACCTGCACCGCTTCCACCGCTCCTGCCTGGTGCTGGATGCCGGCGAGAGCCGTGCGCGCTGGATCCCGGAGAGCAACAACTGTCCGGGCTTCCCGCATGGAGTGTCAGGGAACGAGCTGCTGCGGCGCATGCGTGAACAGGCGGGCGAAGTCGGCCTGCTGACCGAACAGGCCATGGTGGACGGCATCGCGCCGCTGGATGCCGGCTTCCAGGTCACCGCCGACCGGCGCCGCTGGCGTGCGCGCAAGGTGATTCTCGCCACCGGCGTGACCGACCGTCTGCCCGACGGCTCTTGGGTGGCAGCAGCGATCGCTTCCGGCGCGCTGCGCCTGTGTTCGGTCTGCGATGCCTACGAGGCCAGCGACCTGGTGATCGGGGTCCATGGTCCGGCCGACGCGGTTGGCAGCCACGCGCTGTTCCTGCTGGGGTATTCGGACTCGGTCCGCGTGCTGCCAACCGACGGCGGCGATGGCGGCGACGCCGGACGCAAATCGCGCGAGGCCGGCGCCGAGTGGCTCCCGGGCGGCGGGCGCCTGGCCTTCGATGGCGAAAAATGCAGCTACGTCCCGCCGGAGGGCGCGCCGATCACGCTGGACACCGTCTATGCGTATCTGGGTTCCGATACCAGCGCGGGCATCGCCGCCGCGGCCGGTGCCGTGCTGACGGCGGAGGGCGGGATCATCGTGGATGCCGACCAGCAGACGAGGCTGGCGGGCCTGTACGCGATCGGTGACGTCGTCAGCGGCCTCAACCAGATCTCGGTGGCCGTGGGGCACGCGGCGATCGCGGCCACCCACGCGCACAACGCACTGCCGTTCGTGCGTCGCGAAAAACAAAAAACCCCGCTTTCGCGGGGTTTCCTGTCATCAACCTAATGATGGTGCCCAGAAGAGGACTCGAACCTCCACGGAGTTGCCCCCGCTAGCACCTGAAGCTAGTGCGTCTACCAATTCCGCCACCTGGGCAGGTGGGCGCGTATGGTGCAGCGCGGCGACGATCCTGTCAACGGTCGACATGCGAATCGATGCACACGGATGCAAAACCATGGGCACGGGACGTCCACGGCGCCCGCGTACAATTGCCCGATGACAAATATTGCAGACAAGGGCGGCAGCGGCCGCGACAGGACGCCTTCCAAGGCGACGACTGGCGGGGGCGCGCCGTCCAAAGGCGCGAAAGCCGCCGCCACCCCGCCCGGGAAGGGCTCGGCGCCAGCGCGCGCCGCCAAGAAAAAGCCGGCGGCACAGCCGGGCTGGATGCCCGATCCGGGCCTGCTGCGCGCGATGAAGCCGCGTGGCCCGGAGGCGCCGGTCGCACCTGCGGCTCCGACGCCGGCGCCGGAGCGCGCGAAGGAAGGCAGCCGCAAGCGCGGCGGCTTTGACGACCCGCAGGCGGCGCGCGAGGCGGGACGCTACGAGAACCCCATTGCCAGCCGCGAAGCGATCCTGCAAGTGCTGTCCGATGCCGACGGCCCGATGGACGCCGAGGCCCTCCAAGTGGCCCTGGGCCTGACCGAGCCGGAGCGCGCGGAAGCGCTGGACAAGCGCCTGGCGGCGATGCTGCGCGACGGCCAGGTGCTGAAGAACCGCCGCCGCGGCTTCGTGCCCGCGGCGCGGGCCGACCTTGTCCCGGGCACGGTGATCGCCAACCCGGAGGGCTTCGGCTTCCTGCGCCCGGAAAGCGGGGTGGGCGACGACCTGTTCCTGCCGCCCTTCGAGATGCGCAAGGTGATGCACGGCGATCGCGTGCTCGGCAGCGTCACCGGCGTCGACCGCCGCGGCCGCCGCGAAGGCGTGATCGTGGAGGTGCTGGAGCGCCGCGTCAGCCGGCTCATCGGGCGCTACGCGCTCGAGTCCGGGATCAGCTTCGTGGTGCCCGACGACCGCCGTATCCAGCGCAACATCCAGATTCCCGCCGACGCACGATTGGACGCGCGCGACGGCCAACTTGTGGTCTGCGAAATCGTCGCGCCGCCGGACAACCACCGGCCGCCGATCGGGCGCGTGCTGGCGATCCTGGGCGACAAGTTGACCGCGTCGATCGCGGTCGAAGCCGCGATCCACGGGCATGACATCCCGCACGAATTCCCGCCCGAGGTGCTCGACGCCGCGGCCGAGGTGCCGGTCGACGTCGACGCCGCCCAAGCCAACGGTCGCCTGGACCTGCGCAAGCTGGCGCTGGTCACCATCGATGGCGAGGACGCCAAGGACTTCGACGACGCGGTGTACTGCGAACCCAACCGCGACGGATTCCGCGTGATCGTCGCGATCGCCGACGTTTCGCATTACGTGCGCCCCGGGGAGCCGCTCGACGACGAGGCGCAGAAGCGCGCGACCTCGGTGTACTTCCCCGGCTTCGTGGTGCCGATGCTGCCGGAGACCCTGTCCAATGGCATCTGCTCGCTGAAGCCGCGCGAAGACCGCCTCTGCTTCGCCTGCGACATGCAGGTCGACCGCCGCGGCAACATGGTCTCGTATTCCTTCCACGAAGCGGTGATGCATTCGCACGCGCGCCTGACCTACAACCAGGTCTGGAACGCCGTCGGCGACGGCATCCCGGATGCCGACCGCGACGCTGCGCAGGCCTTCATCGGCCCACAGATGGAGCAGGTCAGGCATCTGCACCAGCTGTACAAGGTGTTCGAGAAGGCCCGCAAGCAGCGCGGCGCGATCGACTTCGAGACCTCCGAGGTGCGCTTCGTGCTCGGGCCGCAGGGCGAAGTCACCCAGGCCGGCATGATCCAGCGCAACGACGCCCACAAGCTGATCGAGGAGTGCATGATCGCGGCGAACGTGGCGGCCGCGCACGCGCTGCTCGCGTCCGGCATCCCGGCGCCGTTCCGCGACCACGACCGCCCGCCGGAAGGAAAGTACGCCGACCTGCTGGAGTTCCTGAAGGAGTTCCAGCTGCGCCTGCCGACCTGGCAGAAGGTGCATCCGAAGGACTACCGCAAGCTGCTGGAAACAGTGCGTGAGCGTCCCGACGCCGCGCTGCTGGAATCGGTGCTGCTGCGCAGCCAGTCGCTGGCGGTGTATTCGCCGGACAACATCGGCCACTTCGGCCTGGCGCTGGAGGCCTACGCGCACTTCACGTCGCCCATCCGCCGCTACGCCGACCTGCTGGTGCACCGTGCGATCAAGCATTCGCTCGTTGGCGGCAGTGCCGCGCAGTACAGGTACACGGCGCACGAAATGGCGACGCTCTCGCTGCAGTGCTCGGAGCGCTCGCGCCGCGCCGACGAGGCCCAGCGCGAGGTCGACGAACGCTATCGCGCGGCGTGGATGGAAGAGCACGTAGGCCGGGAATTCGACGGCGTGGTCAGCGGGGTCACCAGCTTCGGCCTGTTCGTGGAGCTGACCGAATCCAAGGTCAACGGCCTGGTACACGTGACCCAGCTGCCGAATGACTTCTACAACTTCGACCCGATCCGCAAGACGCTGACCGGCCAGCGCTCCGAGCGCGAGTACCGGCTTGGCGACGCGGTGCGCATCGTCGTGCTCAAGGCGAGCGTGGAAGAGTTGAAGATCGACTTCCGCCTGGTGGAGGAGGGCGTCCAGCAGGGCGGTCCGGTGCCACCCGCCCCGCGCGGGCAGCCGGCGAAGCGGACCAAGAAAAAGTACTGAGGACGAAAGCCCGATGGGCAACAAGCAGAACCAGTGGATCGTCGGCATCAACGCCGTCGCATCGGCCGTGGAACACGATGCCGACAATGTGCGTGAAGTCCTCCTCGAGGCCGGCGCGAAAAATCCGCGTATCGGCACGATCGAAGAAGAGGCCCGTCGCCGGGGTATCGAAGTGCGTCGCGTCGCGCAGAATGCGCTGGACGGGGTCGCCGGCGGCCTGCGCCACCAGGGTGCGGTCGCGCGCTACGCCGCGGCGAAGACCTTCGACGAGGACGACCTGCCAGGGCTGGTCGAGGCCGCCGAAGGCCGCGCCTTGCTGCTGGTGCTCGACGGGGTGCAGGATCCGCACAACCTCGGCGCCTGCCTGCGCAGCGCCGCAGCCGCGGGCGTCACCGCGGTGGTCATCCCCAGGGACAAGGCGGTGCAGGTCAACGCCACCGTGCGCAAGACGTCCGCAGGCGCCGCCGACAGCATCGCGGTGGTGCGCGTGACCAACCTGTCCCGAACCCTGCGCGAGCTGCAGAAGCAGGGCGTGTGGATCTACGGCCTGGCCGGTGACGCGGGCGCGTCGCTCTACGGCATCGACCTGCGCGGCAACGTCGCCCTGGTGCTGGGCGGCGAGGGAGAGGGACTGCGTCGGCTCACCCGCGAACACTGCGACGAGCTGGTCGCGCTGCCGATGCCGGGCGCGACCGATGCCGGCGTCGACAGCCTGAACGTGTCCGTGGCCGCGGGCGTGTGCCTGTTCGAGGCCGTGCGTCAGCGGCTCTGACCGGCGCTGCTCGGTTCGTGTCGAAGAGCTTTTTGCCACGGATTTACGCGGATTGGCTGAGGCCAGCATCCGCTCCACGCCTTGGCCGGCTTTCTGATGCAGAAAGGCTCCCGGCAACAATCTGCCTTGGCTAAATCCGCGTAATCCGCGCAAATCCGTGGCTGAAAAAGCTCTTGCTCTATCCGCGTAAATCCGTGGCAAGGCTTTTCGCAGCCATAGCTGCTCCTACATGGCGTCGGGCGGGGGCTGATTGGCGGGCGGGGTGGCATGGCGGCCCCAGCCGTTGGCGATCGTGCAGAACAGCTGCGCGGTGCGTTCGGTGTCGTAGACGGCCGAGTGCGCTTCGTCGCTGTTCCATTCCATGCCCGCGGCCTGCACCGCGCGCGCTAGCACCGTCTGCCCGTAGGCCAGGCCGGCCATGGTCACGGTGTCGAACACGCTGAAGGGGTGGAAGGGATTGCGCTTGTGCTCGCTGCGCGCCACCGCGGCGTTGACGAAGTTGAGGTCGAAGTGGGCGTTGTGACCGACCAGGATCGCGCGCTGGCAGCCGTGCTTGCGCACCGCGGTGCGCACCGCGGCGAAGACGTGGTCCAGCGCGTCGCGCTCCTGCTTGGCGAAGCGGAACGGATGGTCGAGGTCGATGCCGGTGATCTGCAGCGACTTCGGATCGATGTCGGTGCCCGGTGCCGGGACGACGTGCGCGCTGGCGCCTTCGCCCAGGACGTAGCGGCCCTGGTCGTCGAGGTCGATCGGCATCACCGCGATCTCGAGCAGCGCGTGGCGGTTCCAGTCGAAGCCGCCGGTCTCGACGTCGACCACCACGGGCAGGTAGCCCCGGAAGCGCGTCGACATGGGGGCGATGGCGGGGGCGGCCGCGGAGGGCTGGGGCGGTGGCGTGGGCAGGGTGGTCACCGGCGCTAGTCTATCCGAGTGCGGGCAGCCGGCCCGGTGGCGGGTTCAGCTGCGCACGCCGGCGACGATGCCCTCGCCATGCCAGCGCACGAGCATCGCGCAGCCCTGGTCGATGAAGGCGGCGTCCGCGGGGCTGCCGGCTTCTGCCGCCAGCGCCTCCAGCTGGGCGCGGCCGTCCAGCCCGGGTGCCTCGTCCAGGCGCTGCAGCAGCCGCCAGGCCAGCGGGCTGGGCGCGTGGAAACGCACGCGGCCGTCGGCGCCGCGATGGAGCAGCAGCAGGGTCGGCTCGGGCGGCGGTTCGACCGGCAGCATGTCGGGCCCGATGCGGTGCACCGGCCAGGCGTAGGCCAGCGGCCACGCGAGCGGTGAAAGCAGGGGGCGCCCGGCCAGCAGCGCGGCCGCGACGTCGGTTCCGGGTGCATCAAGCCGGTCATGGGCGATCCCGTCCACGCGTGCCTCGCTGATCTGCAGGGCCAGCTCGATCCATTCGTAGTGCGCCAGCTCCGGCAGCCAGGGCTCGCGCCCGCCGCCGGTTTCAAGGTAGCGCAGGAATTCCCGCGGCAGCTCGGGGAACAGCGGGGTGCGACAGCCGTGGTCGCGGTAGAAGTCGCGGACCAGGGCGGGCCAGGCGTCACCGCGGATGCGGCGGATCACCGGGAAATTGCCCGCCAGCAGTCGCGAGACGTTGTTGAAGAACAGGTCGCGATAGACCTGCATCCTGCGCGCGTCGATGCCGGGCGGCGCTGGATGACGGTCGGGATCGCGGATGTGGGCGGTGAAGGCGTCCTGCTGCGCGCGCAGCGCGTCGTTGGCGGCGAGGCCGCCCGGGCCCGTCACCGCTGCGGCGGCGGTGCCCGCCCCGCCGGGAGCGCTGTGGTCAGGCCACACGACGGACCGCCGGTAGAGCGGCAAGGCGCCCACGCACGATGTCGAGCTCGCCCAGCAGCTCGTCGAACGGCGGGAAGTCGAAGTCGCGCTCGAGCAGCGTGGGCCGCGGACCGAACAGGGCATAGGCCTCAGACAGCAGCGCCCAGACCGGGTCGGCCACCGCCGCGCCATGCGTATCGATCTTGAGCCCGGGCGCCTCATCGCGATGGCCGGCGACGTGGACACAGGCGATCCGCTCGCCCGGCAGTCCGCGCAGGAAGGCGAACGCGTCGTAGCCATGGTTGGTGGCGTTGACCACGATGTTGTTCACATCCAGCAGCAGATCGCAGTCGGCTTCGGCAAGCACGGCGTTGACGAACTCGAGCTCGGTCAGTGGCCGTGTTCCGGCATCCAGGGGAATGCTTGCGTAGTACGAGATGTTCTCCACCGCGATGCGCCGGCCGAGGATGTCCTGGGCACGGCGGATGCGCGCGGCCACGTGCCGCACCGCTTCGTCGCTGAAGGGCAGGGGCAGCAGATCGTAGAGCTGGCCAAGGCTGTCGCCGCAGGCGCTGAGGTGCTCGCTGTAGAGCGGCGCACGATGCGCATCCAGGAAATGGCGCAGCTGGTGCAGGAAGGGCTCGTCCAGCGGCGCGGGGCCGCCGAGCGACAGCGACAGGCCGTGGCATGCGAGCGGATGGCGCGAAGCGAGCTCGGCGAAGGCCTCGCCCGGCGCGCCGCCGACGCCGATCCAGTTCTCGGGCGCGGCTTCGAGGAAATCGAAGCTGCCCGGCGGCGCGGCGCGCAGCTCGGGCAGCAGGGCGCGGCGCAGGCCGAGGCCGACGGCGCGCGGGTGCAGCGGGACGTCCATGGCCGGCGGGTGCGCGGCGGGTGGCCGCGCATCCGGATCAGCCATGGCTCAGGCCACGCCGCCGCAGGCGCCGGAGCCGCCGCACTTGCCTTCGCCGCACTTGCCCTCCTGCGCGGCCTTGTCGGTATCGGCGTCCGCGTCGGACCCGGCCTTCTTCGCTGCGTGGTGGGCGTCGTGCTCGGCCTTGTCGACGAAGCCGTCGCCGTTGCCGTCCATCGCGCTGAAATAGGACGCGTCCTTTTCGGGATGGCTGGCGGCGAACTCCTCGGCGGAGATGCGGCCGTCGCCGTCGCTGTCGGCGTGGGACATGCCGCAACGGCCTTCGCCGGCCTTGGCATCGGTCTTGGCATCGGTGGCGGCTTCAGTGGCGGCCGCGTCCTGGCTGGCTGCGGTGCCGGATACCATGTAGCCGCTGGCGAGCGGGGTCATCGCGAATGCGGCGCCGGAAAGCGCGAGGCCGCCAAGCGTGGCGGCTACCGCAAGGGCGACGGGCTTTGCAGGGGACTTCGACATGCTGGCGTTCTCCTGTTCCGCGGCGGGAGGCCGCAGGAGCGCCAAGTATGCCGCAGCGCGCACGGTGCAGTGCAGCAGCGGTGCGGGTGCCGGATTCAGGCCTGGGTGTTGGTGTCGTCGGCCTTTTCGCGCGGCGGCAGGTTGTCGTCGCCATAGGCCACGAACCAGATGTTCTCGGCGATATTGGTGGCGTGGTCGCCGATGCGCTCGAGGTTCTTGGCCATGAACAGCAGGTGGGTGCAGCCGGTGATCGCGCGCGCGTCTTCCATCATGTAGGTCAGGAGTTCGCGGAACAGGCGGGTGTATTCGGCGTCGAGCGCGGCGTCGGTGTCGCGGACCACCTGCGCCGCCTCGGGATCGTGGGTGCGGTAGGCCTCGAGCACCCTGCGCACCTGGCGCACGGCCAGCGCGCCGAGGTGGGCCAGCCCACCGGCGACCGGCAGCGCCGGCGCCTGGTTGAGCGCGATCGAGCGCTTGGCGATGTTGGCCGCGTAGTCGCCGATGCGTTCGATGTCGGAGACGATGCGCAGGGCCGCCAGCACTTCGCGCAGGTCGCGCGCCAGCGGGCCGCGCAGCGAGAGCTTCATGACGTCCTGGCTGACCACGCGCTCGATGTCGTCGATGGTTTCGTCGTTGGCGACGATATGGCCGGCCGCGCGGTCGTCGCGGCGCTCGACCACGTCGAGCGCGGCCTCGAGCTGCGCCACTGACAGCTCGCCCATGCGCAGGATCTCGCCGATCAGGCGCTCGCGCTCTTCGTCGTGGCTGCGAACGATATGGTCGTGGGGCTGGTTGTTCATCCGAATCGTCCGGTGATGTAGTCCTCGGTCTGGCGCTTCGAGGGATTGGAGAAAATGGTCTCGGTGCTGTCGTGTTCGACCAGGTCACCAAGGTACATGAAGGCCGTGTAGTCCGAGACCCGCGCGGCCTGCTGCATGTTGTGGGTCACGATGACGATGGTGTAGTCGAGCTTCAGCTCCTCGATCAGCTGCTCGATGCGGCTGGTCGAGATCGGGTCCAGCGCCGAGGTCGGCTCGTCGAGCAGCAGCACCTCCGGGCGCAGGGCGACGGCACGGGCGATGCACAAGCGCTGCTGCTGGCCGCCGGACAGGCCGAGCGCACTCTGCCCGAGCTTGTCCTTGACCTCGTCCCAGAGCGCACCCTGGCGCAGCGCGGATTCCACGCGATCGTCCATGTCCGCCTTCGATACCTTCTCGTGGTGGCGGATCGCGTAGGCGATGTTCTCGTAGATGGTCATCGGGAACGGCACCGGCTTCTGGAACACCATGCCGACCTTCGAGCGCAGGCGGTTCATCGCATACTTCGGCGACAGGATGTCCTCGCCGTCGAGCAGGATGCTGCCGGTGGCCACCTGGCCCGGGTACAGCGCGTAGATGCGGTTGAACACGCGCAGGAGCGTCGACTTGCCGCAGCCCGACGGTCCGATCAGCGCGGTCACGCGCTTCTCCGGGACGTCCATCGCCACGCCCTTGATCGCGTGGAACTTGCCGTAGTGGAAATCGAGGTCGCGGACCGACAGCTTGACCGGCGCCGGCGGTGCAGCGGCACGACGCGGGGTCGTGGTGGACAGCGTGGCGCGTCCGTGCTCGGCGGGGGCGTGGTTGGCATTCATCGGCAGGATCCGGAAAAGGTCGAAGTCATGGAATCAATCATTGGTGATGCGGTTCCGCGCCAGCACCGCGCGCGCGCCGAGGCTGATCAGGAGCACGAAGGCGGTGAGCACCAGCGCGCCGGCCCAGGCCAGGTCCTGCCAGCTTTCGTAGGGGCTGCCGGCGAACTGGTACATCACCACCGGCACGCTGGCCATCGGCTGCATGATGTTGCTGTTCCAGTACAGGTTGCCGAAGGCGGTGAACAGCAGAGGCGCGGTCTCGCCGCTGATCCGGGCCAGGGCCAGCAGGATGCCGGTGACGATGCCAGCCGACGCGCTGCGGTACAGCACCTGCACGGTCACCTTCCACTGCGGCACGCCAAGCGACAGCGCAGCCTCGCGCATCTGCGTCGGCACCAGCCGCAGCATCTCGTCGGTGGTGCGCAGGACCACCGGCAGCACGATGAAGGCCAGCGCCACCGAACCCGCCAGCGCCGAGAAGCCGCCGCCGCCGTACATCACTAGCAGGGTGTAGACGAACAGGCCGAGCACGATCGAGGGCGCCGACAGCAGGATGTCGTTGACGAAGCGCACGACCGTGGCTGTGCGGCTGTTGGCGCCGTACTCGGCAAGCCAGGTGCCTGCGGCCACGCCGAGCGGCGCGCCGATCAGGATCGCCAGCCCGCACATCACCGCCGAGCCGAACAGCGCGTTGCGCAGGCCGCCCTCGGCCATCGGCGGCGGGGTGTCGCGGGTGAACAGGCTGACGTTGATGCCGCTGATGCCCTTGGACACCAGGGTCCACAGGATCCAGGCCAGGAACACCAGGCCGATCACCGCCGCCACGCACGACAGCGAAAGCGTGACCGCGTTGATGATGCGGCGGCGGATGTACAGCTGCCGCGCGCCGCGCGCGACGGGGCTTGCGGCGGCCATCAGTTGCCCTCCTTGCGTGCCAGCCGCGCCAGCATCAGCCGCGCCAGCGACAGCACCACGAAGGTGACGATGAACAGTACGAAGCCCAGCAGCAGCAGCGCGGAACGGTAGGTGTCGGTTGCCTCGCCGAAGTCGTTGGCGATCAGCGCGGCGATGGTGGTGCCGGGCTCGAGCAGCGACGGCGTCAGGCGCACGCTGTTGCCGACCACGAAGGCGACGGCCATGGTTTCGCCCAGCGCACGGCCCAGGCCGAGGAAGATGCCGCCGATCACCGCGGAGCGCGTATAGGGAAGGACAATGTCCCAGCACACTTCCCAGCGCGTGGAGCCGAGCGCGTACGCCGACTCCTTGAGCCGCGTGGGCACGGTCAGGAACACCTCGCGCATCACCGAGGTGATGAAGGGCACCACCATGATCGCCAGCACCAGGCCGGCGGTGAGGATGCCGATGCCCAGCGGCGGGCCGCGGAACAGCATGCCCAGGCCCGGCACGTTGCCCAGGTGCTCGTTGAGCCAGGGCGTGACGTGCGTGGTCATCACCGGCACCAGCACGAACAGGCCCCACATGCCGTAGATGATCGACGGGATGCCGGCCAGCAGTTCGATCGCCGCGCTCACCGGCCCGCGCAGCCAGCGCGGCGCGACCTCGGTCAGGAACACCGCGATGCCGAAGCTGATCGGCACCGCGAGCAGCATCGCGATGATGGCCGTGACCACGGTGCCGTAGATCGGCGCCAGCGCACCGTAGCGGTTCTCGACCGGGTTCCACTCCGCCGAGAGGAAGAACGACAGGCCCTGCGACTGCAGGGCCTCGCGGCCGCCCCAGAGCATCGACAGCGCGGCGCTGGCCAGCGCCAGCAGCACGAAGACCACGGTGCCGACGAGGGCGTAGCGGAACCAGCGGTCTGCGCGCGCGTCGCGCAGGTCGCGTTGGCCGGAGGTGTTGGCGGGCAGGGTGGAAGCGTTCATCGGCGTCCCGGAGCTGTGGGGTGCCCGCCGCGGCTGCGGCGGGCGCGGAGGCCTCAGTTGAACTCGGCGGCCCAGTACGCCTCGACCTGTGCCACGAGTTCCTCCGGCAGGGGCACGTAGTGGAGCTCGCTGGCCTGCACCTGGCCGGATTCGAAGGCCCACTTGAAGAAGTCACGCGCCGCCTGGCTGCGCGCAGGATCCGCCGGCTGCCTGGGCATCAGCATGAAGTTGGTGGCGGTGATCGGCCACGCGTCCGCGCCCGGGGCATCGGTGATCACCAGGTTGAAGTCACTGGCCGAAGCCCAGTCGGCGGTGCGCGCCGCGGCGGCGAAGCTTTCCGCGCTGGGCTCGACGAAGTTGCCGGCCGCGTTCTGCATCGATGCGTAGGGCATGGTGTTCTGCAGCGCGTAGGCAAGCTCGACATAGCCGATCGCGCCCTTGATCTGCTGCACGTACGAAGCCACGCCTTCATTGCCCTTGCCGCCGACGCCCAGCGGCCAGGCGACCGAGGTGCCTTCGCCGACCTGCTGCTGCCACTCGGGGCTGACCTTGGACAGGTAGTTGGTGAAGTTGAAGCTGGTGCCCGAGCCGTCGGAGCGGTGGACGATGCTGATCTTCGCGTCCGGCAGGGCCAGGCCCGGGTTGACCGCGGCGATTTCCGCGGCGTTCCAGTTCGCGACCTTGCCCAGGAAGATGTCGGCAAGCAGCGGGCCGGTGAGCTTCAGCTCGCCCGGCGCGAGGCCGTCGACGTTGACCACGGGCACCACGCCGCCGATCGCCGAGGGGAACTGGACCAGGTCGGCCTCGACCAGCTCTTCGGTGGACAGTGGCTTGTCGCTGGAGCCGAAGTCGACGGTGCCCTGCTTGACCTGGGCGATGCCGCCGCCGGAGCCGATGGACTGGTAGTTGACCTGCTTGCCGGTGGCGGCGTTGTAGTCGGCGGACCACTTCGACACCAGTGGGTAGATGAATGAGGCGCCGGCACCCGACACCTGGTTGGCGCCGCCGTTGCCGACGGCCGCGGGTTCGCTGCCGGACGGCTGGCAGGCGGCGGCGAGCAGGGCCGTGGCGAGCGCAATGGAGGCGAGACGCAGCTTGGAAGGAGTCATGGCGGGGATTCCGTTGTGGGCAGGCGCCGTGTTCGGCGTACGCACATTGGATGATGTTTTTGTGACAGCTTCATGACGGCTGCCCCGCAACCTGAACGCCATCGTCGGGCGCAGAAAAAAAAGCCGGGCCCATCGGGCCCGGCAAGCAGCGCAAGTATCTGGAGAGGAGGAGGGGCTCGGCGGCCGGCTACATCGCGCAGTGGCGACGCGACCAGGACGCGGCCTGGGCACCATTCCAGCGCCGGGCGGTGACCCGATGATGTCGAAGCGGTGACGGTCCGGTGACAGCCGGGCCGGGAGACGGCCTCAGTAGCTGCGGCACTGCCGGAAGCGGACGGCGCGGCCGCTGTCGTGTGGCGGCGTGAGCTGGATCCGCGACGAGGCCAGCGCCGGATAACGCTCCACCAGCGGGCAGATGGCCACGAAAGGGTCGTCTTCGTTGCCGGAGACGAAGACTTCGAGCGTGGAGCTGCTGGTCCAGAAGGCCCTGGATATTCCGGGCAGCGTCGCGATGGTGGTGGCCAGCTGCCGGCGCTCCGCCTGGAGCGCAGCGGCATCCGGCTCGGCCGTCGGGGTGGCCCCTTCCGCGGCCGCCGGATCGGCGGGTGCATCCGCAGGGACGACTGCGCCGGGAGTCGCGACGCTAGCGGGTAGCCCTGGCGCGGGTAGCAGGCTGAAGACCGCCACGCCTGCGATCAGGGCCAGCAGCCAGCCTGCCAGGCTGCGCTCGCGCGCGCGCTTGGCGGATGCCTTTTCGATCGGAGCAAGTGTCGGCGCCGGCACCAGCGGCCGGAGTTCGGGCCACAGGGTCGCGCCGTCCATCAGCTCGACCGCCTGGCCATGCGCAGTCCGGCGGGCGTCGTCGTCGATACGCCCCTGCGTGACCAGCAGTCCGCCCACGGCACCGGCCAGGCCCATGGCCGCGGTCAGCTCGTTGACGGCGGCGCGCCCGAGCACGAATGCGCTGCCGTGCTTGGTCGACAGCAGCCAGTGCTCGCCGTTGCGGACCAGGGTGTGGTCACTCTCGCCGGACGGAGCTTCGCGGTCCACCAGGCGGTGGTATCCGCGGCGCGACAGGGCTTCGAGCACGATGCGGATGAATTCGCGCCATGACATCGCCGAGAGCGCGGTGATCCCGGCGGCGGTTTCGTCACGGCGGCGCAGCGGGCCATGCGCCAGCCAGGTGGCGGCCGCGCCGATCGCAAGCACGACGACGATTGCAAGCGCCCATTTCAACATGTGTTCCGCCCCTGTCCCTGGAACGCCAAGGATAGACGCACCCGCGCCTGGTTGGCGGCCGGCGTGCCGCGCTCAGCCGAAGTGCTTGCCGAGCACGCGGCGGATTTCCGACTCGATCGGGCCCTGCATCGCCGCGAACAGGAAGCCGAGCTGCGCGGTGACCCGGACTTCGCCCGGATGCAGCGCGATGGCGCCGTCCACGCCCGCGCGGCTGAAGCCGAGCACGTCGCCCTGCCACCGGCAGTCCACCCCGAAGCGCTCGACGAGCTTGTCGGCGACCTGCTGCACGGCGTCGCGCGCGCTCGCCATGGACAGCTGGTGCGGGTGGTGGATGTCGATGTCGGCCATGACGTACTCCGTGTGCGTGGGCCGACATTCTGGATGCGACGGCGGCTCGATCCAAGCGTGGCGCGTGATAGATTCCACCGCGCATGGACACTCTCAGGCTGCGCTTCGATCCCACCGGCGACGACTACCCGTTGACCGTCGGCGTGCACGGCATCGGGCGAGCCGGTGGCGATGCCACGCTCGGCCCGGTGCCGGACGCCGCCATCGTGAACTTCTGCGTCGACCGCCGCGGCGTCTGGCTCACCGTCCCCGAAGGCACGCGCGGCGTGCACGTCAACGGCCGCCCGGTGCAGCGCATGGCGATGCTGCGCGTGGGCGACGCGGTGTTCGTGGACGGCATCGGCATGCGCCTGGTCGCACCGCAGCCGCCGCGGCAGCCGGACGGCGGTTTCGGCGACAGCACCGGCGAGGCTGGCGACGTGCGCATCGTGCTGCGCGGGGTCGGCGGCCATTACCACGGGCGCAGCTTCACGCTTGAGCGCCCGCGCCTGGTCGGACGGGCACCCGAGGCTGACATCCGCATCGACGAAGCCGCGTTTTCCGAGCGCCATGCCCGCCTGGAGATGCTGCGGGGCGAAGTGGTGCTGCGCGACCTTGGTTCGGCCGAGGGCAGCCAGGTCAACGGTGAGCCGGTGCGCGACGCGATGCTGCGCCCGGGCGACCAGGTGGTGTTCGACGCCCACCATCGCTTCGTGCTCGAGGCGCCGTCCGGTGCGCGAGGGGATTCCAGGGCCGAGCTGGCTCCCGCCGAGGCGCCGGTGGCGGGCGAGCGCGGCGGGGCCATGCATTTGCCATGGTTGCTGGTCACGGCCGTGGTGCTGGCGGGACTGCTGGCGCTACTGCTGCTGTTCGGTACCGGCTGAAGCCCGGGCCCGCGACGGCGACGCGCTGCGCCGGCGCCGCCAGGCAAACCGCCATCCCAGCAAGGTGGCGAGGATCGCCGCATACAGCAGCGGTTCGCGGACATCGGATTTCACCACCCACCAGAAATGCAGCACCGCAAGCGTCGCGATCACGTAGACCAGGCGATGCAGCCGTCCCCAGTTCCTGCCCAGCCGCCGCATCCAACCGCGGGTCGAGGTCAGTGCAAGGGGCACCAGCAGCAGCCAGGCCGCGAAGCCCACCGTGATGTAGGGCCGCTTGACGATTTCCACCAGCACCTGCGCCCACCAGCCACGCAGGTCGAGCACCAGGTAAGCACTGAAGTGCAGGCTGGCGTAGGCGAAGGCGTACAGCCCCAGCATGCGCCGGAAGCGCATCGGCAGCGGCTGCTGCAGGAGCTGGCGCAGTGGCGTCACTGCCAGTGTGGCGAGCAGCAGGCGCAGCGCCCACAGCCCGAGCTCGTGTTCGATCGCGGCCACCGGATCGGCACCGAGTGCGTCGATGTTCGCGCCGCTGCCGACCTGCCAGGCCTGCCAGCCGAGCAGCGCCAGCGGCGTCAGCGCGAGCGCGTGGACGCCGGCCTTGGCCGCGACCAGGCCACGGCCGCTGCGCGGAGCATTCCGCGCTCCAGTCGGCGTGTTCAATACCAGCGTGCCAGGTCCATGCCCTGGTACAGCGAAGCGACCTGCTCGGCGTAGCCGTTGAAGGGGCGCGTGGCGATGCGGTCGGCGAACAGCCGGTTGCCGTCGCCGGCGATCCGGCGTTCGCTCGCCTGGCTCCAGCGCGGGTGGTCGACGGCCGGATTGACGTTGGCGAAGAAGCCGTACTCACGCGGCTGCATATCGTTCCATGCGGTGTCGGGAGCCTTGCGGGTGAACTTGATCGCGACGATCGACTTGATGCCCTTGAAGCCGTACTTCCATGGCACCACCAGGCGCAGCGGTGCACCGTTCTGCTGCGGCAATGGCTTGCCGTACATGCCCGTGGCCAGCAGCGCGAGCGGATGCATGGCCTCGTCGATGCGCAGGCCCTCGCGGTAGGGCCAGTCGATGATCGGCGCGCGCACGCCCGGCATCTGCCGCGGGTCGGCGAGGCTGGTGAAAGCGACGTACTTCGCGTCCGAGGTCGGCTCGAAGCGTTTGAGCACTTCGCCCAGCGGCACGCCGAGCCAGGGGATGACCATCGACCAGCCCTCGACGCAGCGCATGCGGTAGGTGCGCTCTTCCGGCACCAGGCCCTTGAGCAGGGTCTCCAGCGGCACCGTGCCCGGGCGGGCGCATTCGCCAGAGACCGCCACCGACCACGGCGAGGTCACCAGCGTCTTGGCCGCGCGCGACGGGTCGGCCTTGCCGCTGCCGAACTCGTAGAAGTTGTTGTAGCCCGTGGCGTCTTCGTAGCGGGTCAGTGGCTCGTCGGTGTTGAAGCCGGTGCGCGCGCCGGCGGCACGCGGCACGTCGACCGGTGGCGGCGGCTCGGCGCCGCGGCAGCCGGCCGCGAGCAGGGCGGGCGAGAGTGCAAGCATCTGCAGCAGGCGGCGCCGGTCGCGGTAGACGGCCTCGTCGGTGAGTGGTTCGCCAGGAAGTCGCAAATGCCGGAAGCGGGACATGTCCGCATCCTTGCCGGGGGAGGGCCCATCCTAACGCCGGTCCGGTGATGCTGCGGTGCTGCATTGCGGCATACTTGATCTTCCATTCGTACCGTGAGGTCCAGCCATGTCGCGCGCCTACAACTTCAGTCCCGGTCCCGCCATGCTGCCGGAGCCGGTGCTGCTCCAGGCTCGGGACACGATGCTCGAATACGGCGACGCCGGCGCCTCGATCGTCGAAATCAGCCATCGCGGGCCTGAATTCATCGAGATCGCGGCCCGCGCCGAGGCCGACCTGCGCGAGCTGATCGGCATTCCGGACGACTACGCGGTGCTGTTCCTCCCGGGCGGCGCCACGGCGCAGCAGGCGCTGCTGCCGCTGAACTTCGCCGCCCCCGGGCAGCGCGCCGACTATGTGCTCACCGGCCACTGGGGCGCGATCGCCACCCGCCAGGCCGCGCCCTATGTCGATCTGAACGTGGCCGCGAGCAGCGAGGCCGACGGCTACCGCAGCATCCCGCCGGCCGGGGACTGGCGCCTGTCGGAAGACGCGGCCTATGTGCACGTCACCGCCAACGAGACCATCCACGGCGTCGAATTCCGGCCGCCGGTGCCGGGAGGCCACGCCTATCCGGATACCGGCAACGTGCCGCTGTTCGCGGACTTCAGCTCCAGCATTGCGTCCGAGCCGATCGACGTGTCGCGCTTCGGGGCGATCTATGCCGGCGCGCAGAAGAACCTCGGCCCGGTCGGCATCGGCGTGGTGATCGTGCGCCGTGAACTGCTGGAACGTGCCGGCCAGCCGCGCGCCGACATCTTCAACTACCGGTTGCAGTTGGCCGCGGATTCCATGCTCAACACGCCGCCGACCTGGAACTGGTACGTCGCCGGCCTGACTTTCCGCTGGATGCTCGAACAGGGCGGGGTGGAGGAGTTCGCACGCCGCAGCGAGGAGAAGGCGAAGCTGCTGTACGCGGCCATCGATGGCTCCGGCGGCTGGTACCGCAACGAAGTCGAGCCGGCCGTGCGCTCGCGCATGAACGTGCCGTTCTTCCTGCCTGACCCCGCGCTCGACGAGGCCTTCCTTGTCGAAGCGCGCGAGGCCGGCCTGATCGGCCTGAAAGGGCATCGCGTGGTCGGCGGCATGCGCGCATCCATCTACAACCCGATGCCACTGGCGGGCGTGCACGCGCTGGTCGATCACATGATGGATTTCCAGCGTCGACATGGCTAGGAACGACGACGAAGGCGCTGCCGGCGGGGCAGCGGCGAAGCCCGACCTCGCCGCGGTGCGTGCCCAGATCGACGGCATCGACCGTGAGATCCAGGCGCTGATCGCGGAACGCGCGCTGTTCGCGCGCCAGGTCGGCCGCGCCAAGGGCAGGCTGGCCGCCGCCATCGACTATTACCGGCCCGAACGCGAGGCGCAGGTGCTGCGGCGCGTCGTCGACCGCAACGACGGCCCGCTGGCCGACGACGTGTTGCTGCGCCTGTTCCGCGAAATCATGTCCGCATGCCTTGCGCAGCAGGAGCCGCTGAAGATCGGCTATCTCGGCCCCGAGGGCACGTTCTCGCAGCAGGCGGTGCAGAAGCACTTCGGGCACTCGGCGCTGGGCCTGCCGCTGGCCAGCGTCGAAGAGGTGTTCGACGAGGTTGCTTCAGGCGCCGCCGACTTTGGCGTGGTACCGGTGGAGAACTCGGGGCAGGGCACGATCCAGTCGACGCTCGACATGTTCCTGACCTCGCCGCTGATGATCTGCGGCGAGGTCGAACTGCGCATCCACCAGTACCTGATGTCGCGCACGGGGCGGATCGAGGATGTCGAACGGATCTATTCCCACGGACTGTCGCTGGCGCAAAGCAAGAACTGGCTGCGGCAGCACCTGCCTCTGGCGGAAAAATTCCCGGTGTCCAGCAACGCCGAGGGTGCGCGGCGCGCGCGCAACGCCGACGACGCGGCGGCGATTGCCGGCGAAAGCGCAGGCAAGGTCTACGGACTCAAGACGGTCGCCGGTCCGATCGAGGACCGCAGCGACAACACCACGCGTTTCCTCGTGGTCGGGCGCGCCGCGTTCCCGTCGTCGGGACACGACCGCACGTCGCTGATGGTGTCGATCCGCGACCAGCCGGGCGCCCTGTACAAGATCCTCGAGCCGCTGGCGCGGCACGGCGTCAGCATGAACCGCATCGAGTCGCGACCCTCCCACGGCGCGCTTTGGGAGTACGCGTTCTTCATCGACGTCGGTGGACACGTCGAGGAGTCGCCGCTGAGGGATGCGCTGGCCGAGATCGACGCATTCGCCGGCGACGTGCGGGTGCTGGGCTCGTACCCGGTCGCAGTGCCATGAGCGGTGGCGGAGTGGCGATGCCCGGGAACCAGCCGGGCTGGGTGGCCTCGCGCGGCAGGGCGCTGTCGGGCGAATTCGCCATGCCGGGCGACAAGTCGATTTCGCATCGCGCGGTGATGTTCGGCGCGCTGGCCGATGGCAGCTCACGCATCGACGGTTTCCTGGAGGGCGAGGACACGCGCGCCACCGCTGCGATCTTCAGCGCGATGGGCGTGCGCATCGAGACGCCGTCGCCGGCGTGCCGCGTGGTGCACGGGGTCGGCATCGACGGCCTGCAGGCGCCCGCCGGCGCGCTGGACTGCGGCAACTCCGGCACCGCGATGCGCCTGCTGGCCGGATTGCTGGCGGGCCAGCGCTTCGACACGGTGCTTTCGGGTGACGCCTCACTGTCACTCCGCCCCATGCAGCGGGTGGTGGCGCCGCTGCAGGCGATGGGTGCGGTGATCGTCTCCGTCGACGGCGAGCGGCCGCCGCTGCGCATCTCCGGCGGCATGCCGCTGCACGCGATCGCATACGAGCCGCCGGTGGCCAGCGCCCAGGTGAAGTCCGCGGTGCTGCTTGCCGGCCTCTATGCCGATGGCGAGACCACCGTCCGCGAGCCGCGGCCAACGCGCGACTACACGGAGCGCATGCTGGCCGCGTTCGGATGGCCGGTGCAGGCATCGGCCGGCGCGGTGCGGCTGAGCGGTGGGCATCGCCTGAGTGCGCGCGCGATCGACGTGCCCGGCGACTTCTCGTCCGCGGCGTTCTTCATCGTCGCCGCAACCCTGGTGCCGGGTTCGTCGCTGCTGCTGCGCTCGGTGGGGGTGGATCCCAGGCGCACCGGCCTGCTCGATGCGCTGCGCATGATGGGCGCCGACATCCGCGAGACTGATCGGCGCGCCGGTGCCTGCGGTCCGGTCGCGGACATCGCGGTGCGCCATGCGACGCTGCAGGGCATCGACCTGCCCGAGGCACTGGTCGCGGACATGATCGACGAGTTCCCGGTGTTCGCGGTGGCTGCGGCCTGCGCGCGCGGCACCACGCGCATACGCGGTGCCGCCGAGCTCAGGGTCAAGGAATCAGACCGCATCCATGCCATGGCCATCGGCCTGCAGGCGCTGGGCATCCGCGTGCGCGAGCTGCCCGACGGCATGGAGATCCAAGGCGGGTCGCTTGTCGGCGGTCGCGTGGACAGCGTCGGTGACCATCGCATCGCGATGTCGTTCGCCGTGGCGGCTCAGATGGCCGCGGGCGACGTCGTGATCGGTGACGTCGCCAACGTCGCGACATCCTTTCCCGGTTTCGAGGCGATGGTGCAGGCCGCGGGTTTCGGCCTGCACCAGGGCTGATGGCGCCTACTCGTCGTCGCGGCGGAAGGTCACCGGGACTTCGACGGTGCTCGAAACGGGTTCCCCACCGCTGATCGCCGGCTGGAACGTCCACTCCCTCACCGCTTCGATCGCGGCCAGGTCGAGATCACGTGATCCGCTGCGGCTCACGATCGTCACGTCCCCCGGCCGGCCGTCGGCACCGACCACGGCGCTCACCAAGACCGTGCCCTGCGCGCGGTCGCGGTAGGCCGCGGGCGGGTACACGGGCTGGACGCGGGTCAGCGGTTCCGCGACCCGGTCAGGAGTGGCTGCGGGTGCGGCGGGTCGGGGCTGCTCCCGCGCCTGGCGACGGGCATCGTCCGCCGCGCGTTCGCGCTCGGCCGCGGCGTCCTGGCCATCACCGATCTCCACAGCCGGTGGAGGCAGCGTTTCGGGCGCAGTGGTGACGCCGGCGCGCTGGCTGTAGATGAACCACCCGAACGCGAGCAGGGCCAGGAGCAGCACGATCCAGAGCAGCGGTGCGGCGGTCCTGCGCTCCGGCTCGACGGCGGGCGGCGGTTGGGGCGTCGGTGGGGGTGGGGGCGGGGGTGTGTTCGGATTCCGGTTCGGATCAGCCATGGACGGCTCCTCGTCTGCCTGCGCAGGTGCAGCAGCTGGAGGAAGCGTTCCACAAGCCAGGTCGCGGCCGTGTGTGCACGTCGCCGCGCGGTCAGCGCCCGCTGTCGAAGCTGATCGGGACGGTCACGGTGCCCGCGGTGGGGCTGCCGTCGCGCATCGCCGGGCGGAAGCGCCAGCGCCGGGCCACACGCTGGGCCGCGCGGTCGAGGTCCCGGGAGCCGCTGCTCGATGCGACTTCGACCTGGGCGGGGACGCCGCGGGCATCCACATGGATGCGCAGCAGCACCTCGCCGGATTCGCCGCGGCGCAGGGCACGCGCGGGATAGGTCGGTCCGGGTGAACTGATCGGCACCGGTGAGCTGGCCGACAACTCGACCGGTTGCACATCCGGTGCGGCGGGGCCCGGGGCGGGACCTGCGGCCATGGGCGGGGTCCCGGGCGCTGCAGGCTCTTCCAGCCGGGCGCCGGATGAGGGCATTTCCGGGATGTCCGCACCCATCGAAGTGCCCGACTGGGGCGGGGTGGGAAGGGGCTGGAACACCTGCGCGGATGCCCCAGGGGGCTGCACGTCGGCGCGATACGGGTCGCTGTCGCCGCGTTGCACGAACCAGAGCACGAGGAACATGGCGAGGCCAGCGGCGATGCCGGCACCCACGAGCCACCAGCCGCGGCCGGAGGGAAGGGGCAGGGGACTGCGTGACGGGGTGGCTGGCATGTGTGGCCCTGTGATCGCGGATGCCCGATTCTGCCACGGCCCCGCGGAGCAGATGCCCTCGCGACGCGCGATAATCCCCGGTCCGCCACTTCATGAAGCGACGCGATGCTTGATTCCAATCTTCTGCGCCAGGACCCTGCCGCGCTCGCCCTGCGCCTGCGCGAGGCCCGCGGCTTCGAGCTCGACGCCGGCGCCCTCGAAGCCCTCGAATCAGGGCGTAAGACGCTGCAGATGCGCACGCAGGAGCTCCAGAACCTGCGCAATACGCGCAGCAAGGAGATCGGCATGCTGATGGGGTCGGTTGCGCGCCTCAAGGCTGCCGGTGAGCTCGAACAGGCCGAGGCCAGCATCGCGAAAGCGGAAGGGATCAAGGCCGAGGTGTCCGGCTTCGGCGATGAACTGAAGGCTTCGGAGGTCGAGCTGGAACGCATCCGCGTCGAGCTGGATGCCATTGCCATGGGTATCCCCAACCTCCCCGACGCGAGCGTGCCCGCCGGTAGCGACGAATCCGGCAACGTCGAACAGCACCGCTGGGGCACGCCGCGCGTGTTCGATTTCGAAGTCCGCGACCACGTCGATCTTGGGGCCCGCCACGGCTGGCTCGACGCCGACGCGGCCGCCCGCCTGTCCGGTGCGCGCTTCACCGTGCTGCGCGGCCAGCTCGCGCGCCTGCACCGCGCGCTGGCCCAATTCATGATCGACCTGCACGTCGACGAACACGGCTATGGCGAAACCAGTGTCCCGGTACTGGTCAACGCCGAGGCCATGCGCGGTACCGGACAGTTGCCGAAGTTCGAAGACGATCTGTTCGCGACCATCGTTGGCGAGGGCGAGGCGGCTTCGAAACGCTATCTGATCCCCACCGCCGAGGTGCCGCTGACCAACCTGGTCGCCGACACGATCGTGGACGCCGCGGCGCTGCCACTGCGCATGGCCGCGCACTCGATGTGCTTCCGCGCAGAGGCCGGTGCCTACGGTCGCGATACCCGCGGCATGATCCGCCAGCACCAGTTCGAGAAGGTCGAGCTGGTTTCGGTCACCCGCCCCGACGACAGCGATGCTGAACACGAACGCATGACGCGCTGCGCGGAAGTGGTGCTCGAGCGCCTCGGCCTGCCTTATCGCCGCATGCTGCTGTGTTCGGGTGACATGGGCTTTGCCGCGCGCAAGACCTATGACCTCGAGGTCTGGCTGCCGTCGCAGGACACCTGGCGTGAGATTTCTTCGTGCTCCAATTGTGGCGACTTCCAGGCCCGCCGCATGCTGGCACGCTGGCGCAGCGATGCCGGCGGCAAGCCGGAGCCGGTGCATACGCTCAACGGTTCCGGCGTGGCCGTTGGGCGCGCGCTGGTGGCGGTAATGGAGAACGGCCAGCAGGCCGACGGGTCGATCACGGTGCCCGAGGTGCTGCGCCCCTACATGGGCGGCGTGGACGCGATTTACTGAGCTCCGGCGCGGCTGGAGCCGCGCCTCCACGCCGCGGCGCTGGCGACTGCATCCCGGATCGTTCCGTGTTTCGGTTCGATGGCTGGTCCATCGGCATTCGTTGCATGTATGGGACGACTATGCTGAAATATCGGCAATTGTCCCGGTGAGGTGCGGTCATGCAGGATCTGAACGATCTTTATTATTTCGCCATGGTCGTCGACCACGGCGGGTTTGCTGCGGCGGAGCGCGCGCTGGGGATTCCCAAGTCGCGGCTGTCGCGGCGCATCAGCCAGCTTGAAACCGAACTCGGCGTCCGCCTGCTGCAGCGCTCCACGCGCCGCTTCGCGGTGACCGACGTCGGCCAGAGCGTCTATCGCCACACCCAGTCGATGCTGGCCGAAGCCACCGCTGCGCGCGAGGTCGTCGACCGCCTGAGCGCCGAGCCGCGCGGCATCGTCCGCGCCAGCGTGCCCGTGAGCCTGGCGCAGCAGCAGCTGCCGAAGCTGCTGCCCGAGTTCCTCGCGCGCTACCCGCAGGTGCGCGTGCAGATGCACGTCAACAATCGTCGCGTCGACGTCATCAACGAGGGCTTCGACGTCGCCATCCGCGTGCGCAACAAGCTTGACGACGACGGCAGCCTGGTGATGCGCAGCTTCGGCCAGATCCAGGAGTTGCTGGTCGCAAGCCCGACCTACCTGGATCGTGCCGGCCGACCGGCCTCGCCGGAAGAGCTCAACGACCACACCACCATGACCATGAGCGAGGACGAGGTCCGCCAGCGCTGGGAGCTCCAGGGCGTCGATGGCGAAGTGCGGCGCATCGACCTCAAGCCGCGAATCGCGGGTGGCGATTTCCCGATGCTGATGTCGCTGGCCCGCCAGGGCCTGGGCATCACCATGCTTCCGGAAACCCTGTGTGCCGAGGCGGTCCGCAACGGCGAGCTGGAAGTGGTGCTGCCCGAGTGGCGCCTGCCGCAGGGCATCGCGCACCTGGTGTTCGCATCACGCCGCGGCCTGCTGCCGGCGGTGCGAGTGTTCATCGATTTCCTGGCCGAAAAGTTGCCACCGCTGATCGAGGCGTCGCGCCTGGACTGCGAGAGCTGTAGCGGACGACACGCCGGCTCGGGCGCATCGGCTGCCGCGGCCTGATCGGACGGACAGTTGAGGGACGGGCGCCTGCGTCATGTCGTGCGACAATCTCTGCGCGTCATCACCAGGCATCGGATACAGCGGCTTGATGCTGTAGGAAAATGCCGCCAGCGCGTTACGGAAGAGTGGCCGAGCGGTTGAAGGCACCGGTCTTGAAAACCGGCAATGGGAAACCATTCGTGGGTTCGAATCCCACCTCTTCCGCCACCGCATCAATAAAATCAATTACTTACAAGTAATTTGATCATCTTTCTACCAAGCATTCTACCAAACGAGGCGCAGGTTGATCTCTAGATCCCCGTTCTTCTGTCGTTTTGGGCGGATTTGTGAGGATTTGAGAAGCTTTGTGACCCCTTGGGGAGCTTGTCCGCCAGCCCCAGGCTCGTTGATGACGGAGAGAGCCCCTGCTGTCATCTTTGGGGCCGGCTGTGCGGTCTAGCTGTGGAGCTTCAATAGGTTGTTTTGGCTGAGCCGCAGTCGGGAGGCCGGTGCCAAGCCGCCTGCGGCGGTGTGCGGCCGATGCCAGTTGTAGTGATGCAGCCAGTCATCTAGCGCCGCCTCGCGCTGTGCGGAGGTCTCGAAGCAGGTTGCATAGGCCCACTGGCGCAAGGCGGTCTGGATGAAGCGCTCAGCCTTACCGTTGGTGCGTGGGGTAATAAGGCCGGGTGCGGATGTGCTCGAGCTCCAGCGAGCGGCAGGCGTCGGCGAAGGCACGGGAAACATAGGGCGATCCGTTGTCGGTCATCACGCGCCGAGCGGTCACACCGCGGGCCCGATAGCCCGCCACGACCTGGTGCAGGATCGCCACCGCCGTCTCGCCGCACTCGTCGGCCGCGATGGTGGCCGTAGCCACGCGCGAGTGGTCATCGATGGCCACGTGCACGAAGTCCCAGCTGATGCCCCGGTGCCGATGCGCCCGATTGCCGGTTACGCGATGGCCCGGTGAGCCAATCCGCCCCAGCTTCTTGATGTCCAAGTGGATCAGGTCGCCCGGTGTGCCGTATTCGTAGCGCTGAGCGGGTGGCTGCGGTTCCAGTTCACACCAGCGGCTGATGCCAGCTTGCCGCAAGAGCCGCGACACCGTGGCCGGCGAGAGGCCCGTCTGCTGGGCGATCCAGCGGCCAGTCCGTCGCTGGCGGGTGAGCGCGCACCCCCGCCGACGTTCGTCGTGGCGACAGCTCCGGGTGGCTGCTTCGGTCGTGCAGGCCTACGCCCGCTTGGTGACGCCGCCACCATTTACGGGCCGTGGTCTCCGAGATCCCCATCGCCTGTGCGACCTCGCAGACCCGTTGGCCGGCCTCCAGTCGCTGGATCAGAACCTCTCGACCCTTCGGGGTCAGCCGGGCATTCTTGTGCATGCTGTTCCCCTCGCTGGGATGGAAATGACGTCTGGCGACATCAGCTTCCTACCCCAGTCAGAGGGGAGCAACCTCTTGAAACCTCACATCTAGCTCGGGCTTGCCGGCATGAGTCGTGGCGTCATGTTGGCGACAGTCGCCTGCACTGTTCGACTAACATCTCCACATCCGACGAGATATGGGCCCATGAACGACTACGAAAAGACAATCAGGAGCATTACCGAGGTCAAGCCCTTGGCGTCTCACATGACATCACTTGGGAGGGTCATGGCGGGCACCCATGACGGCCAGCTCTACGGCCTAATTTCGGAAGCGATTGTCGCGTTTCAGTACCAGCATCAGCACAGTGTGTCGAAGTCGACGCCAACATCGCTGATGTTCTATCCAATCCCTCAGACCATCGCCCTTTCTAACTATTGTCGTCAGTGCATCGGATTGAAGAAGCCGGAATGGCAGATTCTGGCGGAACGTCATGGTTGGCGGCCTCCCGCGTCCCTTTAGAAGGCCAACTGTGTGGGTTGGTAGGGATTTAGAGAAGGTCTGACTAAAGCAACGGCGCCGTATGGAAAATGCTGCCGATTGGGGCGCACAGGCAGGTGCCTGTACGTATATTTACCGGGGGGTAGAGAGGGTCCGCTTCCGACCCAAAGCGGACGCGGCAGACGCAGGTGTGCGGCTTCGCGCTTTGACGGGGCATCGCTCAACTATCCAACGCGCCGGACAAAGTTCATTGAACACTGCGGCTGGCGCAGAGGCGAAGCGCGCGGCATCACTGCAGCAGCTGCCCGTACCGGCCTTTCGCCTAGGCTCATAAAATTCGCCTTGGCTGGTCTCCGCGGAGAAATTGGCCGAGTATATCCATCTCCGGACGTTAGCGGCCGAGGAGAATGGCGGCGAATCAATGCTGCCTATGTTGCAGTGGCCAAATACATCGGCTGCTCTTCCCCAGGGTACTTCGGCTCCCACTCAACATCGCCGGCTTCCAGCTCGTATCGCTGGTTGGTTGTGGAATAGATGACCTGCACCCCGAGCGTGGCGGCCATCTCGTAAATAGCCAGCATGTATGCAGCGAGATCGTCACGAGCAATGTCCTGTTGGCGCGGTGTGTCCAGGATAAAGAATCTTGGAAGGGCGTGATTACGCTGAATTGCGAGCTCGAAGGCAGCCGTTCGCATTGCGAGAATGATCCGCGTTTGCGTGCTGCCAGAGTCGATCGTTGAGGACTTCTCCACCCCAAAGATGACCTCGAAGTCGGGTCCGACCTCGACGTCGCGCTTCACGTTCTTTGTGCGCAGCACGTCTAACCAGTGCACGATGCGATCGCGAAGCGCATTCCTGAGGCTGAGTAGCTCAATACTCGATCCCGACTGGTGTCCTACGAGGCCGGCAAGGTTCGCTTGAACTTGCACACGCTCAGCCAGAAAGTTCACATAGCTGCTCTCTTGTTGAAGCAGCTCGCTCTCGATTTGAATGGCCTTCTTCAGACTAATAACAGTCTCGGTAAGCTGCTCAGCGGCATCTACGATCGAAGACGCCGCCGGTGTACGTAGATCCGGTAGTCGCCGAGCTTTGAGACTTTCTATGTCCGACCCGAGGATGTTGAGCCGCCCCGAAATTCCGGCGATGGTGTCCTCAAGCGACTTGCTGACGCGATTGAGATCCTTAACCTGATCTTTAAGATACAACAAGCTCTTCCCATAGTTCTCCGAGCTTCGGACGAACATGCCGCAGCCTTCGTTCGAGCAAATTGCGTCAAATGATGAGAACACCCGACGGGCCTCTTCGTTGAGAGACAACGTGTTTGTTTCAATCTCAATCTCTTGGCGAATTTGAGTGAAACTGCGCACGCGCCCGTGAAGCGAGATTCTTTCGCGCAGCAACTCACGTTCCTCGTGCTGCAATTGGGCGAGGCGTGAGTCGATATCTAGATTAATCCTCTCAGCAGTCGCTCCACTGAAACGGAGTTCGTCTAGGGCATCCATAGATGCTTGCAGGTCGTTGTTCAAGTCGGCCAAGCTCCGGCGTGGACCGCTTGAGGAACGTGCCAACTCCTCGATCAGCTTTTCGCTCCGCGCAATTGACCTATCGAGATAGTCTTCGCGATCCTTGAGCTCGATCTTGGCGCGTCTCTTGTCGTAGAGATTCTTCGATGCCAAACCGAAAATCAGTCGCATGGCCTCCGCGTATTGATCCTTGATGAATTTCTGAGGCGCCGAGTACTCTGTCGTGTACCCGTTCTTCTGATCAAGGTAGAACAAAGGCAGCAACTGCGAGGTGTAGAGCTGACCCTTCTGGCTCTGGATCGTCGTCAGGACAGGGTCCTGCAAGCCCCAGCGCGAGAAAAGAAAGTGACTGTAGTCGCGCTCGCCTCTGAACTCGACTCGAGAGCCGTCATCGAGTGTCGCTGCGATATCGTTGAACCGCTTGTAGGACCGCTCCAATGTAATCTTCCGCCCGCCCAACTCCACCTCAAGCAGCACGCGATCGCAGTTGTCATTAACATCCTGACGAAAATCGACCTTCCCACCTAACGCGAAAATAATCGACCGCAACAATGGGGTCTTGCCGCTTCCATTCTTCGCGAAAAGCTGCGTAGCTCGTCGGCCGAAGACTAGGCGGTCGGAGTACCAGCCTCTAGGGCCATCTGGGAGAATCTGCAAGCTGAGAAGTTTCATGCCGGGTCCAAACTAAGTTGGCGAGCAACACGCACATTGCGATAGCTGCGCTCGACCAGAACTAGGTTGTGTGCCAGATCGCCACCTGCTTCGAGCGCTCGGTCGAGAACCTTTCGGCCCAATGGCGTTGCGACGACTTTGGCTTCCGGACTTTGCACCTCGACGAGCGCCGCTTGCTCAAGAAACGCAAGCGCTTGCACGGTGCGAACTCTTAGCGACGCCGACCAGCCGAGATGCTGCGCGGAACCCAGAAAGCCAGAAAATGTGCGCTCGAAACAGTCTCCGACCAGTTGTCCTAGCTCATTAACGCCGGGCTTGGCCTGACCCTTCGAGATCATCAGGACCGTAATCGCGATGAGCGGCAACTGGAACAACGCCTCATTGCCCAGTCGCGCCGGCGGCGCCGGTGTGCGATGGTCGAACTCGACCTCGAGCCCCTCTGCGCGAACCTTTTCGAAGAATTCGAAAGCATTCATCGCGCTTCACTCCGGACCAGTTCCGACATGACAGCGCCAAGTAGTAGATTCACCGTCAAGAGTCCCTTCAGCGGCGTGTGATCCAAGCTGGCCAGCAGCTTGGAGACTTCCTTGTGAATATCGAAGAACGCTAGCTCGCCACCGGCCCAATGCCCATAGATCTTGTTGAGCTTTGCTTGCAGGAGCACCCACTCGACCTCATACGTATGACGCGCGGTTCGGGACCAAGTCTCCCAGTCGACCTTCCACTTGGATGCGGTCTCGACTAAAACTCCCGAGGCATCGAGGGGTCCGAGCTTGCGCTGGAGGATTGAGGCGTTCTTTAGCGCGCTAGAGTCGCCATTCGCTAAAAATGTACGGTAGGCGCCAGGCGAGATTGGAAGCAAATCTAGCAGCTCGTCGAGCCCAACGCTGACGGTCAGCTCCAGCTCGGCCACCGACATCGTGTGGAGGGTCTCAGCACTGGACCGCTTCTGCACCAGCCCGAGGAGTTTTACCGCCAATTCAAGCCCTTCTGCGTGCGACACATCGATCTCGCAAAACTGATAGAGGGCTGCCTTGGCCTTATTTTCGAAGTCATGGTCGTGAGGGTGCAGGAAAGCGTTCCCTCCGGAAAATCGTAGCTTCGCTAAACGATTCTCGATTTCCGGCATGAGAGTCGCATCGGTCGGCCCACAGATCACTGAATAATTGTCGGCCAGGTAACGAAGTGTGCGCTCGTCGAATTGGGCGGACATCAGAGCAAGTTCGATCTTCTCGACGTCACCGTCGAAGTGAACGTTCGTCTGGAACGTGACCGAAGCGCAGGCATCCTTGAAGTGGGCGGTGTGAATCAGCAGCTTGCCGATGAAGCTGCCGGAGAGCTTCTTGCTTTCGTCCTGCGAGGGCGCCGCCACACCGCCGGGCCCGTGGACGTTGGCCGCGACTTTAGGCAGGTTCTTGGGGATGCCGAGCAACTCGTTTCTCGACCACTGGTAGCTCTTCTTCTTCTTCGTCTTGACCTGGACGAAGTGGTATGTCTTCTCGCCGTTGACCAACTCTCGCTCGACGAAATCATCGTGGTAGTCGCAAAAGACCCGGTCAGTCCCTTTTCCCTCGAGAATTTTTAGGCAAGCGAGGGCGGCAGATCTGAATTGACCCTCAAAGCGCGCGATGACGTCGCGCCCTTTTACCTCGCGGGGCGCAACTTCATGAAGCTCCGGCCGACTGGACGCTGCATTTGAAATATTCGCCATGTCCCCTAGCCCTGCCCCGACATTGTCGGCCCCTCAGTGGGTATACAGCGGCTGGCAGCGAGCCGTCAATTTTTGGGAGTTACCAAGTGCGTTTGGCGCCGAAGCTGCTACACGTGCGAAGACAGCCGGGCTAACTCCATCCTAGGCGCTGCCCAGAGTCGCTTCTACCGAAAACTAGCGTGTTGAGTTTGCAAGCTCACGCTGGCAGAAGTACTGGGCCACGTCGAGCGATATATCTGTATCACAAGCCTAAACTTGCTGCGTCGGACTGGTACGCCGCATACGTGCGCCAATCTAGCAGGTCGATTACCTGCTTAGCCAGACTTCGATTTCGGTGCGCGGCTAAGGAGAACTCCGGGCCATAGGCTGCTTCGAGTTCAGCAAAAAGTGTCACCACGGGGTTACTGAAATTCTCATCTTCGTAGTGAATTGCTTGGTTTCGACCCTGCCAGATCACGGCCTTGAGTGTCGATGTCCCAAGCATTCTTCCATCCGGACTGGCGTCCAGTCGTCCATGGACTACCGAGATGCCTTGCTTAGCGATCTGAAGGATGGCGCCGCAGATGGCTTGGACTGCAATCTGATGAGCGCCCACTGCCGCCTGCAGTAACGCCACCTGCTGTCGAAAGCCGTCGACTTCGACGCCCGCGCGGCCAGCCCGTGAGAACGCAGCCATCACGTATGCTTCCGAGAAGTCCTCGTTTAGATCACTTGATTGAAAGTCCCACTGGTGAACTTTCAACTCGGCCTCAGCGGGATCGAGTTGCGCAAGGGCCTCACTCAAGAGCTCTTCCTCTTTCGAGGCAAGTTCAATCAGATGGCGCATCGCGTACTCAGTGTCACCGAAGTAGCTCATCCGTTCCCCGCGTCGTAGCCAATCTTCCAGTTGCCGGCTCTTGATACTAGCAGCTGCACAAGAGTCGGGCCGGCGCGATCTCGCGCCGGCCCGGATTCCCAAGTCAATCTTCTTCGTAGCCATCAACGAGGCCGGCCGTCACCTCCACGTCCCGTCCACGCAGCCCGACCTGGTCGACCTTTCCGTAATCGATCCGGAAAGTCTCATCGTTGAAGCCCAGAACCTTACTGGAAGACTCGAAGTGACCCTAGCGATGAGGCTTGAAGACGCCGGATTTGGCACGCCAGCTGGAGGAGGCGGTGACAGGCGAGTATCCGATGTCGCGCAAGGAGGCCGAAGGCTTCATCAGGGCGTTCGAATCCGAACGCTACCTCTCCACGCCCTGATCCCGAGCGATCCCGATGAAGCCCTTGTTCGGAAAACTGGGGTCAGAGTGCAAGATCCACGGACCGGACCGGACCGCTCCGGACCGTTCCGGGGTCGGCTGACGTGCTGCGTCCACATCGCCGGCGTAAGAGCGGCGCGTTAAGCCTGGCGGGATTCGCATCCTGCCCACCGCTCTCTCTCGAGTTCGAGTGACTGCTTTCGACCCAAAGCGGACACTGCCTGGTCCGAGCCCGTGCGAATGCGAATCTATCGGCCGTGCCACTACTAGAGTCGCTTGGCGATTCTGCCTATGCCGTTGGGCCAACTACCCAGCAAATCTGTAAGCTAAGGCTTGCCGGCTATGAGGCGCACGTACGCCCGCCAGATCCGTTGGGCTGCCTCGGCGTGGCGAACTAGATTTTTGGCGGGGGATCGTCATTGTGACGGGGAAGGACCTGCGAGTTGATGTCGCGACAGATTGATACTTTTGACGTTGGCCCCAGCCGAGACGGCGACCAGTTTCATTACTCGCGCGCGTCCCGCCTTTGCCTGGAACTTCTCGAAGCATCCTCCGACCTCAAGGTCGTGTCCGTTGAAGGCATTTCAAAGAGCGACTCCGTCAACGCGGGTATTGAGTCCATCGACCTCGCGCTCTACTACGGCAGCGCCGGCCTGCCCACCGCGCGACGCGTGCGCTATCGCCAGCTCAAGCACTCAACGCTCCACGCCGACAAGGAATGGACCGCGAGCGGCCTGCGCAAAACGCTCAAGGACTTCGCTGACCGCTTTACGGCGTTGGTGGGCCAATTCGGCGTCCAGGACGTTTGCGCGCGCTTTGCTTTCGAGTTCGAAACCAACCGCCCACTCTCGCCTCGCGTGGATCAAGCGCTGGCGGACCTGACGCAGGGCACGCACGGGCGTGACGCGCGCTACATCAGCCGCGTGACGGGCCTGGCGCCTGCTGACCTCGAGGCGTTCGCCTCCCTGTTCCGGCCGATCACGCGCGTCGAGGGATTTCTGGAGCAGCGTGCGCTGCTCACGCGTGATCTGCGGGCCTACCTTCCGGATAACGACAAGGATGCGGCGATCACGCTGCGCGAGCTCGTCGCACGCAAGGCCACGACTGAATTCAAGTCCAATCGCGAGATCCGGCGTGAGGACGTCCTTGACACCATCGGCGTCCGCCTGGACGACCTGTTCCCGGCGCCGAATGTCCTAGAGTCGCCTACAGTCGTCGTGCCACGCGCCCAGATGCCGGATCTGGTCAAGGCGATCACCGAATCGTCGACACCGGTCATCGTGTCTGCCGATGGCGGCTACGGCAAATCCATCGTCGCCACTCAGATCGGCCCTGCATTGCCGGGCAGTACGACCTTTGTCTATGACTGCTTCGGCAATGGCGGGTACCGAAGCGCGACCGGCCTGCGGCATCGCGCGAAGGACGGTCTAGTCCAACTGGCCAACGAAATGTCCGTCCAAGGCCTGTGCCACCCGCTGATCCCGACCCCTAAGGCAGACGACGCCGCGTATGTGCATGCGTTCATGGCGCGGGTGGACCAAGCCAGCGCCGCCGCGCGCAGTCAGGCTGCCGGCGCGTATCTCGTTCTGGTGCTGGACGCGGCGGACAACGCGGAGATGGCGGCCGAAGAATTTCACCACCCGCCTAGCTTCCCGCGCCTGTTGCTCGCCGAGTCCTTTCCCGACAACGTCCGGCTCGTGCTCACCGCGCGTCCTCATCGGGTTGACAAGCTTCAGCCGCCACCGAGCGTGATCCGCTTTGGCCTCGATGGGTTCACCGAGAAGGAGACCGGGGATCTGCTCAGTACGCGATTTCCGGACGTGGGGGAGGCAGACATCCGGGAATTTCACCGCCTGACCTCGCGCAACCCGCGCGTGCAGCGCGCGGCGCTCGACTTGGATCCGGCCGCGCCGTTGGCGACCGTCCTCCGCAGCCTCGGTCCGTCGCCTCGCACGGTCGACGACACCATCGGCGATCTCCTGGAGCAGGCCGTACGCCAGGTCCGGCATGTCGCTGCGAATGTCGAGCAGCCCCAGATCGGCCGCATCTGCGCGGCACTCGCCACGTTGCGTCCGTTCGTGCCGATCAGGATCATCGCGTTGACAGCGGGCGTTGACGAGGGATTGGTCCGAAGCTTCATCCATGACCTCGGCCGACCGCTGCTGCTTCGGGACGACTCCGTCCAGTTCAGGGACGAGCCCACGGAGACGTGGTTCCAAAAGCACTTCAGACCCGAACAGGAAGAGCTCGAGGCATTCGTCCGCCGTCTGAAACCGCTTGCGCGGGAAAGCCGCTATGCCGCGTCCGCGCTGCCCGCGCTGATGCTGAACACCGATCGCTTCGATGAACTGGTTCAACTGGCACTGAACGACGACGCACTGCCTGAGAACGACGAGATCGCCCGGCGCGACGTCGAGTTGCAGCGGCTGGAGTTTGCGACAAGGGCGGCTCTGAGAACACGCCGGTACGTCGATGCCGCCAGGCTCGCATTGAAGGCCGGCGGTCGGGTGGCAGCCGATGCCCGTCAACAGACGCTCCTGAGCGGTAACGTAGATCTCGCATCGCGGTTCCTGGATGCGGATCAACTGCTGGAGCAGGTCTCCAGGCGTCAAATCGTCGGCGGCAACTGGACCGGCTCCGAGCATGCCTATGAGGCGGCGCTGCTCTCAGGACGAAAGGGCCTGGAGGGCGAAGCGCGCGCCCAGTTGCGCTTTGCCTATGACTGGCTCGGCCACTGGCTACGTAACCGGCAGGAGAGAGATCAACGAACCTCGGTCGAGGGCAAGGACATCCTCGAGCTGGAGTGGGCGGAGTTGAATGTCCATGGTCCGACCCGGTGCGCCGCCCAGTTGCGGCGATGGCGGCCGCGTGAGCTCTCCTATCGCGTTGGGCGACCTCTCGCAAAGCGTCTGGTCGACGCAGGGCGGTGGGCGGATGCCGATGCCTTGGCCCTGGCGGCCGGCAACGATATCGGGCTGGTCCTCGCGGTCGCCGGCGAACTCAGGGCCGTCGAACGCCACGTGCCGAAAGCTGCCGCGGCACGCACCATGCGCCTGCTCCTGCATTCACGAGTCAAACTCGACGCACCGGGCGACTGGCAAGGCGAGGGCACGCGAATCGGCGCGGTCGCGTCGATGATCGATACCGCACGGCATTACCGCTTGGCGTCCAAGCGCGCATTGGCCAGCCTCTTGCGTCGCTACTTGCCTAAAGGCGCGCCCCGCACTCTCGAATCGGAACACCTCAATGAAGATCGGTTTGAGTATCTGCGGGCATATGCGTTGCTGGCAGCACTTTTGGGCAAGCCCCTGACGCTCGAATTCATCTATGGAGAAAAGCGCAGGTCCCGCAAGAAGCCGACGAGCGAGAATCGGTTCAGCGGCCGGGGATTTGAGAACCTAAAGGCCTTGTTGCCGTGGCACGAATTAAGCGTGAAGGTCCGTTCCGGCGCGATGTTCAAAGCGGACTTCGAGACCGCATCGGCGGAGGCGCTGGAGCATTGGACGCGCCACGGGCGCGACGTCTATCAGGACTGGTCCGCAACGGCCGACGGGGTCGCCCGGCTATGGTCCGAATGCATCGTGTTGCTTGGCAGGGACGAGGCGCTCTGGGTGAATCTAGCGCAATGGCAGGACGGCCTACGGATTCCCCTTTTCATTCCGACCTTGGCAGACCTCGCGCGCCGCGCGGCATTGACCGGCGGCCCCCCGCATATCGTCCTTTCCTTTGCACACAAGGCTCGCGGTCGGATCGGAGAGGAAGCCGAGCTCGCCGAATCCATGGCCGACAGTTTCGTCCTCCTCGCTCGAGCCGTGCTGGGGAGCAGCGAGGATGAGGCCCTGCAGTACTTCAATGAGGCCGTTCGGGTCGCCAGCAAGATCGGACAGGAGAACCTTGAGCGCTGGCACGCGCTCTTGCACCTGAGCGATGCCGGCGCCGCGGATAGATTCGATGATCCGCAGCTCGCGTATCGATTTGCGCGTGCGGCCGAGCTCACACGATCGTACGTCGATCGCGACAAGCATTTTGACTGGGAGCACACCGTCGAGGCGATCGCCACGCTGTCGCCACGCACATCGCCGGCGATCATTAGCCGTTGGCGCGACCGTCGATTCGGCGAGCCTGAGCGCTTTTTCCCTCAGCTTGTCGAAGTCCTCTGCAAGCGGGGTGACCTGGATGCGCGCGACGCGGCAGCCCTTATCTGCTTCGAAGGCTACTGGGATTGGCCGGGCCTGATGGCGGCCGCGCTCGATGCTGCCGAGAGCGGCGCCGAGAAGGACAAGCTGCTGGCGCAGTTTTACAGCTACCTACGCTTCTCCGCGGATTCCAGACGGTGTCTGAAAGAGGTCGCCGACGCGGTCCAGGCGCGGCGCCTGAACGCGCAGCCGTTTCGCGAGTTGGAAGAACGCGCCCGACGGTCTGAATCGGTTCGCGACTCGCGCGACGCGTCGCTGACGAGCGGGCGCGAGCCCAGTCCGGACTGGGGCGCGGTGTTTGCAGGCATTGATCTCGGCAGCGCTTCGGGCCTTCTTGAAAGCCAAGCGCGAATGCCGGACCGCCGCTTCGGGCGGTGGCACGAGGAGTGGATCGGCGAAGCCGTGGCTCGCGTGCCCGCGGGCAGGGAACGTGCGTTCGTCGAGAGCCTCGAAGCGGTCGACGACTGGAGCCCTTATGCTGTCCGTGGGCTTCTGGAGCAGATCCCCTCGACATGGGCGGATCGACTCGCGGCGCGACAGGCCTTGGCGTCGTTCGTTCGGCGCATGGCCCGCGACCATGCGACGTCACTCGGCATCAACCGTCACTATCAGTCCCTGTCTTACGACCTCGTCTTTGACAAGACGGGAGTCACGCGCCAAGAGCTGTTGCGGGGTGCGCTGGAGGCGATCGCCGAGACGAGCCTGCCGACTACCTCCCACGGCTTGTTCCAGCTCGTCGCTGTCCTCGCTCAATTCCTGGGCCCCGTCGAAGCGCGATCCGTGCTGGGCTATGGCCTTGAGCATCTGGAGGCGACGCTCGGCCGCGAGCAGGGCGATGGGCCTTGGAGCCCGTGCTTGGCACCCGCCGGGGGCTGTCGCGGGAGCATCGCAGGCTATATCTGGGCCGCCCTCGGGGCCGTTGAATCGGGGCGCCGATGGCAGGCGGCTCACGCGGTCCGGGCGCTGTGCCTCTTGGGTCGCGAAGCGCTCTTGGCGGACATCCTCGCGCTCTCGACCGGCGGCGATGCGTCAGCCTTTACTGACGCAAGCTTCCACTTCTATCGAATGCACGCGATCCAGTGGTTGCTGACTGCCCTCGACCGCGCTTCGCGCGAAAGCGGGGACGTTGTCGCGAGCCATGCCGCTTGGCTGGAGTCGTTGGCATCGAGGCAGAATCGTCATGTGATCTGCCGCGGTATAGCGGCTCGCGCCCTGTTGGCTCTGGCCGATGGGGGCCACGTGACGGTGGATCCTGTGGCCCGCGATGCGCTAGTCAGCATCAATGCGTCCACGCTTCCGACGCAGTTTTCCGCCTACCATACCCGGTCGCACCGCAGCCCGCCCGGCTCGGACTTCGCATGCGAGTTCACCTTCGGCTACGACTTCTCGCGTAGCTGGATCGAGTCGCTGGCACGGTGCTTTGCGATACGCCCCCAGGGGATCGAGGCCGACGCATGCCGGGTTATTCGCGAGGACTGGGGGCTGCAGGAGAACGGCCATTACGATCAGGATGCGCGTGCTCTACGCGGCCAATTCAAGGAACACTCGAGGCGCCGCGGCAGCGAACTGGGCGGACAGGACAACCTCTCGTTCTATCTCTCCTATCACGCCCTGATGGAGACCGCAGGGCAGCTGCTGGAGACCCATCCGCTCCATGAGGACCCTGAGAGCTCATGGGGATCATTCTCCCATTGGCTCGAAGACAAGGCTTCGCTTGATGCGAAGGGCGACTGGCTGGCAGACCGCAGGCAGATGTCTCCGGCGGATGCTATCAAGTTCCCGGCACAAAAAAAGGGCGCGTGGCCCGCCCCTCCGGCAAAGAATTACGTGCTTTCGCGCCTCATGGCCCAAACCGGGGCGGTGGTGGTGGCAGGCCGATGGGCGCAGTACGAGGGGCGCAACAGCGAAACCCTCCGCGTGGTCAGCGCATTCGCGTCACGGGCCCGTGCCGGCGCACTGTCCCGGGCCTTGGCGACGACTCGAAACCCGTACGACTACGCATTGCCCGAGTTCCAGGACACACATGAGATCCATCACGGCGACTTCGTGTTGGAAGGGTGGGTGACGGAGTCAGGTGCCGAGTCCGGCGCTGATTCGGATGATCCGTGGACCGGCGGATTGGCCCGACGCTTTCCGGATATCGCCGGGCCCGTGGCGGCCGAACTCGGGATTGTCCGGGACGAAGCCTCTGGTGCGTGGCACCAGAATGACGGAACGTGCGTGGCCTGGGTCGAGCGGTGGAGCGAAGGCGCCGACGATGAGCGCGGGCACACCCCGAGTGGAGAACGCCTCGTGGTCGACAGGCAGTTCCTGCAGAAGGCCCTGGATCGACAGGAACGAACGTTGATCCTTGAAGTTATCTGCCATCGTCACGTGGTGCCGTTCAGCTACGAAAGCAGGAGTGGAGATGCCGAAGAAGATCACTCAACGAGTATCATCACGATCGAAAGAGCGGGAGTCCCCCGCATTGTCGGCCGCAACGTTCGCCCTCGGCGAAAAACTCGTCGCCGAACTAAAGCTCGTTGACTCGACCGACACGCTCGCGCGATGGATGGTGCATTACGTCGCCGAGCTGATGGTGCGCGCCGAGAACGCCCCTCTGCCCGAGCGTGATGAGGCACAGCAGTCGTGCGCGCGCGCCATCCTGGACCTGTGGGCACAGGCACGTGCTTTCCCCGCAAAGAGAACGGCTTTCGAGTCCATTGACCGGGTGATAGAAGCCATCGACTCCCTGCATCCGGACGGTGGACCGCATTACCGCAACGACCTCTGGCGCGCCCTCGATGCGCGGGCTAATAACGGGGACAGTGATGTCGAGAGTCTTCTGACGACCGCTTTGGGGATCGATGGCGCGGCTCGCAACCTCATACACCACGTCCTTGCGCACGCCTCGCGCGCGGCGGGGCGAGACAGCGCCGAGTGGTTAGAACTGGCTCGGCGCCTAGACGAGGAAGACCCCCTCACCGAACTCCGGATCAGGATCGTGGGGGCGGGGCGGGACGAGGCGCAGCTTAAAAATCATCGTATCGAGCAGCTGGAAAAGCGCATCGCGCAGCTTGAGCATTTTGCTGCTACGACTCAAGCACTCAAGACGAGCCTTGTGGAGTCGCTGGCGGCTGCGAAAGCCGCTAGCCACATGCTCGGCGAGGGGCGTGAGGAGCCGAACGCTTAGCTAACGTGCGCAAACCGCCCGCGCTGGTCGCTGGCGCCTGCTTCGACTGACCATACCGCTGACAACGACAACGTCCGCTATTGGCCGGAAGGGGACTTCGCCAATCCCGGCTTTAGTGTACGCAGGAGACCCCTGTTGCCCGCAGGCATGAGCTGCCGAAGCAGGTGAGGTCGGGCTTGGGCGATGCGCTGGACGTGCTGCACGAGGTCGACGGCGTCAGCTTCACCTTCTTCGAATCGCGCGACGTGGTGCGGCACCCGTTGGTGGCCCGCACCGTCAACGCCTACGGACGCGTCCACCGGAAGGGTCCGGTCCGCCTCGACGTGTCCGTCGGCTACGCCATGCCGCGCGCGGGTTCTGGCGAAAATACGATCGTCGGGGGAAGGGAAGGGCAGGCTTCGAACATATTGGGGCGCCAAGCTTGCCCCGATTCTGAAGGCTCATCCCTGGAGCTCAGCGTAAGAGCAGCCTTCCAGCTGGCGCCGACTGGAAGAGCCTATAAGTAAGGTCCGCAGTAATCACGATCCAACGCGCCTGTCGGGCTTAGACGGCGTCGCTTACAATGTCCCTTGTGCTCTGCTCTTGGGAACTACAATCAATGTCAGCCCGCGCGTATGTCGCTTTGTTCTTAGCATTTCTACTTATGTCAACTTTACCCGGCACCTGCACAGCGGGTGAACTAGAAACCAGCACACAGCGTGCTTGGAATTCCGAGCACGGGTCTGAGAATCACCAAACGGGTCACCGCGCCACCGGAACCGTTACGGACCGTACAAGCGCAGCATTCGAGCCAACTCCGGAGCAAGAGCTCGAAGTTCATGGATACTTCGCCAGTATCCATCTAGAACAGCTCCTCAATGCTCAAGAAGAGTTCGTCGAGCTAGCGGGAAGTAGCCCCAGTCATGCTCTAATATTTGCTTCCGCAGTGCTAAATGAGAAGTTTGAGTTCGTAGCTGGCGAATTTATTGAGGACGGGCGCGCCACTCAGGAAGAAAGCATTTTCGCGATGTTCTTAGCATTGAGGCAGCTGAGCACCTTAGCCCAGATCTTAGGGAACCAAGATGGCAGTGTTTGCTATCTCCGTGAGAGCAGGGAGATGAGGCGCATCTTTGAGGGAAGGACTGCTAGAGCAATTAACTGCAGACCGAATCTTCACTCGCCGAGCGAGATCGCCGGCGCCCTCCGCCACGCTTATACACCGCAAGGGGGGGAACTGCGAGAACGCGCCAACAAGTGGGCAACCAAAGCGATGGTGTTTGGGCTTGAGAGCGCAATGGCGGAACGTCATTTAAGCGACCCAGAGGCTATTCGCTAGACCGTCGCGTAAAATGTGAAGTTCAAATGCAGTTGATGAGATGGCAAGCGTGAGAATCTTTAGCAGCATCCGAGATGCCTACAGAAGGAACTGCCTGAGGCAGCCTCAGGGGCGGGAATCTTGTCAGGTTCAGCGAGTCGCCGGTCAGAAATTCGCCGATGTTCCGTCGGCGCAGGCGGACTCGAAGAATGTCAAGTAACAAGTGCTTATGTCCAGATTGCAGTACGCCGGTATCCGTTAATGCCTTTACGTGCATCAGTTGTGGCGCTCCCTTGCAAAGATACCGTGCTGTTGCCAAGGCTCGAGTAGGCTCTGCCTACGCACGGACCAGTATCGCCAAGCTGGCACGCTTCTCATTCGGCACGTTCGTTGGAAACTTGATCCTGCTGGTGCCGGTCCTCTGGATCTCGGTAGTGGTGCTTGCCACGCACGACACGAACTTCACCAACAAGCGCAACTCCCCGATGACGCAGCAAACGCTGCGGGAAACTTGGCGGCACCACTCGCTGACAAGCAGGCTGATCAGTTATGACTTGCGATTATTCGCAAAGGATGTGCGTCGGGACCATTATCTCTGGGAAGACGACTACTCTCTCCCTGCCGATTTCGGCCATGGAATTGACTACGAGTTTTGGGTTTTCGGAGACGCGAAGTCCCAAGAGCACTTCGATGCCATCGTTCGTTATGGGCTGCGAATGACGGCCGACCACGCTGGGTACCACCAGAATGCAATGGGCGCTAAGTCGGCCATCGCTCTCGTGTCCCTAGTCGAGGCTTTAGTACTTGCCATAACCCCCGCAGCCGTAGTCGCCTGGATCCGATCAAAGCCTGCGGATCGGACAAACCGGCAGCTCGCTCCGCTCTAGATTTGGCTGTCGGCCACTGGGCTTTGCGAACGCTCCGGAGTCTGACGGCACCGTGGGCTAGTGAGCAAGCCGACGAAACAGCAGTCGTCGGGGTGGGTGCAGTTTGATGCGTCGAGCAGTCCGCCGCTCGTGAGTAGCGCGCGCGGCTAGATTGTCAGAATAATGGAGAGGAGATCTAGTAGTGCGGAAGACAGGCTCTGCCAAGAGAGTTATCCACGCTGTTGCATTCTTAGGGATTGCCGCAGTCGCTTTGGGATGCGCCGAAAGCTCTGAGTCTGCTCGCTCCACAGAGGTGATTCCGGCCCCAATCACGGGGGTTGATCAGCTTCTGACAAATGGAGACTATCTCAACAAGATTCGAGCGCTGCAGGCGACGCAAAGGAAGATGGTCTTTATTCTCGTCCGAGCGAAGGTCGAGAAGAACCTGCAGATGGTCGCGGAGGCCAATGCACTCGCCAGTGCTAGCGCGAGAGATCGGACGAACGTCATCAAGCTGGTGGCGGTGCAAGCTGCCGCGCTCAGGATGGTTGCCGATGCTGCCGACTGGCCAGAGATGGCCGAGATTTACAGCGAGAGCTCGGAGATCGCGCAGGCACTGGTTCGCGGAGAGCTCAGTAGGGAGAAATTTGGGTCCGCAGCCCGCTCCATCGACATCCGAACCGAAGAAGAACTGGGGGCATTCATTGCGGCCGAAGGTGACGCGACGGCGGCCGAAGGCATGGATGACTTTGTCGAGAGATTCGCGGCTCACCTAATCGCGACAACCAAGGCCATGGCGTGGGACATCGATACCAGCCAACTCTGATTGAAATCCCCGGTTCGAAGCGCGGCGGTCATCGGCATGCGCTGCGGATCTTGGCTACGGATGCGTGATCGAGAGTTGCCGCAGCAGAGCAAATCTGCGCAATTCATCTTTGAGCGCCCCACATCAGCATTCGCCCGAACTCATCATTCAATAGAGCTCGACGTCCCCCGCCTTCAGTGGCAGTCGGCTCTAGAGTCCTGGGTTAGGGTATCCGAGCCCCCCAGGGCTTTGGCGTAGGCCTCCGGGGTGAGCCCGCCAAGCGCCTTCTTGGGCCGTTCCTCGTTCTATTCGCGGCGCGAGGTTTCGATGGCCGTGCGAGCGTGCAGCAGGCTGGTGAACCAGTGTTCGTTGAGGCACTCGTCGCACAGGCGGCCGTTGAAGCTCTCGACGTCTCCTCGCTTTGGGAAATTGGACTCCAGATCGCCGTGCTACTTAAAATCGGCGGGACGTCGGCCTCTGAAGCGCGGGATCTTTCGCCATTGTCTTGCCAAGTAGCGCTTCTAGTGCAGCTTCGCGGTTGCGCGACAGCTGGGGTAACTGGTGCAGCCGAGAAAAATGCCGTATCGCCCATTCTTCTTCTCAAAGGTGCCTTGCTTACAAACCGGGCACTGGCCGCCAGTGCTGATAGGTCCCTGGATCTTGTGGGGCGCGGGAGGCACTGTAGTCGCTCGCACCTCCTCCCCCACTGTGCTTCTAGTGAAGTCGCAGGAAGGGAAACGTGAGCAGCCTTGGAAAGCGCCGCGAACGCCTTCGCGAAGGCGAAGTACGCCACTCGCACACGCAGGACATGCTTCCAATTCCTCACCGTCCACTGGCTCGATCTTCAGGCGGCCGTTCGTCGCCAACTCCACGATAAATTGGGAGGGCTCACCAAGCGTTGTGTAGAAGCGCACCTGTTTGCGAGCTCGGGTCATAGCAACATAGAACAGGCGGCGTTCCTCGGCGTAAGGAAATGGATCTGGAGCCGGCATTGCCAGTTGAAGCACCGGATCGTCCTGGATCTGGCTTGGGAAGCCACGAGTGCCTTGAACCACGTTGAGGACGAAAACGTACTCGGCCTCCAAGCCCTTTGATCCATGCGCTGTCCGGTACTCGATCTTCAACCGATCACCGAACGCGTTCTGCCACTGGCCTAAGCCAGCCGGGATGTCATCGCGGTAGCGCCCCAGCAGCATGACGGTGACACGATCACCATTGGCCGGTATCAGCTTGCCGGCGGCCACTGCCCCTCGCATCGAGGCGAGCTGGTCAGCGACATGGTCATGCATCGCCTCCTTGCGTGAAAGTGCAAAGGCAAGAATTGGGGTCTTCAGCAAGGGGTTGGTGGTTGTCACGTCCTTACGGATCTGAGCTGGATTGGCTTGGACGAACTCACTCGAAACGTCGCACAGGTGCTGGGGGCAGCGAAAGGTAGTCGTCAGGGTGAGGCGCGTAGAGTGGTCGAACGTGCTTTCGAACTCGGTCATGACTGAGATATCAGAGCCGGCAAACCGGTTGATACCCTGCCAGTCATCGCCAACTACGCATAGGTGCGCATGTTCTTTGGGCTGAGCAGCTAGAGCTTTAAGAAGTCTGATGCGTGCCCGCGAACTATCCTGAAACTCGTCAGCGAGGATCACGGTGTAAGGGCTTTGGAACCGACCGCTTTCCACCAGTTCGGCTGCTGTGACAAGCATGTCCTCAAAGTCAATGCACTTGGCATTCCTGAGGCGTCGCTCCCACTCTGCGGCAACTCGCTCGTATATCGCGAGGAACAAGCGCAACCTATCAGCGAACCCGCTTTCGGACTGAGTAGAGAGGACTCTGTGTAGATCCTCCCTTGTCAACCCATTGTTCTTCACATGCTGCTGGAAGGTGCGGATCGTCCTGGCTAGGTCCTCGTTCGAAATCGGACCAAGGCCCTTGGCCTCTCGCTCGCCGTCGAATGCAGGGCTGAGGCCATACGCCCGCAAAGAGTCCTCTAGGTCGCGCAGCGCTGTGCCATTGCTCAGGGCAAATGAGGTTGTCTCGATGCAGGTCGTGCCCTTCTCGGCGTGGATCATTCGCTTCCATTTGACGCCTTCAATGTAGTCCTTGAAGTGCTCAGGGGCGTCGCCATTGGCATTGAGCGCGTAATGCTCATGGTAGAGGGCAGCCTCTGGATAATAGAAATCCGGGTAGTACTGGCGATGGAACTGCGTCGCGGTGTCGTGTTCGTAGGCGCGCTCATACACGTAGTCAATCTGATGGTAGAAAAGCCAGTCGGCGATGGTACGTTCCTCCTTGCTCTTCACAATCTCGCCGTTGGCAGTAAGAAATCCGCGGTTGCCATCTGCGTAAGCGTCCGGCTCTTCCGGGATGCCCCACTTGCCAATATCGCGCCCGTAAATTGTGCGAAACACGGCCCAGTCGCGCCGGAACTCAGCGTTCTCAGCGGAAAGGCTGGCCGCAATCTCTGCGATCTGCCGAATGTCCCCGTTCGGAACGGCTGGATCCACCCAGGGCGCGAGTGTTGGTTTCTTGCCCGTTGCGTCCGCGATGACATCGATGCCAAAGGAATGAAAGGTCTTGGACTTGACCTGATCTACCTCGGGAACGTCAGCTAGCTGTTCCGCAATCCGCTCTCCGACTTCCCTTGCGGTGGCCACGTTGAAAGCCAGCAGAAGAATCTGATTCGGTTTTGCCAGCCTCTCATGGAGGACATAGCCGGTCTTGGCCACCATGGTGGAGGTTTTGCCCGATCCAGCTGCTGCTACCACCATCACATGATCGTCCATGCACACACATGCGTGAATTTGCTCGTCTGTTAGCGGGTTTTTGTCGACTGTGTCGAAGAACTCCTTGCACTCATGGCGCTTTCGCTTCAAGTGGGCAGGGTTGTGCGGATCAACGAGAGCCGCCAGCGCCTCAGACGGAGAAGTCGTGCGTGTAATGATCCTCCACACGTCATGGGTGACCCCATGGCCAAGGTCTTTGACTTCAGGGGTAATTATCAGGTCTAGAATGCTCGTTGCACTGTGGGGGTCTTTATTTTCCGGCTTGCATAGCCCCTTCATCGCATACTCCCAGCTATTTCCTGGCCACGCCGGAACAGGATGGGAGTTGAGGTGCTTTGAAACAGCACTCTTAGGTATCCAGCGGTCCCCACCGTAGGTGTCGATGAAGGCCTTAACCCACTCTGCGACATCCCTGATGAACAAGCTTCGCCTAAGCGATTCTGCTTTCGACTTCGCAACGGTACTGGGTGTGCCTTTCCAGTCGGGCCAGGATTCTGCTCGCTTTCTAGCCTGCGCTGCTTCAGGATGGTTAAAAATGCTGTCCCAAGAGATGTTTCCTGGGGTCGGTGGGGGGGTTGAGTTTTTCAGAATCCCGACGGCATAGCTCCCAAAAACGTCCGGAGTTGCCTTTGCCAGTAGTTGGGTGACCCGCTCCATCCATGCTTCAAGTTCATTCTTGGAGCTTGAAACGAGGTCGGCGATAACTGCGGCCCACGCGCGGTCAAATGAGTTGGCCATATCAACGGCCCGCTCATTCGGAATACCGTCAACTTTGTGTATGACAGAGCCTTCCGCCGTCTGGAAGGTGAAGTGGCAAGTCGCCCATACGAAGCCCTGAATGACTTCGAGCTTAGCCAGCTGCAGCAGGTGAACTTTCACCGACGGCAATCCGGCGACGTTCATGACGACCTGGTCACCGGAGATATAGACGGTCCATCGGGGTGCGCCTGTGACAAGCGTACCGTTATCGGTTGGCCACCAACTCATCCGTATCCTCCCCCCTCTCTGGCCCATTATGCTTCGAGGCGCAGCATGGTGCATCGATGCCGCGTGGCCGTCCGGACTACCCTGCGGAACGGCGCGGATCGTCCGCACGCTGCCACGCTCCCTGCAGATCGGTAAGATCTAGCGTTGGCTCGGTGAGCCTAAGGGGTCGGTGCTTCCGGGAGCTGGCAGAGGAAGCCCAGTTCTCGAGGGAGACAGAGCGATCATTGTCGGTAGGTCTTTAACAGGGGAAGAAAATGAACAAGATGTTTCTGGCGGCCTCACTGGTCGCCGTGCTTTCCGCGTGTTCGCAGGTTGACAAAGTGAGTGGCGATTCCGCGGGTGCGGATTCGAGCGCGCCGGCTGTGGCTGACGCAACGGACGAGCAGAACCGAGCAAAGTGGCAGGAAGAAGCGATTCTGTTGATGGGCTACGAGGAGTTCGGTCGGCGCGTCGGCGGGCAGGCTGCGCCCACACTGGTGGAAATCCAAGCGGCAATGGATGGCTTTCGAAGCGATCAGAGTGGACTTTCCAAAGCTGTACCGGGTGCAACTCAAGTTGCTGAGCAGGTAGCGGCACCGATTAGCCCTTCAATTCCCGAGAGCGTTGCGAACTGGCAAGGGGGATTTGTTCAGGGCGACGAGGAGTACATCGCGCGCGTCGAGGGGCTCTCTCTCAGGATCTATTGCCCTACAGATGCTGGGTTCAACCCAGACTCCCCCTCGGTCGTGGCGCTCCACCGTGGGAGCGTTGATCAAGAGATCTCCGGATCAATCGAGGTCAATGGAGCGTCAGTTGATTTGCCACACGAGGCGATGAGCAACGTTGGAGTTGAGAACTTTACGTTCATGCTGCGAGAACTCCGTAAAGGTGATGCTCTGATTCGGGCCGAGGGAAAGACGATAAAGTTGCTGAAGGGAAATGCCAGAGCGGTCTTGCCAGATCCAGATGGCAGTGACTTCGCATGTAATATGTTCTGACGACAACAAGATTCGGATTTGGGGGGGGCGAGCTAAGGCTTGCCCCTTTTTCATTGGGGCCGCCTCAGCGATACGAAATTCTTTCAAACCTATATCACTCAGGTGAAGTCAGTCGGTGCTGGCTTTGCGCAAGGGCACAGCGCTCTTTGTGCGCCGTACCAAAGGACTTCAAATGAGTGATAGGTCGGAAGCGATCTACTGCGTGCTAGTAGTGGTTGCAGCAACGCTGGTTAGTGTTGCTAGATGCGTTCATTGCAAGTATCTGAAGTTTCCGTGATCTACAACCCCTCGCAGACCACAAGGCCCGGCAGTCGCCGGGCCTTGTGCGTTTATGCCCCCCGATTCAGGAGAAGTGACGATGCACCTGGTTGAAACAATGGCCTATGCCGGTGAAGAGCCCTGGCACGGCCTCGGCAATAGGCTGGCGCCGCAACAATCGGTTGATCTCTGGAAGCAGCAGGCCGGCATGGACTGGGAGATCGAGGAGTCTGAGGTCCGCTATGTCGTGGGAAAGAACGGGATCGGGGCCATCAACGCCTTCCCGGAGCAGAAAGTCCTGTACCGGTCCGACACGCACGCCCCTTTGTCGGTCGTGTCCAAGCGGTACAAGGTGGTCCAGCCGGGCGAGATCCTGGAGTTCTACCGCGACCTGACCGAAGTCGGGGGCTTCGAGTTGGAGACGGCTGGGGTCCTGCGGGAGGGCCGCAAGTTCTGGGCCTTGGCCAAGACGGGGCAGAGCACGGTGCTGAAGCGGAAGGATCGCGTCGACGGTTACCTGCTGCTGGCCACGGCCTGCGACGGTACGCTGGCCACCACCGCGCAGTTCACCTCGGTGCGGGTGGTGTGCAACAACACCTTGGCCATCGCTCTCGGCAGCAACGCGGGAGCCGTCAAGGTGCCGCATCGCAGTCAGTTTGATCCCGACGTGGTGAAGCGCCAGTTGGGCATCACCGTGTCAACCTGGGATTCGTTCGTGGCCCGAATGAAGGCGCTGGTCGAGTGTCCGGTGGATCCCGACTCGGTGGACGGCCTTCTGCGTCGAGTGCTGACATACCCGAATCCGGACGGCAAGGGCGTGGCAGTGAACGAGCAGGCCTTCAAGGTAGCCCGCGCCCTGTACGACGGGGCGGGCAAGGGGTCGGAGCTGGCCAGTTCGCGCGGAACGGCGTGGGGCGTGCTCAGCAGCGTGACAGAGTTCGTCGACCACCATCGGCGTGCCAGGAGCGACGATCACCGCAGGGATGCAGCGTGGTTCGGTCCGGGGGCCCAACTGAAGCAGCGCGCTTGGGATGAAGCCATGAAGCTGGTGGTCTGAGCCATGGCGATTGACTGTCTCGACGTCGCGTACATCGCTATTGGGGCCAAGCAGGCGCTGGACAAAAGTGGTGCGCCTTACTCGAAGCTTCCGTTCGAGGGAGAGCTGCGTTACGTCCAGGCCTGCATCGAGCAAGCCGAACGTTTGGGCCGGGCATGGCAAGGTTGCAGTGAACAGTTCCCCAGCGTGTGGTGCTACGAAGTGGCTGAGCCCTTTGGTCGGGCCTTTGGCAGGCACCTCCTGGCTGGCGGGGACACTGACGCCGCCGAAAGCATCCTGAGCAGGATTCTGGTGTCCGCTATGGCGACATCGCCGGCCTAACCGTTTAACTCATCAAGCAAGGCCATAGGCCCGGTCTCCGCGAGGAGGCCGGGCTTCATTCATTGGAGGATCCGAAATGAGCAGATCGGCGGCGATTCGTCTGGTCGATACACGCGCTCTCGAGCGTGAGCAATGGTTGGAAGTTCGCAAGCAGGGCATCGGCAGCTCTGACGCTGCGGCTGCGGTGGGCTTGTGCCCGTACAAGAGTCAGCTGGAGCTCTGGATGGAGAAGACCGGCAGGGCCGTTCGGGGCGAGGAGCCGGGTCAGGACAATCCCATGTACTGGGGCACCCTGTTGGAGCCGCTTGTCGCCGCGGCCTACACCGAGCGAACCGAGCGAAAGGTGCGCCGCGTCAATGCGGTGCTTCAGCATCCGACCTACAGCTTCATGCTGGCCAACATCGATCGGGAAGTGGTCGGTGTGCCGGATGTCCAGATTCTCGAGTGCAAGACGGCCGGGGAGTTCGGCTCACGGCTCTGGCGGGACGGCGTGCCGGAGTACGTCCAGCTCCAGGTCCAGCACCAGCTAGCCGTGACCGGCAAGCTGGCCGCAGACGTGGCTGTCCTCCTGTGCGGACAGAAGCTTGAGGTGCATCGGATCGAGCGCGACGAGGACGTAATCTCGCGCCTGATCGTGCTGGAGGCCAGGTTCTGGGAGCACGTAACCCAGGACACCCCGCCGCCGGCTGATGGAAGCGAGTCTGCCGCCCGAGCACTGCGCAGCCTGTACACCGGCAACGACACGAGTATCGACTTCAGCGAAGACGCCGAGCTGTCGGCCACTTTCGATGGCCTGGTGCTGCTGCGCGACGAGATTGCCCAGATGGACAAGCAGGCCGAGCAGATGCGCCAGCAGCTGGAGCAGTCCATGGGGGATGCCTCCCGGGCGTTCTTCCCGACCGGCGAGATTACCTACCGGCGCTCCAAGGACGGCACTAGCATCGACCTCAAGAAGCTGGGCGAGGCCCATCCGGACCTCGTGGCCCAGTTCACCGTCGAGCGGCCCGGATCCCGGCGGTTCCGGATCGTTCCCAACCCAATCGAAGGAGCATGACCATGCTGAAAGGCCTGGCGATCACCCCGCCCGTGGTCGGGCGGATCTCAATCGGCCGCGTGGTCGAGCGCAACGGCAAGCGCCTACCGGAGAAGGACGATCAGTTCACCCTTACCAGCCAGGTGCAGAACCGTGAAGGCTGGGTGCTGCATCCGATGGATGAGGCTTTGCGGAAGGAGTCAGGCGGTAAGCTGCGCGCAATCCCAGTTCGCCTGCTCTTCAACGACCCCAGTCTCAACCTGCGTGCGGACTACTCGCTCTTCGATCGCACCACTGGCAGGCCTGTGTGCGTCGGCAACGGAGAGACCAGCCGCAGGATGGGCAAGGACGGCATCAGCCAGGAAGCCTGTCCCGGCCCCGATGGCTGCCCGTTCGCCATGGGGGAGTGCAAGGCGTATGCCCGCCTGAACGTGAGGGTCGGAGAGGAGGACGAGCTGGGGAGCTTCGTGCTTCGCACCACGTCCTACAACACGATCCGGACGCTGGCAGCCCGCTTGGCGTACCTCGATGCGGTCTCGGGAGGGCGCTTGGCCTGCATGCCGCTGGAGCTGAAGCTGCGAGGCAAGTCCACGACGATGAGCTTCAGGTCGGCGATCTACTACGTTGATCTGGTGGTCAGGGCTGGCCTGTCGTTGGAGCAGGCCATCGGGGAGGCAAGGTCGCTGGACCAGGCTCGCAAGGATGCGGGCTTCGATCAGGCGGCTCTGGATAAGGCCGCAAGGCAGGGGTTCTCCAACGGCGCGTTCGAGGACCTGGCCGAAGACGTGCCAGCCGTGGTGGAGGAGTTCTACCCGGCTGATGCCGGCGGCTCAGACAAGGGCATCACAAACGGATCCGTGGGCGGCAGCTTGCAGGATCGCCTGGAGAACAAGGTGGCCCGCTTGGGGGCCGGTTAGTCAATGAAGAGGAGCACGACAATGTTGAAGGCAATTGGCGGGGCCGTTGTGTACGGCTTCGCGCTCTACGGGCTGAACAAGTTCATCGAGCAGGTAAAGACGATGCAGCGCACAAGGCAAGCGCCAGACCAGGAGGAGCCCAGCCACACGCCGGAGCAGGCGAGCGCTGCTGTCTGACGGGAGTAGCGGCGCTTCTGGCTCGCGGACAGCCAAGGGCGGGTGGCGGCAATGGAAAGGGGCGCTACTGCGCCCCTTTTTCGATTCAGCAGGGCACTACAAGGGATTTAAGCGAGGAGAACCAAATGGAGCAACAATCCGCGGGCTTGCCCCCGCTGTACGTTCGAAGTGGGACGCGATCTTACAAGGCAGCCAGCCCCGACGAGGTCCTGGAGGCGGCTCGCGCGGTCATTGGACAGAGGATGCAGCGAGGAGCCGCATTCTCAGATCCGCAGGCCGCCAAAGCCTTCTTCCGCGACAAGCTGGGCGGGCTTGGGCAGGAGGTCTTTGCCGCTGCATTTCTCGACACCCGCCACCGCCTGGTCGAGTACATGGAGCTGTTTCACGGAACCATCGACGGGGCCGAGGTGCATCCACGGGAGGTCGTGCGTCACGCGCTCCGTTGCAACGCCGCAGCGGTCATCGTGGCTCACAACCATCCGTCCGGGTCGGAAGAGCCCTCAGCCGCCGACCGGACCGTGACAGCTCGACTTAAACAGTCTCTCGCCTTGGTCGACGTGCGCCTCATTGATCACGTGGTCGTGGGTGGGCTGCGGACGGTCGCACTGGCTGAGCGTGGCTGGATCTAGCCGTTGGTGGTTCGGCTATTGAGTGCGGTGATCACATCCGTGGCGGGAGGCTTGTCCAAAGCGGGGTGCACCAATGTGCACCCCGCTGTGCTAGCGCCTGCTGCTTTTTTTTTCACTTCGCCGGGTTTCTCGAGTTCTGGACGGCTCACTACGAGTTTTCCAAGGAGCTGAAAACGGCTTGGCATTGCTCACAGATCGCTATGGTGGTTCCGAAGGCGCGCTGGTTGTTCTCAGCGTAGTGCGTTACGAATCCGGCGATGGCACTCACGCAGGGGAGGGTGGGGTCACCTCAGCAATCTGCATCCATCCAGAATCGAAAGTAAACGTCCTGGCGCGACCGACGGGGTTCTGAATCCTGAGCACACGAGCTTGCGCAGGATCAGTCGCGTGCTCGACCACGTACAACCAATACGCATCGCCCTTTTCGCGCGCGCAATGGAACTGCGTGTGTGACAGACCGACGGGACGATTCTGCAAGCTGCCCGTCATCGCCTTTACCTCCACCCATCGAATCTGTCTCCCCTCCCTGTCGGCCTCGAAAAGGTCAAAGCCTGGGTTGCCTTCCGGAGTGCGGCGTAGTGCTGGCTCAAGGTCCAGGATCAGGTCGATTGCGCGTCCCTCGATCTGCATCCGTTCCGCCTGGTCGAGGCCATCTGGATCAGGGTCGTCGTCATAGGAATGCGTGCCGACGTAGGAAATGAACGGCCTACTGCCTGCGTGACCGGGCGACCTCCTTCCCTGACCGCCGCCTTTGCCTTTGCCCTTGTCACCACCATTGCTTTGGCCACCTGATCCGCCGTGGTCACCTTCTCTGCCCTGGCCACCGCCGCGTGAAGTCTCCGTACCAATGAGGCCATGGCCACCACCCCCCGCACCTGTGCCCACGCCGTCACCGCCGTCTGCATCAGGGGTGCCGGGCGGAATATCCGGCATGTCATCGCCGTATAGATCTTTCGCACCTTCGTAAACGTCGCCATCGCACGGCTCGTCGGGCTCAGGTTCGGGTGCTGGTGAGGCCTCGGGTTCTGGCGTCCGAACTGCGCTCAGTCGGGATGTCAGCTCGGCAACGATGGCGGGATCTCTTCGCAGCAGGTCGAGAATGGCTGGATCGATGCCTGCCGCTTTGGCGAGTTGATCGATGATCGGTGGCTTGAAGGTGATCTTGGTCAGCAGGAACGGGTTGGGCTTCCAGCCGAGGGTGTCGAACACGACATCCCCCGGAGGCACTAGCTCGCCTTCACCGTTTGGCACCCAGGGGGCTTGATTGAGCATCCGGATGAAGGAGGCGTCAAACCTAGCGGTCTTTGTCTGGTGGGAATAGCCCCACCTGTAGGAGCCGTAGAAAGCAGCAGTGCCGCCCGCCTCCAGATCAGTCAACGCCTTCCACAGCACCTTCGCCCTGGCTGCAGCCTCCTCGGGTCTCAGCCCAAGTAAGAACTCCAGTAGCTCCGGCAGCCCGCGAAGGGTGAAGTCTTCGGGCTCATCTTCCCGGCTTGCACGCTCAAGGCCTTCCTTTTTGCGGAGCTGCAGTTTCTCGGCTCGTCCTAGACCAGAGGGTGTTGCCTCCGGCATAAGGTAGCGGCTTGCGCCACATGACACGAGCAGGTCACGGATGCTTTCACCGCGCAGGCAGTCGTATCCGTTGTCGACAATGAAGACATCCGGCACACCGGCGAAGAGCTGCTGCAGGCGTTCGGTAGCGATGTAGACCTCTTCCGGTTTGGCGAGGTAGGTTTGGTCGTCACCAGTGTCGACAACCATCACAAAATTACTGTTGCGCAGGGCCGACCGAAGCTTTTCCTTCTGGACTGTGGAGTCAGTGTTGAAGGCCGCAAGGATGCGCTTGATATCGGCAGCGTAGGCGTCTTCATCCGCATCTACACCGTCCTGCTGGTACTTCGGCAGGAGGTGCCAGATAACGTCATCTACCGGGTCAGGTTCGGTGATGCCCAGCGAAAGTAAGAACTCCCGAGCCTCCGGAGTTGCACATACGGCGGGCCGAACCGTCGGGAAGCTCGTTGCAATGTTGCTAGGTAAGAACGCCCTGGCTTCGCCGTCCTCGTGAGCGCGGACGTGCGCACCATCATCGAGGCGAACGAGCGGAACAGTGCCCAAGAGAGGACGCAGAGCCTTCCCTTGTCCATTCAGGAATTCGTACAGCCGAGACACCCACTCGTCGGGTTGCTCTTCCAAGAATGTCCTTGTCAGACTCGATACGAGCTTTATGGGCCTGATTTCATCAATTTCGAGCTCATGCATCAGGTATTGGCGAATCTCGGGTGCTTTGTCCTGAGTGATATCGTCGGACAGCCAGGCGGCACCCTCCGAGCCGAACAGTGCCGCAACCTGGTTAGGACTGAAGAGCTCCCGCAACTCTTTCGTGCGAGCCAGCTTGGCTTGATGGGCAGCGACATACCCGGCATCAAAGGTCGGAAGCAGCGGCTCCTCCTGGAATGCCTGCCGGACGGCATGGAACATGGGCGTGAACCGCGAGCCCTCTGGAAACTTTTTGTCGTCAATCGGCAAGCAGCGCAGCGCCGCTATATCCAACATAGCGTTATCCCGCATCCATCGCATCGCTTCCACTAGCAAACTGGACGTTTCCTGGACAAGATGCTGGTTCCACGGATCTGCGGGCGGTACATTGTCGCGGCTTGGCGTGGTGCGGTACGGCCCCTGTACGAGAAAACCAAGATCGCTTTCCACGACGGTCGGAAAGAACACCACCATTGGCGACTTAGCCAGAGGCTGTACCGACCAGCGGCCAGGGGCATCTTTTTCAGCAAGCAGTGAGAAGGCGATTTCTACCCGGCCGGCCTTGTGCCCTTCCGCAAAAGACACGTCACGATGGAAGACCAGCCAGTTCTGATCGACTTCCGGTCGGTCATCTTCGTGTCCGATTAGCGTGACGCGCTGGACGTTGGGTCCGAGTGCTTCGGGGGTGTTGCGCAGATAGAACCCCGAGGCGCCGCCCTCGACGCTCCAGTAGATCTCGTTAATGTGGCGCAGGAACAGTAATGCGCCAGGCCCAAGGTGGCGGAACCCGGCCGTGATCTCCTGCGCCGCGGTAGGGTCGTGGGGCTTCAGCGGCAGGATGATCTGCGTCTCGCCCTCAGCGCGCGCCGACGGCGCCAGTCGCTTAGGAAAGACGTAGCTCTCGATGGCGAAATCCTCATCGCCCGAGTGAATTTCCGGAAGGTCAGTGACGGTATACACAGACTTGAAGCCGAGGCCGAAGCGTCCGATGGAGGACTCGTTTTTGGTGCTCTCGGCAATGTCGCAGATGCTGCGGACGTCGGCCTCGTCGAATGGCTTTCCGTAATGCGAGAGCTCGAGGCGGGTCGGGGTCAGGGTGAACGCAACCTTGCGTGATCCATCCCACTCGCCGCGTCGACCGAGGGCGTCCTCCGCGTTTTGCAGCAGTTCGAAGATGAAGTGGGTGCGATCATCGTACAGGCCAGCGGCCAGCTGGCCGGACTTCTGAGCCCCTTTGGAGCCGTAGCTCTCCCGGTTCTCCGCGCAGATTTCCTCATAGTTCGACGTCACGGCCCCCTCCGTTGGTCAGGCAGGCTACCGGCTGCCAAGATTGCCAAGTGTGCACAATCGTGCAGCATAATGACAAAGTGCCGCGGTAACCCAGGCACGGTGCGAGAGGGGGGCGGGGAGATGGGGATCTTGATGGGTGAAATCCTCACGATTGACGAGGTAGCGGCCTACTTGAAGGCAGGCAAGCGCACGGTCTATCGCCTTGCGGCCGGCGGGAAGCTCCCAGCCTTCAAGCTTGGCGGGACATGGCGCTTCCGGCGCGACGACCTGGACGAGTGGATCGCCAGCCGCATCGGCAGGGTGGGAGCGGACTACGACGAGGGTCGGAATGACCAGTAGCGCCGCTGTCCTTCAATCCAAGGCCAACCCTCAGCAGCTCGAAGCGATCCTCGCCGCGGACGGTCCGGTGCTCATCATTGCCGGCCCTGGCTCAGGCAAGACCTTCACGCTGGTCGAGCGCATCGTCTATCTCATCACGCAGAAGGGCATCGCGCCCGAGTCGCTGTTTGTGGTCACATTCACGGACAAGGCTGCGCGCGAGCTGACTACACGTATCTCCAACCGACTGACTGACGTGGGCATCAAGTTCAACCTGAACGAGATGTACCTCGGCACGTTCCACTCCATCTGCCTGCGGCTGCTGGAGGACTTCCGAGAGTTCACGCGGCTCAAACGCAGCTTCACGCTGTTTGACCAGTTCGACCAGCAGTACTTCCTGTACCAGCGGATCAAGCACTTCCGCGAACTGCCTGATGCCCAGCTCGTCATGGGCGACGATCAAACGGGCCGCTGGGCGCAGTCTGAAAACCTGCTCAAGTGGCTCAACAAGGTCAGCGAGGAAGCGCTCGACGTCAGCACGTTGGTCGCCGCCCCCGAAGTGGAAATCCGCGCGCTGGCCACCTGCTTTGCCAAGTACCAGGAGCTGTTGCACGAGCACAACTCGCTGGACTTCTCCGGCATCCAGTACGAGGCGCTGCAACTGCTGGAGACGCACCCCGAGGTGCTGGCACAACTGCGCGAGCGGCTCACCCACCTGATGGTGGATGAGTACCAAGACACCAACACCATTCAGGAGCGCATCCTCCTGCTGCTGGCGGGCGAGAACAAGAATCTGTGCGTCGTCGGCGACGACGACCAGGGCTTGTACCGCTTTCGCGGAGCCACTATCCGCAACATTTTGGAGTTCCCGGCGCTGTTCGATGACGGCCAGTGCAAGCAGGTCAAGCTCACCGTCAATTACCGCTCGCATCCGGACATCATCCGCTTCTACAACGAGTGGATGAAGGAGCAGGTATGGGATGACGGAGAACGCGCATTTCGCTTCGCCAAGCAAATCGTCCCGCGCGAAGACGACTTCCCTGACCTGCCCACGGCGGTACGGCTAGCAGCCAGCGACGAAAAGGGTGAAACCTCCAACTGGCACGCTGAGGTGCTGGCCCTCCTCAACAGCCTGAAGGCATCCGGCCAGCTTGCAGACTGGAATCAGGTGGCCTTTCTGTTCCGCTCGGTGAAGAACGACAGGGTGGTGGCCCTCGCGCGCTTCCTAGAAGCTGAGGGCGTACCTGTGTTCTCGCCGCGTTCGAACATGTACTTCGAACGCGAGGAAATCTGCCTGATGATCGGTGCGCTGATCTTCCTATTCCCGCAGTTCCCCAAGGTGCGAGCGTGGGCCGAAGGCGTCACGCTGCCGATCTGGGACTACTATGACCAGCTTTGCTTCAAGCCCTTCATCGACGAGCTTCGCAAGCCTGAGAACAAGCCCCTGCTGGACTGGGCACGCCCGCTGGCCAAGCGCCACGCAGTGCTCACGCAGAACACCGACTACGCCTTCTCCGGACTGTTCTACCAACTGCTCCAGTTCCCGCTCTTCTCGCGCTTTCTCACCGAAGAAGCGGTGCAAGGCGTGGACAAGGGGCGCGCGGCGCGCAACCTCGGCACCTTCTCCAAGCTGCTCATCAAGTTCGAGTACCTGCACTTCGTCAGCGTGTTGAACCCGGAGTGGCTGGAGAAGAACATCCGCGACCTGTTCAACCAGTTTCTGCGCTTTCTCCAGGACGGTGGAATCGGCGAGTACGAGGACGAGTCCGAGTATGCGCCTAAGGGCTGCGTCTCGTTCCTGACCATCCACCAGTCCAAGGGGCTGGAGTTCCCGGTCGTCGTCTGCGGCTCGCTTGAGGCGGTGCCGCGCAAGCAGTACAGCGAGCTTGATGTGCTCTTGGAGGATGGTGGCTACCTGTCCAAGGAACGCTTTGAGCCACTGGATCACATCAAGAACTTCGACTTCTGGCGGTTGTTCTACACGGCCTTTTCGCGCGCGCAAAACTTCCTGGTACTCGCAGCGCAGGAGAAGCAGGGGAGGGGAAGGTCACCGTCGAAGTACTTCGACCGTCTGTTCTACGAGTTGCCGAGCTGGCGCGATGTCGATTTGTCTGGGCTGATCTTCGAGGCGGTGAAGCAGATCAACCTCAAGCGCGAGTACTCGTTCACCTCGCACATAACTGTGTTCGAGAACTGCGCTGAGCAGTACCGCTTCTTCAAAGATCTGGAATTCGCTGCGATCCGCGAGAGCCCGATGCTGTTCGGTACCTTGGTGCATCAAACCATCGAGGACATTCACAAAACCGTGTTGCGCGGTGAGGAATCCACCCTCAATCGCCTGGCCATCGAGGGTTGGTTCTCGGCCAACTACGCGATGCTGTCGAAGAAGGAGCGCGTTTACCTTGCGCCCAGCTCGCAGCAGGCGGCGTTGCTGCACGTGCTGCGCTACTACGAGCGGGAGAACGGCAATTGGGATCGGATCAAGGAGGCTGAGGTCGAGATTTCACTGGTCAAGGACCAGTACATCCTCAAAGGTAGCGTTGACCTGATTCGGGGCGAACACGACACCGTCGAAATCCTCGACTTCAAGTCGGAAAAGAAGCCCGACATGGAGAAGGATCGGGATCGCCTGCGCCAGTACCAGCATCAGTTGGAGGTGTACGCCCATCTGGTCGAGGAACGCACCGGCCAGAAAGTCAGTCGGATGCACCTGTACTACACCGGCGAGGACGGCGGCAACCCTTACGTCTCCTTTACCAAGGACGACCGTGCCATCGGCAAGACCGTCGCGCGCTTCGACGACATCGTCGCACGCATCGAGCGGCAGGACTACGCCATCACCGCACGCCCGGCCAAGCTGTGCCAGAGCTGCGACATCCGCGCCTACTGCGACAACAAGAATTGGAAATTCAGGAAAAACGACAAATGAGCAAAACCACGCCTGCGCAGGACAGCCTGCAACTTGGCACGCCCGATGGCGTCACCACCAACGTCGAGAAGTACGAGTTCGAGCCGATCAAGGGCTATCCGATGCTCAACTGGCGCGGTAAGCGCCCGTTCACCTCGACGCAGTATTACCCAGCGCAGTTGAAGGAAGTCCACGACGAAGAGGTGGGCGGCTGGCGCAACAAGATTTTCTGGGGTGACAACCTGCAGGTGATGAGCCACTTACTGAAGGAGTTTCGGGGCAAGGTCGATCTCATCTACATCGACCCGCCGTTTGATTCGAAGGCGGACTACAAGAAGCGCATCCGGCTCAAGGGCGGACTGGCAGAAGGCGACCAGAGTTCGTTCGAGGAAAAGCAATATGGCGACATCTGGAACAACGACGAGTACCTTCAGTTCCTGTATGAACGGCTGGTGCTGCTGCGCGAGCTGCTGGCGGACAACGGCTCAATCTACGTTCATTGCGACGCCAACCGTGGGCACTACATCAAGTGCCTTCTGGATGAAGTTTTTGGTGCGGGGAATTTCCGGAACGAGATTATCTGGAAGCGTACTGCGGCACGAGCTGACTCGAAGACTTACAACCACGTCCACGACACCCTATTTTTCTACACTAGGGGAGAACGCTTCACGTGGAATAGGCAGTTCACCGAACACAGCGAAAATTATCTAAGTAGCAAATACAGCAACGTCGATAAGGACGGTCGTCGCTATACGCTCGACAACATGACTAGCCCTAACCCTAGACCCAACATGACGTATGTGTGGAAGGGGTTTCAACCGCCAGAGAACGGCTGGCGATACAGTCTTGAGAAAATGACGGACCTGGATGCGCAAGGCCGCATTTGGTATCCAGAAGACAAAACCAAGCGGCCACGATTCATCCGCTTTTTGGACGAGTCGGACGGACGCCCCCTGGATTCGGTGTGGACGGATATTTTTCCGGTCAACTCGCAGGCGAGCGACCGACTCGACTACCCCACCCAGAAGCCCGTTGATCTGCTGGAGCGTGTCATCAAGGCATCCTCGGATACCGGATCGCTCGTGTTTGATTGCTTCATGGGCTCGGGTACGACGCAAGATGCCGCGATGCGCCTTGGTCGCCGTTTTATCGGCGCGGACATCAATCTGGGTGCAATACAGACGACAGCGAAGCGCTTGATCGGGGTTGCTGATAGCCTGCGCCAGAAAGCCCTTGATGGCGAGACCAAGTACTTCACCGGCTTCGAGTTGCACAACGTCAACCACTACGACATCTTCCGCAACCCCGTTCAAGCGAAGGAGTTACTGATCGAGGCGCTGGAAGTGCAGAAGCTGGAGTTCAGCACCGTGTTCGACGGCGAGAAGGACGGACGCATGGTCAAGATCATGCCCGTCAACCGCATCGCGACGCGCGCCGACCTGAACGAGCTGATCGCGGGCTTCGACTACAAGGCGTGGGAACGCAAACAGAACGAGTCCCCGAACCGCCCCGTCGAGAAGATCACGCTCGTCTGCATGGGCCACGAGCCGGACTTGGCCGCGCAACTGGAGCTGGCCGCCAAGCCCTTCAAGATCGACGTGGAAGTGGTGGACATCCTGCGCGACAAGGCCGACTTGGAGTTCAAGCGCGACTCGCAGGCAAAGGTGGTCATCAAGAAGGGCGAACTGCGCATCGAGAAGTTCTACCCGATGAACCTGCTGCAAAAACTCTCGCTGCAGAAGGAATCGGTCGAGGACTGGAAAGAGCTGGTCGAGTCGGTGCTGATCGACTGGAACTACGACGGCGCGGTGCTGACACCGGCGGTGGTGGACATCCCCGGCAAGAGCGATCTCGTCAAGGGCGCGTACCAGGTGCCGGACGATGCGGGCACCATTCGCGTGAAGATCACCGACCTGCTGTCGGAGTCGTGGGAAGGGAGCGTGGGCAATGGCGACTAAGCGCGCAGCCAAGGCGGTGAGCGCGTCGCTTGACTTCGCCTTCTTCCAGTTCCTCTGGCAGTTCTATCAGGCCAACCGCGGCACGATCCGGTCGCACTACAAGGAGCTGACGCGCAAGTTCCTCGACTTCAACAACCCGGAGCGCAACCCCAAGGCCTTCCTGCGTCAGCCGCAGTTCGAGGCGCTGGAAACCTACGTCTTCCTCAAGGAGTTCCTCGGCAACGCCAAGGTCGAGGAGATCTTCCAGCAGTGGTTCGAGAAGCAAGGCCGCTTCGCTGACCGCGCTGAGGGTGGCGTCGTAGCGGGCAGCGCTGGGCAAGTCGGCCTATTCGACCAGATCACCCAGGATCAGTACAAGGCCGTGTTCGCGGCCATGCGAAAGAACTCGCGTGTCTACCCAAATTATATCTTCGCGTTGACGATGGGAACGGGCAAGACGATTTTGATGGGAACCTGCATCTTCTACGAGTTCCTTCTTGGTAATAAGTTCGAAAAGGATGCGCGCTATTGCCACAACGCTCTGGTGTTCGCCCCGGACAAGACAGTTCTGCACTCGCTGAAGGAGATCGAGTCCTTCGACTTGGCCCGTGTGGTGCCTCCGGAGTACGTCAACTTCCTGACAACACACCTGCGATTCCACTACTTGGAGGAGGCAGGCACCTCGCTGGATACTCTGGATCGCTCGCGATTCAACATCATCGTATCGAACACGCAGAAGATCATCCTCAAGCGGCAGCGCAAGGAGAAGACATCCGTCGACAAGCTGTTCGGCGGAACCGGAGAAGCGCTCTCGGCCACTGGGGTCTATGCCGACGCCGCCGACCTCTACAACTTTGATAAGCCGGAGGACGAGGGCGAACTCACCACGAACCAGCGCTTCGAGAAGCTGCGCCGATTGGGGCAGCTGGGCATCTTCGTTGACGAAGCACACCACGCCTTCGGCAAGGCCCTGGCGAAGGACATGGGCCTGGGGACCAAGGAAACGGACACCAGCCTGCGCACTACGATTGACGTATTGGCTGCGAGCCTGAGCGCGGCAGGTACGCGAGTGGTGGCCTGCTACAACTACACAGGAACGCCCTACGTGGGGCGCGAGGTGTTGCCCGAGGTCGTCTACGCCTATGGCCTAAAAGAGGCGATCGATAAGGGCTTTCTCAAGAATTTGACGCTGCATGGCTACGCCAACACCCGCACGGACGAGTTCGTGGACATCGCTGTTGAAACCTTCCTGAAGGAGTCCGGTGAGCTCCGTCCGGAGGGAATGCTGCCCAAGCTAGCGTTCTTCGCCGCCACGATCGATGAGCTGACCGGCGAGCTGCGGCCAGCAGTGGAGCGAGCGTTGCTCAAGCGTGGCCTCTCGACTTCGCGAATCCTGGTCAACGTTGGTGACAGCAAGATCACCACCAATGACGACGTTCGAGAGTTCAACCGACTCGACACGCCAGGCTCGGAGAAGCAGTTCATCCTCCTGGTCAACAAGGGTCGCGAAGGCTGGAATTGCCGCTCGCTGTTCGGCGTCGGCCTCTTCCGAGAGCCCAGGTCCAAGGTGTTCGTCCTACAGGCCACCATGCGCTGCCTGCGCGCTATCGGGGAAGCTCAGTATACCGGGCAGGTGTTCCTCTCCAAGGACAACCTCAGCACCCTGAACGAGGAGCTTCAGCAGAATTTCCGCATCAGTGCCGACGATCTGCAAAAGATCGGCAAGGACAAAGAGCGCGTTGAAATACGCGTGAATGAGCCACCGGTCAAGATCAAGCTGGTTCGCGTGCGCAAGCAGTATCAGATGCGTGAGAAGCAGCTCGTGCACGGGCAGGCGCTAGGTGTCGACCGTACCGACAAGGAGGCGTGGGGTGAGCTCGTGGAGAAGTACCGGCTGATCGAGACGCAGCAGGACGGACTGACTGCCGCCGACGCGGCCCGCGCCTCGGTGAGCCGTACCTTCGACCTGACAGAGCGCCGTGAAAAGTGTGCGTTCTCACGGCTGACGCTGGTCTCCGAGGTGTCGCGCTACCTCAACCGCAGCCCACTGGAGATTGAGGAGCTGCTTGACGCGACAAAGGAAGGCACGGACGAGCTGGTCGCCATGACCAACGAGTTCAACGAGCTGCTCTACGACGAGATCATCCCGCGCTTGTTCCGCCAGCTCTATGACCTCGATGAGTCGCAAGAAACCGAGGAACACGAGGTCGATCTGATCAAGCTGCCTCCGAACGGTTACTACGAGGTGTCGGCTGCCAAGGATAGGATCGTCCGCATGGGCGATACTCGGGTCAAGGATGAGGAGCGCGCCAAGAGCTTCCACCTCGACACTTACTGTTTCGACTCGGGCTCTGAGAGTTGGCTGTTCTGGGACCTACTGCGCGAGAACCAGGTGAAGAAGATTTACTTCACCGGCATGCTGACCCACGGGCAGTCCGACTTCTTCATCCAGTACATCGATCCAGACTCGCGCACTGTTCGCAGCTACTACCCGGACTTCATTTTCCAGCGCCAGGAGCCGGATGGCAGCCTGAAGTACGTGATCGTCGAAGTGAAGGCTGACAATCAAATCGAGGATGCAGTAGTCCAGGCGAAGAAGGAATTCGCCCAGCAGATCGCTGTGGCCAGCGGAATGGAGTATCGGATCCTGAAGTCCACAGATGCCGATGCTCGCCGGTTCCGGAGCTTGCTATAGGTCTTTGAATGAGCTTGGTATACGTCAGTGACAATCAGGCGGAGAGAGCGATTTATTCAATCATCGATCTAATGTAATTAATTACTCATGTGGTACTACCCTATGAGCAGAATGGTGAGTAATGGTGACATTGTAGAAGTGTAGATACTCCCTGTCGATATAGGGGAGGGGAAGCCTACGCGCACTTACCGTTTCCTCTAAACCAGCTCGAACAAGCACGCGAGGCCGACCAAGGCAACCTGGTCGGCCTTTTTTTATTCGCCAACTAAGAAAGGGTAGTAACCAATGGCTACATTTTGCTTCCAACTCAAGAGCGGTCGGAAGGGAACGGCGCTGGATCATGCAAGTTACATCGCACGCAATGGCTTCCACAAGAAGCGCGGGGACCTGGTGGATACTGATCATGGGAACTTGCCGGAATGGGCAGGGGATGATCCTCGAGCCCTATGGAGGGCAGCTGACAGGTTTGAGCGAGAAAATGGCGCTGCGTACCGTGAAGCAGTTATTGCGCTGCCGGTAGAGCTCGCGACCAATCAGAACGCAGCACTTGTATCGGATCTGATTGAGGTGGTTGCTCCTGGCAAACCGTATCAGGCGGCAGTTCATGCGCCGACGTCCTCGCTTGAGGGGGAGTCAAACCCGCACCTGCATCTGATGTACTGCGACCGTATCGATGACGGCATTGAGCGTCCCGCGGAGAAATTCTTCCGCAGGTTCAACGGCAAGAATCCCGAAGCTGGAGGCCGGAGAAAGGCAAGTGGCGGACTCAATCGAATGCAGTTGAGAGATTCGGTCATCTCGACGCGGAAGGCTGTGGCGGACACCATTAACCGACATCTGGAGACCAATGGCCATAGCGCGCGGGTCGATCACCGAACACTCAAGGACCAAGGCCTTGAGAGGAAGGCTGAGCGGCATCTAGGGCAAGCACGCATCAGGAATATGTCCTCGGAGGAAAAGGCGACGTACAGGGCTATGCGCAAGATGGCGACGAGTGCCAGTGACTGAGAGCAATGGTCTCAGCTAGGTGACTGTTCCTTGCGCTGATCTATCCATTGAACAATATCGATCTTCTTCCAGCGAATCGTGTTCGGCCCGTAGGACACATGTTTCGGAAATTCGGGGGTCTTCCGCAGGTTGTCAACAGAGCTTACGGACATCCCGATAAGTGCGGCGACCTCCTTCTTGTCCAGCATCCGTTCGTCGTCGACCGAAGAGGCGGTCCGCACCGCCTCTTCGGCATGCCTGGCCGTAGAGCCTAGCTGGCGTGCCAGCGCGGGCGTCGCGGGAGCGTTGGGCTCCTGGAGGGCGGCAGCTTCCTGTGTGACCAAGTCAGACTTCGCTGGACGATGTTCCATCCGCGCCTGCTGTTGCCTCGCTCGGTGAGGTCCAGAGCTCGCTTGCGGCGCGCCTGTCTTTGCGTTAGAGAATAGCTTTGGCGTAGCAGGGCTCGGGAAGCCTGACGGCCGAAATGATCGCCTGAGCAGCATTCTTCCGAAGACGAATGATGGCATTTGTTCTCTGTCGTAGGTCTCGCCGTCGTAATTGCTTGGTAGATCCAGCGTGTCGTCTAGGCCGATCCTTTCGAGACGCGCGTGGGTGTTGAGATTGGTCTCGGATGCCCACCACGGGGCGACACCTTCGCTTTCGAGGTAGGTAGCCAGTGTTTTAGGGGTCATCCAAGCGTGTGACGCCAGAGTGGTGGTGCGTTCCGAGTCTGAAATCTGAACAGTCACCTTCTCCTGGCCGACGTCGCGACGGAGCTCGCTGAGGAGTTGCGAGAACAGAAAGACTCTGAGGCGTCTGTCGACGAGAAGATGGTGTTCATGGACGAATAGTGGAAGAACTTTCTCGCCGGCCTCCACCATCTTCTCCAATAGTGATTCGTACTGGAAAGGGGCGACCGGATACTCAAGAGGCGTGAGGTCGCTCTGATACCTAGCGAGAATATCGCTTTTCTGTCCCGTGCTTAGGAACGCGGCTGACACGCCACTTCTGTGATACTCGATGAACCCCGTGATCAGATCGCTTCCTCCCAAGGCGCTCCGCAGAGGCAGCTTGGCGTAGACGACCAGACTGATCGCATCGTCGACGTCGATCTTGGTCGCCTCGAACAACGAACGAGGGCACGTGAAGTAGTGGTCTGACATCTCACCCATGTGATTCTTGCGCCAGGCAGAAAGCTGCCCAAGCATCCATCAGGGCTCGCCTTTTCTCAAGAGCATCTCCGCGCCGATATGCTGCTTCCGTCTTGTTCGCCAGCACGTGAGCTAGCGCGATTTCTGCAAGCTCCCCAGGAAACTGCGTGAACTCGCCAACCCAGTCCCGAAATGTGGATCGGAAACCATGGGGCACCGCGCCCGCCTTCATTCGCCGCATGAGGGCGGTCAGACTCATATCGGACAGCACTCCTCCTTTGGGGCCGGCAAATATGAAGTCGGTTGGACACGGTCTATCAAGAGCTCTGGCCGCCTTCAGAACAACGAGTGCGGCTTCGCTCAGGGGAACGCGATGCTCCCTCTTGGCCTTCATCCGGGAGGCGGGAATGGTCCAGATGGCCTGATCCTCGTCAATTTCTGCCCATTTGGCTCCTCGTACCTCTCCGCTTCGTGCCGCAGTGAGGATCAGGAACCGGAGCGCCAGCGCGCTCACGCCGGATTGCTTGGCCAACCGGGCGAGGAAGTCTGGTGTGTCGGGTGCGGACATGGCTTGGAAATGGCGTACTTGGCGAATCTTGCTCGGCGCAGGGAAGACCTTGTCGAGGTGTCCTTTCCATCGGGCTGGGTTTTCACCTGCGCGGTGCCCACGCACGCTTGCCCAGTCGAGGACGCTCTCGATGCGTCCTCTCAATCGAGCGGCGGTTTCGGTCTTTTGAGTCCAGATTGGCTCAAGGACCGCGATGACATGCTGCTCCGTGATGGCATCAACGGCCATTTCGCCGAGGGTAGGGTGGGCATAGGTCTCAAGTGTTCTGCTCCACTGCTGGCGGTGCTTCGCGTTCTTCCAACTGGATGCCTGGAGGGAGATGTAAGCGTTCGCCATCTCCTTGAAGGTACGGCGGGAAGCCTGATGCGCACGGAGTGCGTGCAGGGCCTCTCGGCGTTTCGCAGCGGGGTCGATCCCGTTCGCAACCTGCTCGCGCGCCTCTCTGGCCTTTTCGCGTGCTTGGGCCAGAGTGACGGTTGGATACCCGCCCAAGCCGAGATGCTTTCTCTTGCCGCCTACCATGATGCGAAGCACCCAGGAGCGACCCTGCTCTGCGTTCACGTACAGGTACAATCCAGTAACGCCCCCGACGGCGTGGTTACCCGGACGCGTGAGGCGACTGATCTCGAGCGCGCTCAGCTCTTTGGCCTTCTTTGGCATGACCCGCATCCAAACTTGCTTTCTACCATCAACTCTACCAAAGAATGTTCGCTTGATCTGGTTGAACTTGGGATGCTCTACGCTCTCAGATCCTCCCAACTACCTGTATGACAATGAGTTATGAGGTTTGAATGTGCGGCTTTGGGGAGGCTCTGGGAGGTGTTCTTGCGGACACCTCTTCCGCCATATGGCGAGCGTTTCACGCCATTTCCTTGCGCGGCGTGTGCCACATCACGTTGTGGCCGGTACTGCGTCCCGCTCCTGCTTGCGACACCTCGCCACCGGCGCTAGCCTCGTGGCAGGGGTTCATGAAACGTAGCGAAGGGGACAAGGATGACCATCAGGGTCTACGTGGTGGATGACCACGCACTGGTACGCGCCGGGATGCGCATGATTCTGTCGGCAGAGGCCGACATCGAAGTGGTGGGCGAAGCCGAATGCGGCGAGGACGCCCTGCCGCAGATCCGGGCGCTGAAGCCCGACATCGTGCTTTGTGACCTGCACCTGCCCGGCGTCAGCGGGCTGGAGGTCACCGAGCGCATCGTCCGCGGCGAATACGGCCCCAGGGTGATCGTGGTGTCGGTGCTCGAGGACGGGCCGATGCCCAAGCGGATGATCGCCGCGGGGGCCGCGGGTTACGTCGGCAAGGGCGGGGATGCACAGGAATTGCTGCGCGCTGTCCGCGAGGTCGCGGCAGGGCGAAGGTTCCTGGCGAGCAAGGTGGCGCAGTCACTGGCCCTGTCGGGCCTCGATGCTTCGGAATCACCGTTCGATGCGCTGTCGCCGCGGGAAACCGAGGTTGCGATGCTCCTGATCCAGGGCATGCGCCAGGAAGAAATCGCGCGCCGCCTCAGCCTCAGCGCCAAGACCATCAACACCCACAAGACGCGGCTGTTCGAGAAGCTGCGGGTGCACGACAGCATTGCGCTTGCGCGCCTGGCCAGCCAGTACGGCATGGCCGACCCCGCGCACGCCATCGTCTAGCGTACGCGGGGGTGGCTTCGGTCAGGCGCCGGTGGGCGCCTGGTCGTCTTTTCCGCGCGGCGCGGGGTTCACCGCATCCTGCGGCTCGTCCTGCGCGTCGGCTTGCGCCGCCTGGGACTCGTCGCCGGCGTCCGCATCCGCCACGGCTTCGGCAGCGGCATCCGCAGGCGCTACGGCTTCGGCCGGCGCCACTGCTTCGGCCACGGGTTCGGCGAGCGCGGCGGCTTCGGCTGCTGCAGGCGTGGCCGACACGGCTGCGGCGGACGTGGGTTCGAGGCCGTCAAAGAGGCCGCGCGGCTGTGACGTTGCAGCCGGCACGGTCCCGATCGGCGTCGCCGCAGGGGCCTCGGCCGTAGGCGCATCGGCCGCGGGCGCATCCGCCGCCGCCTCGACCACGGGCGTCTCGTTCGCAGGCGCTGCCACGTCCGGATCCCGGGCCGGGCTTGCGTCCGCGCTGGCCTGCGGCGTCTGCTCCACGACCGTCGCTGCGACCGCCGTGGCGGCCACGGCTGCCGGAGTGGCGGCGATTGCCGGAGTATCCGAGGCAACAGGAGCAGCCGAAGCGACCGGGGTCGCCTCCGCCGCCGGCGATTGGCGCTGGACGGGCTTCGCCGCCGACGCATCGTCGACGAAGTCGAATTCCGGCTGCGAACTGCGTGCAACCGGGACGTCAGAAGCATCCTCGCCCGTTGCGATGTCGTCGCTGTTGGCGTTGTCACCGCTGCCCTCTTCACCCGCGCCGCGACGGCGACGGCGGCCACCGCGACGTCCGCGGCGGCGCTTCTGCGCGGCCTGCCCGGAGTCGTCGTCGGAGTCGCCGGGTGTTGCATCGGCATTGACGGCATTGCCGTTGTCCGCGGCGTCCGCGACCGGCAGCTCATCGCTGGGCGAAGCCGCGGGCGCGCGGTTGCGTCGGGGGGTGTCGCCCTGCGTGCCGGAGTCGGCGGCCGGGGACTGCGAAGCCGTCGACTCGCTCGCGGCCGCGGCTGTCACCCCGGTCGCCGCCAGAGCCACCACCGCTGCCTTGTCGGCAGCGTCCTGCGCGAGCTTGTCGCCCGCAGCCGGGACCTGCACGTCTTCGTTGCGACGCCTGCGGCCCTGGGTACCGCGCTCGCCTTCCGGCCGCTCGGCGCGCTTCTCGCGTGCCGGCTTCTCGCGCTGCTGCTTCTGCGCCGCGGCTGTCTGGTTGTCCAGGGTGTCATGGCCGTCCTGGCTGCTCTGGGCCGTAGCCTTCTGCTGCCTGCCCGCGCCCTGACCGCCGTTGCCACGACGGCCATCGCGGCGACCACCGCCCTTGCCGCCGCGTCCGTCGCGTTCTGCGTCACGCCCTCCGTCACGCTCCTGCCGCGGACCACGTTCGCCGCGGCGTTGGCCGCCGGACTTGTCCGCGGCCGGCTTGCGCGCATCGGCCTCGGGCTGGCCCACGAACAAGGCCTTCAGCCAGCCGACGATGCCGCCGCTGGCGGCGATCGCCGGCAGCGGTGCAGCCGCGGCGGGCGTGGGTGCCGGAACGGGTGCCGGCGCCGCCTCGGGCGCCGGGCGCGGCTCGCGCACCGGTGCCGGGCGCGAATGCTGGACCTTGGTGACCGCGGCCGCGGGCACGTTGAGGTTGGCCTTGGTCAGCGCGATGGTCGCCACCTTGCGCGGCGTGCCGCGACGGTAGCTCGGCTTCGCGGACTCGTCGTCAAGCTCGTTGGTACGCAGGCGGGTGACTTCGTAATGCGGCGTATGCAGCTGCTCGTCGGCGACGATCACGATCGGCGCGTCGTGGCGCTTCTCGATCTCGCGCAGGGCGCTGCGCTTTTCGTTGAGCAGGTAGTTGGCGATTTCCACCGGGGCCTGCACCAGGACCTGCCCGGTGTTGTCCTTCATCGCATGTTCTTCGGCCAGGCGGATGATCGCCAGCGCCAGCGATTCGACGCTGCGCATGCGGCCATGGCCCTCGCAGCGCGGGCACACGATCTGGCTGGATTCGCCCAGGCTCGGGCGCAGGCGCTGCCGGCTCATTTCAAGCAAGCCGAAGCGCGAGATGCGGCCCAGCTGCACGCGCGCGCGGTCGTACTTGAGCGCGCCCTGCAGGCGGTTCTCGACCTCGCGCTGGTGCTTGTTGGACGACATGTCGATGAAGTCGATCACCACCAGGCCACCCAGGTCGCGCAGGCGCAGCTGGCGCGCCACCTCTTCGGCGGCCTCGAGGTTGGTGTGGAACGCGGTCTCCTCGATGTCGCCGCCCTTGGTGGCGCGCGCCGAGTTCACGTCGACCGCGGTCAGGGCCTCGGTCTGGTCGATCACCAGTGCGCCGCCGGAGGGCAGGCGGATGGTGCGCTCGTAGGCGTTCTCGATCTGCGATTCGATCTGGTAGCGATTGAACAGCGGGACGTCGTCGGTGTAATGCTTGAGCTTGCGCAGGTTGTGCGGCATCACCAGCTCGACGAATTCCTTCGCCTCTTCGTACATCTCCGGCGTGTCGACCAGGATCTCGCCGACGTCGGCGCGCATGTAGTCGCGCAGCGCGCGGATGATGAGGCGCGACTCCTGGTAGATCAGGAACGGCGCGGGCTTGGACAGCGCGGCCTCGGCCACCGCCTTCCAGATCGACAGCAGGTAGTCGAGGTCCCACTGCAGCTCTTCGGCGTCGCGGCCGACGCCGGCGGTGCGGATGATCACGCCCATGTCGTCGGGGATCGCCAGCGCGTCCATCGCCTTCTTGAGCTCGGCGCGGTCGTCGCCCTCGATGCGGCGCGAGACGCCGCCGGCGGTCGGCGAGTTCGGCATCAGCACCATGTAGCGGCCGGCCAGCGAGATGAAGGTGGTCAGGGCGGCGCCCTTGTTGCCGCGCTCGTCCTTGTCGACCTGGACCACCACTTCCTGGCCTTCGCGCAGGAGCTCCTTGATGCCGGCCTTGTTGTGGTCGACGCCGGAGGCGAAGTAGTCGCGGGAGATTTCCTTCAGCGGCAGGAAGCCGTGGCGCTCGCCGCCGTACTCGATGAAGGCGGCTTCAAGCGAGGGCTCGATGCGGGTGATGCGGCCCTTGTAGATGTTGGACTTTTTCTGTTCCTGGGAGGGTTGCTCGATGTCGATGTCGTACAGGTTCTGTCCATCGACGATTGCGACGCGCAGTTCCTCTGCCTGCGTCGCGTTGATCAGCATGCGCTTCATTGTTGCGTTCCTTACGCGCTCTCGCACGCGGAACGCCGGGGCGTTTCGCCTGGATCTGACCTGCCGCCGGCGCGCGAGCGCCTGGCGACTCTGGTTGCTTCCAGCGCTGCACACCACGGCGGGCCGCGGGAGCGCTTGTTCCATAATGCTTTTTTTGGGCCGGCGGCTGCGCAGGAGCCCCCCCTTGGGGGCAGGCCTGCGCGCCGCGCGGGACATGTTCAGCGCCGGTGCGTGCACCGGGCGATCACAGGAGCTGCCGTCCAGCCGCTAACATGGCTGCCCCGGGGGCAGTGGTCGCGCTCTGGAGGGACTCGCGGAAGGCCGGCTTTTGACCGGGGAACTTCCAGCGAAATCAGGACCTTATCTCGCCCGGCGAGTGTAGCAGAAAAGAATTCAGGCAAGACGCCCCGCGAAGGGCGGCTTCCAGCAGCCCGCAGGGAATCCACGCATGTCCGATCCAGGCAAGACCCCAGCAACCGGCGGCGTACGCCAGGTCCGCATTTCCGAGGATCGCGACGGCCAGCGCCTCGACAATTTCCTCCTCGCCTACCTCAAGGGTGCGCCGCGCTCACTGGTCTACAAGATCGTGCGCAGCGGCCAGGTGCGGGTGAACGGGGGGCGCGTGCGCGCCGACCGGCGCCTGGAGGGTGGGGACGAGGTCCGCATCCCGCCGGTCCGGATCGAGGATCCGGCGGACAAGGGCAGCCCGTCGCCCGGTCTGCTCGAGGCCGTGGCCGGCAGCGTCGTGTTCGAGGACGCGCGCTTGCTGGCGATCAACAAGCCCTCCGGCATCGCCAGCCATGGCGGTAGCGGGATCAGCTTCGGCGTCATCGAGACCCTGCGCGCCCTGCGTCCCAACCAGGAGCTTGAGCTGGTCCACAGGCTGGATCGCGACACGTCGGGGCTGATGGTGGTGGCCAAGAAGCGCTCGGCGATGTCGGAGCTGCAGGCGCTGATGCGCGAGGGCACCGGCACCGGGCTGCGCAAGCGCTACCTGGCCCTGCTGCTGGGGCGGATGCCGGATGGCGTGATGAGCGTCGATGCGCCGCTGCACGTCGGCCTGCGCCAGGGCGGCGAGCGCCATGTCCAGGTCGATCCCGCCGGCAAGCCGTCGCTCAGCCACTTCCGCGTGCTCGAGCGCCGCGGCGGACAGTCGTACTGCGAGGTGCGCATCGAAACCGGCCGCACCCACCAGATCCGCGCCCACGCCCGCCACATCGGCCATGCGGTGGCCGGCGACGACAAGTACGGCGACGCCGAGGCCAACCGCCGCCTGCGCGACAAGGTCGGCCTGCGCCGGCTGTTCCTGCACGCCGCATCCCTGGAGTTTTCGCTCGACGCAGGGCAGGCGCCCTATGTGCTCAGCGCGCCGCTGGCGCCCGACCTGGTCGAGGCGCTGGATCGCCTGGGCTGAACCCGTGGCCCCGGTCGTGGTTCAGGCGGCGAGTTCGTCGGTGCGCGCGGCGCAGATGAAGTCGTTCTCGCTCAGGCCGTCGACGTCATGGGTCGACCAGCGCACCTCGCAGCGGTCGTAGTGCACGCCGAGGTCGGGGTGGTGGTCTTCGCGGTTGGCCATGTGTGCCAGCGCATTCACGAAGGACATGGTGTGCCGGTAGTCGGGGAAGCGGAAGGTCCGCACCAGTGCCTTGCCTTCCTCGGCCAGGGTCCATTCGGGCACTTCGGACATGAATTCGCGGATTCGGGCCTCGGCCAGGCGGTGATCCGGGCCACGGCGTGGAGTGCAGTGGGCGCGGGCAAGAGAGGTGTGGTCGGACATGGTCGGCTCCTGGACAGGCGGCCCGGGCTGCTGAACGACCGATGTCGATCGGCACGTCGCCAGCCGGCATCGCCGGCAAACCCGGGCAGGGCGGCTAGAATACCCGCATGATCCAGATCTCAGACTCCGCGCAGACCCATTTCCGCAAGCTCATCGAACGCGAGGCCGTGCCCGGCATGGGCGTGCGCCTGGGCGCGATGCGCCCGGGTACGCCGCAGGCCGACGTGCGCCTGGAGTTCGCCGCGCCCGATGAGCTGCGCGGTGACGAATGGGCGGTGGACTGCACCGGCTTCACCCTCTGGCTCGACGCCGAGAGCGTGCCTTTCCTGGAAGGCGCCGAAATCGACTACACCACCCTTGCCACCGGCGGCCAGCTGCAGATCCGCGCGCCGCGCATCAAGGGCGTGAAGCCGGAGGACGAAGCCTCGCTGGTCGAGCGCGTGCGCTGGACGATCGAACACGTGGTCAATCCCCAGCTGGCGTCGCACGGTGGCCATGTCAGCGTGCAGGAGGTCAGTGCGGAGGGCGTTGTGATCCTCAGCTTCGGCGGTGGCTGCCACGGCTGCGGCATGGCCGACGTCACCCTCAAGCAGGGGATCGAAAAGACCCTGCTCGAACAGGTGCCCGGGGTGACCGCGGTGCGCGACGCCACCGACCATGACACGGGTGCGGCGCCGTACATCCCGCGCGCTTCGGCCTGATCGCCCGACACGCTTCGACGCCGACGGATGTTCACTTCCGCCGAACTGATCGAAGCCCTGCGCCGACGCATGCGGCGTTCATTGCGGCCACAGCCGCCACCCGGCGAGTTTCCGCCAGGCTGGCGCGACTGGTTCACGGCCATGGCGGCGCGTCCCGGGCACATCAGCGGAGCCACGGCGGACGAACTACTCGCGATCCTTGCCGCGCGTGAGCCAGCGCTGCCGGCCGCCGGCAGCGAGCCCCCCGGGCGCTGGCGGGCCTTCACTACGCTGTGGCGCCAGGAATGGCAGCCAGCCAGTCGCGACGAGCGCTGGACGCGCATCGCCGCGACGTCGGGAAGCCTGCTGCTGCACCTGCTGTTCGCGGTGGCGCTGGTGTGGCTGATGCTCGCCCGCTTCCATTTCGCCGCGCCCCTGGAGGATGCACGCGACGGCGAGGAGCACGTGCTGCAGGTGGAGTACATCGGCGAGGGCACTCCGGACGACACCGGTGGCGGAGCGGTTGAGGCGCCGGTCGAATCGCCCGCGGACCCTGCCTCGGCAGCGCGGGCAGCGGCGAGCGCCTTGCCGCGGGAAGTCGCGCCAGCCGTGGAAACGCCTACGGACGTGCAGCTGGAGCATGCACCGGCCGCGCCGCCGCCGCTCCCCGAGCGCGAGATGGTCCTCGACGTGCCCGAGCTTGCACCACCGCAGGTCGAGGCGCCCGACGTGCTCCAGGTCACCGAGGTCGACATCCCGGACAGCGACTTCGTCGTGCCGCCCGCGCGCGAGATCGCGCTGCAGGCACCCTCCACCCCGGTGGCCGAGGTCGCCGTGCGCAACCGCGAGATCGAGGTGCAGGCGCCCGCCGAGGTGCAGGTGCCGCTGGCGCCCGCGACCCGCGTGGTGGACGTGGCCGTGCCGCGGCCCTCGCCGCGCGGCGTGGCGGTGGTCGAACGCGAGATCGAACTCGCCGAGGCGCGCGATGTCGCAGTCCGTCCGTCGATCGAAATTGCACCGATCCGCACCCGCGACGCAACGACCGCTGCGCCGTCGGCCCGCGAGCGTGCGGTGCCGATGCCCGCGGCGCGACCGGCTTCCGCCGCTGCTGGCGCGACTGCGGGCACCGCGGAACGCGGGCCTGCGTCGACGCTGTCGGAACGGGCCGTGGGCGAAGGGGCGGCGGATCGGCAAAGCGCCGCTGCCGGCGGCCGTCCGGAGGCCGGCCCTGGCGCGCGCAGTACCGGGAGCCCGGCGTCAGGCGCCGGACAGCGGCCTGGACAGCCGCCAGGTGCGCTTCCATCCGCTGGCGCCAGCGACGACTGGGGCGACTCCGTGCGCGATGTGCCGGGCCGGCAGGCCGGCACGCCGGGCGCCCCGGGCCTGTTCAACGCCGACGGCAGCCCGCGCCTGCCCGGCGATGGCCGCGTTGGCGGCGGCCTGCCGCCGGGCACGATCACCGAGGACTTCGAAAACATCGACCGCCACGGCACCTGGCTGAAGCGCCCGCCTTACGACTACGAGCCGACGTCGTTCGACCGCTTCTGGATGCCCAGCGAGAGCCTGCTCGAGGAATGGGTGCGGCGCAGCGTCACCGAAGTGCTGATACCGATCCCCGGGACCACCAAGACGATTCGCTGCGTCACCGTCATGCTGGCCCTCGGCGGCGGCTGCGGCATCGTCGATCCCAACCTGCAGGAGCAGCCGGCAGCGGCACGCCCGCCGCCGGACGTCCCGTTCAAGCGGGAGCTGCAGGAAGACCAGGACAGCCTCGGCCCGCCGCCGCAGCCCTGAGCGAAGACCCTGCCAGGAGCGGCGGTCCCCGATGCCCGGACGGCACGAAGCCCGCGCATGGCGGGCTTCGTGGACAGCTTGCCGGGCGTGGACCTCAGTTGATGCTGTGGACGCCGTGGAGGTCGCGGACCTGCGCCGGACGCGATGCGAACCAGGCAGCGAGGTCGGCGATCTGCTGGTCGTCGAGGTCGCGCGCCTGGTTGGACATCAGCGGATGGTCGCGCTGGCCGCTGCGGTAGGCCTGCAGCGCATGCGCCAGGTAGTCCTGGTACTGACCGCCGATCTTGGGATAGGTCGCGTCCAGTGGCGCGTTGCCATCGGCACCGTGGCAGTCGATGCAGGTCTGGCCCGTGGCCTCGCCCTTGACGTTGGCGCGCGCCTCGCCTTCGGCGATGCGGCCCACGGGCAGGGAGTTGACCGAGGTGGCCTGCACCAGGCCCGGTTCCGCCGGCGCACCACCGCAGGCGACGAGGAGGAGGCTGGTGCCAAGTGCGACGGCAAGGCCGAGTGCGGAAGTCTTCATGGCGCGGCTCACTGCGTCAGGCCCGAAAGGAAAGCGGCGATGTCGGCGATGTCCTGGTCGGAGAAACTCTGCGCCTGGACCTCCATGGTCGGATGCTTGCGCGTGCCGTTGCGGTACTCGGTGAGCGCGTTGACCAGGTATTCGCTGGACTGGCCGCCAATCTTGGGCACGTGGTAGTGCGGATAGGCATTCTTGTAGCCTTCGATGCCGTGGCAGCCCACGCAGGTATAGGTGAGCATGCGGCCTGCGTCGGGCGTGCCCTCGGCGACGACCTGCTGCGCGAGCGCGGCGGGTGCGTGTACGGCGAAGGCAAGGGCAAGGCAGGCGGCGATCGGCAACGGTCGCATCATGTCGTGTTCCGCGTCCTGTAAAAGTTGAAGGATGGGGGCCGGCGACAATTCCCCGTCGTCGACCATCGCCGCAGTATAGCGACGGAGCGGAGCGCTGTTAAAGCCGTCCGTTCCGCAGGGGCTACGTCGGCCCCGTCACATGCCATTGGCATGCATGACCTTCGGCGGATTCAGCCGCCTGTCCCAGTGATGTACATTCCTACCACACCATTCTGGCCTGTCTCCCCATGTCCGCAATCCGCCCTCCTGTCCGACGTTCCTTCGCCGGCACCGCCGTCGCCCTGCTGGCCGCAACGCTCCTTCTCGCCGGCTGTGGGAGCCGTGCGGAGAACGAGGCCGCGAAGGAGGGCGATGGCCCGCCGCCGGTCACCGTGGAAGCGGCGGCGGCCGCACCGCGCGCGATGGCCGCGAGCTACAGCGGCAGCGCATCGCTCGAGGCGCGCGCCGAGGCGCAGGTGGTCGCCAAGACCTCCGGCGTCGCGCTCGAGGTGCTGGTGGAAGAAGGCGACGCGGTGCGCGCGGGCCAGGTGCTCGTGCGCATCGATGCCGACCGCGCGCGGCTCAACCTGGCCCAGGTCGATGCCCAGGTGAAGAAGCTCGAGGCCAATTTCCGCCGTGCCAGCGAGCTGGTGAAGCAGCAGATGGTCAGCGTGGGCGATCATGACCAGCTGCGCTACGACCTCGAGAACGCGCGTGCCACCTGGCGCCTGGCGCAGCTGGAGCTGTCGTACACGAATGTCACCGCGCCGATCTCCGGCGTGGTCGCATCGCGCTCGATCAAGCCCGGCAACTTCGTGCAGATCAACACGCCGATCATCCGCATCGTCGACAACTCGCGGTTGGAGGCCACGCTCAACGTGCCCGAGCGCGACCTGACGACGTTGCGCGAGGGCCTGCCGGTACGCATGCAGGTCGACGCCTTGTCGGGGCGCCAGTTCGTCGGCGTGGTCGACCGCATCGCCCCGGTGGTCGATGCCGGCAGCGGCACCTTCCGCGTGGTCTGCGCCTTCGATCCACACGATGGCGCACTGCAACCGGGCATGTTCGCGCGCATCGGCATCGACTACGACAACCGCGCCGCGGCGCTGGCGATACCGCGCGGCGCGCTGCTGGAGGACGATGGCGAACCGGCGGTGTTCGTCGTCCGCGATGGCAAGGCGGTGCGCACCGCGATCATCACCGGCTATGTCGACGGCGACTACATCGAGGTCCGCGACGGACTGGTGGAAGGCGATCGCGTCGTCACCGCGGGCAAGATCGCGCTGCGCGACGGCAGCGCGGTGCAGGTGATCGGCGATGCGCCGGTCGAAGTGGCCGAAGCCGATGCCGAAGCCGGCGACGACGCGACCGACGGGACGCAGTAATGAGCGCCCAGGGGACGGGACACGACGGCGTGGACGGCACGCTGCGCGCCGACGGCCTGGTCGGCTTCTCGGTGCGCCGCCGGGTGACGGTGGCGATGGTGACGGTCAGCCTGCTGCTGTTCGGCCTGATCGCGCTGGGCAACCTCAAGGTCAACCTGCTGCCGGACATCAGCTATCCGACGCTGACCGTGCGGACCGAATACACCGGCGCCGCGCCGCAGGAAATCGAGACCCTGGTCAGCGAGCCGGTCGAAGAGGCGCTGGGCGTGGTCAAGGGCGTGCGCAAGCTGCGCTCGGTTTCGCGTACAGGCCAGAGCGACGTGGTGCTGGAGTTCGCCTGGGGCACGGACATGGACCAGGCCAGCCTGGAGGTGCGCGACAAGCTCGACACCCTTGCGCTGCCGCTGGAAGTCGAGCCGCCGCTGCTGCTGCGCTTCAATCCATCCACCGAGCCGATCCTGCGCCTGGCGCTCAGCGCCGACGACGGTGAGGGCGATGCCATCCGCCAGCTCACCCTGCTGCGCCGCTACGCCGACGACGATCTGAAGAAGAAGGTCGAACCGGTCCCGGGCGTGGCCGCGGTCAAGGTTGGCGGCGGCCTTGAGGACGAGATCCAGGTCGAGCTCGACCTGCAGGCGCTGGCGCGCATCGGCCTGTCGGTCGACGCGGTGGTGCAGCGCCTGCGCGAAGAGAACATCAACCTGTCGGGCGGGCGCCTGGAACAGGGCACGCAGCGCTACCTGGTGCGCACGGTCAACCAGTTCGCGAGCGTCGATGAGATCCGCGGGATGCTGGTGGCCACGCAGTCGGCCGGGGCCGGCGGCGGCGGCGCCGACGAGGTCGCACGGATCGCGGCGGCGTCCGGCGATGCTTCGGTGCTGGCCGCGGCGATGTCCGCGCAAAGCGCTGCGGCTGCGTCCAACCGCGCCGTGGCCGATGGCCGCGCCGTGCGCCTGGGCGACATCGCCGAGGTCCGCCAGGGCTACAAGGAACGTGAGGCGATCATCCGCCTCGACGGCCGCGAGGCGGTTGAACTTGCGATCTACAAGGAGGGCGACGCCAACACCGTCGCCACCGCCGCGGCGGTCGAGGCGCGCTTGCAGGCCATCCGGAAGGACCTGCCGGAGAACGTGCGCCTTGACGTGGTCGACGACCAGGCGCGCTTCATCCGCGCGGCGATCTCGGGCGTGCGCAACGACGCCATCCTCGGCGGCACGCTCGCGATCCTGATCATCTTCCTGTTCCTGCGCAACGGCTGGAGCACCTTCGTGATCGGCATCTCGTTGCCGGTCTCGATCATCACCACCTTCTTCTTCATGGACCAGATGGGGCTCAGCCTCAACGTCATGTCGCTGGGCGGCCTGGCGCTGGCCACGGGCCTGGTGGTGGACGATTCGATCGTGGTGCTGGAGAGCATCGCCAAGGCGCGCGAGCGCGGGCTGGGCATCCTCGACGCGGCAATCGCGGGCACCCGCGAAGTGAGCATGGCGGTGGTGGCGTCCACGCTGACGATCATCGCGGTGTTCCTGCCGCTGGTGTTCGTGGAAGGCATCGCCGGCCAGCTGTTCCGCGACCAGGCGATGACCATCGCGCTGGCCGTGGGCATCTCGCTGGTGGTGGCGATGACCCTGATCCCGATGCTGAGCGCGCTGAAGTCGGAGGCGCCGATGGCCTTTCCCGAGGAGACGCCGCATCCCGAATGGCGCCCGACCTCGCCTTGGCAGAGGCCGTTCGCGTTCATCGCGCGCTGGACGGGCAAGGTCTTCCGTGCCGTGGTCTTCGCCGTCGCGTGGGTGGCGATCCGCGCGGGGCGCCTGCTTTCGGCGGTCGTTGGACGTCCCATGGGCGCGGCAAGCCGCCTGGCCATGGCGCCCTATGACCGTGCCGAGCGCGGCTATATACGCCTGCTGCCCGGGGCGCTGGCGCGACCGGGCCTGGTTCTGGGCGTCGCCGGGGTGGCATTCGTGGCGAGCATGGCGATCGTGCCGACGCTGGGCACCGACCTGATCCCGCAGCTCGCGCAGGACCGCTTCGAGATGACCATGCGGCTGCCGCCTGGCACGCCGCTGCGCGAGACCGACGCGCTGATGCGCCGCGTGCAGCAGGCGCATGCGGACGACGAAGGCACCTCGGTGCTGTTCGGCGTCAGCGGCACCGGCACCCGCCTGGATGCCAATCCCACCGACAGTGGCGAGAACATCGGCCGCCTGTCGATCGTGATGGAGGGTGGCGGCAGTGCCGAAGTCGAAGCGCGGCTGACCGACGGACTTCGCGCAACGATGCAGGGCGAGCCGGGCGTGCAGGTCGACTTCAGCCGTCCGGCGCTCTTCAGCTTCTCCAGTCCCCTGGAAATCGAGCTGCAGGGCCATGATCTCGATGCGCTCGCAGCGGCCGGCACTCGCCTGGCCGCGCTGCTGCGCGGCAGTCCGCACTACGCCGACGTGAAATCCACGGTGGAGCAGGGCGCACCCGAGATCCGCATCGTCTTCGACCAGGAGCGTGCCGGAGCGATGGGCCTGACCACGCGCGAAGTGGCCGATGCGGTGGTCAACTCGGTGCGCGGCGAAGTGGCCACGCGCTACGACTTCCGCGACCGCAAGATCGACGTGCTGGTGCGCGCCCGCGAGTCGGAACGCGATTCGGTTCGTGCGATCCGCGACCTGATCGTGAATCCGGGTTCGACGCGACCGGTGCGCCTGTCCGCGGTCGCGGACGTGGTGGCGACCACCGGTCCAAGCGAGATCCATCGCGCCGACCTGGGCCGCGTGGCGGTGGTGTCGGCCAACCTGCGCGACATCGACCTGGGTGCCGCGGTCGAGGAAGTGCGTGCGTTGGTGGCCGCCAACCCGCTGGGCGCCGGCATCGGCATGCACATCGGTGGCCAGGGCGAGGAGTTGGCGGAGTCGCTGTCTTCGCTGCTGTTCGCCTTCGGCCTGGCGATCTTCATGGTCTACCTGGTAATGGCCTCGCAGTTCGAATCGCTGCTGCATCCCTTCGTGATCCTGTTCACCATCCCGCTGGCGATGGTGGGCGCGATCCTGGCGCTGCTCTTGACCGGCAACACGATCTCGGTGGTGGTGTTCATCGGCCTGATCCTGATGGTGGGGCTGGTGGTCAAGAACGCGATCATCCTGATCGACAAGGTCAACCAGCTGCGCGAGGCCGGCGTGGCCAAGCGCGACGCGCTGGTCGAGGGCGCGCGCTCGCGCCTGCGGCCGATCGTGATGACCACGCTGTCCACGCTGTTCGGCTTCATGCCGCTGGCGCTGGCCTTCGGCGAGGGTGCGGAAGTGCGTTCGCCGATGGCGGTCACGGTGATCGGCGGGCTGCTGGTATCGACCCTGCTCACCCTGCTGGTAATCCCGGTCGTGTACGACCTGCTCGACCGCCGCGGCGATGACTACTACCTCGAACGCGGGCGCCGGGTGCGCATCGCCGCGGGTGATGACGATCGCGGCGAGGGCAAGGGCCTGCCGGCATGAGCGTCGCCGAATTCAGCCTGCGGCGGCCGGTCACCACGGTGATGCTGTTCATTTCCCTGGTGGTGGTGGGTCTGATCGCCGGCTTCCGCCTGCCATTGGAGGCGCTGCCCGACGTGTCGGCGCCGCTCCTGTTCGTGCAGCTGCCCTACGAGGGCTCGAGCCCCGAGGAAGTGGAGCGCAACCTGCTGCGCCCGGCCGAGGAGGCGCTGGCCACGATGACCGGCATCAAGAGCATGCGCGGCAGCGCCAGCGCCAACGGCGCCTCGGTGTTCCTTCAGTTCCGCGACTGGGAGCGCGACATCGCGATCACGGCCTCCGAGGCGCGCGAGCGTCTGGATGCGGTCCGCGACGAGTTGCCCGACGATTTTCGCCGTTACTTCGTCTTCAAGTGGTCAAGCGGCGACCAGGCGATCCTGCGGGTGCGCCTGGCGGGTGACGTCGACCTGTCTTCCTCCTACGACATGCTCGAGCGCCTGCTCAAGCGCAGGCTGGAGCGGATCCCGGGCGTCGCCCGCGTGGAGATCAACGGCGCGCCCGCGAGTGAGGTCGAGATCGCGATCGATCCCGACCGGCTGAATGCCCACGGCGTGGCCTTGAACACCCTGGCCCAGCGCCTGCGCACGGTGAACTTCTCGGTGTCGGCGGGGACGATCGAGGACGGTGGCATGCGCCTGCGCGTGCAGCCACAGGGAGAGATCACTACCCTCGAGCAGCTGCGCGAGCTCGTCATCGACCCCAGTGGCCTGCGCCTGGGAGACATCGCCGAGGTGCACCTCAAGCCCGAGCGCATGGACTACGCGCGTCGCCTGGACGGGCGCAATGCGGTGGGCCTGGAGGTCTTCAAGGAGCGCGACGCGAACCTGGTGGAAGTCTCGCGCACGGTGCTGGCCGAGATGCGCGCCGCAGCAAGTGAGCCGGGGCTGGAGGGGATCGATTTCAAGGTCATGCACGACATGGGCGACGAGGTGACCAGCTCGCTGGTCGAGCTGGCCGAGGCCGGCGCGATCGGCCTGCTGCTGTCGATCGTGGTGCTGTTCTTCTTCCTGCGCCACTGGCCCTCGACGTTGATGGTGACGTTGGCGATCCCGATCTGTTTCATCATGACGCTCGGCTTCATGCACTTCTTCGGCGTGACGCTGAACGTGCTGAGCCTGATGGGCCTGTTGCTGGCGGTCGGCATGCTGGTGGACAACGCCGTGGTGGTGGTCGAGAGCATCTACCAGGAGCGTGAACGCGACCCGGGCAATCCGGTCCGGGCCTCGCTCGCGGGCACGAAGCACGTCGCGATCGCGCTGTCGGCGGGCACGCTGTGCCACTGCATCGTGTTCCTGCCCAACCTGCTGGGCGAGGTCAACGACATCAGCATCTTCATGGCCCAGATCGCGATCACGATCTCGGTCTCGCTGCTGGCCTCGTGGCTGGTGGCGGTGAGCCTGATCCCGATGCTGTCGGCGCGCATGCGCACGCCGCCGGCACTGGTGGAAAAGGGCGGCATGATCCGGCGGATGCAGGATCGCTATGCGCGCCTGCTGCGCTGGAGCCTGGCGCGCCGCGGCTGGAGTGTGTTCGGGATCCTGCTGGTGGTGGCGGTGAGCATGGTGCCGATGACGCGCACCACCTTCGACATGTTCGGCGGCGGCGAACAGGGCGAAATCCAGCTGTATTACAAATGGAATGGCAGCTACACGCTGCCGCAGATGTCCGACGAAGTGCGGCGCGTGGAAGCGTTCCTGGATGAGAACAGGAAGGAATTCCGCATCACGCAGCTCTACTCGTATTTCAGCGAAGGCAACGACGCGGGGACGATGATCACCTTCGAAGAAGGCATCGCCGACGTCAAGCCGCTCTCGGAGGCGATCAGCAAGGCGCTTCCGAAGTCGGCACGCGCCGAGATTGGCGTGTCCAGCCCCGGCGGGCAGGGCGGCGGCGGAGGCGGCCTCGGCCAGAATGTCAGCGTGCAGCTGGTCGGCGACAGTGCGGCGGTGTTGCGCGAAATCGCCGGGGATGTGGTGCCGATGCTGGAAGCGCGCCCCGAGCTGCGCGACGTGCGCATGGACGACGGGAACCGCATCGACGAACTGGCCATCCGCGTCGATCGCGAGCGTGCGGCCGCCTTCGGCTTCAGCGCCGAACAGGTTTCGTCCTTCGTGTCGATGGCGCTGCGCGGCACCCAGTTGCGCGAGTACCGCCGTGGCGAGAGCGAAGTCCCGGTCTGGGTCCGCTTCAGCGGCGCCGAGGAGTACGGTCCCGCCAACGTCGCGTCCTTCATGGTGCGCGCGCCCGACGGACGCCAGGTGCCGCTGTCGGCCATGGTGAACATGGAAGTCTCCGCGTCCGCATCGCAGATCTCGCGCCACGACCGCCAGACCGCGCTTGGCGTCCAGGCCAACCTGGAGGGCGAGACGACCATGGAAGCCGCGCGCAAGGCCATGGAAGAGGTGCTGGACTCGGTGTCGCTGCCGGCCGGCTACGGCCACACGTTCTCCGGCAGCGGCTTCGAGGAAGGCCAGCAGGCGATGAACCAGATGCTGTTCAACTTCGTGCTGGCGCTGGTGATGATCTACGTGGTGATGGCGGCGGTCTTCGAGTCGCTGCTGTTCCCGTCGGCGATCATGAGCTGCGTGCTGTTCTCGATCCTGGGCGTGTTCTGGCTGTTCTGGCTCACCGGCACCTCGTTCACGATCATGGCCTTCATCGGCATCCTGGTGCTGATGGGCGTGGTGGTGAACAACGGCATCGTGATGGTCGAGCACATCAACAACCTGCGTCGACGCGGACTGTCACGCACCGATGCGCTGGTCGAAGGCAGCCGCGAACGCCTGCGCCCGATCCTGATGACCATGGGCACGGCGATCCTTGCGATGGTGCCGATCTCGCTCAGCGAGACGGTGGTCCTGGGCGGCCTGGCGTACTCGCCGATGGCGCGCGCGGTGGCCGGTGGGCTGGCGTTCTCGACGGTGGTCAGCCTGCTGTTCCTGCCGACGATCTACGCGATCCTGGATGACCTGGCCGGAGGGACATCTAGATTGCTGCGGCGGGCACGGCGAAAGCGCGGGGATGCGGTGGTCACGGCGACCTGACCGCCGCCCCCGCCCTGCGGGAACGGCTTCCTTCGACTGTAGGAGCGGCTATAGCCTCGAATCGGTGCGCGACGGACTGTCGGCTCAGCCGAGCAGCTTGCCGAGGATGCGCAGCCCGCCGGTCCAGACGCCGATGGCGGTGCCAAGGCTTGTGAGGAAGAAGTTGAGCAGCACCCGCGCCACACGGTTGCGCCACCAGCCGCGCGCGGTGTTGACGTCCTCGCGCAGGGCCATGAAATCGTCGTAGGTCGGCTTGCGCAGTGCGGCCTCGACCACCGCGCTGACGGTGCCCGATGCCAGCGCAGGATGCAGCGGCGTCAGCGGCGAGGCGATGAATGCCGACAGGATGCTCAGTGGATGGCCACCGGCGATGGCGCAGCCGAGCGCGCCCAGGCCGCCGGTGACCAGCACCCACTGCAGCACCAGGTCGGTGCCGACGTCGAAGCCGCCGCGCCAGAAGCCCCAGGCGAAGCCGCCGATCACGACCGTGCCGATGATCAGCTCCATCCACGGGATGCGGGACTTCGGCTTCACCTGCTCCAGCGTTGCGCGGATCTCGGCCGGTGGCGCGGTGTCTTCGCGCAGGTGGGCGGCCAGGCCCTTGAGGTGGCCCGCGCCGACCACCGCCAGCACATTGCGTGCATCCGCCGGCGCGTCGCGCAGGTTCGCGGCCATGTAGCGGTCGCGCTCGGCGATGATCGCCTCGTAGAGCTCCGGTGTCTGGCCGGCGAACTCGGTGAAGCTGGATTCGAGCACGTCGCCCTGCTTCAGCCGTTCGATCTCCTCTTCACCCACTTCATCGCTCGACAGCAGCCCCATCAGCAGGCTGGCGCTGACCTTGGCGCGCCCCCACCAGCCCAGGCTCTGCATCGCGCGCTTGAAGGTCAGGCCGACATCGCGGTCGATGAGCTGCAGCGGCAGGCCGCGCGCAGTGGCGTCGGCGGCCGCGGCCTTGAGCTCGGCGCCGGGCTCCACGCCCATCTGCTCGGCCAGGCGGCGCTGGTAGGCGGCCAGCGCGAGGTTGGCGGCAAACAGCGGGGTCTTGCCCTCGCGCAGCACCTTCACCAGGTCCAGGCTGCCGAGCGTCGCGGGATCGGTCATGGCCTTCAGGCGCTGCGCGTCGAGCTCGACGGCGATGGCGTCGTAGTCGCCGCTGGCGATCGCCGCGCGCACGGCGTCGACGCTGGCGCGCGAGACGTGCGCGGTGCCGAGCAGGGTGTAGCGCACGCCGTCGCGCTCGACGATGGCATGCGGCTGGCTTGCAAGGTCGAAGCCGGCGGCAGCCGCGTCGACGGCTTCGATCCCGTCGGCGGCCGGGGTGGTGGTTTCAGTCATGGGAGTCCGGGGTCGGGCGGGCTGCGGCGCGCGCGTCAGTCGCGGTAGCGGCGCAGCAGGTCGCCGTAGGCGTCGATGCGGCGGTCGCGGAGGAAGGGCCAGATGCGCCGCACGTCCTCGCTGCGGCCCAGGTCGACCTCACAGGTCAGGATCGTTGCGTCGCCGCCGGCTTCGGCGATGAATTCGCCCTGCGGGCCGAGCACGTGGCTGTTGCCCCAGAAGTCGATGCCCGACGCGCCGGTGCGATTGTCGGAAGCATGTGGCGACGGCTCGTGGCCGACGCGGTTGCAGGACAGCACCGGCAGCCCGTTGGCGACCGCGTGGCCGCGGTGGCTCAGGATCCAGGCGTCGCGCTGGCGCTGTTTTTCGTCCTGGTCATCGGTGGGATCCCAGCCGATGGCGGTCGGGTAGAGCAGCAGCTCCGCACCCGCGAGCGCCATCAACCGCGCGGCTTCGGGATACCACTGGTCCCAGCACACCAGCACGCCCAGGCGGCCGACCGAGGTGTCGATCGGCTCGAATCCGAGGTCGCCGGGCGTGAAGTAGAACTTTTCGTGGAAGCCGGGATCGTCGGGGATGTGCATCTTGCGGTACTTGCCGGCGATGCTGCCGTCGGCGTCGAGCACCACCGCGGTGTTGTGGTACAGCCCGGTGGCGCGCTTCTCGAACAGCGAACTGACCAGGACCACGCCGTGCTCCTTGGCCAGCGTCGACAGCCGTTCGGTACTGGGGCCGGGAATCGTCTCGGCGAGGTCGAACTCGTCGACGCACTCGTGCTGGCAGAAGTACGACCCGTTGTGCAGCTCCTGCAGCACGACCAGCTTCGCGCCCTGGCGCGCGGCTTCGCCGACGCGGGCTTCGATCACCTCGAGGTTCTCCGCCGCACCGCCATGGTTGCGTTCCTGGACGAGGGCGACGGGGAGCGTGTTGGTCTTCTTCATCGATTGCAGGCCTGCAGCGGTGCTTCGTGGGCCGGCCATTGTAGGCCGGCGCTGCTGTCCGCTAGATGAGGCCGGCCGGCAACTGCATGGAGATGCAGTGCAGGCTGCCGTTCTGCCAGATCAGTGCGCGGCAGGGCACCTGCACCACTTCGCGGCCCGGATGGGCCTCGGCCAGCACCGCGGCGGCGAGGTCGTCGGCCGGATCGTCGTAGGCGGGCATCAGCACGGCGTCGTTGATCACCAGGTAGTTGGCATAGCTGGCGGCGAGCCGGCGCCCGCGGTCGAGCACCGGCTGCGGCCAGGGCAGCGGGAACAGCCGGTAGGGGCGACCGTCGGCGGTGCGCAGCGCGGCGAGCTCGGCGCCCATCGCCGCGAGTTCCGCATGGTGCGGGTCGGCGGGGTCGTCGCAGGCCTGGAAGACGATGGCGTTGTCCGGAGCAAAGCGGGCGAGGGTGTCGACGTGGGCGTCGGTATCGTCGCCCTCGAGGTAGCCATGCTCGAGCCAGAGCACCCGGTCCTGGTGCAGCCAGCCGCGCAGCCAGGCGTCGAGCTCTTCACGGGACGCTTGCGGATGGCGCTCGTGCAGGCAGCGCCAGGTGGTCAGCAGGCTGCCTTGGCCATCGGTCTCGATGCCGCCGCCTTCAAGAGCAAAATCAATAGTTTGCAGCGAACTATCAATGAAGATTCCAGTTTCGTGCAGGCGCTGCACCAGGCGGTCGTCTTCGCCTGCCTCGAACTTCCCGCCCCAACCGGTGAAGCGGAAGTCGAGCAGCGCGAAGCCGTCCCCGGCCCGGAGCGTGATCGGGCCGGTGTCGCGCAGCCAGGTGTCGTTGTAGGGAAGGGCGATGAAGCCGACCCGCGCCATGTCGATGCGGTTGGAGGCAAGCCTGGCGCGGGCGTAGGCCTCGACGTCGTCGTCGGCCACGCAGATGAGCACCCGCTGGAAACGGGTGATCGCGGCGACGTGGGCGATGTAGGTCTCCTCGACCTGGCCCAGGCGCTCGGCCCAGTCGGTGTCGGCGTGCGGCCACGCCAGCAGGATCGCGGACTGGGGCTCCCACTCCGCGGGGAAACGCAGGGTCTTCAGGGTCATCGGCTCAGCGGATCGGCGGCTTGGGCCCGGTCTCGCCCGCGGTGGCCTGGTTGGCGACGGCGTCGATCACCCGGCTGTTCTCGAAGTAGACGGTGAAGGCGGGGTAGACCCAGCGGTTGATGGTCGGCCACTGGCTCTTTTGCCCGCCGCGCGGGTCGAGGCGTTCGGCGGGGGCGCCGAAGCGGGCCTCGACCGCGGACATGGCCATGCCGCGGGTGGGCAGCGCGACGCCGGCTTCATGCTGGACGCGATCGATCAGCAGTGTATCGGCGCTGGCGCCGGCGGCGGCGGCAAGCAGGGCGGCGGTGGTCAGTGCAAGGAACAGGCGCATGTCGGATCTCCCCGGTGACGCTGCACGGACTGCAGCCGCAGCGGTTTTAACAGATCGCGCGTGCCTGCAGCGAACACGGGCGAAGAAGCGGGCGGGCGGTCACGCCGCGGCGGGCCGGAAACGCGAAAGGCCGCATCGCTGCGGCCTTCCAGGGCGTTCGGACGAACGTGGCATGCAGCGCACGCCGGTCGCCCTGGCGCGCAGCTCAGCGCTGGCGGGCCTTGAAACGCGGGTTCGACTTGCAGATCACGAAGATCTTGCCGCGACGACGAACGACCTTGCAGTCGCGGTGACGGGCCTTCGCCGACTTCAGGGAGGACAGGACCTTCATGACAAACCTCGAAAAAATGGTTGGGACAAAACAAGCCCGCAATTCTAGCGGGCATTCACGTCCCGGATCAAGTGCCCGCGGGCCCGGGGGCGCGGGCCGGTCTAGAATGGCCACCCCCTCCCGGAGCCTGCCATGACCGACGCCGCCATCCCCGTACTCACCATCGATGGCCCCTCGGGCTCGGGCAAGGGCACGATCAGCCGCGCGGTGGCCAAGCGACTGGGCTGGAACTACCTGGATTCCGGGGCGCTGTATCGCGCGGTCGGCGTGGCCGCGGGCTGGGCCGACCTCGACCTGGACGACGCCGGAGCCCTGGTCCGCTGCGCCTTCGACACCGAGATCGGCTTCCGTGACAGCGCCGACGGCGAGCCGCGGGTGCTGGTCAACGGCAATGATGCCACCGACGAGCTGCGCACCGAGACCGCGGGCGCGGCCGCCTCGGCGATCGCGGCCATTCCCGAGGTGCGTTCGGCGCTGACCGAGCGCCAGCGCGCCTTCCGCCGCGCGCCGGGTCTGGTGGCCGACGGCCGCGACATGGGCACGGTGATCTTCCCCGATGCCGCGACCAAGGTATTCCTTACCGCAAGCGCCGAGGAGCGCGCGGAAAGACGCTATAAACAGTTGAAGGACAAGGGGGTTTCCGTTACATTGGCTGGTCTGCTGCGGGAGATTCTTGCCCGCGACGCGCGCGACGCCAGCCGCGCGGTGGCACCGTTGCGACCGGCCGAAGGGGCCGTCCGCATCGATACCACCGCCCAGGGCATCGATGCCGTGGTCGCACGCGTCCTGGCCCTGGTGCCGGGCCACGGGGCCTGATCCATCGCAGCAGGTGGCCCCGCGCAGCATCCGCCGCGCGGATTTTCCTTTTTCCAACCAGCACTCACGGCAAGGCGCAATCCCGCGCGCGCCGACAACGGGTGGACCGACGGCCCGCGCACGCGGCCCCGGTCTGTTTCATCAACAGAGTATTTTTCCAATGACCGAATCATTCGCAGAACTGTTCGAACAGAGCGAGGCCCACCTGGCCAAGCTGAAGCCGGGCTCCATCGTCACCGGCACCGTGATCCAGGTGCGCACCGACGTTGTCGTCATCAACGCCGGCCTCAAGTCCGAAGGCATCGTGCCGATCGAACAGTTCCGTAACGACGCCGGCGAGATCGACGTCGCCGAGGGCGACATCGTCAAGGTCGCGCTCGACTCCCTCGAGAACGGCTTCGGCGAGACCGTGCTGTCGCGCGAGAAGGCCAAGCGCGCCATGGTGTGGGACGAGCTCGAGGAAGCCCTCGAGAAGAACGAAACCGTCACCGGCCGCATCAGCGGCAAGGTCAAGGGCGGCTTCACCGTCGACATCAAGGATGTCCGCGCGTTCCTGCCGGGTTCGCTGGTCGATGTGCGCCCCGTGCGCGACCCGGTGTACCTGGAAGGCAAGGAACTCGAGTTCAAGCTCATCAAGCTCGACCGCAAGCGCAACAACGTGGTCGTCTCCCGCCGTGCGGTGGTCGAGAGCGAGCATTCGGAAGAGCGCGAGCAGCTGATGGAGAAGCTGGTCGAGGGCGCCGTGCTGAAGGGCGTCGTCAAGAACCTCACCGACTACGGCGCGTTCGTCGACCTCGGTGGCATCGACGGCCTGCTGCACATCACCGACATGGCCTGGAAGCGCGTGCGCCATCCGTCCGAAGTCGTTGAAGTCGGCGCCGAGCTTGACGTCCGCGTGCTCAAGTACGACCGCGAGCGCAACCGCGTCAGCCTGGGCCTGAAGCAGCTGGGCGAGGATCCGTGGGACAACATCGCCCGCCGCTACCCGTCCAACACCCGCGTGTTCGGCAAGGTCTCCAACGTCACCGATTACGGCGCGTTCGTCGAGATCGAGCCGGGCGTCGAGGGCCTGGTGCACGTGTCCGAAATGGACTGGACCAACAAGAACGTCAACCCGCAGAAGGTCGTGCAGGTCGGTGACGAGCTCGAGGTCATGGTGCTGGACGTCGACGAAGAGCGTCGCCGCATCTCGCTGGGCATCAAGCAGGTCACGTCCAACCCGTGGGAGACCTTCGCGGCCATCCACAAGAAGGGCGACAAGGTCGACGGCCAGATCAAGTCGATCACCGACTTCGGCATCTTCATCGGCCTGGACGGCGGCATCGACGGCCTGATCCACCTCTCCGACATGAGCTGGGCCACCACCGGTGAAGACGTGGCGCGCGAGCTGAAGAAGGGCGACACGCTGGAAGCCGTGGTGCTTGCGGTGGACCCGGAGCGCGAGCGCATCAGCCTGGGCGTCAAGCAGCTGGAGCAGGATCCGTTCGGCCAGTTCATGGCGGCCAACCCGCGTGGCTCGAAGGTCACCGGTACGGTGAAGGAAGTCGACGCCAAGGGCGCGGTGATCGAGCTTGCCGACGGCGTCGAGGGCTACGTGATGGCGCGCGACATCTCCGACGAGCGCATCGAAGACGCCAGCCAGCACCTGAAGGTCGGCGACTCGATCGAAGCCAAGTTCACCGGCATGGATCGCAAGGGCCGCACCCTGCAGCTGTCGATCAAGGCGAAGGACGAGGCCGAGGTGGCCGATACCCTGGCCGAGTACAACCGCGCTTCGGCTGATGCCTCCAGCGGCACCACCAAGCTGGGCGCGCTGCTGCGCGAACAGCTGGGCGGCAAGTCCGAGTAATACCGCAGTATCCGGCGGCGGCCTGGTCAAACCAGGCCGCCATCGGCTGTCCGACGCCAGCCAGGGCACCATGACCAAGTCTGAACTCATCGAAATCCTCGCCCAGCGCCAGGGCCACCTGAAGGCCGACGACGTCGACCTTGCGGTGAAGTCGCTGTTGGAGGTGATGGGAGGTGCCCTTGCCAACGGCGAGCGCATCGAGGTCCGGGGGTTTGGCAGTTTTTCGCTGCACTACCGCCCGCCGCGCACCGGCCGCAATCCCAAGACCGGCGAGGCCGTCGCGCTGCCCGGCAAGCATGTTCCCCATTTCAAGCCCGGCAAGGAGCTTCGCGAGCGCGTCAGCGACGTCATGCCGCTGCCGGCCGAAGACTGAAGCATTTGCTGACTGCAGGCCACGGGCTCGGCTAAGCTAGCCGCCCATGCGCCCGATCCGCATCCTCATCGCCATGCTGTGCCTCGTCACGGGCGTGGCAGTGGGCGCACTCAATCCCCAGGTGGTCCAGGTCGACTTCGGCCTTGCCGTGCTGCGGCCCACGCTTGGCGTGGCCCTGCTGGCAACCCTGCTGCTTGGCGTCATCGCCGGTGGCCTGGCAATCATGGTGTCGGTGGTCCTGCCGCTGCGCCAGCGCCGGCGCCGGGAGGCTGCCGGCCCCAATGCAACGGACGCGAACTGACATGGCTTTCGTCACCGAGTGGTTCTGGTTCTTCCTGCTGCTGCCGATCGCCGCGCTCAGCGGATGGGTGATCGGGCGCCGCGGCGGCGAGCGCCACAGCGACAGCCAGGTCAGCAAGCTCTCCACCACCTATTTCCGCGGCTTGAACTATCTGCTCAACGAGCAGCCGGACAAGGCGATCGAGCTGTTCCTGCACATCGCGGAGCTCGACAAGGAAACGTTCGAGACCCAGGTCGCGCTGGGGCATCTGTTCCGCCGCCGCGGCGAGGTCGACCGGGCGATCCGGCTGCACCAGGGCCTGGTCCAGCGCCCCGACCTCAACGACCAGCAAAAGGTGCAGGCGCTGCTGGCGTTGGGCGAGGACTACATGCGCTCGGGCCTGCTCGACCGCGCCGAAACCGTGTTCACCGAACTTGCAGCCATCGACCAGCGCGCGCCGCAGGCCCTGCGGCACCTGATCGACATCTACCAGGCCGAACGCGACTGGCCGAAGGCGATCGAGAACGCTACCCGCTACGAACAGGTGACCGGCGAGCCGATGGGCAAGCTGATCGGACAGTTCGAATGCGAGCTTGCCGAGCGCCTGCGCGCCGGGGGCGACCACGACGGCGCGCGCCAGGCGGTGGTACGCGCGTACGCCGCGGACTCGACGTCGGTGCGCGCGGGCATGCTTGAAGGGCGGCTCGAGATCGATGCCGGCAACGACGCCGCGGCCATCCGCGCATACGAGCGCGCGGCGCGTCACGACCCCGACTACCTTCCCGAGATCCTTTCGCCCCTGCGGTCGGCCTACGAGCGCGTTGGTGATTCCCCCGGCGCGCGCGCGTTCCTGACCGAGATGAGCGAGCACTACAGGGGCGTCGCTCCCGTCCTTGCCCTGACCCGGCTGGTCGAGGCGGAGGAGGGGGTCCCGGCGGCGCGGCGCTTTCTTGCGGAACAGCTGAAGGACCGGCCTTCGGTCCGCGGTGAGGCGGCGCTGATCGACCTGACCCTCGCCGAAGGCGGCCACGAAGCCGCCACGCTGCAGGACCTGCGCCACATCACCGACCAGCTGCTGGTGCGCAACCCCGCGTATCGCTGCAACCGCTGCGGCTTCGGGGCGCGCAGCCACCATTGGCAATGCCCCTCCTGCAAGGAATGGGGCAGCATCAAGCCCTTGCTGAACTACGCCGTGGTCTGATGGCGCCCCTCGACTGGACAAGCACGCTGCCGTGGCTGGCGATGGCTGCCACGGTAGCCGCGGCGGGCGCATGGCTGGCGAGGCGCCACGCGTTTCGACACGGCCTGCTCGACATGCCGGGTGAGCGCCGCAGCCACGAGGTGCCGACTCCGCGCGGAGGCGGCATCGGGATCGCGGTGGCCTGGCTGCTGGCCTGCGTCGTGCTGGCGGCGGAAGGCCGACTGCCCGGCCCCCTGGCTGCGGCCGCCGTTGTCGGGGTGCTGCTCGTGGGCGGTGCCGGTTATATCGACGATCACCGCCCACTGTCGCCCTGGTGGCGGCTGGCGGCACATGTGATCGCGGGGCTGGCCCTGGCCGCGGGGCTCGTTGCTGCCGGTGGCGCCGCTTGGCTTGCGGCCGCGGCGCTGCTGGCGGTGCCGGTGCTGGTCAATGTCTGGAACTTCATGGACGGAATCGACGGCCTGGCCACCAGCCAGGCGGCGCTCGCGGCGGTGGGATTCGCGCTGCTGTCGAAGGACCCCGGATCGGTATTGGCCGCGCTGGGGCTTGCCGCCGCATGCCTGGGCTTCCTGCCTTTCAATTTCCCGCGGGCTTCGATCTTCCTTGGCGATGTCGGCAGCGGCGTTCTCGGCTTTGCGCTGGCGGTGCTGGCCGTCCTGATCCTGCTGCCGGAGCGCACGGGAGATGGCGCAGGCCTGGTCCCGCTGGTCTTCCTTCCGCTCTCGGCCTTCCTGATTGACGCGGCGTTGACGCTGGGAAGGCGCATCGTGCGCCGCGAGCGCTGGTGGTCGGCGCACGTCGGACACGCGTACCAGCGCCTGGCGGCCGCCCGCGGGTCGCATGTGCCGGTAACCTTGCTTTATGGTGCGTGGACCCTGGCAGCCGTCGCCATGGCCAGCGCGGCGGCAAGGCAGGGCGTCGCGCTCGGAGTGGCGATGGCAGTGATCTGCGTCGTGACCGGAACACTGGCCTGGCATGTCATCACGAACGCCGATCACATCAAGAAAAGGAATGCCCGCTAGATGATCAGTTTGAGCGACCGCGTCCGGACAGGCCTGCCGCGTGCTTCGGTCGTGGTGCATGACCTGCTCATGGTCTGGGCGGCATGGGCGGGGCTCAATTATTTCCGGCATTCCGCACTGGACCAGGCGGCGGTTGCGCCGTTGCTGTCGCCGGAGATGCTGCTGATCCTGATCGTGCAGGGGCTCATCTTCTGGCAGGTCGGCCTGTACCGCGGGGTCTGGCGGTTCGCGAGCATTCCCGACCTGGTCAACATCATCAAGGCCAGTCTGTTCGGGTTGCTGGCGATCCTGCCGCTGCTGTTTTTCGTCTTCGACCGGGCGGGCCAGGTCTCGCGCACGGTGATGTTGGCCTATCCAGTCGTGCTGTCGGCGCTGCTGGGCATGCCCAGGCTCCTGTACCGGGCGTGGAAGGACCACGGCAACGAGCGTACCGACAAGGCGGCGCTGCGCGTGCTCATCCTCGGCGCAGGCCAGGCAGGCGAAGCGCTGGTCCGCGACCTGCGGCGGGTCGGCGCCTACCAGCCGGTCGGCTTCCTCGACGATGCCGCGAAGCTGCGCGGCAGCTATCTGCAAGGCCTGCCGGTACTTGGCCGCATCGAAGACGTCGCCCGCATCGCCCCGGAAACCGCGGCCAAGCTGCTGGTGATCGCGATGCCTTCGCTGGATGCGACCGCCATGCGCCGCGTGGTGGCCGCCTGCGAACGCACCGGGCTGCCGTTCCGTACCGTGCCGAGGCTCAATGACCTGCTCGAGGGCCGGTCGCTGCCTGGCGAACTCAAGGAAGTCGCCATCGAGGACCTGCTGGGCCGCAAGCCGGTCACGCCCGACTGGAAGGCGATCCGTGGCTGGCTGGGCGGGCGCAGCGTGCTGGTCACTGGCGCCGGTGGCTCGATCGGCGCGGAGCTGTGTCGCCAGTGCGCGCGCCACGGGGCGCGACAGATCACCCTGATCGAGATCGACGAGCTGGCCCTTGCAACCACCCAGAGCGAACTGCGCCGCGACTTCCCGCAGATCGATTGCCTGCCGGTGCTCGGCGACTGCGGCGATCCGGCCGTGATCCGCCACGCCCTGTCGCTGTCGCCGCCCGAAGCGGTGTTCCATGCGGCCGCCTACAAGCAGGTGCCGGTGCTGGAGGGGCAGCTGCGCGAGGCGGTGCGCAACAACGTCCTGGCCACTGCCACGGTTGCCCGCGAGGCAAACGCGGCAGGCGTAGGCACCTTTGTCCTGATCTCCACCGACAAGGCCGTCGATCCGGTAAACGTGCTCGGCGCGACCAAGCGCCTTGCCGAGATGGTCTGCCAGGCGATGACCGGGGTCGAGGGCACGCGTTTTGTCACCGTGCGCTTCGGCAACGTGCTTGATTCCGCGGGCAGCGTGGTGCCTCTGTTCCGCGAGCAGATCCGCCAGGGCGGGCCGGTCACGGTGACCGACCCGGAGGTCACGCGCTATTTCATGACCATCCCCGAGGCCTGCCAGTTGATCCTGCAGGCCGTTGCGATCGGTTCGCTGCAGGCCGTCTACACCTTGGACATGGGCGAAGCGGTGTCGATCCGCCTGCTCGCCGAGCAGATGATCACCCTGGCAGGCAAGCAGCCGGGACGCGACATCGCAGTGGTCTACACCGGCCTGCGCCCGGGCGAGAAGCTGCACGAGACCCTGTTCCACTCCGAGGAGCGCTACCGGCCCACTGCCCATCCCAAGATCCTGCAGGCCGAGGCGCGCAGCGTGGCCGGCGACCGCATCGAGTCCGCGCTCACGAAGTTGCATGAAGCGGTGGCAAGCTACGATGTCGACGCCCTTGGCCAGGTGCTGCGTGAGTCGGTGCCGGAGTTCGCGCCGCTGGCCGCGGATTCGGCGCCGCGGGCGGCAACCGTGGTCGCATTTCCAGCGAGGAACGCAAGAAGGACATGAAGCAACGCATTCGCAAGGCAGTATTCCCCGTGGCGGGCCTGGGCACCCGGTTCCTGCCCGCCACCAAGACCGTTCCCAAGGAGATGCTGCCGATCGTCGATCGCCCGCTCATCCAGTACGCGGTCGACGAGGCAATCGACGCAGGCTGCGACACCCTGGTGTTCGTCACCAATCGCTACAAGCACGCCGTGGCCGACTACTTCGACAAGGCCTACGAGCTGGAGCAGAAGCTCGAGGCATCGGGCAAGCTGGAGCTGCTCGAGGTCGTGCGCAACGTGCTCCCGGCCGGGGTCCAGGCGATCTTCGTGACCCAGACCGAGGCCCTCGGCCTGGGCCACGCCGTGCTGTGTGCCAAGCCGGTGGTGGGGGACGAGCCGTTCGCGGTGATCCTGCCTGACGATTTGATCTGGAACCGCGACGGCCCTGGCGCACTGCGGCAGATGGCCGACCTGGCCGAAGCCAGCGGAGCCAGCGTGATCGCGACCCAGGCGGTGGCCCCGGAACAGGTCTCCAGCTACGGCATCGTCGCGACCGGCGAGTTCAGCGATCGCCAGGGGCAGGTTACGGCGATCGTCGAGAAGCCGGCGCCTGCCGATGCACCGAGCAACCTTGCCGTGGTCGGACGCTATGTGCTGTCACCGCGCATTTTCGGGCTGCTCGAAACCACAAGGCCAGGTGCCGGCGGCGAAATCCAGCTTACCGACGCGATATCCGCGCTGCTGGCCGAAGAGCAGGTGCTGGCCTATCGTTTCCAGGGCACGCGCTTCGATTGCGGCACCCACCTCGGGCTGATCGAAGCCACCATCAGGCACGCGCTGGACCACGAAAAGCTCAGCGAGTCGGCCCAGGGCTTCATGCGCGACGCGCTGGCCGAGCTGGGAGTGGTGGATTCGTAAGATCGTCCCTTCCGATAGGTGACATTGTCGGGAGGGCAGGGGTATATTCAGGCGGTCAGGAAGGGTGCGGGTTACGTGCCCCTGATCGCTTGACAGCACATCACCAAGGGAGAGAACGCTTCATGAAGCTTGCAACAACCATTGCTGGCCTGACGCTTGCCGTCGCAGCCACCTACAGCATTCCGGCCACCGCGCAGAGCCTGCACGCCAATTCTTCGCAGGCCGTCGCGCGCTGCCAAGGCGCGCTGCCCGCTTTTGAGACTGCGATCCGCAAGCGTCCGCTGGCGATCCAGAACGAAGGTTCGCAGGCCAGCTACGTCACCTGCGGCTTCGAGTTCGACTCCGGCGCGGCCGTGAACAACTCGTCGTTCCTGATCGATACCTACTTCACCAACAGCACCGACGCCGCCGTCACGGTGGCCTGCAGCGGCGTGACCGGCTACGCCGGTGGCGAGAACGAGTACGTGTCGCTGAGCGTCGAGATCCCGGCCAACGGCAGCGGTGAGGACGCCAACCTCTACTGGTTCGACGAAGACTTCGCGGGCGGTGGTATGGAAACCGGCCTGATTGCCATCAGCTGCCAGCTGCCGGCCGGCGTCGGCATCAACGATACCTACGTGTTCTGGGAATCCCAAGACGCTCAGGTCTGATTTTCGGCGAAACCCGCTCCACGCAACAACCGAGGGTGCCGGGTTACCGGCACCCTTTTTTTGGTCCCGGCAATCGCCGACACTCGCAGGCACCAAGCAGAAGCAGGCAGTACCGATCAATGAAACCAAGCAACAGGATTCCCCTCATCGCCGCAGGCGTCGTCGTGCTTGCGGTGGTCGCTGGAACCTTCGTCCTGCGCGGGCGCGAAACGGCCGATGTCCACGGCCCGACGCAACAGGTGGCTGAAGCGCCGATGGCCGCTGTGCCCGGAACTGCGCCGCCAGACGCGACGCGCGTGCAGGCCCCGCAGGCCGACAGGTCGCAGCGCGATGAGAGCGTGCTTGGCCACGTCGAGCGACGGGCGGAGATGCGCGAGGAGCACCGGGCGCGCATCAAGACCCTGCGCGAGGAATCCGCGCAGCGCTTTGCCAGCGAGCAGGTCGACCCCGCCTGGGCTCCCGGCAAGATCGACGAACTCACCAACCTGGCGAGTGAACCGGCATTTGCGATCGCCAACGCCGAACCACAGCAGCTGAGCGTCGACTGCCGCAGCAGCACGTGCCGGATCGACGGCCAGTTCGAAACCAGCAGCAAGGCGGAGGACTGGATCCTGATGTACATGTCGGGCGTCGGCAGCCGCATGCCGAACTCCGTAGTCTCGCGCAGCACGAATCCGGACGGCAGCACGCGAGTGGAAATCTACGGCCGCGGGCGCTGAGCCGACGCCCGCCAGGCTCCCGCAAGGTGCGGCCAGGAAGCAGAAAAGGGGCGCCGGGGCGCCCCTTTCCATTACAGGGCCTCGAAGATGCCGGCGGCGCCCATGCCGGTGCCGATGCACATGGTGACCATGCCGTACTTCTGGTTGCGACGTCGCATGCCGTGGACGATGGTCGCGGTGCGCACCGCACCGGTGGCGCCGAGAGGGTGGCCGAGCGCGATCGCGCCGCCGAGCGGGTTGACCTTGTCGGGATCAAGCCCGGAGTCGCGGATGACGGCCAGTGCCTGGGCGGCGAACGCTTCGTTGAGTTCGATCCAGTCCAACTGGTCCTTGGTCAGGCCGGCCTGCTTCAGCGCCTTCGGGATCGCCGCGATCGGGCCGATGCCCATTACCTCCGGACGCACGCCTGCGACCGAGAACGACACGAATCGTGCCAACGGGGTCAGGCCGTAATCCTTGATCGCCTGCTCCGAGGCAACCAGTACGGCACCGGCGCCATCGCTCATCTGCGATGAGTTGCCCGCGGTCACCGTACCCCCGAACTGCCCGTTGCGGAACACCGCGCGCAGCTTGGCGAGCCCTTCAAGCGAGGTGTCGGGGCGCGGGCCCTCGTCGTGCTCGACCAGCAGCTTCCTGAGCCGCACGCTGCCGCCGCCCAGGTCGGGCTGGCGCGAGATGATCTCCAGCGACGAGATTTCGTCGCGGAACTCGCCGGCCTTCTGCGCCGCCAGTGCCTTCTGGTGCGACGCCAGCGCGAACGCATCCTGGTCCTCGCGCGAGACCTTCCACTCTTCGGCCACCTTCTCCGCGGTGATGCCCATGCCGTAGGCGATGGCGACGTGGTCGTCGCGGAACACCGCCGGCGAAAGCGCGACCTTGTTGCCCATCATCGGCACCATGCTCATGCTCTCGGTGCCGCCGGCGAGCACCAGGTCGGCGTTGCCCAACCGGATCTGGTCCGCCGCCAGTGCCACGGCCTGCAGCCCCGACGAACAGAAGCGGTTGATGGTCTGCGCGGCCACGGAATCGGGCAGGCCGGCCAGCAGCACGCCGATGCGCGCCACGTTCATGCCCTGCTCGCCCTCGGGCATGGCGCAGCCGATGATCGCGTCGTCGATGCGGTTGACGTCGATGCCCGGCGCCTGCGCAACGACGCTCTTCAGCACGTGCGCCAGCATGTCGTCGGGCCGGGTATTGCGAAACACGCCCTTGGGCGCCTTGCCGACCGGGGTGCGGGTGGCGGCGACGATGTAGGCGTCCTGGATCTGCTTGCTCATTGAGTTGTCCTCTTTTCGTCGGGCGCGTCAGTTGCGCAGCGGCTTGCCGGTCTTGAGCATGTGCGCGATGCGGGCCTGGGTCTTTTCCTGCTGTGCGAGCTCAACGAAGTGCTGGCGCTCGAGTCGCAGCAGCCAGTCCTCGTCGACCACCGAATTCCGGTCGACGTCGCCGCCGCTGACCACGGTCGCGATGCGCTGTGCGATCTCGTAGTCGTACTCGCTGATGAACCGGCCCTCGAGCATGTTCTCCAGCAGCATGCGGAAGGTCGCGATGCCGACGTCGCCGGCCACGCGGACGCGGCGGGCGGGCATGGGCGGGCGGTAGCCGGTTTCGGCCAGGCCGCGCGCTTCCTGCTTCGCGATGTACAACAGCTCGTGGGCGTGGAAGGCGACCTTGTCGTCTGGGCGCAGCAGGCCGAGTTCCTTTGCCTCCATCGCCGAGGTGGACACCTTGGCCATGGCCACCGACTCGAACCAGCCCTTGAGCTCGGCGAAGACATCACCGTTCGGGCCGGCTGCATCCGATGCGCGCACGGCGAATTCCTTCAGGCCGCCGCCGGCCGGCAGCAGGCCGACACCGGCCTCGACCAGGCCGATGTAGCTTTCGAGGTGCGCGACGGTGCGCGCCGAGTGCATCTGGAACTCGCAGCCGCCGCCCAGGGCCAGGCCGCGCACTGCAGCCACGACCGGCACCAGCGAGTACTTGATCGCCTGGCTGGTGGCCTGGAAGTTGGCGACCATTGTCTCGAATGCGTCGACCTTGCCGGCCTGCAGCAGGCCGAGCGCGCCCGCCAGGTCCGCACCGGCGGAGAAGGGCTCCTTCGGCTGCCAGATGACCAGGCCCGCGAAGTCGCGTTCGGCACGGGCGACGGCCTCCTGGAGGCCATCGAGCACGTGGTCGGACACGGTGTGCATCTTGGTCTTGAACGAGGCCACGGCGATGTCGTCGCCATCGGTCCACATGCGGATGCCGTCGTTCTCGAAGACGGTCTCGCCGGTGGGGAAGGACTCGCCCAGCAGCGGATCGGGGAAGCGCTGTCGCTTGTAGACGGCCAGCGAGGAGCGGGGCAGGCGGGCGTTCTTGCCCGGGCTGTAGCTGCCCTCGGCGGAATGCACGCCGTCACGGCCGTCGAAGACCCAGTCGGGCAGCGGCGCGCCGCTCATCGCCTTGCCGGCGACGATGTCGTCGGCGATCCACTGGGCGACCTGCTTCCAGCCCGCGGCCTGCCAGGTTTCGAACGGACCGAGCGACCAGCCGTAGCCCCAGCGGATCGCAAGGTCCACGTCGCGCGCGGTCTCGGCGATGTCGGCCAGGTGGTAGGCGGAATAGTGGAACAGGTCGCGGAACACGCCCCAGAGGAACTTCGCCTGCGGGTGCTCGCTTTCGCGCAGCGCGGCGAACTTGGCCACCGGGTCCTTCGTCTTCAGGATCTCGACCACCTCGTCGGCGGCCTTGCGGTCGGCCGGGCGGTAGTCCTGCTTCTCAAGGTCCAGGACCATGATGTCCTTGCCGACCTTGCGGAAGATGCCGGCGCCGGCCTTCTGCCCCAGCGCGCCCTTGTCGACCAGCGTCGCAAGCCATTTCGGTGACTTGAAGTACTTGTGCCAGGGGTCGTCGGGCAGGGTGTCGGCCATGGTCTTGATGACATGTCCCATGGTGTCCAGGCCGACCACGTCGGAGGTGCGGTAGGTCGCCGACTTCGGGCGCCCGACCAGCGGGCCGGTCAGGGCGTCGACCTCGTCGAAGCCCAGGCCGCCCTCGACGGTGTGGTGGATGGTCGCGAGGATCGAGAACACGCCGATGCGGTTGCCGATGAAGTTGGGGGTGTCGCGCGCGTAGACCACGCCCTTGCCGAGCGTGGTGGTCAGGAAGGTTTCCAGCCCCTGGAGCACGGCCTTGTCGGTGCCCTTGGCCGGGATCAGCTCGGCCAGGTGCATGTAGCGCGGCGGGTTGAAGAAGTGCACGCCGCAAAAACGCGGGCGCAGTTTTTCGGGCAGGACTTCGGCCAGCTTGTTGATGCCCAGGCCGGAGGTGTTGCTGGCGAGCACGGCATGGTCGGCGATGAACGGCGCGATCTTCGCGTACAGGTCCTGTTTCCAGTCCATGCGTTCGGCGATCGCCTCGATCACCAGGTCGCAGTCCTTGAGACGCTGCAGGCCCAGCTCGTAGTTGGCCGGGACGATCGCCGCGGCCAGCGACTTGGAAGCCAGCGGGGCGGGGCTGAGCTTGCCCAGGCTGGCGATGGCGCGATTGACGATGCCGTTGGCTTCGCCTTCCTTGGCCGGAAGGTCGAACAGCACCGTGTCGACGCCGGCGTTGGTGAGATGGGCGGCGATCTGGGCCCCCATCACTCCGGCACCGAGCACGGCGGCCCGGCGCACAAGCAATTTCTCAGACATGTTATGCAACTCCTTGATGCAAGGGAGATTCAGCTCTTGATTCCGGCAACCGCGAAGCGGATAAGCTCCTCCGCGGCACGCTTGCGGTGGGCGATTTCGGCCACCCCGGTGGGGCGCTTGATCAGCCCGAAATCGGACATTGCGTAGGTCAGCGCGCCGGACAGGAAGTCCAGGCGCCAGTACAACTGCTCCTTGTCCAGCTCGGGGACGCACTCGGCGATCGCCCGTGCGAACTCGCGCAGCACGTGGCCGTACTGCTCGGACAGGAACTTGCGCAGGCCGTCGTTCTTCTCGGCGTAGGCGCGTGCGATGACCCGGATGAAGGCGCCGCCGCCCTGGCGGTCGCGGGCCAGTGCCAGCGCCGGCTCCACGAACGCGGCCAGGACCGGGGCCAACTCGCCGGGATTGCTGGTGCGGGCTTCGGTGAGGGACGCCAGTCGCTGCCGGCTCATCTCGTCCATGCGCCGCCGGAAAACCTCGTTGATGAGGTTTTCCTTGCTGCCGAAGTGGTAATTGACCGCGGCGATATTGACGTCGGCGCGGCCGGTGACCTGGCGCAGCGAGGTGCCGCTGAAGCCGTGCTGGGCGAACAGTTCCTCGGCGGCGCCGAGGATCCGGTCCTTGGTCGAAAACTGGGTGCTTGCCATGACGCGGGACGGCCCTGCCTGAATCAAACGCTTGTTTGGATAGTAGGCTTGCCGTGAATGGCGGGTCAACCCGGAAGGATCGCGAAACCGCGTGCAGAGCGCGTGCCCGATCCGGTAGAATCACACGCAGCCTTGTCGGCTAAACCCGCGCCCCGGCGTGGGTTTTTCTGTTACCTTTCGGACCTGCTCAGGATGGCCGGCCCGTTTTACCGGAGACCTTCCCATGGCGCTGGAGCGCACACTGTCCATCATCAAGCCCGATGCCGTTGCCAAGAACGTCATCGGCGAAATCTATTCCCGCTTCGAAAAGGCCGGCCTGAAGATCGCCGCGTCGAAGATGAAGCAGCTGTCGCGCGCCGAGGCCGAAGGCTTCTACGCCGTGCACCGCGAGCGTCCCTTCTTCAACGCGCTGGTCGAGTTCATGATCAGCGGTCCGGTGATGATCCAGGTCCTCGAGGGCGAGAACGCCGTCCTCAAGCACCGCGACCTGATGGGCGCCACCAACCCGAAGGAAGCCGCCGCCGGCACCATCCGCGCCGACTTCGCCGACTCGATCGACGCCAACGCCGTGCACGGCTCCGACGCCGCAGAAACCGCCGCCGTCGAGATCGCGTACTTCTTCCCGGCGACCGACGTGTACGTTCGTTGATTCATTTTTGCCACGGATTTACGCGGATGAACGCGGATAAGGCGAAAGAAGAGGCGAGTGAAAGGGCTGTTTCCTTTCATCCGCTTTCTGCTCTATCCGCGTAAATATGCTCTTGATCCGCGTAATCCGTGGCAAATGCTCTTGACCCCGGAAGCCCAGTGACCGAAGCCACAGCCAAGCAGAACCTCCTGAACCTCGACCGCACGGGGCTTGAGGACTTCTTTGCCGACGAACTCGGCGAGAAGCGTTTCCGTGCGCACCAGGTCATGAAGTGGATCCACCACCGGCACGTCACCGACTTCGACGAAATGACCGACCTCGGCAAGGCGCTGCGCGCCAAGCTGCAGGAGCGCGCGGAAGTCATCGTTCCACAGGTCCATTTCGACAAGGCGTCCGAAGACGGCACCCACAAGTGGCTGCTGGGCATGGACGGCAAGAACGCGATCGAGGCCGTCTACATCCCCGACAAGGGGCGCGGCACGCTGTGCGTGTCCTCGCAGGTGGGCTGCGCGCTCAACTGCACCTTCTGCTCCACCGCGACCCAGGGCTTCAACCGCAACCTGTCGACCGCCGAGATCATCGGCCAGGTCTGGGTGGCCGCGAAGCACCTCGGCAACATCCCCCACAAGCAGCGTAGGCTGACGAATGTGGTGATGATGGGCATGGGCGAGCCGCTGGCCAATTTCGACAACGTCGTGCGCGCGATGAGCGTGATGCGCGACGACCTCGGCTACGGACTGGCCAACAAGCGCGTGACGCTCTCGACCGCGGGCATGGTGCCGATGATCGACCGCCTGGCCGAAGAGAGCGACGTCTCGCTGGCCGTGTCCCTGCATGCGCCGAACGACGCGCTGCGCACCACCCTGGTGCCGCTGAACAAGAAGTACCCGATCGCCCAGCTGATGGACGCCTGCGTGCGCTACGCGCTGCGCAAGAAGGGCGAGTCGGTGACCTTCGAGTACACCCTGATGAAGGGCGTCAACGACCAGCCCGAACATGCGCTCGAGCTGGTGCAACTGCTGCGCGCGTTCGACCGCGCCGTGCAGATGAAGGACGCCGCCAAGATCAACCTGATCCCGTTCAACCCCTTCCCGGGCACGCGCTACGAGCGCCCCGACGAGCTCGCGATCAGGACCTTCCAGAAGCTGCTCAACAGCGCCGGCATGATCGCGCCGGTGCGCCGCACCCGCGGCGACGACATCGACGCCGCCTGCGGCCAGCTCAAGGGCCAGGTCGCCGACCGCACCCGGCGCCAGGCGGATTTCCGCCGCAGCCTCGAGGCAGGGAAGGACAGCCATGCGCCTTCCTGATGGCGCAGCGGCAGTGTTTGCACTCACGCTCGTCGTATTTGTCGCCGGTTGTTCGCGGCTGAGCTTCATCAAGCCAAGCGCTGCGCGCGGCAGCTCCGAACAGGTGGCGCGGACCTACGATTTCAGCGACGACAAGCGCAATCGGAATGGCGCGGGCAACGCGCGTGCGCACCTGCTTCGCGGCGAGCAGGCGCTGAACGAGGGGCGCACCGCGGATGCCAGGGAGCAGGCGGAGATGGCGCTGAAGGCCGACGCCGGCAATCCGCTCGCACATACGCTGATGGCGCTGGCACTGGCGCGCCAGGGCAAGGCCGGCGAGGCCGGCGGGTACTACGCCCGTGCCGCGGAGTTGGCGCCAGCCTCGGGGGCTGCGCTCAACAACTATGGCAGCTGGCTGTGCCTCAACGGGCGTGCGCCGGAGTCGCTGGACTGGTTCGACCGGGCGCTGGCCGATCGCAGCTACGCCAGCCCGGAGTCGGCCCTTGCGAACGCGGGTGCCTGTGCGGTGGAAGGCGGGCAGCCCGGGCGCGCCGAACGCGACCTGCGCGCCGCGCTGCGGCTGGATCCGGTGAACGCGGTTGCGCTCGAAGCGCTGGCGCGGCATCTTAACGGGCAAGGGGAACATTTCGAGGCGCGTGCGTTTTCGCAGCGTCGCCTCGATGCAGCGCCGGCAACGCCCGCGGCGTTACTACTTGCGTCACAGATCGAAGAGAAGCTCGGCGACAAGGCTGCCGCCGCTCGTTATGTTCAGCGTCTGCGGACGGAATTTCCGCAAGCGCAGGCAGCGCTGCCCGGGGACAGCAGTTCACGATGATGCCGCCAGACCACAACACTGCCGATGCCCACCAGGGCTGCGGCCAACGCCTCCGCACCGCGCGTGAAGCAGCGGGCCTGTCCGTGCAGGACGTGGCAAGCCGGCTGAAGATGCCGGTGCGCGTGGTGAAGTCGCTCGAGGCCGAGGACTGGAGCCGCCTCGGCGCGCCGGTCTTCATCCGCGGGCAGCTGCGCAGCTACGGACGCCTGCTGGGACTTGCCACCGACACCGTGCATGCCGCCTCCGGCGTCGCCGCCGTGCAGCCGGTCGAACTCACGCCGCGGACCTACGTGCCGCGCATGCGCATCGTGGCCGAGCAGTTCGCGCGTCGCCTGGTCTATGTCGTGATCACCGGTGCCATTGCACTGCCGGTCTGGTTGCACCTGTCGCCCCAGGACACCGTGTCGGGCTCCCTCGACGTGCCGGTATCCACGCCCTCGCGGACGGCAGTGCCGGGACAGCGCGGCCCCACGCCACTGGTGGCGTCGATGGCCCCGGTGCAGAGGTCCGCACCGATCCCGGTGGCGACCCTGCCGGTCGACGCGGCCGGGCTCGAACTGCGCCTGGAGGCGGACAGCTGGGTCGAGATCGCCGCGCCCGACGGCAGCATCATCGAGCAGTCGCTGCTTGGTGCCGGTGCCGTGCGCAGCTTCGCCGCGGGCGAGGTGGGCGGCGTCGTGCTTGGCAATGCCGGCGCCGTGGGCGTGCGCCGCGACGGCGTCGAGCAGGATCTCTCCCCTTACCTGCGGGCGAACGTCGCCCGCTTTACGGTATCCTCTGACGGTTCGCTGGCGCCTGTCGAACACTGAGTACGACGCGCAGCGGCTGCGGCGGCCCGGTCGGGCCCAACGCATGAAACCGGCGGCCCGCTCACGGGCCGTTCCCTTTCCGGTGCCTGCCCCTCGATTGGCGGCGCGGTACCCAGCATGATCGGACGGACATGGCAGTAGACGAGTTGCTCGATGAGCACGAACAGGGCGAACGCGTACGCGAGTGGATCCGCCAGAACGCCTTCGGGGTCATTGCAGGCATCGCGGTCGCGCTTGCCCTGGTCTACGGATACGGGAAGTGGCAGGACCACTTGCTGGCCCAGCGCGTTGCCTCGGGCGATGCCTACGCCGCGGTAAGCGACAGCATCGCCGCCGGCGAGCTGGACAAGGCGCGCACGCTTGCCGAAGGGGCAGGGCTTGACGACGGCGTCTACGGCACGCTGGTGGCCCTGGAGCTCGCCGCCGCACAGGTCGGGGCCGGTGAGGGCGAGGCCGCGATCAAGACGCTTTCAGACATCAGCGATCCCGATCCGGCGCTGGCCCCGGTGGTTGCGCGCCGCCGCGCGGTGTTGCTGGTCGATGCCGGCAGGATCGACGAAGCGCTGGCGGCACTCGGCGACGCAGACGATGCCGGCAGCCTCGAGGTCCGTGGTGATGCCGAATACGCGGCAGGCCGCATGGAGCCGGCCCGCGAGGCCTACCTGGCCGCGCTCACCACGCTGGACGAAGCGGCCGTGAGCCAGCGCCAACTGCTTGAAATCAAACTGATCGACGTCGGCGGCACGCCCGCCAGGATCGAGGAAGACGCCCCATGACCGCCCTCCCGCACACGCAATCCCGCCGCGGCCGGCTGGCCGCAAGGGCGCTGCTCATGCTCGCATGCGTCGCCATGATCACCGGCTGCAGCACCGTCCGGGGCTGGTTCGGCGGAGACGACGACAAGGCCGATACCGAGCCGGCCAAGCTGGTGGAGTTCCAGTCGTCCGCCACGCCCAGCCGCATCTGGACGGCCAGCGCCGGCAAGGGCGATGGCGACACCGGCGTGGCCCAGGCGGCCACCATCGCCGACGGGCGCGTCTATGCCGCGTCGGTGAAGGGCGGCCTTCGCGCATTCGACCTCCAGAGCGGCAGCAGCCTTTGGCATCACGACACGGACCTGCGTCTGTCGGGCGGGCCAGGCGCAGGCGATGGCCTGGTCGCCGCCGGCTCGCTTGATGGCGACGTGGTGGTGCTGGATGCTGAAACCGGCGCCCTGCGCTGGACCGCCCAGGTCCCCAACGAAGTGATCGCGCGCCCGGCCGTTGGCCAGGGCCTGGTGGTGGTGCGCTCCAACGATGGCCGGATCACCGCTTTCGATGCGGCCAGCGGCGAGCGCCGCTGGTTCTGGGTGCGTGAGCTGCCGTCCTTGACCGTGCGCGGCAATGCGGCGGTCACCCTGGCGCCGGGCCTGGCGTTCATCGGTACCGACGAGGGGAACCTGGCCGCGCTGGCGCTGGCGGATGGCCGCCTGGTCTGGGAGCAGCCGGTTGGCGCCGCCGATGGCCGCACCGAGCTGGAGCGCATGGCCGATGTCGACGGAGCTCCGGTGGTCGATGGCAGCGCCGTGTTCGCGAGCAGCTACAAGGGCACCACCATGGCCTTCGAAGGGCCGTCGGGCCGCCCGCTCTGGGCCGCTGAAAGCGGCGGTGCAGGCGGCGTCGGCATGGCCGACGACCGGGTCGTGGTGAGCGATGCCGCCGGCACGGTCTGGGGAATCGACAAGTACGTGGGCACGGCCTATTGGCAGCAGCCTGCGCTGGCCCGGCGCAACCCGGGTCCGGCGGCAGTGCATGGCAGCTATGCCGTGGTCGGCGATTTCGACGGCTACCTGCACTGGATGCGCCTGTCCGACGGCGAGTTCGCCGCGCGCACGCGCGCCGGGCGGGCGGCCATCGCCGGGCGTCCGGCCGTGGCCGATGGCATCCTCGTGGTCCAGAACGTCAACGGCGACCTCAGCGCCTGGCGCATCGACTGAACCCGATAAAATGGCGGACAGCCGCGGCCCCGGGTAGTCTCGCTGCCCGGGGCCGCGCGTTTCCGCCCCGCATCGCACCAAGGCACGACACAGCATGCTTCCCCTGATCGCCCTCGTAGGCCGTCCCAACGTCGGCAAGTCGACGCTCTTCAACGCGCTCACCCGGACGCGCGACGCGCTGGTGCACGACCAGCCGGGCGTCACCCGCGACCGCCACTACGGCGTGTGCCGCATCGATGAAGAGCGCCCGTTCGCGCTGGTCGATACCGGCGGCATCGCCGATGGCGGGGTGCACCTGCTCACCGGCAACCTGGCCGGCGCCACCGCGCGCCAGGCCCGCGCCGGCGCCGACGAGGCCGACCTCGTCCTGTTCGTGGTCGATGGCCGCGAAGGCCCGTCGACGGTGGACGATGAAATCCTGGCCTGGCTGCGCAAGTCGGCGCGCCCGACCTTCCTCGTGGTCAACAAGACCGACGGCATGGATGCCCGCGCGGCCGTGGCGGAGTTCGCGCATTACGGCTTCAAGGACGTGCTGGCGATCTCCTCCGCGCACCGCCAGGGCATCGATGACCTGGTGGACGAGATCCGCGCCCGCTTGCCCGAGGAGGGCGAGGCCGAGGCGCCCGACGACGACCCCAAGCGCATCCGCCTCGCCTTCATCGGCCGGCCCAACGTCGGCAAGTCGACCCTGGTCAACCGGATCCTGGGCGAGGAGCGGATGATCGCCTCCGACATCGCCGGGACCACCCGTGATTCGATCGCCGCCGACCTCGAGCGCGATGGCCGCCTGTACCAGCTGGTCGATACCGCCGGCATCCGCCGCAAGTCGCGGGTGGACGAAGCGGTGGAGACCTTCTCGATCATCAAGACCCTGCAGTCGATCGAGCAGTGCCAGGTCGCGGTGGTGCTGATCGACGCCCGCGAGGGCGTGACCGACCAGGACGCCAGCGTGCTGGGCGCGGTGCTCGACGCAGGCCGCGCGCTGGTGGTCGCGGTCAACAAGTGGGATGGGCTCGACACCTACCAGCGCGAGCAGGTCGAAGCACTGCTGTCGCGCAAGCTTGCTTTCGTGCCTTGGGCCGAGGCCGTGCGCATCAGCGCGCTGCACGGTTCCGGACTGCGCGAGCTGTTTGCCGCCGTGCATCGCGCGCACGCTTCGGCCACGCGCACCTTCAGCACCGCCGAAGTGACCCGCGCCATCGAAATGGCCGCCGAGTCCAATCCGCCGCCGGTGGTCCGTGGCCATGCCGCCAAGCTGCGCTTCGCGCACCCCGGTGGCGACACCCCCCCGACCATCGTGGTCCACGGCACGCGACTTCGCACCTTGCCCGACAGCTACCGGCGCTACCTCGAGAACTTCTTCCGCAAGCGCTTCAAACTGGTGGGCACGCCGGTGCGCTTCGTGTTCCGCGAAGGAGAAAACCCCTACAAGGACCGCAAGAACGTGCTGAGCGAGCGCCAGGTCGCGAAGCGCAAGCGCCTGGTCAGGCACGCCAAGCGCGGCAAGTGAGCGCCAGGGCGACCACGCTGGGGCTGTTGGCCGGGGGGCGCGCCACCCGCCTGGATGGCACCGACAAGGCGTGGCTTGAAAGGGATGGGCAAGCGCAGGTGTTGCGCCTGGCGCGACGCGTGCAGGCGGAAGTCGACGCCGTACTGGTGTCGGCCAATCGCGACCTGGAGCGCTATGCCACCCACGGGTTGGCTGCGGTCGCCGACCGCCGCGCCGACCTCGGTCCGCTGGGTGGCCTGGATGCCCTGGCAGGCGCCTGCACGACGCCCTGGCTGCTCACGCTCCCGGTCGACCTGGTGTCGGTCAACGATTGCCTGTTGCGCAGCCTCCGCGCAGCGGGCGGCGATGGTGCCTGGGCCGAGGACGATGACGGCCGGCAGCCGCTGGTCGCGCTGTGGCGGGTGGACGCGCTGCGCGCGGCATTGCCCGCCGTGCTGGCCTCCGGCGAGCTCTCGGTGCATGGCCTGCAGTCGCGCCTGGGCATGGCCGGGGTGCGCTTCACGGGCCTGCGCTTCGGCAACCTCAATACGCCCGCTGACCTCGCTGCCGCGGGGTTCGCACCGGCCTGAACGATGCATCCCGCCGCTGGCCCGGCGCGCGGTCCTGCCATGGCGTAGGGTAGGGCGCAATCCGGGCACGCCACAGTCGGCGGGAGCGGACCCATGCAGGATAATCGCGGCATGCCGGTCATCGACATCACACCACGCGAGGCGCTGCGGCGCGTCGCCACCATGGGCGCCATCCTCGTCGACGTCCGCGAAGACCACGAGCGCGAGCTTGGCATGGCCGAAGGCGCGCGCGGGATTTCCCGCGACGAACTCGAGAGCGAACCCGACTTCCATTTCCACGACCGCAACGCGGAACTGCTGCTGATCTGCCAGAGCGGCGGCCGCTCGATGCTGGCGGCCGAAAGCCTGCTGCGGCAGGGATATCGCAACGTGCAGTCGGTGCGCGGCGGCACCTTGCTGTGGGCCGCCGAAGGCCTGCCCATGGCGCGGCCCGAGCCGCCCGCGCAGCCGCGCGACGAGGATTTCCACGAGCGCTATTCGCGCCACCTGCTGCTGCCCGAGATCGGCATGCGCGGGCAGAAGCGCCTGGCGATGGCGCGCGTGCTGATGCTCGGTGCCGGTGGCCTGGGTTCACCGGCGGCGTTCTACCTGGCGGCCGCCGGCGTGGGCGAACTGCGCATCGTCGATGACGACGTGGTCGAGCGCAGCAACCTGCAGCGGCAGATCCTGCACGCCGATGCCGACATCGGCCTGCGCAAGGTCGATTCCGCCGAGGTCCGGCTGTCGGCCCTCAATCCGCGGATGAAGATCGAGGCGGTGGCCGAACGGCTGACCTCGGCGAACGTCGAGCGCCTGCTTGAAGGCGTCGATGTGGTGGTCGACGGCGCCGACAACTTCCCCGTGCGCTACCTGCTCAACGATGCCTGCGTGCGGCTGGGCGTGCCGCTGGTGTACGGCGCGGTGCACCGCTTCGAGGGCCAGGTGAGCGTGTTCGACGCCGGGCGCCATCGCGGCGAGGCACCGTGCTATCGCTGCCTGTTCCCGGAGCCGCCGCCGGCCGGGGCCGCGCCCAGCTGCAGCGAAGCCGGGGTGCTTGGCGTACTGCCCGGGGTGGTCGGCATGCTGCAGGCCACCGAGGCGCTGAAGCTGCTGCTGCACATGGGCGAGCCGCTGCGCGGGCGCCTGCTGCATTTCGACGCGCTCGGCATGCGCTTCCGCGAGACCCGGCTGACGCCGGATCCTGCCTGCCCGCTGTGTGCCCCGGGTGCGGCGTTCCCCGGGTACATCGATTACGAGGCCTTCTGCGCGGGCTGAGCCCCGCGTCGCCCGCACGTGAGCACCGCAAGGCCGGCGCTGCGATAGGCTCCCGTGACACTCTGCGGGAACTCCACATGGCGTACGGGTCGTGGCGGCAAGCCGCCTTCGCAGTCCTCCTGGCCGCGTGCGCCGCACTGGCGCCGCCGCACGCGCGCGCGTCCGACCCCTGTCCGCTGCTGCGCGGGCAGCAGGCGGCGCCGGACGTGGCCACCAGGATCGCGGCCACGGCCTGCGAAGAACACCAGGCCTGGTACCGCGGCTTCATCGACCGCGACGGCCGTCTTGCGGGCTCCACCGTGCGCGAAGCCGAGACGGCGCGCCTCGCCAACGGCCAGTCCGCCTGGCTGCGGGTGGCCGGGTACTGGCACGGCAGCGGATTGCTGTGGCAGGTGCAGCAGCGCGCAGGAGCCGCCGACTGCGCGGCCGCCGGCGACGCGTACCCGTCGCCGGGCTGCCGCGGTTTCGTGGTCGACACGCCCTGGTCGGCCGCCTTCGTGTCCTGGGTGATGCGACGCGCCGCGTTGCCGGGCTTCCGCGCTTCGGCCAGCCACGTGGACTACGTGCGCGCGGCCTATCGCGACCCGGACGGCAGCCCGTACCGGATCGTCGATCCGCACGCAGCGCGCCCGGCCCGCGGCGACCTGCTGTGCTACGTGCGTGTCCCGGGCAAGAGCTACGGCTTCGGCGGCCTGGCGACCCTGCTCAGCGCGCAGGATGGCGGCCTGGGGATGCATTGCGACATCGTGGTTTCGGCCGCGGAAGCGGGCGATCGCACGGCGCGGCTGGTCGGTGGCAATGTGTTCGATGGCGTCACCATGCGGCTGCTGCCGCTCACCGAGGGCGGCCGGTTCGCGGAGCTGCCGCTGCGTGGCGATGACGGCGTGGAATGCAGCCCGGACCAGCCATCGGCCTGCAGCGCCAACCGCCAGGACTGGGCCGCGCTGCTGCAGTTGCGCCCGCCGGCCGAGCTTGCCCGGCTCGCACCGGCGCTGCCCATGTCCGGGCCGACACCTGCGCCAATGCCGCAGTGCTGCGTGCACTGCGTGCTTGGCTCGGGAGTGCCGCGCTGCCCGGCCGCGGGGCAGGCGCCGGTCGATTGAGCCCATGCCCCCGTGGCTCGCGTCATGCGGTGCCGATCGGCGACAATGCAGGCCTCACGCCCGCGACCTACAGGCATGCCCGATATCGCTCCCCAGGCCCGCATCCTCGACGGCAAGCGCATCGCCGATGAACTCCTCGACGCCCTCAGGCTGCGGGTGGAGGCGCGCACCGCGTCCGGCCACGCGCCCCCCGGTCTGGCCGTGGTGCTGGTCGGCGACAACCCGGCGTCGCGCTCCTACGTGCGCAACAAGCGGCGCGCAGCGGGCATCGTCGGCATCCGAGCGCTGGACTTCGACCTGCCCGAAGGCACCACCGAGGCGGAGCTGCTGGCGCTGATCGACCGCCTCAACGCGGACCCGGACGTACACGGCATCCTGGTGCAGCTGCCGCTGCCCGGCATTCCCGACGCCACGCGCCTGATCCACCGCATCGATCCGCGCAAGGACGTCGACGGCTTCCATCCCGAGAACGTCGGCCACCTGGCGCTGCGCCAGTTCGGCCTGCGTCCCTGCACGCCGCGCGGCATCACCACGCTGCTGGCCTGGACCGACCGCCCGGTGCGCGGGCAGAGCGCGACGATCGTGGGCGTCAGCAACCACGTCGGGCGGCCGATGGCGCTGGAGCTGCTGATCGCCGGCTGCACGGTCACCAGCTGCCACAAGTTCACGCCCCGCGACGTGGTGCGCCGACACGTGGGCGAGGCCGACATCCTGGTGGTGGCGGTGGGCAAGCCCGACCTGGTGCCGGGCGAATGGGTGAAGCCCGGTGCGGTGGTGATCGATGTCGGCATCAACCGCCTGGACGATGGCCGCCTGGTGGGCGACGTCGGCTTTGCCGCGGCGTCCGCGCGCGCGAGCTGGATCACGCCGGTGCCCGGCGGCGTCGGGCCCATGACCGTGGCCACCCTGATGCAGAACACGCTGGAGGCCGCGGAAGCCGCCGACGCCGCGGCGTCCGGCGCCTGAGAGCGGGGCGGCCGCGCGCCGCGCCGCCCGCGGGACGCGCCATTCCGCCACCGGCCGCGCTCCGACCGGCGGCGGCGGGGTACAATGTCGTGCTTCACCACCACCGGCACGCCCATGCTGCGCATCCAGGCTGAAGCGCTCACCTTCGACGACGTCTCGCTCGTCCCGGCGCATTCCACGGTCCTCCCCAAGGACGTCTCCCTCGCCACCCGGCTCACGCGCGACCTGCGCCTGAACATGCCGATCGTGTCCGCCGCCATGGACACGGTGACCGAAGCACGCCTGGCCATCGCCATGGCCCAGCTCGGCGGCATCGGCATCGTGCACAAGAACATGAGCGCCGAGCGCCAGGCCGCGCACGTGTTGCAGGTCAAGAACTTCGAGGCCGGGGTGATCCGCGAGCCGTTCACCGTCGGCCCGCAGACCTCGATCGGCGAAGTGCTGCGGCTCACCCGCGCGCGCAACATCTCCGGCGTGCCGGTGGTCGACGGCGACCAGCTGGTCGGCATCGTCACCGGGCGCGACATGCGCTTCGAGAAGAAGCTCGACGACCCGGTGCGCAACATCATGACCCGCAAGGAGAAGCTGGTCACGGTGAAGGAAGGCGCGAGCGACGGGGAAGTGATCGAACTGCTGCACCGCCACCGCATCGAGAAGGTGCTGGTGGTCAACGACGAATTCCAGCTGCGCGGCCTCATCACCGTCAAGGACATCCAGAAGGCGCAGGACAACCCGAACGCCGCCAAGGACCTGTCGGAGAGCCTGCTGGTCGGCGCCGCGGTGGGCGTGGGCGGCGATACCGAGGAGCGCATCGAGCGCCTGGCCGACGCCGGCGTCGACGTCATCATCGTCGACACCGCGCACGGCCATTCGCAGGGGGTGATCGACCGCGTGGCCTGGGCCAAGAAGCGCTACCCGCGGCTGCAGGTGGTCGGCGGCAACATCGTCACCGGCGACGCGGCGCTTGCGCTGATGGATGCCGGCGCGGACGCGGTCAAGGTCGGCGTGGGCCCGGGCTCGATCTGCACCACGCGCGTGGTGGCGGGCGTGGGCGTACCGCAGATCACCGCCATCGACATGGTGGCCGAGGCCCTGCAGGACCGCATTCCGCTGATCGCCGACGGCGGCATCCGCTACTCCGGCGACATCGGCAAGGCGCTGGCCGCGGGCGCGTCCACGGTAATGATCGGCGGCCTGTTCGCCGGCACCGAGGAAACCCCCGGCGAGACCGAGCTCTACCAGGGCCGCAGCTACAAGAGCTACCGCGGCATGGGCAGCCTGGCGGCGATGGAGAAGGGCTCCAGCGACCGCTACTTCCAGGAGGCAGCCTCGGCCGACAAGCTGGTGCCGGAAGGCATCGAGGGCCGCGTGCCGTACCGCGGCCCGCTCAGCGGCGTGATCCACCAGCTGACCGGCGGCCTTCGCGCCACCATGGGCTACGTCGGCTGCGCCACCGTCGAGGACATGCGCAGCAAGCCGAAGATGGTGAAGATCACCGGCGCCGGCCAGCGCGAGAGCCACGTCCACGACGTGCAGATCACCAAGGAACCGCCGAACTACAGGGCCGGCTGATGAAGCCGCTGAACGCACGCGACGCGCGCTCGCCCGCCCGCCGCATCCTGATCCGCGGCCTCGTGGTCGCGGCGCTGGTGGCGGCCGTGGTCTATGGCTACGACTTCTACCGCGGCTGGCAGCTGCGCGATTCCTGCACCGGCAACGGCGGCGTGTGGAACGCGGAGCTCGAGCAGTGCACCTTCCGGATGGCCGTTCCCGCGGCCCTGCCCCAAGACCCGACGCCATGACCGACCTGCACCGCGACAAGATCCTCATCATCGATTTCGGCGCGCAGTACACGCAGCTGATCGCGCGCCGCGTGCGCGAACTGGGCGTGTACTGCGAGATCTGGGCCTGGGACCATGATCCATCCGAGATCGCGGCCTTCGGCGCCCGCGGCATCATCCTGTCGGGCGGCCCCGAGTCGACCACGGTCGAAGGGTGCCCGCGCGCGCCGCAGGAGGTGTTCGACAGCAGCCTGCCTTTGCTGGGCATCTGCTATGGCATGCAGACCATGGCCAAGCAGCTTGGCGGCGAAACCGAGGCCGCCGACGCACGCGAGTACGGCCACGCCGAAGTCACGCTGATGGCGCGCGATCGCCTGTTCGGCGAACTCAATGACCACGGCAGCGAACCACCGCGCCTGGACGTGTGGATGAGCCACGGCGACCACGTCTCGAAGGCGCCGCCCGGCTTCACGGTCACCGCGAGCACCTCGCGCGTTCCGGTCGCGGCCTTCGCCAACGAGGACAGGCGCTGGTACGGCGTGCAGTTTCACCCCGAGGTCACGCACACCACGTCCGGCCAGGCGCTGCTGCGCCGCTTCGTGGTCGACGTCTGCGGCAGCGAGACGCTGTGGACGGCCGAGCACATCATCGAGGACCAGGTCGCGCGCGTGCGCGAGACCGTCGGCACCGACGATGTGATCCTGGGCCTGTCCGGTGGCGTCGATTCCTCCGTCGTCGCGGCGCTGCTGCACCGTGCGATCGGCGACCAGCTGACCTGCGTCTTTGTCGACACCGGTCTGCTGCGCTGGCAGGAGGGCGACCAGGTGATGGCGACCTTCGCCGACGCCTCCGACGCCCACGGTCTGGGCATCCGGGTGATCCGGGTCGATGCGCGCGACCGCTATTTCAGCGCGCTCGCGGGGGTCACCGATCCCGAGGCCAAGCGCAAGATCATCGGCGGGCTGTTCATCGAGATCTTCGATGAGGAAGCCGGCAAGCTGGCCAATGCCAAGTGGCTGGCACAGGGCACGATCTATCCCGACGTGATCGAGTCCGCCGGCAGCAAGACCGGCAAGGCGCACGTCATCAAGAGCCACCACAACGTTGGCGGCCTGCCCGAGCACATGAAGATGGGCCTGGTGGAGCCGCTGCGCGAGCTGTTCAAGGACGAGGTCCGCCGCATCGGCGTGGCACTCGGCCTGCCGCACGAGATGGTCTACCGCCATCCGTTCCCGGGCCCGGGCCTGGGCGTGCGCATCCTCGGCGAGGTCAAGCCGGAATACGCTGACATCCTGGCGCGAGCGGATGCGGTGTTCATCGAAGAGCTGCGTGCGGCCGGCCTTTACGACAGGACCAGCCAGGCCTTCGCTGTGTTCCTGCCGGTGAAATCGGTGGGCGTGGTCGGCGACGCGCGGGCTTACGAATGGGTGATCGCGCTGCGCGCGGTCGAGACCGTCGACTTCATGACGGCGCACTGGGCGCATCTGCCGTACGACTTCCTCGGCCGGGTCTCGAACCGGATCATCAACGAGGTGCGCGGCGTGTCGCGCGTGGTCTACGACATCAGCGGCAAGCCGCCGGCGACGATCGAGTGGGAGTAGGGCCTGCTGCTAGACTCCGCTGGCCGCGGCAGGACGCCTTGCGCCTTGGCCGGATATTTCCGGCGATGATCGAACGGAAGTGACAGCGGCGCCGGCCGACAAGCCGGCGTTTCCATGGGGTGCTCCGGGGAGGGAGAGACCGATGGTCGTGAGACTGCTTGTGCTTGCCGTGTTGGCGGCGGTGGCCGTGCTTGCCTGGGACAACGGCTGGCGGATCGACGAATCGCACGTGCAGCGCTACTACGCGCGGCAGATAGATGCGATGCGCAGCTTCGACCATGAGTCGATGTGCAAGGACATCGCCGGCGATTTCAGGATCAGCGTCACCTCGTACGTCGATGGCCGGCGCACGGGCGAGGCCGCGTATGACGGCGAAAGTACCTGCCGCATGACCCGGGAGATGCTGGAGGGGATGCGTAACCTGGGCGGACGGAGCCGCGGCCTGCTGACCTTCGATGTCACTGTGGACGTGCGTTCGATCCGCATCGATCCCGGACGCCGCAACGCGACGGTGGAAAGCGTCACCACGATGAAGGTGGGCGAGGTCCTGGTCAGCCGCAGCCGCGGGACCGAGCGTCTGTCACGCTCGGTCTGGCGCGTGCGCAGCCATGGTGGCGAGGGCCAGAGCTGGTCTTACCTGTTCTGATCGGGCCGCGTACCGGTCCCTCAGAACGCCCAGGTCAGCAGCAGCGCCGCACGGCCGTCGGCCAGCCGCGAGTCGCCGACCGATTCCGCCAGCAGTTCGCTGTAGCCGGAGGTGTCGGTGTACTGCAGCTTCGCGTTGATCGGCCCGAAGTCGCGCTCAAGTGAGACCAGCCAGTCGCTGTAGCTGTCGCCGGCGGCGTCGTCGAGGTCGTAGTGACCGGCCTGCAGGCCCAGGGTGAGACCGGTCTCGCCGAGCGGGAAGGCCGCCCCGGCGGTGTAGTACCAGCCCTTGCCGCCGAGGTTGAAGATGTCGGGCGAGTAGGCCACGCCCACGTTGTAATAACCGGCGAAGCCCAGCACCGCCTGGACCTCGGTGTAGTCGATGTCGTAGTCCGGGCCGTTGTGGCCGGGGTAGGACACGTGGGAGACGGACATGTCCAGCTCGGTGTCCTCGCCCAGCTCACCGCTCCAGCCGACGTAGAGCTCGCGCTCGTAGTCGATGCCGTCTTCCGGATCGCCGAAATCCACGGTCGAGGCGAAGGCGCCGACGTAGAAGCCACTCTGGTGCTCGACGTAGGCCTCCAGCTGCAGGGCCGGATCCTCCATGGTCTGGGAGACGCCGCGCCAGACGTAGTCGCTGGCCGCGACCACTTCGCCACCGAACGACCAGGCCGCGTCGTCGCCGACCTCCTGCGCGTAGGCGGGCAGGGCGGTGGCGAGCAGGGTCGCCAGCGCGGCGGCGAGAGACAACTTGGTCATGGCGGAACTCCGGACCCGTGAGCGGGCAGGCGCGCGACGATACACCGGCGCGATGCCGGGGTAAATCCACGTTGACACTGCCCGATCCCCCTCCGAACATGCCCTCCTGCCCCCGTTCCGGAGAATCGCCGTGTCCCTGCGCCTCGCACCGCTTGCCTGCGTCCTGGTCCTTGCCGCATGTGGCGGCCAGTCCGGGTCCACCGACGCCGGCGCCCCGGGCGCCGAGGAAAAGGTCCTCAACGTCTACAACTGGTCGGACTACGTCGCAGCCGACACCATCGCCAACTTCGAGGCGGCCACCGGCATCAAGGTCAATTACGACGTCTACGCCGACAATGAAACGTTGGAGACCAAGCTCACCGCCGGGGGCTCCGGCTACGACGTGGTGTTCCCGTCCGCGCGTCCTTTCGCCCAGCGCCAGATCCGGGCCGGCCTGTACACGGAGCTGGACACGTCGAAACTGCCCAACCTGCAGCACCTGGACACGGCGATCATGGACGGGCTGGCCGACATCGACCCGGGCAACGCGCACGCGGTGCCCTACATGTGGGGCACCACCGGCCTGGGCGTGAACGTGGACAAGGTCCGGGCCGCCCTCGGCGACGACGCGCCACTGGATTCCTGGAGTTTGCTGTTCGACCCGGCCAACGCGGCGAAGCTTGGCTCCTGTGGCATCCACGTGCTCGACGACGACCAGGAGGCCTTCGGCGCGGCGCTACTGTGGCTGGGCCGCGACCCGAACGCGGGTGCCGCCGACGAGATCGACGCGGTCAAGCAGGTCTATGCCGCGATCCGGCCGCACATCCGCACCTTCAACAATGCCGAATACAAGGACGCATTGGCCAACGGCGACGCCTGCCTGGTGATGGGCTATTCGGGCGACATCGGCCAGGCCCGCGACGTCGCGGCCGAGGCCGCGGAAGCGACCGGCAAGCCCGTGCCTGACATCCGCTACGTGATCCCCAAGGAAGGCGCGATCCGCTGGACCGACCTGGTCGCGATCCCGGCCGACGCGCGCCATCCGGGCAACGCACACGCCTTCGTCAACTACCTGATGGAGCCGGAGGTGATCGCGGCGATCACCGACCACGTCGCCTATGCCAACGCCAACCAGGCGGCCACGTCGCTGATCGATCCCGGGATCGCCCGCGACGCGGGCGTGTATCCGCCAGAAGACGTGCGCGCCAAGCTGGTCGACCCGACCTCGCTGCCCGAAGACATTCAGCGCCAGCGCGTCCGCGCCTGGACCGCGATCAAGAGCGGCCGCTAGGCGATGCCGGTCCCCGCGCGGAGCCTCGCTTCCGAACCCTGGCGTGACCCTGCGGCGCAGCCCTTCGTGCGCATCGAGGGGGTCACGAAGACCTTCGGCAAAGTCTATGCTTGCGATGACGTCACGCTGGACGTCTACCGCGGCGAGTTCTTCGCGCTGCTGGGGGGCTCGGGCTCGGGCAAGAGCACGCTGCTGCGGATCCTGGCCGGGCTGGAAGCGCCCGACCAGGGGCGCATCCTGATCGACGGGCTGGACGTGACCGACCTGCCGCCCTACCAGCGGCCGGTCAACATGATGTTCCAGAGCTACGCGCTGTTCCCGCACATGACGGTGGCGCAGAACATCGCCTTCGGCCTGCGCCAGGACCGGCTGCCCGCCGGCGAGATCCGCGACCGGGTGCAGGCGATGCTGGAGCTGGTGCGCATGCCGCAGCTGGCCAACCGCAAGCCGCATCAGCTGTCGGGGGGGCAGCGCCAGCGCGTGGCGCTTGCGCGCGCGCTGGCCAAGCAGCCCAAGCTGCTGCTGCTGGACGAGCCGCTGGGCGCGCTCGACCGGCGCCTCCGCGAGCACACCCAGTTTGAACTGGTGAACATCCAGGAGCGCGTCGGCACCACCTTCATCATGGTCACCCACGACCAGGAAGAGGCGATGACGATGTCCTCGCGCATCGCGGTGATGGATACCGGGCGCATCGTGCAGGTGTCGACGCCGGCGGTGCTGTACGAGTACCCGGCCACGCGCTTCGTGGCCGAGTTCATCGGCGGCATCAACATCTTCGAGGGCCGCGTGCTGGGCAGCGACGAAGCCACGGGCCAGGCGTGCATCCAGTGCGATGCACTCGACGCCGAGCTGCTCGCGCGCCATACCGACCCGCTGCCCGAGGGCACCGCGGTGAGCGTGGCCGTGCGCCCGGAGAAGATCGACGTGCACGAGGCACCGCCGCCGCGCGGCAGCGTGGCCACCGAGAACGTGGTGGTCGGCAAGGTCCGCGACATCGCCTACCTGGGCGACGTCTCGATCTACCAGGTGGAGACGGAGGCCGGCGCCATCGTGCGCGTGCAGGAGACCCACGTGGCGCGCAGCTCCGAGCCGCACTACGACTGGGACGATACCCTGTGGCTCAGCTGGGAAGCGGCCAGCGCGGTGGTGCTGACGGCATGAGCCACGTCCGCAATCCGGGGCTGTGGGACTTCTGGTTCGACGTGGTGCGCAACCTGTTCGGCTGGTTCCGCGCGGTCGGGCATGAGTTCCGCACCCGCCGTGGCCGGTTCCTGGTGACCGCGCTGCCGATGCTGTGGCTGGGCCTGTTCTTCCTGGTGCCGTTCCTGATCGTGCTCAAGATCAGCTTCGCGCAAGCGGTGTTCGGGCAGGCGCCGCCGTATACGGCGCTTGTCGAGACCGCGGCCGACGGCGCGGCATCGCTGCGCCTGCACGTATCCAATTACGCGATGCTGCTGTCCGATCCGCTGTACGTGTCGGCCTATCTCAAGTCACTGCTGTTCGCGTCGGTGTCCACCGTGTTCTGCCTGCTGCTGGGCTATCCGATCGCCTACGGCATCGCGCGCGCCACGCCGGTGATGCGCCTGCTGCTGCTGGTGCTGGTGATCCTGCCCTTCTGGACCAGCTCGCTGCTGCGCACCTATGCGCTGATCGGCATCCTGAAGGCCAACGGCCTGCTGGCACAGGCGCTGATGGCGGTCGGCTTGGCCGGCCCGGACTTCGCGCTGCTGCATACCGATATCGCGGTCTACATCGGCATCGTCTACAACTACCTTCCGTTCATGATCCTGCCGCTCACGGCCACGCTCATGCGCCTGGACTTCACCCTGCTCGAAGCCGCCGAAGACCTCGGCGCCAAGCCCTGGCACGCCTTCCTGCGGGTGACGCTGCCGCTGTCGATGCCGGGCATCATCGCGGGCTCCCTGCTGGTGTTCATTCCCGCGGTGGGCGAGTTCGTGATCCCCGACATCCTCGGCGGGCCCGACGCGCTGACCATCGGCCGGGTGCTCTGGATCGAGTTCTTCACCAACCGCGACTGGCCGCTGGCGGCCGCGGTCACGATCGCCATGCTGGTGATGATCGTGCTGCCCACGCTGCTGTTCGAGTACTTCGAGAACCGGCGCAGCGAGCGCGAGGCGGAGGCATGAAGCGCAATCCCTTCCTGCTCTACACCGCCATGGTGCTGGGCTACGCCTTCCTCTACATCCCGATCCTCTCGGTGGTGGCGTACTCGTTCAATGCCTCGCGCGTGGCGACGGTGTGGGGCGGTTTCTCGACCCGCTGGTACAGCGCGCTCCTGGCCAACGACCAGCTGCTGGACGCGGTGCAGCGCAGCTTCCTGATCGCCGCGATCACCGCGACCGCGGCCGTGTTCCTGGGCACCGCCTGCGGCCTGGCCCTGTCGCGCTTCGGCCGGTTCCCGGGCCGCGGCCTGCTGAGCCTGATGAACTCGGCACCGATGGTCATGCCCGACGTGATGATGGGGCTGTCCTCGCTGCTGCTGTTCGTGACCCTGCAGCAGGCCTTCGGCTGGCCCGACCGCGGCATGGTCACGATCACGCTTGCGCACATCACGCTTACCGCCTGCTACGTCACCGTGGTGGTGCGCTCGCGCATGGCGGGCATGGACGACAGCCTGGAAGAAGCGGCCATGGACCTGGGCGCGAAGCCCTGGCGGGTGTTCTTCGTGATCACCCTGCCGCTGATCGCACCGGCGCTGCTGGCAGGCTGGCTGCTTGCGTTCACCCTGTCGCTCGACGACCTGGTGATCGCCAGCTTCACCTCCGGCCCGGGCGCGAGCACGATGCCGATGGTGATCTATTCCAAGGTCAAGCTCGGCGTGACGCCGGAAATCAACGCGCTGGCGACGATCATCGTGGTGCTGGTCGCGGCGGGCGTGAGCGTCGCAGGGGTGTTGATGCATCGCCGGCAGGGCACCTGATAAATCCGAGGGCATGGGCCGGTGCTGGTCAGGCGTCCGGCGCGGGGGCGGGGGCGGGGAAGACGAGCATTTCGGCGCTGCCGGCGGCGCGGGTGGTGGCCAGGACTTCAAGCACGCGGTCGCAGGCGCGCCTCGCGGCCTCGGCAACGCCGCATCCGGCAAGCTGGTGGCCGGCGAGGGTCGCGCTGAACAGGTCGCCGGTTCCCTTGGGCGTGCTGTCCAGGCGCGGGTGCTCGATGACTTCGGCGCAATCGCGGGTCACCATGGCAACGCGCATCGTGCCGGCCTGCCAGGTGGCCGGCGCCGCGCTGGTGGCGACCACGCAGCGCGTTCGTCCGCCGAGCAGGGCGCGCGCCGCATCCCCCACCTCGTCGATGCTTGCCACCGGCCGGCCGGCCAGCAGCCCGAGCTCGAAGCCGTTGGGCACCAGGCCGTCGGCCAACGGCAGGAGGTGGGCGCGATAGGCCTCGACCATGCCCGGGTCGACGTAGACGCCGACGTCCTCATCGCCGATCACCGGATCGATGAATACCTGGATGCCCGGGCGCTCATGCACCAGGGCCTCGATCCAGCGTGCAAGCGCCTTCGCCTGGGCGGGACCGCCGAGGTATCCCACGACTACGGCCTTCAGCCGCTGCAGCGCGTCGCGCGCGTGCAGGTCGGCCAGGTAGCCTTCGAACCAGTCCAGCGGGATCGCGCCGCCATGGATCGTCGGATGGTGCGGCGTATTGCTCAGCACCACCGTCGGCACCGCAGCCACGCGCAGGCCAAGCGCCTGCAGCGTCGGCACCGCGATGTTGTTGCCGACCTGGCCATAGACGACCTGTGATTGCACCGAGACGACGTCCAGCTGCATGGGCTGCAGCGCATCGTCCCCGCGCCCTGCCTTGATTCCCGCGTTCCCGTTGGCGTTTTGCATTCGGCGATTCTAGGCTTTCGAGCCGCGGGCCCGGGCAATTAGAATGCCCGCATGCAGCCTTCGCTCCCGACCACCGATGCGGACGAACGCGACCAGGCCTGGATGCACCATGCGCTGGCGCTGGCCGACCGCGCCGAGCGCGAGTTCGACGAGATCCCGGTGGGCGCCGTGCTGGTGGGGCCGGAAGGCGAGGTCGTGGCCGAAGGCTGGAACCGGAACATCGGCGAGCACGATCCCACCGCGCACGCCGAAATCGTGGCCATGCGCAAGGCCGGCCAGGCGCTGGGCAACCACCGGCTCATCGGCTGCACGCTGTACGTGACGCTGGAGCCCTGCGCGATGTGCGCGATGGCGATGGTCCACGCCCGCATCGCGCGCGTGGTCTACGGCGCCGCCGATCCCAAGACCGGCGCCGCCGGCAGCGTCTTCGACCTGCTGGCCGATGCGCGCCACAACCACCGCGTCGAGGTGACCGGCGGCGTGCTTGCCGGAGAGGCCGGCGCCCGGCTGCGCGACTACTTCCGGCGCAAGCGCGGGCGAGCCGCGGGCTGAGGCACCTGCGGGTGCCACGTTATGATGTGGGATTGCCGCGCCGGGATCCGCATGCCCGCCGCGTACCGATATTCGACAAAGGAACGACGTGAGCGAAAGCAGCAACCGCCTGGCGTGGATCGACCTGGAAATGACCGGCCTGGACACCGACAACGACTCCATCCTGGAGATCGCCACGGTGATCACCGACGCCGACCTCAACATATTGGCCGAAGGCCCCGAACTTGCCATCGCACATCCGCTGGCGCGGCTCGAGGCGATGGACGACTGGAACCGCAACCAGCACGGCAAGTCCGGGCTGTGGCGCCGGGTGCTGGAGGAGGGTGTGCCGATGGCCGAAGCCGAGGCGCGCACCCTGGAGTTCCTGGGCCGCTGGCTGAAGCCCGACGAGTCGCCGATCTGCGGCAACTCCATCTGCCAGGACCGCCGCTTCCTGCACCGCTGCATGCCGCAGCTCGAGCGCTTCTTCCACTATCGCAACCTCGACGTCAGCACCATCAAGGAGCTGGCCCGCCGCTGGGCTCCTGACGTGCTGGCGGGCATCCGCAAGCAGGCCGCGCACACCGCGCTGAGCGACGTCCACGACTCGATCGCCGAGCTCCGCCACTACCGCGGCGCCATGGGCACCTTCGCCTCCCACAAATAGCGCCGACGCTCTTTTGTAGGAGCAGCTATAGCTGCGACCGGGCGTAGCGATGTTTACCACCGGTAAAAGAAAGGCCGGGCTGCGAAGCCCGGCCTTCTTTTTTGCGACAGTGGTCGCGGCTATAGCCGCTCCTACGAAAGCGGGTGGGGTCAGCCGGCGGCTTTCGACTTGGCGAGCTTCAGCCAGGTGTCGACCACGGTGTCGGGGTTGAGCGACAGCGACTCGATGCCCTGCTGCATCAGCCATTCGGCAAGGTCGGGATGGTCGCTCGGGCCCTGGCCGCAGATGCCGATGTACTTGCCCTTGGCTTTCGCGGTCTGGATGGCCATCGCCAGCAGCTTCTTCACCGCCGGATCGCGCTCGTCGAACAGGTGCGCGACCACCGCGGAGTCGCGGTCGAGGCCCAGGGTCAGCTGGGTCAGGTCGTTGGAGCCGATCGAGAAGCCGTCGAACATCTCCAGGAACTCGTCGGCCAGCAGGGCGTTCGACGGCACCTCGCACATCATGATGACCTTGAGCCCGTTGACGCCGCGGCGCAGGCCGTTGGCTGCCAGCACCTCGAGCACGCGGCGGCCTTCGTCCAGCGTACGCACGAACGGGATCATCACCCAGAGGTTGTCCAGGCCCATGGTCTCGCGCACCTTGAGCACGGCGCGGCACTCGAGCGCGAACGCATCGGCAAAGGCCTTGTCGACGTAGCGGCTGGCGCCGCGGAAGCCGATCATCGGGTTCTCTTCCTCGGGCTCGTAGCGCGAGCCGCCGATGAGGTTGGCGTACTCGTTGGACTTGAAGTCCGACATGCGCACGATCACCGGGTTCGGCGCCACCGACGCGGTCAGCGTGGCGATGCCCTCTGCCAGGCGGTCGACGTAGAAGCTCACCGGGTCGGCGTAGCCTGCGGCGCGCTCGTCGATCTTCTTCTTTGTTTCCGCATCCTGCGCCGCGTACTGCAGCAGCGCATTGGGATGCACGCCGATGTGCGCGGCGATGATCATCTCCAGGCGCGCCAGGCCGATGCCGGCGTTTGGCAGCTGGCCGAAGTCGAACGCACGCTCCGGGTTGGCGACGTTCATCATGATCTTGAGCGGCGCCTCGGGCATCGAGGTCAGGTCGGTGGTGATGCGCTCGAAGGGCAGGGCGCCGGCGTAGATGAAGCCGGTGTCGCCCTCGGCGCAGCTGATGGTGACGGTGGCGCCGTCCTCGATCATGTCCAGTGCGTTGCCGGTGCCGACCACGGCCGGCACGCCCAGCTCGCGGGCGATGATCGCCGCGTGGCAGGTGCGGCCGCCGCGGTTGGTGACGATGGCGGCGGCGCGCTTCATCACCGGCTCCCAGTCGGGGTCGGTCATGTCGGCCACCAGGACATCGCCGGGCTGCACGCGATGCATGTCGTCCAGAGAGCGCACCACGCGGGCCACGCCGCTGCCGATCTTCTGGCCGATGGCGCGGCCTTCGCAGACCACGTCACCGCGGCTGCCGAGCATGAAGCGCTCGATCTGGGTGGCCTTCGCGCGCGACTTCACGGTCTCCGGACGCGCCTGGACGATGAACAGCTTGCCGGTCACGCCGTCCTTGGCCCACTCGATGTCCATCGGGCGCTCGTAGTGCTGCTCGATGGTCAGCGCCTGGCGGGCGAGCTCGTGCACGTCCTCATCGCTGATCGAGAACTTCGAGCGCAGGGCATCGGGCGTGTCCTCGTTGCGCACGCGCTCGCCGGGCTGCTCGGAATAGACCATGCGGATCTGCTTGGCACCCAGCGAGCGGCGCAGGATGGCGGGACGGCCCTGGCGCAGCGTCGGCTTGTAGACGTAGAACTCGTCCGGGTTGACCGCGCCCTGCACGACGTTCTCGCCCAGGCCGTAGCTGGAGGTGATGAACACCACGTCGCGGAAGCCGGACTCGGTGTCGAGGGTGAACAGAACGCCGGACGAACCGACGTCGGAGCGCACCATCAGCTGCACGCCCGCGGAGAGGAACACGTCCTCGTGCTTGAAGCCGTGGTGCACGCGGTAGGCGATGGCGCGGTCGTTGTAGAGGCTTGCGAACACCTCCTTGACCTTGACCACCACGTCGTCGGCGCCGGTGACGTTGAGGAAGGTTTCCTGCTGGCCGGCGAAGCTTGCATCGGGCAGGTCCTCGGCGGTGGCCGAGGAGCGCACGGCGACCGCCACGTCCTGGCCGCCGTTGTCGGCGCAGAGCTTGGCGTAGGCGGCGCGAATGTCGGACTCGAGCGCGGGGTGCAGCGGTGCGTCGATCACCCAGCCGCGGATCTCGCCACCGGCACGGCCCAGCGCGGGCACGTCCTCGACATCGAGCGTGGCCAGCTTGTCGAAGATCCGCTGGTGCAGGTCGTTGTGGGCTACGAAGTCCTTGAACGCGTCGGAGGTGGTGGCGAAGCCGCCGGGCACGGATACGCCGAGTCGGGCCAGGTTGCCGATCATCTCGCCAAGCGAGGAATTCTTGCCGCCAACCTGTGCAAGGTCGGTCAGGCGAAGGTCGTCAAGCCACAGGATGTTGGCGCTCAAGGCGGACTCCGGAGGGAAATCGGTGGATCGTTGGGAAAGGCGGCCGGCAGCGGCACCGGACGTCGAGTCCGGGTATTTTAGCAAGCCATCCAGCCGCGGGGCCCGCGGCGCAGCAGGAAAAAACGCATGTCGACGCCGCGCCCGGTCTTTTATGTCTCGGATGGCACCGGAATCACCGCCGAAACCATCGGCCACAGCCTTCTCACCCAGTTCCGCGACACGGCGTTCGCCCCCGAGCGCATCCCGTTTGTCGACAGCGTCGAGCGCGCGGCGGAGATCGCCTTGCGCATCCGGGCGGCAGGCGAGGCCTGCGGGTTGCGGCCGATCGTGGTCAGCTCGTGCGTCAATGTCGACTTCACCGCGGCCATCGCGGCCAGCGGCGCCATGCTGCTGGACGTGTTCGAACCGTTCATGAGCCTGCTCGAGGCCGAGCTGGGCGAAAGCCGCCAGGCCCGCGTGGGCCAGGCGCACGGCATGGTCGATTTCGACGCCTACCACAAGCGCATCAACGCCATGAACTATGCGCTGACCCACGACGACGGCATGTCGATCAACTACGACGCGGCCGATGTGATCCTGGTGGCCGTGTCCCGCGCCGGCAAGACGCCGACCTGCGTCTACCTGGCGCTGCACCACGGGATCGCGGCGGCCAACTACCCGCTGACCGAGGAAGACCTCGAACACGACCGGCTGCCGCCGCGCCTGCGTGCGCACCGCGCCAAGCTGTTCGGGCTGACCATCGATCCCGTGCGCCTGCAGCAGATCCGCCAGGAGCGGCGCCCGAACTCGAAGTACGCTGAGCTCGAGACCTGCAAGCGCGAGGTGGCGGCGGCCGAGGCGCTGTTCCGTGCCGAGCGGATCCCGGTGCTGAGCACCACCCACACCTCGATCGAGGAGATCTCCAGCAAGGTGATGTCGACCCTGGGCATCCGCCGCGGCATGTTCTAGGTGACCGTGTAGCATCGAAGGCATGTCGCAACTCGTCGCCCGCCGCCTGCATGTCCCCGGCCTCAGCCGCCTCGGCTGGCTTATGGCGCTGTACGCGGAAAACCACTCGCGGCTGGTGCGCCTGTTCGAAGCCGGCGACCTGGCGGTCGGCGGATACGTCTCCAGCATCGGAGACGGCCTCGACCTGCGCCTCGACGTGGTCGAGCGCCACGCCTACACCAGCGAGCTGCGCATGGCCTACGTGGCCTTGCCCGATCCGGTCACCGGCCAGCCCGATCCATCAGCGTTCCTGAAGCTGTATCGCGACGCACGCCAGGTGGAGGCGACCCATTGCTACGTCGGGCGCCGCTGGCAGGACGCGATCGGAATGTTCCCGCCGCCGGCGCAGCTGCTCGGGCACCGGATGCGGATGAACACCTTCCTCGGCAAGTGGCTGCAGTACCTGGCTGAAAGCGGGCATGGCGTGGCCACGCTGGCGCCCGTGCCTTCATGCCCCGCGGCGGTGGCGATGCTATCTTCGAAAAGCAGTTCCCCCGACAGCAAAAGGTGAACCCATGACGACGAAGCTCGACAAACCGCTCAAGCGCGAAGTGCAGATCGGCGACAAGGCATACACCCTGACCATCGACCCGACGGGCTTGAAACTGGTCGAAAAGGGGCATCGAAAGGGCGTTGAAATCGACTGGCCGGAGATCGCCGCGCGCGAAGGCGGCAGTACTGGCTGAGCGGGCCGGCAGGGCAGGCCCGCAAAAGAAAAAGCCCGCCATGAAGGCGGGCTTTTTCCGTGTTGGCGTCCCCACGGGGATTCGAACCCCGGTGTCCACCGTGAAAGGGTGGTGTCCTAGGCCTCTAGACGATGGGGACTTGAAACCGTCCGCACTCATGACCGGCCCGGGTCGATGAGTGGTGGAGCCAGGCGGGATCGAACCGCCGACCTCCTGCATGCCATGCAGGCGCTCTCCCAGCTGAGCTATGGCCCCACGTTGCTGAGCCCGAAATTGTAGGGGCGGGAAATCGTTCCGTCAACACATGTCATCGCGTTGCCCTCGGATGTCCTGTGCAGCAGGCGGGCGGCGTACATCATGGGGACAATCATCGCCCTGTGCTTTCAAAGGATCCCCGCATGGATACCGACCCGCAGTTCCCCAGCCGCCCCTCGATCGACTCCGCATCCCTGGTCGCCAGGGTCCAGGCGATCCTGACGTCGCCGCACACGGAGTGGCCGGTGATCGCCGCTGAAGACGCGGGCATCAAGGACCTCTACACGCGCTACATCATGATCCTTGCCGCCATCCCGGCGGTGTTCGGCTTCATCAAGGGCAGCCTGATCGGGCACAGCATGCTCGGCATCAACGTGAGCACGCCGATCCTGATCGGCCTGTTCGGCATGGTGCTCGGCTACGTGCTGGGTCTCGTGGTGCTGTACGTCGTGGCGATGAGCGTCAACGCGCTGGCGCCGTCGTTCGGCGGCCAGAAGGACCAGGTGCAGGCACTCAAGGCGGTCGGCTACGCATGGACGGCGGCATGGGTGGCCGGCATCGGGGTGGTCATCCCCTGGCTCGGCTGGCTGGTCGCGCTGGCCGGTGCCGCGTACAGCATCTATCTGCTGTACCTCGGCTTGCCGCACACCATGAAGTGCCCGCCGGAGAAGTCGCTGGGCTACACGGCGGTCAGCGTGGTCATTACCTTCGTACTGAGCCTGATCCTGGGCGCGATCCTGGCCGGAATCACCGGCGCGGGCGCGCTCGCCAGCGGTGCGCTGGGCGGCAGCGGCAGCGGCAGCGGCGTGACCTTCGACGAGGACAGCCGGCTCGGCAAGCTGGAGCGGATGGGCAAGCGCATGGAAGACGCCGCCCGCGACGTCGAAGCGGCCAAGGCGAGTGGTGACGGCAATGCGCAGGCCAGGGCGCTTGGCGCGATGATGGGCGCCATGTCCGGCAGCACGGGCGCGGACGGCGAGCCCGTGCCGGCACTTGCGCCCGAAGAGCTCCGCGCGCTGTTGCCCGACAGGCTCGGCAACAGGACCCGGACCAGCATTTCCGCGAGTCGCAACAGCGGCATGGGCATGGAGATCAGCCAGGCATCCGCCACCTATGCGTCGGACGACGGTTCCGGCGAGATCCAGGTCGAGATCGTCGACCTTGCCGCCATGGGCTCGATGATGGCGATGGCCAGTGCCTTTGGCGTCGAGGAGAGCACCGAGACCAGCGACGGCTTCGAGCGTACCTACAGCCGCGACGGCCAGCTCTTCAGCGAAGAATGGAACAGTGCCCGGAAGTACGGCACGTACAGCGTCACCGGGACCAACCACTTCAAGATCGAGGCGAGCGGCAACGTGGACAGCTTCGACGAGCTCAGGGGTGTCGTCGGCCAGATCAAACCCCGCCGGAACTGATCCGGCAGCGGCCCGGAAAGGGGCGCCCGGGACCGGGCGCCCGCATCCGGTCAGTCGCCGTGGCGGGCGTACTCGATCGTGCTGCCATCGCGTTGGACAAGCTCGACCGCATAGGAATGGACCGTGCCGTCGGGGAGCTCCATCCCCGGTGATCCCGCCGGCATTCCGGGCACGGCAAGTCCGCGCGCATCCGGGCGCTCGGCCAACAGGCGCTTTACATCGTCCGCTGGCACGTGGCCTTCGACGAAATAGCCTTCGATCTCGGCGGTATGGCAGGAGCCCTTGGCGTAGGGCACGCCCACGCGGTCTTTCACCGGCCCCATGTCGTCGTGGTCGTGGACTTCGACAGCGAAGCCGGCGCCGCGCATGTGCTCGATCCAGGCGACGCAGCAGCCGCAGGTCGGGTTTTTGTGCACCACCAGCAGTGACGACCCGGGAGTGTTCGCCGGCGCGACGGGAGTGTGCGCAGGCACGGGCGACCGGAGCGCGGGCGCGGCGGGGGCGCTGCTGTCGGCCGTGCAGGCCGCGAGCACACCGAAGACACCCGCCAACACCATTGCCAAACCCTTGTTGATGTCATTCATCATAAATATCCTGTAAGTAGCTGTTTAAAACCAGAATCTAAGGCCGAGAACAGCGCTCGTGTCGCGGATCGACCCGCCGTCGCCCCGACGCAACCGACTGGTGTTGCCGAACGTCCGTTCGTGGACCACGCCGATGTACGGCGCGAAGTGGCGATTGAACGCGTAGCGCAGGCGCAGGCCCGTTTCCACCGAGGACAGTCCCGAGCCGACACCACGGACCGGGTCGTCCTTGCCGAAGAAGGTGGCTTCCACCACGGGCTGCAGGATCAGGCGGTTGGTGAGCAACAGTTCGTACTCGACTTCCGCGACCAGCGCCGTACGGCCGGATTCCGCGACATAGCCGGTCACCGAGACCTCGAACATATGGGGGGCGAGCCCCTGCACGCCGAACGCCGCCCAGGTCTGCGCGTCGCCGGGGGCGAACTCGTGCTTCACTCCTGCGACCACGTCCCACCATGCCGAGACGCTGCGCCCGTAGAGCAGCTCGAGCTCGGCCGACTCGGTCGTGCCTCCGCTGCGCTCGCCCTCGGTGCGCAGCCACAGCCGATGCAGGTCGGTGCCGAGCCAGCCTTGCGCTTCCCAGGCCAGGCCGCTGCCGGGGTCGGCATCCCGGGCCTCCAAGCGGTTGAACAACAGATAGCTGTTGACCGCCGGGGCGTGCTGCATGTGTTGTTCGAGCTCCGGGAAGGCGGCTGCGCGATCGGCGTCGGTGAGTACCGGGATTGGCGTGATGGGGGCCGGGGAGTCCGACGGCCTGGCATGACCGGAGTGGTCCCCCGTCGAATGGTGCATCTTTGAATGGTCCTGCGCCTGGACCTGGCCAGCTGCGACTCCCGCCAGCATGGTGGCCAGCGCGAGCAGCGTGGCGTGCGTGCCGCTCATGCCTGCTCCTCCACACGCACTTCGCGCATCATGCCCGCCTCCATGTGGTACAGGAGGTGGCAGTGGAAGGCCCAGCGGCCGAGCGCATCGGCGCGCACGCGGAAGCTGCGCTTCGTGCCCGGCGGCATGTCCACGGTGTGCTTCCGCAGCTGGAAATCCCCGTCCGCGCCTTCGATGTCGCTCCACATCCCGTGCAGATGGATCGGGTGGGACATCATGGTGTCGTTGACCAGCACGATCCGCAGGCGCTCTCCGTAGGTCATGCGCAGCGGTTCGGCGTCCATGAACGCTTCACCGTTGAACGACCAGGCGAACTTCTCCATGTGCCCGGTCAGGTGCAGCTCCACCTCGCGGCCGGGATCACGGCCATCGGGATCGTCGAACAGGCTGCGCATCGCGCCATAGGTCAGCACGGTGCGGCCGTTGCCGCGCAGACCGACGCCGGGATCATCCAGCTTCGGCGCCAGCGACATCGCCTGCATGTCGATCAGCGGATTGCCGTCCTCGCTGGCCGGGTGCTGCTGCATGCCGCCCGGCCCATGGTCCATTCCCGCCATCGGCTGCGCGCCGTGGCCGCCGTGCGCGCCGTGCCCGGAGTGGTCCATGGCCGCGTGGTTCATCGCGCCATGATCCATCCCGCCATGATCCATCCCGCCGTGGCCCATGTCGTCCATGGTCAGCAGCGGGCGCGGGTCCAGCGCCGGTACCGGCGGCGCCAGGCCGTGGCGCACGGCCAGCGTGCCGCGGGCATAGCCGGTGCGGCCGCTGTCCTGGGCGAAGATGGCGTACGCATCCTGGCCGCCCGGTTCGACCAGCACGTCGAAGGTCTCGGCGGTCGCGATCCGGAACTCGTCCACCGTGACCGGATGGATGTACTGGCCATCGGCCGCGACCACGGTCATCTTCAACCCCGGAATGCGCACGTCGAAGTAGGTCATTGCCGAACCATTGATGAAGCGCAGCAGCACCTTCTCGCCGGGTTGGAACAGGCCGGTCCAGTTGCCCGCCGGCGCGGCGCCGTTGAGCAGGTAGGTGTAGGTGTGGCCGTTGATGTCGGAGATGTCGGTCGGCGTCATCCGCATCCGGCCCCACATGGCGCGGTCGCGCAGCGTGGGACCGAAGCCATCGGCACGCGAGTCGCGGATGAAATCGCCAACGGTTCGCTGATAGTAGTTGTCGTAGGCGGAATCCTTCTTCATCCGCCGGAACAGCGCCTCCGGATCCATGTCCGTCCAGTCCGACAGCAGCAGCACGTGCTCGCGGTCGTAGTGGTAGGGAGGCGGCTCGCGCGGATCGATGACGATCGCGCCGTACAGCCCGGCCTGCTCCTGGAACATCGAGTGGCTGTGGTACCAGTACGTGCCCGACTGGTTGACTTGGAAGCGGTACTGCCAGGTCTCGCCGGGCGCGATGCCGTCGAAGCTCAGGCCCGGCACGCCGTCCATGTTCGCCGGCAGGATCAGGCCGTGCCAGTGGATCGATGACCAGGCGTCACGCAGGCGGTTCGCCACCCGCAGGGTGACCGTGTCGCCTTCGCGGAAGCGAAGGATGGGGCCGGGCAGGCTGCCGTTGACGGTGGTCGCCAGGCGCGGGCGCCCGGTGAAGTCGACCGCAGACCGGCCGATCGACAGATCGAACCGGCTGCCGCGGAGCACGGGCACCTGCGGATGCGGCGCGGCAAGGCCGGCCCGGGGGGCGATGCCCAGTGCGGCCATCGCGCCGCCAGCGGCCAGGCCCTGGACGAAACGACGTCGGGGGAAGTTCGCGCCAGGGCGCGGGGGAGGGTGGTGCATGGAATCTCCGGATCACGCTGCAACGCCGCGGGCCGTGCCGCGACATCGAGCTTCGATGGATCACCACCCGGACAGTGCCGGGCGACAGCCGAAAACCGGCGCCTGGTGGCGCCGCGGTCAGGCGATCGGAGGGCGGATGGGACTCGTCAGCGGCGGGGCCGGATGGCCGGCGGCCAGCCGGTGCAGGCTCGCATCCGTCCGCGGCCGCGCCACGCCGACCATGGGGGACGGCGCCACCGCCACCGCCAGCGACGCGTGCATGCAGGCCTGGCGGCACTGCGGGGTGTTGCCGCAATCGGAGCCGCAATCGGAGCCGCCGGTGGAGTGGCAGTCTGCCGCGGGATCGGGCGCGACGGTCCCGGGCCCGGCCGCGTTGGCCACGGCATCGGCATCGGCATGGCCGGCGCAGTCGCCGGGCATGGCCGACAGGGCGTTGTCCGCGACGGTCGCGGCCGGCGCCACGACAGGCGGAGGCAGCCCGGCCAGCACGCCCGCCACCGCACCGCCGATCCCGTTCAGGACCAGGGCCAGGGCAAGCAGGATCTGCAGGGGCAGGGCATACGCGCGCACAGTGCCGCCAGTCTAGCGCGTCCCGTCCCCGCCGGACGGCTGCGAGCCGCGCGCCATGGGCAGCTGCCACCCCCAGCGCAGGGCCGCCATCCGCAGGCCGAAGCAGACCAGCCCGCCGATGGCCGCGGACACCAGCACGGGCGCTTCCAGCAGGTTGCCGGCAACGACGATGGCCGCCCCTGCCAGCGCGGCAACCGCGTAAAGGTCCGAGCGCAGCACTGCCGGGACCTCGGCCAGCAGGATGTCCCGCGCCATGCCGCCGCCGATGCCGGTCAGCATGCCCATCAGCGCCGCCATCACCGGGCTGAGCCCGAACACCAGTGCCTTGTGGGTGCCGGCGACGGCGAAAAAGGCCAGGCCGACCGCATCAAGCATCCGCACCGGATTGCGCAAGCGCTCGACCAGCGTCGACCAGTAGAACGCGATCACGCCCGCCGCCATGGCGACCGCCAGGTAGCGCCAGTCCTGGAACGCGGCCGGCGGCGTCGCGCCGATCAACACATCCCGGCTGATTCCCCCGAAGGTCGAGGCCGCGAAGGACAGCACCAGCACGCCGAACAGGTCCAGGCGCTGGCGCACGCCAGCGGTCGCGCCGCTGACGGCGAACGCAAAGGTGCCGCACAGGTCCAGTACCAGCACCAGGGTGCGGTGGAATTCGGGGGACCCCTGGAGTTCGGCGGCAATCATCGCGGGCAGCTTACACAAGCCCTGCATGGTCCAGAAATGTGAAGCCGGACAATGGCTTAGGGGGGTCCCTAGGTTGTCGCGCGGCGCCGGTTGCAGGACTGTCACGGTATTGCCGAAAGGAAGCACCGCCCATGACCTTCGATTCCATTGCCGCATCCCCGTCCCACGCCGCCAACGCTGCGTTCGTCGACCGGCCCGGCGATTTCATCAGCCCCAGCGGCTATGACTACAACGACATCATGGGCGTGCGCGGCAGTCCGCACGTGACCCAGGCTTTCATCGACAAGGTGGAAGCCATCGCGGCGCGCATCGGCACCAAGCCCGAGTACCTGATGGCGGTGATGAGCTTCGAGTCGGGGCAGAGCTTCCGGCCGGACGTGGTGAACCCGCTCAGCGGCGCCACCGGGCTGATCCAGTTCATTCCGCCGACCGCGCAGGGCCTGGGCACCTCGACCTACGCGCTTTCACAGATGAGCGCGATCGAACAGCTGGACTATGTCGAGAAGTACTTCGGCACCTACAAGGGTGAACGGCTGGGCACGCTGGAAGGCCTGTACACCACCGTGCTTTACGGGCATCCGGTCTCCGACCCGGGCGCCACGTTGTTCGACAGGGGCGACGGCAAGGCCTATACCCAGAACGCCGGCCTGGACGCCAACCGCGACGGCCGCATCACCTCCGGCGAGGCGACCAGCCGCGTGCGCCAGCAGGCCACGACGGAGCTGCCGCCGCCGGGTGGCAACGTCTCCAACCCGGGGCCCACGCCCGATCCGGGCCCGGCACCGACTCCCACTCCAACGCCCACGCCGGCGCCATCCGGCGGCACCTACACCGTGCGAGCGGGTGACTCGCTGTGGGCGATCGCCAATGCCAACAACACCGACTGGCAGACCCTGGCCCAGCTCAACGGCCTGCGCGACGCCAACACCATCCATCCCGGCCAGGTACTGCAGCTTCCGGGCGGTGGCGGCCAGGCCGATCCGGGCTCCTATACCGTCCGCGCCGGCGACACGCTCTCGGGCATTGCCAGCGGATTGGGGACCGACTGGCAGACGCTGTCACGGCTGAACAGCCTGGGCGATCCGAACATGATCTATCCGGGCCAGGTGCTGCGGACGCCGGGTGGCGGCGATACCGCGCCGGCCACGGGCACGCATACCGTGCAGTCCGGCGAGAGCCTGTCGACGATCGCCGAGGCACGCGGCACCGACTGGCAGACGCTGGCCCGGCTCAACGGCCTGAGCAATCCCAACCTGATCTTCCCGGGGCAGGTGCTGAGGACGCCGGGTGGCGGCGACGCGCCGGCACCCACGCCGACGCCGGCACCGGTCCCGGAGACCGGCATGCATACCGTGCGGGCGGGGGAGACGCTGTCGGGCATCGCCGGCCAGTTCAACACCAGCTGGCAGACGCTGGCACAGCTCAACGGCCTGGCCAATCCGAACCTGATCCACGTCGGCCAGACGCTGACCGTGCCCGGCAACGGCGATGTGGCACCGGTGCCGAATCCGGTGCCGGGTCCCGGCGGTGCCAGCACCGATCGCAGCAGCTTCTTCCTGGCCCAGCCCGATGGCTGGTCCTGCGGCCCGACCTCGCTGACCATGGCGCTGGCCGCCTGGGGCGTGCGCCCGAACACCATCGCCACCCGCAACGAGGCGGTCGGCCTGATCGGGCAGAACTGGGGTGAGGGCGTGCCGGGCAACGCCTCGCTGATCGCCCAGGGCGCGCGCAACGCCGGCCTGCAGGCCAGCTTCAACCCCAGCGGCTCCGCGGCATCCGTGCGCGGCGCGCTCGAATCAGGCCAGACCGTGATCCTCAACGGCGGTTTGCCCGGCGGTGGCGGGCACTTCATCTATGTGGCCGGCATCGATGGCAACGGCAACTTCATCGTCGGCGACCCCGCGCGCCCCGGGATCACCACCATGACCGCCAGCCAGCTCGAGGCCTTCTCCTACGCCAATCCGGGCCAGCACCCGAACGGCTTTGCGGCGATCTGGAAGTAACAGGCGGGCAGGCCGGCACGGATCCGTGCCGGCCCTCACCGGCGGGCTCGCTGATGCGCCGGCAGGGCGCGGGTGCAGGGGTGGCTTCGTCGGAATCGTTCCGCTGGCGATGTTCCACCGGTAGAGTTCGAGCGGCGCTATGCGCAAAGCGGCCAGTGAGTGTCTGTGGAGTTCTGGCCGGTCCACCTGTCGCCGGAGCTCGTGATGAACAACCGCATCGCTGTGCGCACAACACGCTGGCCCGTCCGGGTCGCAAGCCTCCTCGTTCTCGCCGTCGGCCTGTTCATGACCGTCGGCGGTGCGCGCCTGGTGCTGCTGGGGGGCAGCGCGTACTTCGTGCTCGCCGGCCTCGCGCTGACGGTGTCCGCGGTGCTGATGTTCCGCGGTCGTCGCCTCGGCGCGTGGATCTACGCAGCGACGATGCTGGCCACGCTGGGCTGGGCGCTGTGGGATGCAGGACTGGAGACCTGGCCACTGATCTCGCGGCTGTTCGCATTCGGCGTGCTCAGCGTGCTGGTGGCGCTGGCCTACCCGTGGTTGGCGCGGATGGACGGGCGGCCGGCGCGGCGCGCGGCACCGTACGCGCTCGCCGGCGTGCTTGCCCTGGGCTTGGCGGCCGGCGTTGTGCTCATGTTCCGACCGGTGGTGCCGGTCCAGGCCGATGCCGACTCGACCCCGATGCCCGCGCCCGCGACGCCCATCGGTGACGGACGCTGGCAGGGCAACGACATTACCGGCATGCATTTCGCTACGCCGGACCAGATCACCCGCGACAACGTCGGCCGGCTGGAAGTGGCCTGGACCGCGCGCACCGGCGACATCCCCGAAAGCACCGGCTCCGGCGCCGAAGACCAGAACACCCCGCTGCAGATCGGCAGCGACCTGTTCGTCTGCACCGCCTACGGCACCGTCCTGGCGCTTGATGTCGATACCGGCCGGGAGCGGTGGCGCTTCAATCCGAAGGCCACTGCGCCGAACTGGCAGCGCTGCCGTGGACTCGGCTATCACGAGGCGACCGCCGCGCGGGCCGCTGAAGGGGTCTCCGCCGAGTCGCAGCCCACAACGATGTGCCCGCGCCGGCTGTTCCTGCCGACCCTCGACGCCCGCCTGATTGCGCTCGATGCCGACAGCGGACTGCCCTGCGCCGGCTTCGGCACTGGCGGCACCGTCGATCTCTCCATCGGCATGGGCGAGATCAAACCCGGCTACTACCAGCAGACCTCGACCCCGCTGGTCGCGGGCAACCTGGTCGTGGTCGGCGGCCGCGTCGCCGACAACTTCGCCGTCGACGAACCGCCCGGCGTGGTGCGCGCGTTCGATGCCATCACCGGCGCGCTGGTCTGGGCCTGGGACCCCGGCAATCCTGCTACCACCGGAATGCCGCCGGCGGGCGAGACCTACACCCGCGGCACCCCGAACGTCTGGGCGTCGATGTCGTATGACCCCGCGCTCGGCCTGATCTACGCGCCCACCGGGAACGCAACGCCCGACTTCTGGTCCGGCCACCGCAGTCAACTGGACGAGAAGTATTCGTCGGCCGTGGTCGCACTCGACGCCGCCACCGGCCGTCCGCGCTGGCATTTCCAGATGACCCATCGCGACCTGTGGGACTTCGACATCCCCGCGCAGCCGCTGCTCTACGACCTGCCAGATGGCGCGGGCGGCACCATGCCCGCGCTGGTGCAGATCACCAAGCAGGGCGAGATCTTCGTGCTCGACCGCCGCAGCGGCGTGCCGATCACCCGGGTCGTGGAAAAGCCCGTGCCGCAGGGGAGCCTGCCCGGCGAGCGCTACGCACGCACCCAGCCGTTTTCGGTGGGCATGCCGTCGATCGGCAATGCGACGCTCACCGAGTCGGACATGTGGGGCGCCACGCCACTCGACCAGCTGCTGTGCCGGATCCAGTTCAAGGCCATGCGCCACGAGGGCGTGTACACCCCGCCCGGGCTCGACCGTTCGCTGCAGATGCCCGGCTCGCTCGGCGGGATGAACTGGGGCGGTGCGTCGGTCGACCCGGCCACGCACACGCTTTTCATCAACGACATGCGCCTGGGACTGGCCAACTACATGGTCAGGCGCGCGGACGTGCCCACGTCCGCCAGCGGCATCGAGATGGGCATCGTGCCGATGGAGGGCACGCCCTACGGCGCGATGCGTGAGCGCTACATGTCGCAGCTCGGCGTGCCGTGCCAGAAGCCGCCGTTCGGCACCATGACCGCGATCGACCTGGTTGGCCGCAAGGTGCTGTGGCAGGTACCGATGGGCACCGTGCGCGATACCGGCCCGCTCGGGATCAAGATCGGGCTCCCGATCCCGATCGGGATGCCGACCCTCGGCCCCTCGCTGGCCACCGCATCCGGGCTCGTGTTCTTCGCCGGCACCCAGGACTACTACCTGCGCGCGCTCGACGCGCGCACCGGCAAGGAGCTGTGGAAGGGCCGGCTGCCGGTCGGCAGCCAGGGTGGCCCGGCCAGCTACGTCTCGCCGCGCACCGGCCGGCAGTACGTGGTAATCACCGCGGGCGGCGCACGCATGTCGCCGGACCGGGGTGACTACGTGGTCGCCTATGCGCTGCCCGGGGGTAACGAGGCGCGGACGCCGCAGTGACGCTGCTTTGACGGAAGGCCCGGCCTGTTTGCTTCCGCCCACTGTGGCGGCTCCGCGCGCTCGTATGGCAATCCCCCCACATGTACGCTACGGATCGCGCCGCCCTCGTTTTCCCAGCTTGCAAGTGCTTTCGCGCGAAGCTGCAACGGGGTCGGGAATTGCAGGTCTTCGTCAGGCATAAAAAGCTCCGAAGCAGCAAGGCTCGCACACTGGATTCAGTGGTAACCGACGGTCATCACATAGTCTCGAAGCAGCGATTCCTCGTACTCGACTTCCTGCATGAGCGCTTGCAGCGCATCGCGGGCATTGAGCACTCCCATTGGCCGGGAATCCTCGTCTGTCACCGGAACGTTCTTCAAGCCACGCGTTTTCATCTTCGACCACACCTCGTCCATCCGATCTCCGGGCCGACAAGCAAGAACATCGCGCACCATTACAGATGAAACCGCGGTGGTGCAGCCGCATCCTTGGCATCGACTGATCTGGTCGACGACGTTGGTCTTGGTCACGACGCCCACCAGCACACCATTCACGTCGCAAATCACCACAAGGTCGGTCCCGGTATTGCGCAAGAGTTTGGCGGCCTCGATGAGTTGCGCGTCGTCGGCAAGCATGACGAGCCGCTCGCGCGCTACAGGCAGCGATGCTTCAATGAATATCATGGTGCTCCTCCGGGTTCACGCTCGCGTTCATTTGAAGGCTGTTTGCAGGGTAGCCATGGCACCGGCAACGGCCAATGCGACACAGGCCAGGCGCATCGCTACCAGCACCGCGAACCTGGCAGGTGAGTGCATGTAATCCTCAATGACCACCTGCAGGCCGAGTGCCGTGTGATGGAACAACGCCAGCAGCAACAGGATCATCGCAACGGCATTCAATGGTGCTCTCAACCACGTCAGGAAGGTGGCGTGGTCACTGTGGGTATGCGCGATGAGCGACGCGACGAACCAGAGCGTGAGCGGGATGAGCGCAACGGCTGAAACGCGCTGGGCCCACCAGTGTTCGACGCCCGCCTTCGCCGATCCGAGCCCGGCCGCACGGGCCACGGGGGATCGCATGTCGTGACTGCCCATGTCCTAACTCGCTCTCAAGAGCATGGCGAGCACCCAGGCCAACACGGTCAACACCACACTCGCCACCACCACTGCCCAGCCAGACAAATAAATGGAACGCAGCTCGAATCCCTGCACGGCATCGAAGAACAGATGGCGGATGCCTCCGCAAAGATGCAAGAAGAACGCCGGAGTGGCTGCCACCAGCAGGGCTTGACCGACCCAAGAGCCGATAACGCTTTGTACGAGGCCATAGGGGCCCGGCCCTGATGCGGCAGCGAGCAACCAGAGCACCAACACGATGGCACACACGCTCAGCATGACGCCGGTGATGCGATTGACGATCGACAGGACCGAAGTCAGCTGCGGGCGATAGATCTGGATATTGGGAGATCGGGGCATCGGCCGTTTCCGCACAGGATTTGACGGTTTTTCCATGAGGTCCGCCGTCAGCCCCTGCGCTCGATCATCTGCCGCTTGATCTCCGCGATGGCCTTGCCCGGGTTCAGGCCCTTCGGACACGTCCGGGTGCAGTTGAGGATGGTGTGGCATCGGTAAAGGCGGAAGGGGTCTTCGAGTGCGTCGAGCCGTTCATCCGCTGCGTCGTCACGACTGTCGGCAAGCCAACGCCAAGCTTGGAGCAGTACCGCAGGGCCCAGGAAACGGTCGCCATTCCACCAATGACTGGGGCAGCCCGACGTGCAGCAGAAACATAGAATGCACTCGTAAAAACCATCGAGCTTGCGACGCTCCTCCACCGATTGAAGTCGTTCGCGCTCGGGTTCTGGCGTTCTGGACTTGAGCCATGGCTCGATCGCGGTGTATTGCGCGAACACATGCGTGAGGTCCGGAACAAGATCTTTGACGACCGGCATGTTCGCCAGTGGATAGATGGTTGCTGGCGAAGCCAGGTCGGTGATGAATCGCATGCAGGCGAGCCAGTTCGTGCCATCCATGGTCATGGCGCAGGAGCCGCAGATGCCTTCGCGGCATGAGCGTCGGAACGTAAGGGTTGGATCGACCTTGTTCTTGATCCAGAAAAGTGCGTCCAACGTCATTGGGCCGCAGTCGTCGAGATCGACTTCAAACGTATCCAGGCGCGGATTGGCCGTGGAATCTGGATCGTAGCGGTAGATCTGGAACCGTTTGGTTCGCGTCGCCCCGACAGGCACCGGCCACGTCTTGCCGTTCTTGATACGCGATTCCGGAGCTACCCCCATATTGCGCGGTACTGGAAAACGCTTGAGCAGGGTTGCGCGCGGAACCTGATCCGATCCCTCGATGATCATCAGTCGATCCGGGTCACGGGTGGGGGGCACCAGCTGGGTTGCGCGCGGCAAGTCATTGATCGGTTTGCGGGACATGATTTGTGGTTCGTGCCCGGCACCGAGAAAGGTCATGCAAAAGTAGTCCCGCAAGCGGGAGATCTCCGTGAAGGCCCTTCAAATGTGCGCGATCTGCGTCGCGCTTCTTGGATCAGGCGTCGCTGGTGCCGGAAACCGCCCCTGTCTGAGCGGTGCGATGTACCAGGCCGACTGCGTCGGTGCCGGAGTTGACCTTGGCCGAACTCCGGCGCATGAGGCTGCGGCCCTGGGCGGACGCCCCGGCGATGACCCGGCATTAACCCGGGGCCCATTAGCATGGCGGGCGCACCGCACCCAGGACAGGAGTCCACTTGACTTCCGTTTCCGACGCATTCGTGCTTTTCGGCGCCACCGGCGACCTTGCCTACAAGAAGATCTTTCCGGCATTGCAGGCGCTGGTCGCGCGCGGCCGCTTCGACATGCCGGTGATCGGCGTGGCCCGCGCCGGCTGGACGGTCGACCAGCTGCGCGAACGTGCCCGCGAGAGCCTGGTGCACAACGGCGGTGTGGATGAAGCCGCCTTCGCCCGGCTTGCCGCACAGCTGCGCTACATCGACGGCGACTACACCGACGCCGGCACCTTCGAGCGCCTGCGCAGGGAACTCGGGGCCGCGCAGCGGCCGCTGCACTACCTGGCCATCCCGCCGGGCCTGTTCGGGACCGTGGTCCGCGCGCTGGGCGCCAGCGGTTGCGCACGGGGCGCGCGGGTGGTGGTCGAGAAGCCCTTCGGCCGCGACCTGGCCTCGTCCCGGGTGCTCAACGCCACCCTGCACGAGGTGTTCCCGGAATCCTCGCTCTTCCGCATCGACCACTACCTGGGCAAGGAAGCAGTACAGAACCTGCTGTACTTCCGCTTCGCCAACGCCTTTCTCGAACCGCTGTGGAACCGGGAGTACGTCGACAACGTGCAGATCACCATGGCCGAGGCCTTTGGCGTGCAGGGCCGCGGCGGCTTCTACGACGGCGTCGGCGCGATCCGCGACGTGATCCAGAACCACCTCCTGCAAGTGGTCGCGCTGCTGGCGATGGACGCGCCGATCGGCGGCGATCCCGAGTCGATCCGGGCGGAGAAGCTGCGCCTGTTCCGCGCCATGCGCCCACTGGAGCCCGGCGAGCTGGTGCGCGGCCAGTTCCGCGGCTATCGCGACGAGCCGGGGGTGGCGAAGGATTCGGACGTGGAGACCTTCGCCGCGCTGCGCCTGTACATCGACACCTGGCGCTGGGCGGGGGTGCCGTTCTACATCCGCGCAGGCAAGTGCCTGCCGATCACCTCGACCCAGGTGATGGTGGACCTCAAGTGCCCGCCGCTGTCGATCTTCGACGAGAGCCAGCCGGCGCATTCAAACTATTTCCGCCTGCGCCTGAGCCCGGAAGTGGTGATCTCGACCGGTGTGCGGGTCAAGCGCGCCGGGGACCAGATGCGCGGCGAGGCCGTCGAACTGACCGCGCGCCACCAGCACGTCGACGAAAAGTCGCCGTACGAACGCCTGCTCGGCGATGCGGTGCGCGGCGACGCCGGCCTGTTCACCAGCGACGAAGCGGTGGAGGCCGCCTGGCGAGTCGTGGATCCGGTGCTGCAGGAACACGCGCCGGTCGAGTCTTACGAGCCGGGCAGCTGGGGGCCGGCGTCGGCGACCGGAATCGTTGTCAACGACGAAGGCTGGCACGACCCGCAGCCCGAGACGAGCGAGCCGTGCTAGACCGCGAGCCCGCCACCCCTGAACCCGCCACCGCTGAATCCGTATCGACACGACAGGAGTCGTCATGAACCACCTGCAATCCCTGCGCGAGCTCGGCCAGAGCCTGTGGCTGGACAACATCACCCGCGAGATCCTCGACGACGGCACGCTGCAGCGCTACATCGACGAGTACGCGATCACCGGCCTGACTTCGAATCCAACGATCTTCGACCAGGCGATCGGCGACAGCGACGCCTACGATGCCGGCATCGGCAAGAAATCCGCCGCCGGCAAGCGCGACGCCGAGCTGTTCGTCGAGCTGGCGCTGGAGGACCTGCGCCGGGCGGCGGACCTGTTCCGCCCCGTGTTCGATGCCACCGGCGGCGTCGACGGCTGGGTGTCGATGGAGCTCTCGCCGCTGCTGGCCGCAGACACCACCGGCAGCATCGAGGCCGCCAGGCGCATCCACGCGCAGGCCGGGCGCGACAACCTGTACGTAAAGATCCCGGGCACGCCGGAAGGCGTGTCGGCGATCGAGGAATCGATCTTCGCCGGCGTGCCGATCAACGTGACCCTGCTGTTCTCCATGCAGCAGTATGTCGCGGCGGCAGACGCGTACATGCGCGGCATCGAGCGGCGCATCGAGGCCGGCCTGGACCCGGTGGTGGGCTCGGTCGCTTCGCTGTTCATCAGCCGCTGGGACAGGGCCAGCGCGGAGCAACTGCCGGAAGAGCTGCACAACCGCCTGGGCATCGCGGTGGGGCAGCAGACCTATCGCGCCTATCGCGATCTGCTGGCTTCGGATCGCTGGAAAAAGCTCGCCGCGGCAGGCGCGCGGCCCCAGCGCCTGCTGTGGGCAAGCACCGGCACCAAGGACCCGAAGGCGTCCGACACGCTCTACGTCGAAGCGCTGGCCGCACCCGACACGATCAACACGGTGCCCGAGAAGACGCTGCATGCCTTCGCCGACCACGGCAAGGTGCGCGGCGCGCTGGCCGACGATGGCGGCGACTTCGCCACCACGCTTGCGAAGATCGCCGCGGCCGGAGTCGACATCGACGCGCTGGCCGCGCAGCTGCAGCGCGACGGCGCCGACGCCTTCGTCAAGTCCTGGAACCAGCTGCTGCAGCGCATCGCCGACAAGGCGCGGTCGCTGGCCGGCGGCCGCTGAGCAAGGTGGCCATGGACACGAACATCAGCCCGATGGCCGGCAAGCCGGCGCAGCCCGCGCAGCTCGTCGACATCGACAAGCTGCTTGCCGCCTATTTCGACGTGACGCCGGATCCGTCGGTCGCCGCGCAGCGCGTGGCGTTTGGTACCTCCGGCCACCGCGGCAGTTCGCTGGACGGCAGCTTCAACGAGCACCATGTGCTTGCCATCACCCAGGCGATCTGCGAATACCGCAAGGCGCAGGGCGTCGACGGGCCGCTGTTCCTCGGCATCGACACCCACGCGCTGTCCGCACCCGCGCGCGACAGCGCGCTGGAGGTGCTGGCCGCGAACGGCGTGGAAGTGCGGATCGCGCAGGGCGACGAGTTCACGCCCACGCCCGCGGTTTCGCATGCGATCCTCGTCCACAACCGCGACCGTGACTCGCACCTGGCCGACGGCATCGTCGTCACGCCTTCGCACAATCCGCCTGGCGACGGCGGCTTCAAGTACAACCCGGCCAACGGCGGGCCGGCCGACACCGCGATCACCCGTCAGGTGCAGGACCGCGCCAACGCGCTGCTAGAAGCGGGCCTCAAGGGCGTGGCGCGCGTGCCGCTGGCGCAGGCGCACGCCGCGAATACCACGCGCGAACACGATTTCCTCGATCACTACGTCGCCGACCTCGGCAACGTCCTCGACTTCGACCTGATCCGCGGCTCCGGCGTGCGCATGGGCGTCGATCCGCTGGGCGGTGCCGGCGTGCACTACTGGGCGCGCATCGCCGAGCGCTATCGGCTGGATCTCGATGTCGTCAGCGAGCAGGTCGACCCCACGTTCGCCTTCATGACCCGCGACTGGGACGGCAAGATCCGCATGGACCCGTCATCGTCGTACGCGATGCAGCGGCTGATCGGGATGAAGGACCGCTATGACGTCGCCTTCGCCTGCGACACCGACCATGATCGCCACGGCGTGGTGACGAAGGCGGGCCTGCTGCCGTCGAACCACTACATGGCCGCGATGGTCGACGACCTGTTCCGCCACCGCCCGCAGTGGGACGCGAATGCCGCCGTGGGCAAGACCGTGGTCAGCAGCAGCATGATCGACCGCGTCGCCAAGCAACTCGGGCGCAGGCTGTACGAAACGCCGGTAGGCTTCAAATGGTTCGCCGACGGCCTGTTCGACGGTTCGCTGGGTCTGGGCGGCGAGGAAAGCGCGGGCGCCAGCTTCCTGCGCCGGGACGGCACGGCCTGGACCACAGACAAGGACGGCATCGCACCGGCGCTGTTCGCCGCCGAACTCACCGCGCGCCATGGGCACGACCCGGCCGAACACTACCGCGGGCTGTGCGAGGCCTTCGGCGAGGTCTTCTCTGACCGCGTTGAGGCGTCGGCCAGCGCACAGCAGAAGAACGTGCTGGCGAAGCTTTCACCCGGCCAGCTGAAGGCCGACAAGCTCGCGGGCGCCGACATCCGCCAGGTACTGGACAAGGCGCCTGGCAACGACGCGCCGATCGGCGGCATCAAGGTCGTCGCCGACAATGGCTGGTTCGCCGCACGGCCGTCGGGCACCGAGGACATCTACAAGATCTACGGCGAGAGCTTCGAGAGCCCCGATCACCTGCAAGCGATCCTCGCCGAGGCGCAGGGCATCGTCGATGCGGCGCTCGCCAAGAACTGAAGAACCCGTTCCTTCTGGGAGCGGGCATGGCCGCGATCTTCTGTAAAGCCCAGGCCTGGCCGCCCCCCCCCCCCCACAACGGAGCAGGATCATGGCCCCCCAACAAGCATCCGCCTCCCTCGACCAGCGCTGCATCGACACGCTGCGCTTCCTTTCCGTCGACATGGTGCAGAAGGCCGACAGCGGCCATCCCGGCCTGCCGCTTGGCGCCGCGCCGATGGCCTACGTGCTGTGGCAGCGATTCCTGAAGTACAACCCGGCCAATCCGCTGTGGTCGGACCGGGACCGATTCGTGCTCTCCGCCGGCCACGGCTCGGCGCTGCTGTACAGCCTGCTGCACGTCACCGGCTACGACCTGACGCTCGACGACATCAAGCAGTTCCGGCAGTGGGGCAGCAAGGCCCCCGGACACCCCGAGCGCGGCCACACGCCGGGCGTGGAAGTCACCACCGGGCCGCTGGGGCAGGGCTTCGCCAACGCCGTGGGCATGGCGATGGCCGAGGCGCAGTTGGCGGCGCGCTACAACCGCCGGGGCCACGTCGTCGTCGACCACCGCACTTGGGTCATCGCCAGCGACGGCGACCTGATGGAAGGCGTCGCCTCCGAGGCCGCATCGCTTGCCGGGCACCTGAAGCTGGGCAAGCTCAACGTGCTCTACGACGACAACAGCGTGACCTTGGCCGCCGGCACCGACATCACCTTCACCGAGGATCGCGCCGCACGATTTTTCGCCTACGACTGGCACGTGGAAGCCGTAGACGACGGCAACGATGTCGCCGCGATCGAACGGGCACTGCAGCGGGCGCACGACGAAACCGCGCGGCCGTCGCTGGTGCTGGTGCGCACCCACATCGGCTATGGCTCGCCGGAGCAGGACAGCTACAAGGCCCACGGCTCGCCGCTGGGCGAGGAGGGCGTGGCGGCGACCAAGCGCAAGCTCGGCTGGCCCGAGCAGCCGGCGTTCCTGCTGCCCGACGACGCGATGGCGCACTTCCGCTCCGCGCTCGACCGCGGCAAGCGCGGGCAGGACGCGTGGCAGCAACGTTTAGATACCTACGCCGATGCCTATGCCGATGACGCGCGCGAGCTCCGCACCAGCCTCGAAGCGACTTTGCCCGACGGCTGGGACGCGGACATTCCGGTGTTCCCCGCGGACGCCAAGGGCATGGCCACGCGCGAAGCCGGCGGCAAGGTGCTGTCAGCGATCGCGCCGAAGCTGCCGGCGCTGACCGGCGGTTCGGCGGACCTCGATCCTTCGACCTACACCGCGGTGAAGGGCCTGGGCGACTTCGACCCGCGCGCCACGCCGGGCGAGGACGAGCAGGGCTCGGCCGGCGGCGGCTGGAGTTATTCGGGCCGCAACCTGCACTTCGGCGTTCGCGAGCACGCGATGGGCGCCATCTGCAACGGGCTGGCCGCGCACGGCGGCATCATTCCCTACGACGCGACCTTCCTGATCTTCTCCGACTACATGCGCCCGCCGATGCGCCTGGCCGCGTTGATGCGCCTGCACGTGGTGCACGTGTTCACCCACGACAGCATCGCGCTGGGCGAGGACGGTCCGACGCACCAGCCGGTGGAGCAGCTTTCAGGCCTGCGTTCGGTGCCGGGGCTGCTGGTGATCCGGCCCGCGGATGCGAACGAAACGGCCGTCGCCTGGCGCGTTGCCATCGAAGCACGCGACCGGCCGGTCACGCTGGCGCTTTCGCGGCAGAAAGTGCCCACGCTTGATCGCGACAAGTACGCATCGGCCGATGGCCTGCGCAAGGGCGCCTATGTATTGCTCGATGCGGAAGGCGGCAAACCCGACGTCATCGTGATCGGCACCGGCGCGGAAACCGGTCTCGCGCTGGCCGCCGTGGAGAAACTGCAGGGCGAAGGCGTCGCCGCGCGCGCGGTGTCGATGCCGTGCTGGGAGCTGTTCGACGAACAGCCGCAGGAATTCCGTGAATCCGTGCTGCCGTCGTCCGTGCCTGCGCGACTGGCGGTGGAAGCGGGGTCGCCGCAGGGCTGGCACCGCTACGTCGGCGACCACGGCGACGTGCTCGGCGTCGACCGCTTCGGTGCTTCGGCACCGGGCAGCGAGATGCTGGAGCGCTACGGGTTCACCGTTGACAACGTATGCGCGCGCGCCCGTGCGCTGCTCGGAACGGAGCCAAGCTGATGGCGGGTGCGCCTATTCCTTCTTCATCGCATGCCCACCGAACTCGTTGCGCATCGCCGACAGCAGCCGGTCGGCGAACGATTCGCCGTCGCGCGAGCGCAGGCGGGCGATCAGGGACTGGGTGATCACCGGCGCCGGCACGTTGAGGTCGATCGCCTCGGCCACGGTCCAGCGGCCTTCGCCCGAGTCGGGCACGAACGGCGCGATACCGTCCATCGTCGGGTTCTTGCCCAGCGCGTCAGCGGTCAGGTCCAGCAGCCAGGAGCGCACGACGCTGCCAGTGCGCCAGATCTCGGCCACCTGGTGCAGGTCGAGGCCGAATTCCTGCTTGTGCCCGAGGATCGAGAAGCCTTCCGCATAGGCCTGCATCAGTCCGTACTCGATGCCGTTGTGGACCATCTTGGTGAAGTGCCCCGACCCGGACGGCCCGACGTGGCCCCAGCCCTGGTCCTTGCCCGGCGCCAGCGTCTCGAACACCGGCCGCAGTCGCTCGACCGCATCGGTTTCGCCGCCGACCATCATGCTGTAGCCCTCGGCAAGACCCCACACGCCGCCGCTGGTGCCGCAATCGACGTAGTGCAGGCCTTTGCCGGCGACGGCCCTGGCGCGATCCACGGTGTCCTTGTAGTTGGAATTGCCGCCGTCGACGATGGTGTCCCCTGCCGCCAGCAGCTCGACGAGCGCATCCACCGTGCTGCCGGTGATGGCCCCGGCCGGCACCATCATCCAGGCCACGCGTGGCGACGACAGCTTGCCGACGAGCTCCTCCAGCGAGGTGGCGGACTCCGCGCCGAAGCCCTCGGCCAGTGAACGCGCCTCGGGTTTCGGGTCGAAACCGACCACGCGGTGGCCGCCGCGCACCAGGCGCTGCGCCATGTTCGCGCCCATCTTGCCCAAGCCGATCATGCCAAGTTCCATGTCTTCCTCCTCGTTGTGCAACCGCGCTGCTCGTCACGCCCCTGGCGACACAGGATGCTCGAGGCACCAGGCCCGCGCCGCCGCGCCGATCGCGGACGACTCGGTCGGGTAAGGGTGGATGACCCGCGCCAGCCCGCGCACGCCGGTGCCGTTGACCATCGCCTGGGTCACCTGACCGATCAGCTCGCCGGCGCGGCGGGACACGATCGTCGCTCCCAGGATGCGGTCGGAGCCGTCGGCGATGTGCAGCTTGATGAAGCCAATCTCGTCGCCGTCGAGCACCGCCCGGTCCACCGCGTGCAGCGGGATCGTGCTGGTGGAGATGGGGATTCCGCGCAGCATTGCCTCGCGCACGTACAGGCCCACGTGTGCGATCTCCGGATCGGTATACGTACACCACGGAATCACCAGATCGCCCAGGCGCTGCCGTTCACCGCGCAGGGCATTGGCCACCGCCATGCGCCCGGTGGCCACGGCGACATGGGTGAATCGGTGGGCCATGCAGACATCGCCGGCCGCGTAGATCGTGGGGTTCGCCGTGCACAGGTGATCGTCCACCCGGATGCCTTCGACCGCATCATGTCCGACACCTGCCGCCTCCAGGCCCATGTCGTCGATGCGCGGCAGCCGCCCGGTGCCGACCAGCACGGCATCGGCAACCACGCTCGTCACGTAGTCGTCGGTGCGCAGGTCGGCGTGGATCCCGTCGCCGACGCGACGCACGGCGGTCACCTCGGTATTCAGGCGCACCTCAATCCCGTCGCGAGCGAACGCCACCGACAGGATCTGCGCCGCATCGCGCTCTTCGTGGGGCAGGAACAGCGGCATGTCCTGGACGATGATCACGCGACTGCCGAAGCGGCGAAACACCTGCGCCAGTTCGCAGCCCAGGGGGCCGCCGCCGATGACCAGCAGCCGCCGGGGCAGGGCGGCGATGCCGAAGATCGTTTCGTTGGTCAGGTAGCCCACGTCGCGCAGGCCTGGGATGTCGGGCACGTCGGGCTCGGCACCGGTCGCGATCAAGGCCTTGTCGAACCGCAGCTGCACGCCGTCCAGTTCCAACCGGTCCGTGGCCTTGAACATGGCATGGCCGAAGAACAGGTCGATGCCGGCTTCGCGCAGCATCCGCGGCGAGCTGGCGCGGCTCATGCGCGCGCGCAGCCGCAGCACGCGCTCCATCGCGGCGTGGAAATCCACCTCGACCCGTGGCGGTACGATGGCGCCGTATTTCCGGGCATCGCGCATTTCCGCGTACACACGAGCGGTGCGTACCAGGGCCTTGGAGGGCTGGCAGCCGAAGCTGAGGCGGTCACCGCCGAGCAGGTCGCGCTCCACCAGCGCAACGCGCGCGCCGGTGGCGGCAGCATCCTGCGCGGCCGCCAGGCCGGCGGCGCCAGCACCGACGACGACCAGCCCGTAGCGTTCGGCCGGCTCGGGATTGCGCCATCGGGCCGGGCGTAGATTGTCGTGCAGTTCGTCACGGACGAACGGGTCGACCACGGTGCCGATGCCGATGCCGGAGTCGCGGTGGTGCATCAGCCTCGCTCCCCGTCGCACGCGGCGATATCGAGCCAGCCGCCTTCGAAGCCCGCGCGGCGCAGCCCGTCGACCACGTACCGGCAGCGGCGCATCAGCGCCCAGGGCAGGCCGGTCCGATGGTTTTCCAGCATCAACACGATGATGCCCTGGTCGAGCCCGAACAGGCCGGGCGATACCCACGCCTTTCCGGCCTTGTCGCGCAGGTCGGCGTTGAAGCCGCTGGTGAAGCCGTGTTCGTGGACGATCTCCGGATGGCGTCGGCTCATCGTGCCGATGGCCTCGAGCGCAAGTTCCGGTTCGAACGGCACGCTCGCCAGCACCGCCGGCGGCGACAGGGTGCCGTCGTCCGGCCCGTAGGGCACGCCGCGCGCGGCATAGCCGAACAGGTGTCGCGGCTCCGCATCCACTCCCTGTACTTCGTCGGTCGGTCCCTCGCAGGCGCTCAGGCCCCAGCAATCCTGCCCGTAGCCCCGGTGGCCGCGCGGGTTGATGCAGGCATAGGCGCGCTGCACATGGATGGCGCGACGGCTGTTCTCGAAATAGTCGCAGGCCTTCTGGCGCATGAAGCTGTCGCGGATGCCGCGGAAGTCGATCCACGCGTGCGAGAACTGGTGGATGAACAGCGGGCCGGCGTACAGGAAGCCGTGGCCATAGAGATTCTCCCACTGGTAGGTGCTGGTCCAGGCCCGGTAGCAGTCCTCGCCGATAGGGTAGGTGGGCGAACCCAGGGCAAGCACGTACAGCACGATCGCCTCGCTGTAGCCTTCCCAGCCGTAGTGAAGGAAGCCGCACTCGGGCTTCCAGCCCTGCATGATCGTTTCGCCGCCGTCTTGCGCCCAGCGCCAGTCGATGCGGCGGTACAACCCGTCGGCAATGGTGCGCAGCTCCGCCTCGTCGGGCGTGTCGGCATCGAAGTAGCGGCTGGCCATGAGCGCCCCGATGATCAGCAGTGCAGTGTCGATCATCGACAGCTCGCAGCGCCAGACGCGGGTGCCGGTGTCGCGGTCGAGGAAGTGGAAGTAGAAGCCCTTGTGTCCCGTGGAACCTGGACTGCCGTCCTGGTTGCTGTCGCGGAAGAAGCGCAGCGCGGCGGCGCAATGTTCGACCGCTTCGGCCCGCCCGATCCAGCCGCGTTCGACCGCGACCGGGTAGGTCGACAGCGCGAACCCGACGACCGCGATGCTGACCGGCGACCATTCGCGCGAGGTGTCGGCGTACAGGCCGTTGACCGGGTTGCGGTGCCGCAGGAAGTAGCCGAAGGCGGCGCGCTGGTAGTGCTCCAGCAAGGGTTCGCCAGCCTCCGCGATGCTGTTTTGTATCGTCTTCGGCACGTTGGCTGCAGTCTAGGGTCCGCGGTGTTAGCAGGTCATGACGTTGACCCCACCGTGACCGCCAACGTGCAATAAGGGGAAGACACCTTCCGGAGTCCTCGTTCCATGCAAGACCAGGCATCCGGAAGCACGCCGCCCGGCCTCCTCCTTCAAACGCCCCGACTGCAGCTGCTGTCGAACGGGTGCTACACCGTGATGCTGACCGCCGCCGGCTCCGGCTACAGCCATCTCGGAAACTGCGCGATCACCCGATGGCGCGCCGATCCGACAGGCGACAACCACGGCTGCTGGCTCTACCTGCGTGACGTCGACAGCGGCGCGACCTGGTCGGTCGGGTTGCAGCCCACCGGGGCCGAGCCCGATACCTATGCGCTGGAATTCATCGATGGCCGCGCAGGCATCCGCCGCCGTGACGGCGACATTGAAACCACCACCGAGGTCGTCGTCGCCGGCAATGCCGATGCGGAGGTCCGGCGCGTCAGCCTGCGCAACAGCGGCGACCGCGAGCGCATCATCGAACTGACCAGCCACGCCGAACTGGTGCTTGCGCCGCAGCAGGGCGATGCCGCGCACCCCGCGTTTTCGAAAATGTTCGTGCGCACGGAGTGGTTGGCCGACCGTCGCGTGCTGCTTGCCACGCGTCGCGTGCGCACGCCAGGCGATCCGTCGATCTGTGCCGCGCAGTGGCTGCAGGTCGAAGGCGACGACGGCGGCGAACCGCAGTGGGAGACCGACCGTGCGCGCTTCATCGGCCGCGGCCGCGACGCGCGCGCCCCGGTGGCGCTCGAATCGGAGACGCTTTCGGGGACGGTCGGCACCGTGCTTGATCCGGTGTTCAGCCTGCGGCGCCGGGTGCGCATCGCGCCCGGGGAAACCGCCACGCTGCAGCTGTGGACGGTGGCGGCCGCTGGCCGCGACGAGGCGCTCGCGCTGGTCGATCGGTTCCGCGGCGTGGATGCCTTCGCGCAGGCGTCCGGGGAGGCGTCGAAGCGTGCGCACGCGCTGCTGTCGCGCCTGGGCCTCGATGCGGCGCAGGCGCGGCGCTTCCAGCGTCTCGCGGCCGCACTGCTGTACCCGGATCCGATGCTGCGCACCCCGCCCGCGGCGCTGGGGAACGGGGAGGGCGGTGCGCCCACGCTCTGGGCCGGCGGCATTTCCGGCGATCGTCCGATCGTGCTGCTGCGCATCACCGACGAGACCGGGCTGGCGCTCGCGGATGACGTCCTGCGCGCCGAAGCGTACTGGCGCGCGCACGATCTCGAGGCCGACCTTGTGGCCGTCGCCGGGTCGGCGGCGGCGTACGACACGCTGCAGGATCGCTTCACGGGGCACGCGACGCGGAATCCGCCGCCGGGCGGCAGGCAGAACCTGTTCGTACTCCGCGCCGACGAGGCGCCAGATGCACTGCTTGCCGGGCTGGCGACGGCGGCCGCGATTGCCCTCGACCAGCGCGACGGTGGCCTCGCGGCACAGGTCGATGCGCTGCCGGCCGCGACAGGGACAGACCTGCCGCACAATGCCGCCCGCCAGCCGACTGCGGCCGCCGGGTCGCCGTCGCGGGGATCGGGCGGCGGCATCGAGGCGACCCTGGAGTTCTTCAACGGCCACGGCGGCTTCGCCGAAGACGGGCGCGAATACGTCACGATCATCCGCAACGGCGCGCTGCCACCGATGCCATGGCTCAACGTCGTCGCCAATCCGGACTTCGGCTTCACCGCCACCGAGGCCGGCGGTGGCTACGCGTGGTCGCGCAACAGCCAGCGCAACCCGATCACGCCGTGGACAAACGATCCGGTCTCCGATCCGCCGCAGGACGTGCTCTACGTGCGTGACGACGAGGATGGCCGGCTGTTCACCGCCACGGCGCTGCCGCGCTGCGGCGACGACGGCGAGTACGTCGCGCGCCACGGCCACGGCTACAGCCGCTTCGAGCACGCCGAACATGGCATCGAGCTCGACCTGCTGCAGTACGTGCCGGTCGACGACGGCCTGAAGATCTCGCGCCTGCGGCTGCGCAACCGCTCGGGACGCACGCGCAGGCTGTCGGTGACCGCCTTCGTACAGTGGGCGCTGGGGCCGAACGGCTCGCAGCCGGCGCCGTTCGTCGCGACCTCTCTGGACCGGGACACCGGCGCGCTGTTCGCCGCCAACGCCTGGCGCGCGGAGTTTGGCGAACGCGTGGCGTTCATGGACCTGCGTGGCCGCCAGCACGCGCACAGCGGCGATCGCCTCGAATTCCTCGGCCGGCGGGGAAACCTGGCCGCGCCGGCGGCACTCCAGGGAGGCGAAGCGCTGTCCGGACGCACCGGTGCCGGGCTGGATCCCTGCGGCGCGCTGCAAACCCGCTTCGAACTGTCCGCCGATGGCGAAGAGGAGATCGTGCTCCTGCTCGGCGACGCGATCAACGCCGGCGCCGCGCGCGAGCTGGTGCGCCGCTACCGCGAGGCGGACCTCGACGCCGTCCTGCAGGCAGCCGTCGCGCAGTGGGACGACATCCTCGGCACCGTGCAGGTGCGCACGCCCGACCGGGCGATGGACCTGCTGCTCAACCGCTGGCTGCTGTACCAGGCGCTGTGCTGCAGGGTCTGGGCGCGCACCGGGTATTACCAGGCCAGCGGCGCCTACGGCTTCCGCGACCAGCTGCAGGACGTGATGGCCACCTGCATCGCACGCCCCGGGGAAGCGCGCGCGCAGCTGCTGCGTGCCGCGGGCCGCCAGTTCGAGCAAGGCGACGTGCAGCACTGGTGGCTGCCGCCGAGCGGCGAGGGCATCCGCACGCGCATGACCGACGACCGCCTGTGGCTGCCGTTCGTCGCCTGTCACTACATGGATGCCACCGGCGACACCGACGTGCTCGATACGCGCCAGTCCTTCATCGAAGGCCCGCAGCTCGAGCCCGGGCAGGACGAAGCCTACTTCCGGCCCACGACTGCGGACAGCGATGCCAGCCTGTACGAACACTGCGCACGCGCCATCGACGTGAGCCTGTCGCTGGGCACGCACGACCTGCCGCTGTTCGGCACCGGCGACTGGAACGACGGCATGAACCGCGTCGGCGAGGAGGGCAGGGGCGAGAGTTCCTGGCTGGGCTGGTTCCTGTGCGCCACCATCGATGCGTTCGCGCCACACGCGAAGGCGCGCGGCGAACACGAGCGCGCAGCGCGCTGGGAAGATGTCGCGAGCACGGTGCGCAAGGGCCTGGACGACGGCGGCTGGGACGGTCAGTGGTACCGTCGCGGCTACTACGACGACGGTACGCCGCTCGGCTCGCACGAAAGCGACGAATGCCGCATCGACACCATCGCCCAGTCGTGGAGCGTGATCGCCGGTGGCGGCGATCCGGCGCATGCGAAGTCGGCGATGGAGCAGGTCCACCGGCAGCTGATCCTGCGCGACGAGAAGGTCGCGCTGCTGTTCACCCCGCCGTTCCAGCACACCGACCACGACCCCGGCTACATCAAGGCCTATCCACCGGGCCTGCGCGAAAACGGCGGCCAGTACACGCACGGCGCGCAGTGGTCGATCTTCGCCTTCGCGAAGATGGGCGACGGCGACCGCGCATTCGAGCTCTTCTCGCTGATCAACCCCGTCCACCATGCATCCACGCCCGAAGGCGTGGACCGCTACAAGGTCGAGCCTTATGTCGCGGTCGCCGACGTGTACTCGGTCGAACCGCACGTCGGCCGCGGCGGCTGGACCTGGTACACCGGATCCGGCGCCTGGCTGTACCGCGCAGGGCTGGAAGCGGTCCTGGGCTTCCATCTGCAGGGCGCGCATCTGCGCCTGGATCCCTGCATTCCACGGGGGTGGCCGGGCTTCTCGATCGAGTACCGCCACGGCGGCAGCCGCTATCTGATCGAGGTCGCCAACCCGAATGGTGCATGTCGCGGCATCGCACGCTGCGAACTCGACGGCGGGATCCTGGACGTTGATCCCTGCCTGATCCCGCTGCGCGACGACGGCCAATCGCACCGCGTGGCCATCGAGTTGGGCCGTTGATCGCGGTTCACGAGCAGCCCTTGCGCGCGCAGCTGTTCAGCGCCGAACAGATGGAGCGGCACGGCCGCGTGCTCGCACAGGCGCACCGGCTGAGCGGGCACCGCGGCGCCGACCTCCTGCTGGCGCGGCTGAGCGCCAACGAGACTGTGATCGACCGCGCCAGCAAGCTGCTCGGCGAGGCCGCGCAGGCCAAGCGCAGGCTGACGCCTGCTGGCGACTGGCTGCTCGACAACCTGTACCTGGTGGAGGAACAGGTCCGCCTCGCCCGCCGCCACCTGCCCAAGGGGTACAGCCGCGAATTGCCGCGGCTGGAAGGCGGCCCGTCCGATCAGCTCCCGCGGGTCTACGACATCGCCCTCAACGCGATTTCGCACGGTGATGGTCGCGTCGATGTCGAAGGCCTGGACCGCTTCATCGCCGCCTACCAGTCGGTCACGCCGCTCACGCTTGGCGAGCTGTGGGCAGTCCCGATCATGTTGCGGCTTGCGCTGATCGAAAATTTGCGCCGGGTCAGCGCGCAGGTCATTGCCGGCCGCATCGACCGCGACCTTGCCGACTTCTGGGCCGACCGCTTCTCGGCGATGGCAGAGTCGGATCCCAAGAGCGTGGTGCTGGTGATCGCCGACATGGCGCGCTCCCGGCCGCCGTCGAGCGGCGCGTTCGTCGCCGAGATCGTGCGCCGCCTGCAGGGGCAAGGCGCGGCGCTGGGCCTGCCGCTGACCTGGATCGAGCAGTGGCTGGCCGACCACGAGCAGGGCATCGCGCAGCTGGTGCAGGTCGAGAGCCAGCAGCAGGCCGCCGACCAGGTGTCGATCAGCAACAGCATCGGCAGCCTGCGTCTGCTGGCGATGACCGACTGGCGCGAGTTCGTCGAAACCGTGAGCATGGTCGAGGCCACGTTGCGCGACGACCCCGCCGGTACGTACGGGCGGATGGACTTCGCCACCCGCGACCGCTACCGCCATGTGGTCGAGTACATCGCCCGTCGCGGCAAACTGCCCGAGACCGAAGTCGCATCGGCCGTGCTGGAACTGGCGCGCGCAGGCGCGGAGCAAACGGGCAGCGACGACTGCAGCGCGCACGTGGGTTACTACCTGATCGATGCCGGGCGCACGCAGCTGGAACGGGCGCTGTCCCTGCAGGGCAGGCCGCTGGCTTCGCTGCGTCGCGGAACCCGACACGTGCCGCTGCCGGCGTATCTGGTGCCGATCATCGCAATCGTCGCGCTGTTCACCTCCGGGCTGGTGCATGACGCGCAGGCGATCCTTGGCGCGCGCGACGTGCTGTGGCTGGTGGGCGTGCTGTGCGTGATTGCCTTCAGCGAGCTGGGCGTGGTCCTGGTCAACTGGTTCGCGACGCTGCTGGTGTTGCCGCGGGCGCTGCCGCGACTGGATTTCTCCGCGGGCATTCCGAACGATGCGCGCACGCTGGTGGCGGTGCCGACCATGATCGGGGACGCGTCGACGGTGGGCCCGCTGGTGGACGCCCTGGAGGTGAGGTTCCTCGCCAACCGCGACCGCAACCTGCACTTCGCCCTGTTGACGGACTTTCTCGATGCCGACGAGCAGGCACTGCCACAGGATGCCGAAGCGCTGGCGACGGCGCGCAACGACATCGAAGCGCTCAACCGGCGCCATGCCAGCGGCGGCGACGACATCTTCTTCATCCTGCACAGGCCGCGCACCTGGAACCCGCGTGAACACAGATGGATGGGCCACGAACGCAAGCGCGGCAAGCTCGCCGCGCTCAATTCGCTGTTGCACGAAGGCGATGCCAGCGCGTTCTCGATGATCGCCGGCGAGCCGGGCGTGCTGCGTGGCGTGCGCTACGTGATCACGCTCGACACCGACACCCACCTGCCGCGCGACGCCGCGCGCGAACTGGTCGGCACGCTCGCGCATCCACTCAACCGGGCGCGGCTGGATCCGCGGCGGCGCGTGGTGGAAGGGGGTTACGGCATCCTGCAGCCGCGCGTCGGCACCCGCATGGGCGGTGAACGCCGTTCGTGGTACGTGCGCCTGTATGGCAGCGAGCCGGGAATCGACCCGTACACGCGCACCGTTTCGGACGTGTACCAGGACCTGTTCGGCGAGGGTTCGTTCGTCGGCAAGGGCATCTACGACGTGGCGGCGTTCGGGCAGGCGCTGGACGCGCGCTTCCCCGACAACCGGATCCTCAGCCACGACCTGCTCGAAGGCTGCTACGCGCGTGCCGGACTGGTCAGCGACGTGCAGCTGTACGAGGACTATCCGTCGCGCTACGCACTCGACGTCAAGCGCCGGCACCGCTGGATCCGCGGCGACTGGCAGCTGTTGCCGTGGCTGCTGCCGTGGGTGCCGGGGGGCGAAGGCCGCCGCGAACGCAACCCGTTGTCGATGCTCTCGCGCGGCAAGCTGCTCGACAACCTGCGCCGCAGCCTCGTGCCCGTGGCGACGGTGTCGCTGTTCGTGCTTGGCTGGCTGCTCGCGCCTCACCCGCTGCGCTGGACGCTGTGGGTGCTGTCGACGCTGCTGCTGGCGCCGCTGGTGACGGCCATGACCGCGCTGCTCGACAAGCCGGACGAGCTGCCGCTGCGCGCGCACCTGCTGCATCGCGTGCAGGCGGCGGGGCACGATCTTGCGAGGGTCGTCCTGGGCGCGGCGTTCCTGCCGTACGAAGCGTTCTACAGCCTCGACGCCATCGTGCGGACACTGTGGCGGGTGCTGGTGTCGCGCCGGCGCATGCTGCAGTGGAGTCCCTCCAGCGAAGTCGAGAAGACACTGGGCGACGGCCTGGCGGCGTCACTGCGTTCGATGTGGTTCGCGCCCGCGTTCGCGCTTGTGGTGGCGGCCGCGCTCTTCCGCCTGCAGCCGATGGCGTTGCCCGTGGCCGCGCCGCTGCTCGGGCTGTGGCTGCTGTCGCCCTGGCTGGCCTGGTGGACCGGGCGGCCGCGCGCGCGCGCGGCGCACGGACTGTCGGTGGAGCAGGGCAGGTTCCTCGGCCGGTTGTCGCGGCGCACGTGGGCGTACTTCGAGGATTTCGTGACTGCCGCCGACCATTGGCTGCCGCCCGACAACATCCAGGAGCGTCGCGCGCCGCTGGTTGCGCGGCGCACGTCACCGACCAACATCGGCCTGTCGCTGCTCGCCAACCTGTCCGCGCACGACTTCGGCTACCAGCAGGCCGATGCCATGGCCAAACGCGTCGGCAACACCCTTGCGACACTGGAGCTGCTGCCGCGGCATCGCGGCCATTACTACAACTGGTACGACACCGAAACGCTGCGCCCGCTGCCGCCGCTGTACGTGTCCACCGTCGACAGCGGCAACCTCTCCGGACATCTGCTGACCCTGCGCCAGGGACTGCTGGCACAGCCCGATTCGGCGGTGCTGGCACCCGCTACCTGGCAAGGCTTGCGCGATGCCGCGGGGGTATTGGAAGAAGCCGGCGTCGGCGTACCCGAGGCCTTCCGCGGGAGGATCGATGCGCTGCTCGCCGCATCGCCGGCTACCTGCGGCGAAGCCGTGCTGGCGCTTGCCGAACTCACGGTGCTGGCGGAACCACTGGTCGGGCACGACGCACCGGGCGGCGCGGATTCCGATGCGGATGTGTCGACGGAGGCGTCGTACTGGGGGCGGAAGCTGCTGGCGCAGTGCCGTGCCGCGAGCGCCGCACTGGCGTGGCTACCGCCCGCGCTGTCGACGTCGGCGATCCCGACCCTGCGGGAACTTGAGCGCACCTCGCCCGACGAGCAGGTGCAGGCCATCGCAAGGGCCCACATCGCGGAGTTCGAGCGCCTGGCCCACGTCGCCGGCCAGTGCGCGCAGAACGAACTCGATTTCCTCTACGACCGCAGCCGCCACCTGCTCACCATCGGCTACAACGTCGACGAGCACCGCAGCGACCCAGGCTACTACGACCTGCTGGCGTCCGAAGCGCGCCTGGCCAGCTTCATCGGCATTGCCCGGGGCCAGCTGCCGCAGGACGCGTGGTTCGCGCTGAGCCGGCTGCTGACCGACATCGACGGCGACCCGGCGCTGCTGTCGTGGAGCGGCTCGATGTTCGAATACCTCATGCCGCAGCTGGTGATGCCCAGCTACGAGGGCTCGCTGCTCGACCAGACCGCGCAGGTGAGCGTGGCCAGGCAGATCGAGTACGGACGCCAGCGCGACGTTCCGTGGGGTATTTCCGAATCCGGATACAACGCCGTCGACGCGCGCATGAACTACCAGTACCGCGCCTTCGGCGTGCCGGGACTCGGCCTGCGGCGCGGGTTGGCGCAGGACCTGGTGATCGCGCCCTACGCCAGCATGATGGCGTTGATGGTCGCGCCAATGGAGGCCTGCCGGAACCTGCAGCATATGGCCGCCGCCGGCTGCGCGGGACGCTACGGCATGTACGAGGCGATCGACTACACACCTGCGCGCTTGCCGCGCGGACAGCCGCACGCGCTGGTGCGCTCGTTCATGGCCCACCACCAGGGCATGGGGCTGTTGGCGCTGGACTACCTGCTCCACGACCAGCCGATGCAGCGCCGGTTCGTGGCCGACCCCGAATTCATGGCCACGCTGCTGCTGCTGCAGGAGCGCATCCCGCGCACCGGCGCCTTCCATCCGCACACGACCGAAGTCGCCGGCGCGGCCGTGATGTCCGATCCCGCCGAAACCCGCCTGCGCATCTTCCGCAACGCCTCCTCGCCGCGGCCGGCGATCCAGATGCTGTCCAACGGCCGCTACCACCTGATGTTGACCACCGCCGGCGGTGGCTACAGCCGCCTGCATGACATGGCGGTGACGCGCTGGCGCGAGGACGGCACGCGTGATCCCTGGGGGAACTGGTGCTATCTGCGCGACGTGGACAGCAGCGAGTTCTGGTCGGCTTCGTACCAGCCCACGGCCGTGGAGGTGTCCGGCTACGAGGCGATCTTCTCCGACGCCAAGGCCGAGTTCCGCGGCCGCAAGCAGGGCTTCGAAACCCACCTTGAGATCGCCGTGTCGCCCGAGGACGACATCGAACTGCGCCGGCTGCACGTGACCAACCAGTCGCGCACGGCGCGCACGATCGAAGTCACCACCTACGCCGAGGTGGTACTGGCGCCGGCGATCTCGGACGAACTGCATCCGGCCTTCAGCAATCTGTTCGTGCAGACCGAACTGGTGCCCGAGCGGCAGGCGATCCTGTGCACACGACGCCCGCGCGCGCACGATGAGGTGCCGCCGTGGATGTTCCATCTGGTCGCGGTGCACGACGCCGACATCGTGGAAATCTCCTACGAGACCGACCGCTCGCGGTTCATCGGTCGCGGCCACGACGCGCGCGCGCCGCGCGCCATGCTCGAGCCGGCGCCGTTGTCGAACAGCCAGGGCTCGGTGCTCGACCCGGTCGTCGCGATCCGCTCCCGGATCACCCTGGCGCCGGACCAGACCGCGACCATCGACATGGTCACCGGCTTGGCGGCGGCGCGCGACGATTGCCGGGTGCTGGTCGACAAATACCGGGACCGCCGGCTGGCCGACCGCGTGTTCGACCTGGCCTGGACCCACAGCCAGGTGGTGCGTCGCCAGATCGACGCCTCGCAGGCCGACGCGCAGCTGTACGAGCGCCTGGCCGGGCTGGTGCTGCACGGGAACCCGGCGCTGCGCGCAGGGCCATCCGTGCTGCTGCAGAACCGCCGCGGCCAGTCGGGGCTGTGGGGGCAGGCGATCTCCGGTGACCACCCGATCGTGCTGGTACAGATCGAGGGCGCGGAAAACATCGAACTGGTGCGGCAGATGGTGCAGGCCTACGCGTACTGGCGACTCAAGGGCCTGACCGTCGACCTGGTGATCTGGAACGACGAGCAGGGCGGCTATCGCCAGCAGTTGCACGACCAGATCATGGGCCTGATAACGGCCGGCGTGGAAGCCCACGTGATCGACCGCCCCGGCGGCATCTTCGTCCGACCCGCACACCAGCTGCCGCAGGAGGACCGCATCCTGCTGCAATCGGTGGCACGCGTGATCGTGAGCGACGCGCACGGCACGCTGGCCGAACAGATCGCGCATCGGCGGCCGCCGGAGGCGGTGATGCCGCCGCTGCAGCCGCAGCCCACCCAGTACGAGCTGATGCCGATGCCCACCGCCGACGAGCACGCCAGCGCCGGCCGCGGCGGCGACGCGGCCTTCGACCCGTGGCCGTTTGACCAAGGCACCGGACCGCTGCGCGATGGCAACGGCATCGGAGCCTTCTCGGCCGACGGTCGCGAATACGTGATCGACCTGCAGCCGGGCGACAACACGCCCGCGCCGTGGTCGAACGTGCTCGCCAACCCGCAGTTCGGCTGCGTGGTGAGCGAATCCGGCACCGGCTACACCTGGGCGGAGAACGCGCACGAGTTCCGCCTCACGCCGTGGCACAACGATCCGGTGGGAGACAGCAACGGTGAGGCGTTCTACCTGCGCGACGAGCAGACCGGGCGGTTCTGGTCGCCGACGCCGCTGCCCTGCCGCGGCGAGGGTGCGTACCGGGTGCGGCATGGCTTCGGCTACAGCGTCTACGAGCACGAGCAGGACGATGTCGCCAGCGAACTGTGGGTCTACGTGGCGCGCGACGCGGCCGTCAAGTTCAGCGTGCTGCGCGTGCGCAACACCGGCGACCGCACGCGCCGGCTCAGTGCCACCGGCTACGTGGAATGGATCCTCGGCGACCTGCACGCACGCACGCACATGCACGTGGTCACCGAGTCCGCCACGGAACACGCCGCGGTGCTCGCGCGCAATGCCTACAACACCGAATTCAGCGGCCGGGCCGCGTTCTTCGCCGCCGACGTCGCAACCGGGGGATGGCACGGCGAGGAGGCGCGCCGCAGCATCAGCGGCGATCGCAACGAGTTCATCGGCCGCAACGGCAGCCTGCGCTCGCCGGCGGCGATGACGCGCGAACGCCTGTCCGGGCGACTTGGCGCCGGACTCGATCCCTGCGCCGCGATCCAGGTGCCGCTGGACCTGGCGCCCGGGCAGTCGCGCGACGTGATATTCCGCCTCGGCGCAGGGCGTACGCGCGCCGAGGCGCTGGCGACGCTGCAGGAGACGCGCGGGCGCGACGCGGCCTGGGACGCCCTCGACGAGGTCCGCGTCGGCTGGCTGCGCACGCTCGGTGCGGTACAGGTGGAAACACCCGAACCGGCCGTCGACCTGCTCGCCAACGGCTGGTTGCTCTACCAGACCATCGGCTGCCGTTACTTCGCGCGCAGCGGCTACTACCAATCCGGCGGCGCGTTCGGCTTCCGCGACCAGCTGCAGGACATCATGGCGATGCTGCACGCCGATCCGAAGCTCGCGCGCGACCACCTGTTGCTGTGCGCCGAGCACCAGTTCATGGAAGGCGACGTGCAGCACTGGTGGCACCCGCCGCTGGACCGCGGCGTGCGCACGCGGTGCTCCGACGACTACCTGTGGCTGCCGCTGGCCACCTGCCGCTACGTCGAGGCCACCGGCGACCGTGACGTGCTCAACGAACGCATGACCTACGTCGAAGGTCGCCAGGTCGACCCCGACGAGGAGTCCTATTACGACCTGCCTTCGCGCTCCGGCCTGCGCGAAACGCTGTACCAGCACTGCGTGCGCGGCCTGCAGCGCGCGCTCGACCTGTTCGGCGAACGTGGCCTCCCGCTGATCGGCACCGGCGACTGGAACGACGGCATGAACCGGGTGGGGGAGGGCGGCCGCGGCGAGAGCGTGTGGCTGGGGTTCTTCCTGTACGACGTGCTCAACCGCTTCAACGGACTGGCGCGCGACCGCGGCGACCTGCTGTTCGCCGAACGCTGCCTCGAACGCGCGACGCAGCTGCGCCAGGCACTGGAAGACCATGCCTGGGATGGCGCGTGGTACCGGCGCGCGTGGTTCGACAACGGGATGCCGCTGGGCTCGGCGCAGAGCGACGAGTGCACGATCGATTCGATCTCGCAGAGCTGGTCGGTGCTGTCGGGCGCTGCCGATCCGGTGCGCGCAAGGCAGGCGATGGAGTCGCTGGACCAGCGCCTGGTGCGGCGCGATGCAGGCCTGGTGCAGCTGCTCGACCCTCCATTCGACAAGACCGGGCAGGACCCCGGCTACATCCGCGGTTACGTGCCCGGCGTGCGCGAGAACGGCGGCCAGTACACCCACGCGGCGGTGTGGGCGACGATAGCCTTCGCCGAGCTCGGCGACCATGCGCGCGCGTGGGAACTGTTCCGCATGATCAACCCGATCCACCACGGCGGCACCGCAGAACGCATCGCGACCTACAAGGTGGAACCCTACGTGGTCGCCGCCGACGTGTACGCGGTCGAACCGCACGTCGGCCGCGGCGGCTGGACCTGGTACACCGGCTCGGCCGGCTGGATGTACCGGCTGGTCGTCGAATCCCTGCTGGGCCTGCGGCTCGAGGGTGACACCCTGCGGCTGTCGCCCTGCATCCCACCCGACTGGCCCGGTTACCGCGTGCGCTATCGCTACCGCGACACGGTCTACCGCATCCACGTGCGCCAGGAAGCCGGGAAAGGCATGTCGCCGCGATTGCTGGTCGACGGCATGGAGCAGCCCGGGCTGGTCGTTCCACTGCGCGACGACCATGCGCAGCACGCCGTGGAGCTGTGGCTTCCGCAGCCGGCCCCATGACAGGCTACAGGGTCATGTCTTCGTAGCTGCGGGGATCGGAGACCGGTTCCAGGTGCCCGGTCACGCGCATGGCCGGGAACTCCGCCACGATCTTCTCCACCAGGTCTTCCATGGCGTCATGCCCGCGCAGCACCGTCCAGTCGCCGGGCACCAGCATGTGCATCTCCATGAACTGGCGGGCGCCGGACTCGCGCGTGCGCACGGCATGGAATTCGATCCGACCCGGTTCGGCGTGCGCGTTCAGGATGGCATGGATCCTGGCGTTGTCTTCCGCGGACAGGGTCGCGTCCATCAGGCCGGAGGCGGATTCGGACATCAGCCGGTAGCCGGTGACCAGGATGTTCACGCCCACCAGGATCGCGATCACCGGATCCAGCCAGTTCCAGCCCGTCAGCCACGCCAGCCCCAGGCCCACCACGACCCCGACCGAGGTGTACACGTCGGTCATCAGGTGCTTGCCGTCGGCGCGCAGAGTGATGGAGCGGTGTCGCGTGCCGACCTTTATCAGGATTCGCCCGACGACGCCGTTGAGGACAGCGGCCACGATCGAAATGGCGAGGCCGAGGCCGAGCGACCCCAGCGGCCGCGGGTTGAACAGGCGATCGATGCCCAGGTAGATGATCGAGGCCGCGGCGACGAAGATCATGATGCCTTCCAGCGCGGCCGAGAAATACTCCGCCTTGCTGTGGCCGAAGTGGTGGTCGTCGTCGGCCGGCCGGGCGGCGATCGTCAGCGAGACCAGGGCGACGATCGCAGCCACCAGGTTGACCATCGATTCGGCGGCGTCCGACAGCAGGCCCACCGAACCGGTGATGGCCCAGGCGCTGCCCTTGAGCAGGACCGTCAGCACAGCGGTCACGATGGCCAGCCAGGCGTATTTCCTCAGGTCCGGCGTGGCTTCGGCCGGTCTGTCGCGGGGTTTCATGGTGACCATTGTCCGCTGCGCGCATCGGTGGGGCCAGTCGGAAGCCTGCCGGTGCACGATCGCCAGGGCGGCTCGGAACTAGGACGTCGCCTGCGCGGGTATACGTCGTCGTTCCAGCGCGGTGGGCGGCGCTTGCGCGCAGGTCGATCAAAGAGGAGTGCGCATAGCCTGGCAGACGTCAGGGCCACAGGACGAGAAGGGCGGAGCGCTCCTCTGGCCGTCCTGAGCCGAACGAGGTGGGCTGTTAGCTCTTTGCCGGTAGTGGATGTCTGCCCGGGCAGCGGATTAGGGAGCATTATCGGGGGTAGGGAAGGCAGCTTCCCACTCGAAACCCACAGCGTTCCACGAGTTCAACCTGACGATGTCAGCAGGCTTGAGTGGTTGCGCTCAAAGACGACTCACATGGAAGGCGGACGACAGCCAAGTCGACTTTCACGGTATGCGATCGGTGCCGTCGAGCAGAGACAGCTTCGAACTGGCGCCTCCCGTCAAGCCTCACTTGGCCGAGTACTTTGACGTCAATGGTGTGGGCGCTGGGCCAGGAGTTACTGATTGCCAAAGAGCCCACCGTTCCCGAGGAGCGGCAGGCCCTGCCTCGTGCGGCCTGGAATCAGTTTTCCGGCTTCGGAACGGAAGCCTCGGTTGTGATGCGCAGCTGCACTTCGTCGCTGACGTTCGGAACAAACATGCCCAGATCGAAGTCCGTGCGCTTGATCGTGGCAACGGCGTCGAAGCCCGCGGTCGGCTGCCCGCTCATCGGGTTCTCGGCGATCTGGTTGATGCTGGCAACCAGCACCACTGGCTTGGTGATGTCCTTGATGGTCAGGTCGCCGGTGATGGCCAGCCTTCCGTCACCATTCGCCTTCACAGAGGTGCTCTTGAAGGTCGCCTGAGGGAAGTTCGCGGCGTCGAAGAAGTCCGCGCTGCGCAGGTGGTCGTCGAAGGCGGCCACGTGCGAGGACAGCCCGGCCAGCGGGAGCACAACTTCCACGTTGGAAGCGGCGACATCGTCCGGATCGTAGGTGATCGACCCGTCGACCTGGCCGAAGTGCGCGATCGGATTGGAGAATCCGAAATGGTTCCACTGCGCGATGACGTCGGTGTGGGTCGGGTCGATCTTGTAGGTCACCGGGGCGGCGAAGGCGTAGACGGAAGAGGCGAGAAGTACAGCGGCGAGGATGCCGCAGGAAAGACGGTTCTTCATGGAAGGCTCCAGTTGCGTGAGTTGAGACGGGCGGCGATACATAGGGGCAACAGCCGCCGACCACACGAACAAGGATATCGTTCTGATTTCGTTGATAAAGCCGCTTTTCGTGACATGAATGTCTCTGGATTAGAGTCAATGCCTTGGCGGCTTTTGAGAGAGTGAGAGAGACAGAGAGAGAGCGAACCGCGGATATGTCGGCGGCATTGTCGCTAATATAGAAACAATGAAGTCGCTTTCATCCAGTTTATCGACTCAGTCGTGACAATGAGAATAGCTCCGTCGCGGATCATCCGCCTCGATCAAAACGGAGCCGTCCATGCAACTTTGCAATTCCAAGGCCCGCTGGGGTGTGATCAGCCAGCTTTTACACTGGGCCGTCCTGGTGATGATCGTGTGGCTCGCCTGGCTTGGCCTGACCATGGTCGACATGCCGCCCACGCCGGCAAAGATCAACGCGTATGCACTGCACAAGTCGCTTGGCCTGACCCTGCTCGCCCTGGTTGTGCTGCGCCTGGCTTGGCGACTGTTCGCCGGCGCGCCGAAGCCGGTGGCCGGCACGCCCACCTGGCAGGCGCGCATTGCAGACGCCACCCACATCGCGCTCTATGTGCTGCTGTTCGCGATTCCGCTCAGCGGCTGGGTGTTCAACTCCGCCTCGGGCTATCCGCTGCAGTGGTTCAAGAAGTTCAACCTGCCGTCGATTGTCGAGCGCAGCGAAGAACTGGCCGCGCTGTCCATCCAGGTGCACGAGTACGGCTTCTGGCTGCTGATCCTGCTCGTGCTGGCCCACGCGGGCGCTGCCTTCTATCACCACTCCTTCCAGGGCGACGACACCCTGCGCCGCATGCTCCCCAGCCTGCGTCGTGCTGCCGCGCCCACCGCACCCGTTCTGGAGAACTGAAATGAACGTTCGTAACCGCATCCTTCCCTTCGCGCTGGCCGCCGCCTTTGCCGCCACCGCTGCTCCCGTCGCCGCTGCAGACTACGTCCAGTCCTCGGGCGCGCTGAGCTTTGCCAGCGAGTACCAGGGCGAGACCTTCGTCGGCCTCTTCCCCGAATTCCAGGCCAGGTTGAGCTTCGACCCGGCCGCGCCACAGGACGCGAAGCTCGACGTGACGATTCCGCTGGCGACCGCCGACACGAAGAACACAGACCGAGACGGCACGCTCAAGGCCGCGGCTTTCTTCAACGTGGGACAGTTCGCCACTGCCCGCTACACCGCGAGTGGCTTCCGCAGCTTGGGCGGTGACCGCTACGTCGCCGACGGCACGCTGGAGCTGAGTGGGATCAAGAAGCCGGTGAGCCTGTCCATCACCTGGACCCCGGGCAATCGCCCCGTGTTGGCCGGCACGGCCACGGTCAAGCGCCTGGACTTTGGTGTGGGCGCGGGCGACTGGGCCGATCTTTCACTCATCCCGAACAACGTCGCCGTGTCGACAAGGGTGACCTTCCGTCCGGCGCTCTGACCGCCACTCCTGCAGTGGGCACCAACGTTGGGAACACTCCATGACCGACTTCAATGCACTGCTCCTACGCCTGCTAGCGGCAGCGGTACTGGTTTCGATCGAGCCATCGCATCCGAACATCATCAACTGGTCCGGCGCCGCGCTCCTCATGGTCGGCTTCAAGACCCGATATGCCGCCGCCGTGCTGGGAGTGCTTGGACTGTCGGCGCTGGCCCGGCTGCCCTGGGATTTCATCTCACCGTCGGCATTCCTGGAGTTCGCCGGCACCGGCATGTTCACCATGGTCCTGTTCGTGATCGCGGTGCTCGGCGCCGGAGGCTTCAGCATGGATGAATGGGTCCATTCCCGAAGGATTGCGGGGGCGGAAACCGCTTGCAGGACAGCCAATGGGCACGCGGCCGGCAACCCGCAGGGGTCGCTCGAAGCAACGGTCAGCAGGTGCATGGACATCAAGCTTCAATCCAGCTCCCGCCTACGAGCGTGGCTGCAATCACCGTCGAATCCGGAAATCCACACGCGTTAGCCGCAGCTTGGCAGCCTGTCATATGCAGCTATTTGCACTCCAACGATTGCACACAAAATAGGAGCATCCCGTGGGCCTGTTGATTGACAAGCTGGCTCTGCTCGGAGCCATGTCATCACCCGGGTAATCACTCATGCCGGGCGTTTCCTTCCAATCCACCGAGGACAAACAATGATCCAGTTCAAACAAATGTTGATCGTGGCTGCCATCGCCGGAGTGCTGACCGCCTGTGGCAGCAATGTCGGCGAAGAGGCCGCAGTCGTAACGCCGGCGCAGACCGCACCGGCGACAACCCCCGCACCTGAAAACGCAGCGGCCAGCAGCTTCGCCACTGCTGAAGTAACGAAGTTCAACACCCCTTGGGCGATGACTTTCCTGCCTGACGGCAGTCTGCTGGTGACCGAGATGGGGGGCACGCTGCGCCTCTACGACCCGGCGACCGGCAAGACCGGCAACATCAGTGGGGTACCGGAGGTGAAGCATGTGGCCCAGGGCGGCCTGGGCGATGTCGTCCTGCATCCCGGGTACGCCGAGAACGGACTGGTCTACCTCAGCTTCAACGAACCCGGCGACGGGGGCCTGATGGGTGCCGCGGTTGCGCGCGGCAAGTTGATGCTCGATGGTCAGGGTGGTGGCGCGCTCGAGAACCTCGAGGTGATCTGGCGCCAGGACCCGAAGAAGAGCGGCGACGGCCACTTCGGCTACCGCATCGCCTTCGGCAGCGACGGCAAGCTGTTCATCAGTTCGAGCGAGCGCAAGGAGTTTGACCCGGCGCAGGACCTGGGCACCAACCTGGGCAAGATCGTGCGCCTCAACGACGACGGCACGCCTGCAGAGGGCAATCCATTCGCCGACCAGGGCGGCGTGACCGCGCAGATCTGGACGCTGGGCCACCGCAACATCCTCGGCCTGGCCTTCGACGCCAGCGGCCAGCTGTGGGCACAGGAAATGGGGCCCATGGGCGGCGATGAACTCAACCGCATCGAGAAGGGCGCCAACTATGGCTACCCGATCATTTCCAATGGCGACCACTACGACGGCACCGTGATCCCCGACCACGACACCCGCCCGGAATTCCGCGCGCCGGTGGTGAGCTGGAATCCGGTGATCTCGCCCGCTGGCTTCATGATTTACAGCGGTGACCTGTTCCCGGCGTGGAAGGGCAACGGTTTCATCGGCGGCATGTCGTCGAAGTCGCTGGTGCGCATCGAGTTCGATGGCGACAGCGCACGCGAAGCGCAGCGATTCGACATGCAGCGGCGCATCCGCGAAGTTGAACAGGGCCCCGATGGCGCCATCTGGCTGCTTGAAGACGGCACCCGCCAGGGCGAGGGTTGGTTGTTGAAGCTGACGCCGGAGCAAGCAACGTCGGCGACCGAAAGCTGACCCTTCCAATCATGCAGGGCGAGGTTTGACTCCGGGAATTTCGTGGTCAAACCTCGTCAAAGCGGCATCAGACCTGTTCTGGCGTGGCAGCCACGGAGTCCTTCAGCGACGTGGTCGGCCGGCCGATCAGCTTCGACAGGACACGCCCGTCATCGAACAGGGCGTCCTTTCATACGCAGCTGTTCGCATTCCAACGATTGCACACAACGCAGGAGAATCCCGTGGGCCTGTTGATTGAAGGCAAATGGCGCGACAAGTGGTACGACACGGCTGAGGACGGCCAATTCCGGCGCGAGGAGGCCAGCTTCCGAGATTGGCTTAGCGCCGACGGTGGCGTCGGACCGGATGGGCAGCGTGGACACCGCGCCGAGCCCGGTCGCTACCGGTTGTACGTCAGCTACGCCTGCCCCTGGGCGCACCGCACCCTGATCGTGCGCGCCCTGAAAGGGCTCGAGGAGCTGGTGCCGGTGTCTGTCGTGCACTGGCGCATGCTCGAGCACGGCTGGACTTTCGCCAATGGCACGGGGGTCACGCCTGACCCGGTGATGGGCGCGGAGTACCTGCACCAGCTCTACACCCGGGCACGACCCGGGATGACGGGTCGGGTGACGGTGCCGCTGCTCTGGGACCAGGCCACGGACACCATCGTCAGCAACGAGTCTTCCGAGATCATCCGCATGTTCAATGCGGCGTATGACGTTCTGGGCGCGAAGCCGGGCGACTACTATCCGGCGCCACTGCGCGAGGAGATCGACGCGGTCAACGCGCGGGTCTATGCGACCGTCAACAACGGGGTGTATCGGGCCGGCTTTGCCACCACGCAGGAAGCATACGAGGCGGCGGTGCTGCCGCTGTTCGAAGCCCTCGACTGGCTCGAGGAGCACCTTTCCACCCGGGACTGGCTGGTCGGCGACCGGCTCACGGAGGTCGATATCCGCCTGTTCACGACCCTGGTGCGCTTCGACCCGGTTTACCACGGGCACTTCAAATGCAACCTCCGGCGGATCGCCGACTATCCGGCACTGCATGGGTTCACCGCGCGGATGATGAAGATTCCGGGGGTCAGCGATACGGTCCACTTCGACCACATCAAGCGGCACTACTACGAGAGCCACCCCACCATCAATCCGACCGGGGTCGTGCCCTTGGGGCCACTGCAGCCGTTCTGAGCCTGCCATCCCCGGAAAGCACGAGGCCGACCCGTTTCGGGGCCGGCCTCGTGAAGGGCTGACTTGCAGCTCGATCAGAAGTCGAACCGCACCTGCACCTGCGCCAGGTCAACGTCGACATCGCCCAGCTCGAAGCGGCTGTACTCGCCGCGCAGCGCGACGGTGTCGTTGAAGTGCCGACGGCGACCAGGGATTGAACTGCCCAGCGCTGCTCAGGACATCGGTTCCGGCGCTGCCCCGATCTTGGGCGGCAGGGGGATGAACTCGTCGTTGTCCAGGTCCGGCAGCTTCATCCGGCCCGCCGCCCAGTCGGCGCGCGCCTGTTCGATGCGCTCCCTGGACGAAGACACGAAGTTCCAGTCGATGTAGCGCGGTCCCACGGGCTCTCCGCCCAGCGCCATGACGACCGCGTCGCTGCGCGCCATGACCGTCGCCGTCTTGCCCGGCGCCAGGACGGCCATGCTCCCGACCTCCAGGCGCTGGCCGGCCACTTCGACATCGCCGCTGGCGACGTAGACCGCCCGCTCGCTGTACTCCGCCGGCAGTGTCGTTCGCGACCCGGCCGGCAACTGCCAGTGCACGTAGAACTGAGGCGAATCGACCTTCACCGGTGACTCGATGCCCGCCAGCCGCCCCGCGATCAGGCGCCCGACGATGCCGTCGCCGTCGAACACCGGCAGCGCCTCGCTCGGGTAATGCCAGAAGCCCGGATCCATCTCCTCGCGCTCGTTCGGCAGCGCCACCCAGGCCTGGATGCCATCCATCGGGCCGCCGTTGGCACGGAGCTCTTCAAAACGCTCGGAGTGGGTGATGCCGCTCCCGGCGGTCATCCAGTTGACCTCGCCCGGCCGGATGGGCTGTTCAGAGCCGATGCTGTCGCGATGCATGATCTCGCCGTCGAACAGATAGGTGATCGTCGACAGGCCGATGTGCGGATGGGGTCGCACATCGGCTTCGCGGGGCAGTCCGCGCTCGATCTGCTTGGGGCCCATGCGGTCGAAGAAGATGTAGGGACCGATCATGCGGCGCTTGGCGAACGGCAGCACGCGGCCGACTTCGAACGCGCCCAGGTCGCGGCAGCGCTGCTGGATGATGAGTTCGATCATGGGAAGTCTCCTGTCAGGGTGGGCGAACAGCAATGGGCGACTATTGCAGCGATGGCATGTGGTGGTGGTTACGCGTCGCCGGGTTGAAGCCGGCAGGTCTCCATGGGCAGACCGTGCAAGCGCCAGGCTTCCAGCCCACCCGCCAGCGGTCGTACGCGGCCAAAGCCGAGCTGCTTGAGCTGGCTGGCCACGCGTGCGGCTGAAGCTTCGTTCGGGCAGTCGCAATAGACCACCACTTCGCCGCTGACGCTGGATACCAGGTCGGCCACCCGGGTCGCGTGGACCGCGCCGGGAATCCATCCGGTCTCGGCACGTTCGGCGTCGGTGCGGACATCCACGACGAGCGGCCTTTCGGGATGCGCCATCAACGCATGCAGCTCGGGTACGGAGATGCGCTCCATGCGCAGCTCGCGCAGGAACAGGTGGCGCTTCCAGACCTTGCGCAGGACGAACACCAGCAATGCCACCAGCACCAGGCCGATCCCGACGCGTCCCAGAGACTCCAGGGTCAGCAGTGCTTCGTTGACCGCGTCGTGGAACACCACGCCCGTCGCGATCGCGACACCGGCCCAAAGCATGGCCCCGGTGCCGTCATAGATCGCAAAGCGGCCCAGCGGCGTGCGCTGGTGGCCGGCCAGCGTGGTGCCGACCGCGGCGAAGCCGGGGATGAACTTGGCCAGTATCAGCGAGGGCGGACCCCACTTCGCGTAGATCGCGCGCGTGCTGGACACGCAGCTGTCGGGAGAGAGCGAGACGCGGCAGATCAGGCGCAGCATGCGGGCGCCGTGTCGGCGCCCGGCGAGGTACCACAACATGTCGGCCAGCAGCGCCGCCGCGGTGGCCGCCAGCAGAATGGGCCACACGGGTTCCAGGCGCTCCGCAGCCTGCGCGCTGGCGACCACGAGCGGCGGCCACGCGGGAATCGGAATCCCGCCCTGGTCGAGCAGGACCACGATGAAGACCAGCCACAGACCATAGGTCGACAACAGTGCGTCCAGTGCCTCCATCATTGGTCCATGCCGCCGTGGTCACTTCCGCGGGCGCGTCACGCGCCGCGCGGAAGCACCGTCAGGACACGCGCGATGAACTCGTGGAACTCCTTGAGATAGCCGCGCAGGAACTCGGCGGTCGATGCGTCGGCGATCTCGCCGGCGTCGTTGAGGAAGCCGTCCTTGAACTGGATGTAGGCCTCCGGCGAGTTCATCTGCGGCGAGTTGAGGAAGCCGAGGATGCTGCGCAGGTGCTGCTGGCCCACCGCGGTGCCGATCGCGCCGGGCGAGGTGCCGATCACGCCCGAGGGGATGTTGGCGAAGGAGTTGGTGCCCCAGGGGCGGCTGGCCCAGTCGATGGCGTTCTTGAGCCCGCCGGGGATCGAGCGGTTGTATTCCGGGGTCACGATCAGGATCGCATCGGAGCCTTCGATGGCTTTCTTGAACTTGCTTCCGACCTCCGGATAGTCGGCGTCGTAGTCGTAGCTGTACAGCGGCAGGTCCTTGAAGGAGATCTCGTGGAACTGGAGCTGCTGCGGCGCAAGCTTGAACAGCGCCTGGGCAAGTTTCCGGTTGATCGAGCCTTCGGCAAGGCTTCCGATCAGATAGCCCACTTTGTATGTCTTCATCATCCTCTCCTGGTTTGCAACGCGACCACGATGGTCGCGTTGCAGCTTACGGCACGGTTACGGTTGGCACTGACAGATGCGTGGTCGAAGTCGAGAGGCGGTCAGGCCGCGGTATCGACCAGCACGAGCTCGGCATCCTCGATGGCCGTCACCCGGATGCTTTCCACCTCGCTGATCGCGGCGCCATCGCGTGCGTCAAGGACCACGCCGTCGACTTCGACCTTGCCCTTGGCCGGCACCAGGTAGCCGAAGCGACCGGGGCCTGCGAAGCGGTACTCGGTGGTTTCACCGGCCTTGAGCGTCGCGCCGAGCACCCGTGCGTCGGTGCGGATCGGCAGTGCGTCGTCGTCGTCTTCGATGCCGCTGGCGAGGGTGATGAAGCGTCCCGAGCGCGCGCCCTTGGGAAAGGGCTTTGCGCCCCAGGAGGGAGGGCGCCCCTGCTGGTTCGGGATGATCCAGATCTGGAAGATCCGTGTGGTACCCGGTTCGTGGTTGTACTCGGAGTGGCGGACACCGCTGCCAGCGCTCATGACCTGGACGTCACCGGCTTCGGTGCGTCCCTTGTTGCCCAGGTTGTCCTCGTGGGTGATCGCGCCTTCGCGGACGTAGGTGATGATTTCCATGTCGGCGTGGGCGTGGGGAGGGAAGCCGGTACCCGCCTGGATGGTGTCGTCGTTCCAGACCCGCAGTGCGCCCCAATGAACGCGCTTCGGGTCGTGGTACTCGGCGAAGGAAAAGTGGTGCTTGGCGTCAAGCCAACCGTGGTTGGCTCCACCGAGGCTGGCGAAGGGGCGACGTTCAATCATGGGATGTACTCCTGTTGGGGGAGGGGATTTGATGATTGAGTCTATGTCGCGAATTGCGTGCCAAATACCGGGCTAGGATCATTTCATTGTTTCTTAAAACGATACGATCCCACTTCGGCGTCGCACGGGATTCGTGGTGATTCATCGCCAATCGGCGGTGGGGCAGGGATCGACCATCCGGGACATGAGGCCCGCGGCTGCCTGTACCTCCAGGCAGCCAGAACCAGATCATGCGCCCGAGGGGCGTACTCAGCTCTCAGCTCTCGCCCATGCCCGCCGCCGGCTCCGGCGCGCCGCCTGTCCGCACCTTGTCCTCGATGCGCGCGCCCACCTCTTGGTCGATGCTCTTCCAATACTCGAACGCGCGTTCCAGCACCGGGCTGCGCACGCCGCCGAGCAGGCTGCCGGCGACCTGTTCCACCAGTGCATCGCGGTCGGCATCGTTGAACACCTCGCGCACCAGGATGCCGGGCTGGGTGAAGTCGTCATCGTCCGAACGCAGCGTGTAGGCGCTGCGCACCATCGTGCCGTCCGCCTCCCAGCCGTCATCCACCTGGCCGGGCGACTCCGCCCACGGCCGGCCGCCGCTGTTGGGCACGTAGACCGGCGCGGCGCCGCTGTGGTGATAGGCCATCTGCCCGTCGAACATGTAGGTGTTGACCGGCACCTTCGGCTGGTTGACCGGGAGCTGGTGGAAGTTGGCGCCGATGCGGTGGCGCTGGGCGTCGTTGTAGGCGAAGGCCCGACCGAGCAGCATCTTGTCCGGCGACAGCCCGATGCCGGGCACGGTGTTGCCGGGCGAGAAGGCGGCCTGTTCGATCTGCGCGAAGAAGTTCTCCGGATTGCGGTCGAGGGTCATCGTGCCCACCTCGATCAGCGGATAGTCGGCGTGCGGCCAGGTCTTGGTCAGGTCGAATGGGTTGAAGCGATAGGTCTTCGCGTCTTCGAAGGGCATGACCTGCACGCTCAGGCGCCAGCGCGGGTGCTCGCCGCGGGCGATGGCGTCGAACAGGTCGCGGCGGTGGAAGTCGGCGTCGCTGCCGGCCATGGCCTGGGCTTCGGCGTTGCTGAAGAACGCCATCCCCTGGCGGGTGTGGAAGTGGTACTTGACCCAGAACTTTTCGCCGGCGGCATTCACCCACATATAGGTATGCGAGCCGTAGCCGTTCATGTGTCGCCAGGTGCGCGGCAGGCCGCGCGGGCCCATCAGATAGGTCACCTGGTGCGCGGACTCGGGATTGTTGGTCCAGAAGTCCCACTGCATGTGGTTGTCGCGCAGGCCGGAATCGGGCAGGCGCTTCTGGCTGCGGATGAAGTGCGGGAACTTCATCGGGTCACGCACAAAGAAGATCGGCGTGTTGTTGCCCACTAGGTCGTAGTTGCCCTCGCTGGTATAGAATTTCAGCGAAAATCCGCGCACGTCGCGCCAGGTGTCGGGGCTGCCCATCTCGCCGGCCACGGTGGAGAACCGCGCGAGCATTTCGGTCTTCGCGCCCGGCTGGAACAGCGCGGCCTTCGTGTAGCGCGACACGTCCTGGGTGGTTTCAAAGCTGCCGAACGCGCCTGCGCCCTTGGCGTGCGGCTGGCGCTCCGGCACCTTCTCGCGGTTGAAGTGCGCCATCTGCTCGAGGAAGTGGACGTCGTGGAGCAGGATCGGGCCGTTCGGCCCGATCGTGAGCGAGTCGCGGTCGCTGGGAGCGGGTGCGCCGGTGCTCATGGTCGAGCGGGGCGTGTCCTTGTCATTTGGGTTGGTCATGAAGGTCTCCTCAAGGTTGCTTGGCACCGCTGCATCCGCAGCTGTTACGGGTTTTCGTTCTGGTAGCCGCCGAAGTGCGCAACAGGCGACCAGGCGGGGCTGACGGGGGGAAGCTCCGGCACCGCGATGTCGTCGAACGGTCCCGCCGCGTAGACCACGTTTCCACCGACGACGGTCAGCAGCGACTGCAGGTTCTTGATGCGCTCTTCCGGAACGGTCAGGTAGTCCTCGGTCAGGATGGCGAAGTCGGCGTACTGGCCGGGGGCGATCCGGCCCTTGACGTCCTCTTCCTGGCTGAACCACGCCGCGTTCGCGGTGAACAGTCGCAGGGCTTCTTCGCGCGACAGCCGGTTTTCGTCAGCGAACAGTTGCGTTCCGCCCATCGTCTTTCCGGTCACCAGCCAATGGATGGCCGGCCACGGGTTGTAGCTGCTCACGCGCGTGCCGTCGGTTCCGCCGCCGACCGGAATTCCAAGATCGAGCATCTTGCGGACCGGTGGGGCGCTCAATGCCGCTTCCTTGCCATAGCGTTCGGCGAAGTATTCGCCCGCGAAGCCCATGCGGTTCTGGATGGCGATGCCGCCGCCCATGTCCTTGATCCGCTGCAGGTCTTCGTCGGTCACGGTTTCCGCGTGGTCGATCGCCCAGCGCGGCACGAACCGGCCCTGTTCTTCCTTCACCCGCTCGAAGACATCCAGGATCCGGCTCACGCTCTCGCCGTAGGTGGCGTGCTGCCGCAACGGCCACTGCTTCTCGACCAGGATGGAAGCGACTTCGTGGAGATCGGTGTCCCAGTCGATGCCGCGCGCCTTGCGCTCATCGAGGTCGGGCTTTGCCGCCATGAAGTTTTCCCAGTCGCCAACGCTGTGCGCCAGGAACTCACCCGCACCCTCCAGCTCGTAGCCATGCTCGAGCGCTTCGTGCTGGTTGTCGTCCAACCCGTAACCGTCGGCCCAACGGCGGAAATCGGCCGCCTCTTGGCCAGCGGTCTGCGCAAAGAGGTAATAGCTCACGCGCAGGGGCAGCTTGCCGTCGGTCGCGATTTTCAGGCTGGTGGCGTAATCGTCGGGAAACAGCTGGCCGCCACCACCTGCATCAACGGCGCTGGTCATGCCCAGCCGGTTGAGCTCGCGATAGAAGTGCAGGGTGGAGTTGACCTGGTCGTCGGCCGAGAGCGCCGGCGGCTTTGCGATCATTGCGTAGAGGATGGCGGGATTCGGCTCGGCGTGCAGGATCGCGCCGCCATCGACAAACTCGTACCTGCCGCCGTCCGGCGCCTTGGTGTCTTGGGTCAGGCCCAGAGCCTCCACGGCTGCACGATTGATCATGCCCTGGCTGTACAGGAATACGACAACGGTCGGCGTATCAGGCGCCGCCGCGTTCAATTCCGCGATCGTCGGCATCCGCTTCTCTTGGAACTGGTACGGCGACCAGCCGCCGATGACCCGGACCCACTGACCTTCTGGCGTCCGCTCTGCCTGCTCGCGCACCATCTGCAGGGCGCGATCCAGCGAACCGACACCATCCCAGCGGAGCTCAAGGTTGTAAAAGCGTCCGCCGCGGACCACGTGGGTGTGCGAGTCGTTCAGGCCGGGAATGACGGTCCTGCCGCCCGCGTCGATGACGCGGGTGCTGTCGCCGCGCCGGGCTGCGATTTCCGCCTCGTCGCCGACCGCCACGATCCGTCCGTCCACCACCGCGAACGCGCGGGCGCTGGGGCGTTCCGCGTCCATGGTGACGACGTTCGCGTTCGTCACGATGAGGTCGGCCTGGCCCGCTTGCTGTTGTGTCCCGGACTGCTGTGCCGTGGCAGGTGGCTGCGCCGGATTCGAGCACGCAGCCGCCATCAGCGTCGCGCCGATCAAGATCAAGTACCGCATGGATGCCTCCTTCAATGGCGGGGGCCGGACGGTCGGTCCGGCCCCGCGTTCACTTCGCTTCCGAGGGAAGCGCGGACGGCGAGTCTTACTTCGCCGCTTCCTGGGCCCGCTGGTAGCTCTCTGCAACGGCACGGTAGTTCGGCACGAGCTCGGAGTAGAGCGCGCCCCACGCGGCGGCATCCTTGCGGTTCCAGGTGCGGTGGGTTTCGCTGAGGATGGTGTTGGTGGTGACCGGTACGACGCCGCCGTTCGCCATGCGCAGCATGGCCGCGTCCGACGCGAGCTTGCTGACGTCGCCCGAGGCATCCATCACCGCCAGCACGTTGTAGCCATCAGCTTCGGCCTGGAGAGCCGGGAAGGCGACGCAGACGCTGGTCCACACGCCGGCCATGACCAGGGTCTTGCGGCCGGTGGCCTCGACGGCCTTCACGAAGTCGGCGTTGTCCCATGCGCTGACCTCGCCGGTGCGGCCGACGTAGATCGCATCGGGCGCGGCCTCAAGCAGCTCTTCCATGATGGGACCGTTCGGACCACCCGGTTCCGATGCCGTGTAGATCACGGGTATCCCCGCCTGTACGGCGATCTTTGCCAGGGCCACCGTGTTCGCACGCAGCTCGGCGAGCGGAATGTCCTTCACCGTCTGGAAAAGACCCGTCTGATGGTCCAGGAGGAGGAGAACGGCATCGTTGGGGTCATAGAGCGCCGCACGTGCCGCCGGCGTCGGCTGGCGTGAAAGCCCTTCAATGGGCGCCTGCGAACTGGCTTGCTGCGCACTCGCCATGGGCGAATAGGCGAGCGGGATGGACATCACCGCGACCATTGCCACCGTGTGGAAGAGATTGCCGAAGAAATTCGAGTGTTTCATGGTTGTCGCCTCTCGTTCGAAATGAATGACGATGACGGGAGCAAGCTCATCGGACGTGTTGCCCGTGCACCAGCGCCCGAAAGTTCATTCGTTGGCAGCACGTGGTCGAAGCGTAGATCTCCGGGGGCCGCGCAGATACCGGATGATCGCCACTTCATTGATTCCGGATTCGATACAATCCGGGCCTGAAGAGGCAGAAATCACGAACCGGGATGGGCGGCCACCGCGTCCATGACGCGGGCCGAGTACACCAGTGCCGCCCCGGCGTTGAGCGCGACCGCAACACCGAGTGCCTCCGCGATTTCCTCGCGGGTCGCGCCATGCTTGAGCGCGGCGTCCACATGCACGGTGATGCAGCCGTCACAGCGCGTGGTGACCGCGACCGCCAGGCCGATCAACTCACGTGTCTTTGCATCGAGGTGTTGGGTCTTGTTGCCGGCGCCCGCGAGGGTGGCATAGCCGCGCACGGTGTCCGGAGAAAGCTTGCCGATCTCGCCGATGCGGCCCTTGAGTTCATCGCGATAGCTGTTCCAATCGAGCATGGTCGTATCTCCAAGGTCATTGCGGCTCAACCGGGCCGCGTATTGAAGGAACATATCCAACAAGAACAACCGCAAAAGCCGGTAAGACCGTCCAGGTTTCGCCGCAATTCCGGTACGTCTCAGGGCGGCGGGGTGTCACCGTCGCCGAGCTCACTGACCAGGAAGTCCACGAACCGCCGCAGCCGTAGCGGCATGTTGCGAGACTGCGCGAACAGGGCATGCACAGCGATCGGCGGGGCGCTCCAATCCTCGAGCACGCGCACCAGTCGTCCGGTGTCCAGATCGTCCTGGGCAATGAAGTCCGGAACAAGCGTGATGCCCAGCCCGGCAACGGCCATGACCGCAAGGAAGTCACCGTTGTCGGCAATGACCGGCCCGCGTGTACGCACCCGCTGCACCTCTTTCCCGCGGGTCAGCTGGATGGTGATGCCGCCCTGCAGGCAGCCGTAATTGAGGAAGGCATGCGATGCCAAGCCATCGGGAGAGTCCGGCACTCCATGGCGCGCGAGATAGTCGGGCGATGCCACCAGGCTGCGGGCAGCCGGCATGATCTTCCGCGCAGCAAATGATGAGTCGGCCAGGTCGGCGATGCGGATGGTGACGTCGAAGCCTCCCCGCACCGGATCGATCAGGTGGTCGGTCAGCGACAGCTGAAGCTCGATGTCCGGATACTTCTCGAGAAATCGCGGAACCAGCCCGCTGACGACTCGCATCCCGAAGGAGACCGGCACGTTGCACCTGACAATGCCGCGGATGCCGGAGGTTCCCCTGGCCCGCTCCTCCGCCTCATCGATGGCGGCGAGCACATCCTGGGCATCTTCGTAATAGGCGGCGCCGGCTTCGGTCAGGTGCAGGCTGCGCGTGGTCCTCATCAGGAGCTGGACGCCGAGCGCCTCCTCCAGCGACTGGACCTGCTTGCTGACCTTGGACCGCGGAACGTCCAGCGTTCGCGCCGCTGCGGCGAAGCTTTCAGCCCGTACCGCCTCGACAAAGGCCCGCATGCATTCGATCCGGTCCATCTGGAGCTCCATTCACGGCTGGGCATTGTTCCCACACTCTTACGTATCCCGCAAGGAACCGAATCTTTGTATCTAGTTTGGAAACATTGAGATTCCAAAGACGCGACTATTCGCGGCGGTCTCCAAGGTCTAGCGTCGGACGTTTCGCACTCCGGAGATGATGATGAGCAAGGTTCTGGTCCTCTATTACTCGGCCTATGGCCATATCGAGCAGATGGCGCAGGCCGTGGCCGAAGGCGCGCGCGAGGCCGGCGCGACCGTGGACATCCGCCGCGTGCCCGAACTGGTACCCGAAGAGGTCGCGCGCGCATCGCACTACAAGATGGACCAGGGAGCACCGCTCGCGAAGGTGGACGAACTTCCCGACTACGACGCGATCATCATTGGCACGGGAACGCGCTACGGCCGCATGACCTCGCAGATGGCGAATTTCCTCGACCAGACCGGCGGCCTCTGGGCACGTGGTGCGCTGCACGGCAAGGTCGGCTCGGCGTTCACCTCCACCGCCACGCAGCATGGCGGCCAGGAAACCACGCTCATGGCCATCCATACCAATCTGATGCACTTCGGCATGGTGTGCGTCGGGCTGCCTTACAGCTTCCAGGGCCAGATGCGGCTCGACGAGGTGACTGGCGGCGCACCCTACGGTGCCTCCACCATCGCCGGCGGCGACGGCTCGCGCCAGCCGAGCGAGAACGAGCTGGAGGGTGCCCGGTTCCAGGGCCGCCTCGTGGCCGAGGTCGCCACCAAGCTCGCGGGCTGATCCAGGCTGCCGGAAGCACGATGCAGGACCCTTGTGGTCCTGCATTGGCGAAGGGCAGGGCGCATCCGGAGCCCCCGCGAACGCCTTCACGAAGGCACTGGAGCCGCTACCATGGCCCGGCACCGCGGCGGCTCCGGAGGAAGGTTGAGCAGGGCAATTCGATTCTGGAAGGCCTGGATGCCCGCCCTGGCCGCGTGCCTTCTGGCCGCGGGCTGCCAGTCCCTGGGACTCGACCGCGACGCCCGCCTGCAGGTCTCCACCACGATCGATGGCCTGCGCCTGCCGGCGCGCCCCTGGGCCACCACGCGCGAAGTCATCTCGATGCTGGGGCTGGAAGAGGCGTGCCGCAGCCCGGGCCCGGCCTGCGCGGACGCGATCCTCGATTCGCCCGACCCCATGCGCCCGGGAATCCGCCTGATCGCGGCCGCGGATGTGCTGTTCCTGCATGGCCGCGGTGCGACCGCTGACGCGCGCACGCAGGCGCTCACCCGCTGCGGCGTCCTGACCCATCGCTATCTTTTCGGGCCCAACCTGCCCGGGCGCTTCGGTCCGCTGGATGCGCGCTCGCAGATGGCGCTGCGCCTGCACAACGCCTGCACTTCGGGCCTGGTGCAGGACATTGCCGACCGACCCCAGTCGATCCGATGGCGGGTGGACGAGCGACGCTTCCCCCGGTCGGCCGTGGAGCGGCTCGAGCTGGCCGCGGCGCTGAGGCCGAAAGGGCTTCGCACCCGCCAGATCAAGGACGGCATCGGTGCGCCTGCCGTGGCGTTCGGGCGCACGGAAGAAGCGGTGGGTGCGTTCCCGGCACAACCCTTCGCGCTGCCGGTCACGGTGCAGTTGATCGTCGATGCGGAGGGCAACGCCAGCCTGCTCGCCACCGACGCCTCGCGCGAAGAGTCGGTCGCGACCGTCTTCGGCGACATCCCGCTTGCACGCGACCTGAGTGCGGCCTATGCCAGCGCCGCGATCGCGTTCGAAGAAGAACTGGACATGTGGCGCCTGCTCCGCGGTGCGCCGGACGATGATGGCGAGCCCCAGATCAGGCTGCTGGCGCCGATCGATTACCACAAGGACGTCGTCGTGCTGGTGCACGGCTTCGCGAGCAGCCCGATGACCTGGGCCAACATGGTCAACGAGCTGCTTGGCGATCCGAGGGTTTCCGACCGCTACCAGTTCTGGCTCGCACGCTATCCCACCGGGCTGCCCTTCCTCGTCAACCGCCAGGGCCTGGCTGGCACCATCACGGACTTTCGCGAACGCGGGCGCCTGTCGCCCTATCATCCGCAGCCGCCGATGGTGATCGTGGGCCACTCGATGGGCGGCGTGCTGACGCGGCTGCTCGCCACCGATTCGGGGACGGCGCTGTGGGACGCGGCATTCACCGTGCCGCCGGATGCCTTGCAGGCCGATGCCGCCGACATCCAGGCGGCCCGCGAACTCTTCATGTTCGAACCCTTGGAGGGCGTGGACGACATCGTGCTGATCGCCGCACCGCACCGCGGCAGCCTGATGGCGGAAGGGATGATGGCGCGCCTGGTCCGCAGGTTCATCGGTGGTCCGCGGGACGTGCTCGACTACCTGGTCCGGATGACCCTCGGGCATCCCGACCAGGTCCAGCCCGAGCTGCGCGACAACTACCTGGCCGGCGGGCCGGACAGCCTGGCGACGCTGTCGCCAGCACAGCCGGTGAGTCGTGCGGCGAGTGAACTGCCGACGGCGCCGGGCGTAGGCGTGCACTCCATCATCGGCATACTCGATCCGGAGGATGCGGCGCGCGGCGATGGCGTCGTCTCGCTGGAGAGCGCCTCATGGCCCGATGGTGCCGAGTACCGCGTCCGTGGCGGCCATGACCTGCAGACCCTCCCGGAAACCATCACCGTGCTCAAGCGGATCCTGCTTGCCAGGCTGCCAGCCTCACGGCTAACCCCGCAGCCAGCCCCGGCGGAGTGAGTGACGGGGACCTCCCCATGCCGCCAATGCGCCGGGTGGGGGAGGGGGCTATGCCGGTTCGGCGTCGGTGGCGCTGGCCATGTCGTTTGCGTGTTGGCCCGGCTTCTCGGCGGCGCCATCCGGCATCGTCTCGCCGAGTTCGGTTTCCACCGCAGCGCCCCGCTCCAGGGTCCGGTGCACGGGGCACTTGTCGGCAATTTCCGCGAGCCGCTGCCTCTGATGGTCCGACAGCTCGCCCGCCAGCAGCAGGCGCCGCGTGAACACGTCCGCGGGCTCGTTCCCTTGCCGGCGGCTATGGCCGACCGTCACCGTCACCCGGTCCAGTGGAAGCTGCTTGTGCTGTGCATACATGCGCAGCGTCATGGCCGTGCACGCGCCGAGGCCGGCGGCAAGCAGATCGTAGGGCGTCGGGCCGGACCCGAGCCCGCCCACCTCGGGCGGCTCGTCGGCGAGGAAATGGACGCCGCCGGCACTGACCTCCACCTGGAAGGCCCCTTCACCGGTTTCCGCGACGGTCACCACGCCGGACTGCGCGTCGCTCCGCGCCGGCATCGCGCTCTTCAGCGAGCGTGATGACCATGCAGCAATCATCGTAGCGACGAAGTCCGCGTCCTTGCGATCGGTCAGCAGATGATCCGCGCCGTCGAGCGAAATGAAGCTCTTGGGATGGAGTGCCGCCTTGTAGATCGCGGTCGCGTTGTCGATGCCGACGATTGAATCCTGTGGCGAATGCAGGATCAGCAGGGGCTTCCTGAGCGCGCGGATCCGATCTCCCTGATCGTGGGATGCAAGATCGTCGACGAAGGACTGGCGGAGCTTGAACGGTCGACCGCCGATCCGGACTTCCGCCTCGCCTTTCTCACGGAGTTCATCGAGGCCTCCGGCGAAGAGATGCGTGACATGTTCGACATCGAAAGGCGCGCCGATCGTCGCCACTGCCTGGATCCCGGGTATCTGGCCGGCCGCCGCCAGGACCGCGGCGCCGCCGAGGCTGTGGCCGATCAACAGCGCAGGCGGCCGCCCGGCCTCACGCATCGCATCGGCGGCGGCGATCAGGTCGGCAATGCTGCCGCTGAAGCTGCTGTCGGCGAACTCGCCGCCGCTCTGGCCCAGGCCGGTGAAGTCGAAGCGGAGCACTCCGTAGCCCAGCGCCGTCAGCGCCTTGCCCAGCCGGACGGCCGCGAGCGAGCTTTTTGTACAGGTGAAGCAATGCGCGAACAGCGCGTAAGACGATACGGGGCCATCGGGCAGATCCAGTGCACCCGAAAGCGGTTGACCATCCGCGCCGGTGAAATCAAATGCTTGAGTCGGCATGGGCTCTGCGCCTTTCCTGTTTCGGTAGACGGTACATCATGTGGCGCGGGCGGCAGCGCCTGACTTCGTCTGCATGCAGTTGGTGTGATAGTCGGGGCAACCATTCGCGGTAGTTCCCTGTGCACTGGCAGCAACACGTGGTTCGCACGCGTCTTTGGTCGCGAAACGGGTATTAGGCTAAGGAGTGATTAGGGCGCGTTATCGGGGTAGGGAGCCCCTACTGGCCGAAAGCGGAACAACACCTACTGACGCGAGCCTCCCATGCAGCGGGATCACAAACCCGGACGCATGCCGAAGGGAACCGTCAGTTTTCGAAGTGCGCGCCTGCTCATGAGATCGGTTCTCGGATCACGGGGCGACGCGGCGCGACATGCCGCTCGCTCTGCCCGACCGCGAGACCTACTACGGTGGGGGTGCCACGGGCTATACGGATTACCCGGCCACCAGCTGATCGAGCGCTGTCGTATCGACGCTTGTAGCCGGTACAGCTGCTTCTCGCCGATAGCTGACACTCCAAGGCAAGGGGTCAGGGATGGTTGGCTGGGGCAGGGGACTTCTAGTCACGACTCGGAAGTACAGGTACCGCGCAGGGCGAGGGAAGTAACCGGGTCGGTCCAAGGCTACGAGATACAGGGCTGGTAGCATCCACACGAGGACAAGGTCGTAGGGGACGATCATGATTCGATGGATGGGGGTGTTGCTGGCGGTCGTGGTGTTTCCGACCTCTGGCCAGACGGTGCAGAAGTGCGAGGGCCGCGACGGCTCAATCACGCTGACCAGCGGTGCATGTCCTCAGGGGCAGCGTGAGTCGGCAAGCTACGACGCTGCGCCCGAACGCGTCACGCCGGCGCAGCTGAGTCGGCAAGCGGAGTTGGAACGCTGGAAAGCGGCGCAGGATCAGCGGCATGCCGCCCAGTCTGCGAACGTTTACAGCGCACCGCGTTCGACTGATCAGTCCCGACATCAGCGATGCGAAGCGGCCAAGCGCTGGCGTGATAGCCAGATCGAGTCCGTAGGTCTCAAGCGCACGCACGCGATGCTCAGGAGTTGGGATGATTACGTCTATCAGCAATGCAAGTAGCAGATCCTGACCAGGGGATTGACTACATCCGGCATCCTGCGGGGCGAGAATAGAACGGTCAACATGGCCTCTGCATCTGGATGAAGCCGCTGTCGATCTGCCGGAAGCGCTGCCCGTCGATGCAGCGTTCGCCAGGGCCTAACGCCTTGTCCGCTTCGCCCGCGCTTCTCCGCGTTCGTTCCGCGCGGTCACGTTGTGCGGCCGCCTTCTGCCATCCGAGCGGGTCGGGGTCGGCTACGGCGCGTTGGAACGCGGTGATCGCTGCCTCTTGTGCGCGGGCCTGCTGCCATCGCTCGACGCCGGCAAATGTGATCAGGGCCAGCAGCACGCCGGCTGCAATGGTCCACACCGGGCTATTCGCCCACTCGTTGCGCTTCTTGGTCATGATGTCCCCCAGGGCGCGACCATAGCGCCTCCGGCTGTCAGCCGGCGTGGATCTCGGAGTCGCCGCTAAGGTGCTGACGGCAAACGCCTTTCCTCGTGGATCTGCCGATCGCGACGCTGGTTCACTACTACGTGAGACTCCGATCGCAGGCCGATTGCACAACTGCAAAGTGCCAGCCGGCCCACGGCCCATGCAGCGGCGTGGAGTTGTAGACGACTCGGTTTAGCTGGCCGCGGGCGCAGTCGTTGGGCAGGTGCCTTCACGCCAGCACGGCGGGCGATTCATGCCGGCACCATGCCTTCATCCAGATCAGTGTTGCGCGAAGCATCTACCGCAACTTCGCATAATGCACATTATGTAAAATTGACCTCGTCGGGAAGGCGGTGTCCAATCCCAAATGCGTCAGGAACTCGCCGGCGCGTCCCCACCCAGGTCGTCCAAGATCGGACAATCCGGCCGCTGGTTGCCATGGCATCGCCGCGCGAGCTCTTCAAGCGTCCGCTGCATGGCCTGCATCTCCGCAACGCGCTTGCCCAGGTCCCGGGCATGGTCCAGCGCCAGCGACTTGACCTCGGCGCTGGCACGAGAGCGGTCCGACCAGAGCGCCAGCAGGATTTCGATCTGCTTCATCGAAAAGCCCAGTGCGCGCGCTCGTTTGACGAAACGCAGCCGGTGCACGTCTTGGCCGCTGTAGAGGCGGTAGCCGGCCGCGGTCCGGGCTGCCTCGGGGATCAGTCCGATGCTCTCGTAGTGGCGGATCATCTTGGCGGTGACCCCGGACAGGCCGGCGGCCTCGCCGATGTTGTGGAAGCCCTGTTCGCGCGCTTCGCCAAGCTCCGGTGGCGGTGCTTTATGCGACATGGCCCGCCTCCTGGCTGGTGTGGGAAGGCGCCGGGCGCCAACGCTTGAGCAGCAACGTATTGCCCACCACGCTCACCGACGAGAACGCCATGGCGGCGCCGGCGAAGATCGGGTCGAGCAAGCCCATCGCGGCCAGCGGGATGCCGATCACGTTGTAGGCGAAGGCCCAGAACAGGTTCTGGTGGATCTTGGCGGTGGTGCGCCGGGAGACGTCGATGGCGTCGGCCACCAGGGTGATTTCGGAGCGCATCAGCGTGATCGCAGCGGCGTGCATCGCCACGTCGGTGCCCGAGCCCATGGCGATGCCGACGTCGCTCGCCGCCAGCGCCGGGGCGTCATTGATGCCGTCGCCGACCATGGCGACCACGCCCTGTGCCTTGAGGGCGCGGACCACCTCCACCTTCTGCTCCGGGCGGACGTTGGCATGCACTTCGTCGATGCCAAGGCTGCCGGCAATGCTGCGCGCCGCGCCTTGGTTGTCGCCCGAAATCATCACGGTGCGGACGCCAAGATCGTGCAGGCGCGCGACGGCCGCGCGAGCGCCGGCGCGCGGCTCGTCGCGGAAGGCCAGCAGGCCTCGCACCCGGACCGCATCGCCCTCCCCGACCGCGAGCCAGGACAGAGTGTGGCCGCTGCGCTCCAGCTCATTCGCGCGCGCGCCGAGGTCGCCGACATCGGCCTTGATCTCCTGCATCAACGCCAGGTTGCCAAGCCACGTTTCGCGGCCGTCGACGCGTCCCTTCAGGCCACGTCCCGGCAGGGCCTGGGTATCGGAGGCCGCGGCCGCCGGCGTCGCTTCGCGCAGCACGGCCCGGGCCAGCGGATGCTCGCTGCCGCTCTGCAGCGCGGCAGCCAGTGCAATCAAGGCGTCGCGGTTGCCGATGGCGGGAATCGCTTCGACCAGCCGCGGCTCGCCCGCGGTCAGGGTGCCGGTCTTGTCGAAGGCGACAACCCGGACCTTGTGCGCGAGTTCGAGCGCTTCGGCGTCCTTGATCAGGATGCCGGAGCGTGCCGCGACGCCAGTGCCGGCCATTATTGCGGTGGGCGTCGCCAGGCCGAGCGCGCAGGGACAGGCGATCACCAGCACCGCCACGGCGTTGAGGATCGCGGCGTTCCAGTCCTGGGTCGCAAGGCCCCAGGCCAGCAGGGTCACCAGCGCGATGGCCACCACGACCGGCACGAAGATCGCGCTGACGCGATCGACCGCCTTCTGGATCGGGGCCTTCTTCGCCTGTGCGTCCTCGACCAGGCGGATGATGCGTGCCAGCGCGGTCTCGCTGCCGATGGCCAGGGTCTCGACCACCACGACGCCTTCGCCGTTGACGGCGCCACCGGTGACCCGGTCGCCGGCGTCCTTGGCGACGGGAAGCGACTCGCCGGTGATCAGGGATTCGTCGGCGTGGGTGCGGCCTTCGCGCACTTCGCCATCGACGGGAAAGCGCTCGCCCGGGCGCACGACCACCAGGTCCCCTACCCTCACCCGCTCGACCGCGAGGTCCACGTCGCCCGCGGCGGTGCGCACGCGCGCGGTCGATGGCTTCAGCGCCTGCAGCGCGCGGATGGCTTCGGTGGTCTGGCGCTTGGCGCGCGCTTCGAGGAACTTGCCGAGCAGGATCAGGGTGATGATCGCGGCGGAAGCTTCGAAATAGAGCTCGGCGGAGCCCTGCAGCAGGTTGTGCACGCTCAGGCCATAGCCGGCCGAAGTGCCCAGCGCCACCAGCAGGTCCATGTTGCCGGTGCGGGCGCGCAGGGCGTGCCAGCCGGCGCGGTAGAAGCGCGCGCCCAGCCAGAACTGCACGGGCGTGGCCAGCGCGAACTGCAGCCAGCCGGGCAGCATCCAGTGCTGGCCGAAGAGCATCCCGGCCATCGGCAGCACCAGTGGCGCAGTCAGGATGGCGGCGATGAGCAGATGGCGGGCTTCCTTCGAAAGCGGCCGGCGGCCCGTGGTGGAGACGGGCTGATCCTCTACAGCAGGCGTTGCCTGTGGAGGCTGCGCGATGTAGCCCGCGGCCTCCACGGCGGCCACGAGCTTCGCCACGTCGACTGCACCGGCGGTGCGCACCCGCGCGCGCTCGGTGGCGAGGTTGACCGATGCGTCGAGCACGCCCGGAACCTGCACCAGCGCCCGCTCGACCCGGCCCACGCAGGACGCACAGGTCATGCCTTCGATGGCCAACTCGGTTTCATCCACGCCAACGCGATAGCCCGCGGCCTCGATCGCACGGGCGATGTCCGCGGCGGACGGCAGCGCGGCGCCCCGGACTTCGGCGGTCTCGGTGGCAAGGTTGACGGTGGCGTCATCGACGCCGGGCAGTTGCTTCAACGCGCGCTCGACCCGGCCCGCGCACGAGGCGCAGGTCATGCCCTCGATGGGCAGTCGCAGATCCAGGGCGGCAATGGTGGTGGTCACGGGTACGTTCTCCTGCAGGATGCGCACAGCCTAATCCTTCCCATGACGGGAAGGTCAAGGCCTGCCCTGCTGCAGAAGATCGCGACGCCCACTGAATTCGAAAGCGGGTCAGCCGCCGGCCCGGGCACACGCTGCCCAGACCTCGTCGTCGAGCTTGCGCAGAAGGTCGAACGTACGCTTCAAGCCCACGCGGCGGAGCGTCTGCTCACGGCGGTCGCGCGCAGCCTGGCAACGGCCGGATGAAGGCTTGCCGCGCGCCCGCGCCCGGGCGGGACGCGTGCTCCCGGCAACACCACGAGCAGTCGCGCCGGATCGCGATGAAGCTCCCTCCTGCCCTCGCCGGGATTCAGCTTTCCCGGCAGCTGCAGCCGTGGCGGGCTCCGGCACGGCGTCATACATGCCCGCAAGCCGCTCCCCGTCTGCACATTCGCCGCTGGTCAGCGTGACGTGACCAGTGGTGTCGATGCATTTCTGCACGGTCTGCGCATGCGCCTGCGCGGACCAGCCCGCGGCCGCCAGTGTTGCCATGGCCAGCAGTACCGCCAGCGATATTCCATCCATGGATCGATGACTCCCCATGCGGCCTCCTGCCGGTCGGGTCCCGCCGCTTCCGGCGCGCCACGTGGACGCGCCTGGCCTTGGCTAGTGCAGTTCGGCCTGCGCCACCGACACCGCCAGCCCTTCGCGGAAACGGACCCGCAGCAGGTCGCCCACCTTGATCCGGCCCACGGTTTCGCGATGCTCCGGCTTCTCGGCGTGCAGCGTGCGGACGTTGCCGGTCGGGCCCTGCACGGTGAACGCGCCCGATGCGGCGTCGACCTCAACCACCGCCGCGAGCACGGTCACTTCCTGTTCGCCCACCTGTCCGCCATTCGACGGATGCCGGCCTTCGCTGATGTATGCGCCCGGCTCGGCGCTGCCGCCGGGCTGGATGTCGAACAGCACCGACCGGTGGTAGCGCACGTCGACCACGTCGCCGACGCGCAGGTCGTCGAGTCCCGTAACGCGCGGATCGACCGGCAGCACGCGCGTTCCAGTGCCCGTGTCCAGGGTCACCAGGCGCTTTTCGATGTCGATGGCAGTGACGCTGCCGCGCACGGCGACCTCGGCCTGGACCATGGTCTCGACGTCGGGTCGGGCAGCCTGCCCCGCATCCCCCGGCGGCTCGCTGGCGATCGCAGCGGACGCCAGCGCGAGCGCCGCTGCGAAGGGAATCAGATGGGCAAGGCGCTTCGTGTTCATGGTTGGCTCCAGGGTGCGGATACATGGGTCAGCTGCGCATCCTAGCCGCTGCCAGCGCCGGAGTGCTTGAGCGCGGTCAAGCGCACCGGGTCGGACTCCACCGCGATCGCAGGCCACGCAAACCCTTGATCCGAGTCAAGGCGCGCGCTCCGCGGCTGCTGCACGATCCCATCCCATGCACGCATCCCTCCCCTTCAGCGCCGAACTCCTGCGCCGCTACGACCGGCCCGGCCCGCGCTATACCTCCTACCCCACCGCGCCACAGTTCAGCAACGCGTTCGGCGAAGAGCAGTTGCGCGAAGCCGCGGCCGCCAGCAACGGCGACCCCATCCCGCGGCGGCTGTCGCTGTATGTACACGTTCCGTTCTGCGTCAGCCCCTGCTTCTATTGCGGTTGCAACCGGATCATCACCCGCGACAAGTCGCGCGCCGGCACCTACCTCACGCGGTTGTATCGTGAAATCGACATGACCGCGGCGCTGTTCGACCGCGATCGCGAAGTGATCCAGCTGCACCTTGGCGGCGGCACGCCCAACTTCATGGGTCCCGACCAGATCGGCGAGCTGGTCGATGCGCTGCGCCGACAGTTCCACTTCGCGCGCCCGGAAGAAAGCGACATTTCGATCGAGCTCGATCCGCGCTTCGTGTCGCCGGCCGACGTCGCCGAGCTCGGCCGGATCGGCTTCAACCGCGCCAGCTTCGGCGTGCAGGACTTCGATCCGGTGGTGCAGGAGGCGGTCAACCGCATCCAGTCGGTGGAGGAGACCCGCGCGGTGGTCGAGGCCTGCCGCTCCAGCGGCTTCCGCTCGGTCAACGTCGACCTGATCTACGGCCTGCCGAAGCAGAACCCGGAGGGTTTCGCGCGCACGCTGGATACGGTGGTCGAGATGCGCCCCGACCGGCTGGCGGTCTACGGCTATGCGCACTTGCCCGAGGTCTTCCGCCCGCAGAACCAGATCAAGTCCGGGGACCTGCCCAGCGCAGAGGACAAGCTCGGCCTGCTGGAGCTGGCGATCACCAAGCTGTCCGCCGCCGGCTACCAGTACATCGGCATGGATCACTTCGCGCTGCCCGACGACGACCTGGCCATGGCCCAGGCCCGCGGCAGCCTGCACCGCAACTTCATGGGCTACACCACCCACGCCGACAGCGACCTGGTCGGCCTTGGCGTGAGCGCGATCAGCCATATCGGCGACACCTTCAGCCAGAACCCGCGCGACCTGCCCTCGTGGCAGATCGCGATCGACGAAGGCCGGCTGCCGGTCTTCCGAGGCATGCAGCTGGACGAAGACGACGTGATCCGCGCCGACCTGATCCAGCAGCTGATGTGCCAGGCCGAGGTGCCGATGGATGCGCTGGAACGCCGACACGCCATTGATTTCAACGAGTATTTTTCCGAGGGGCTGGCGAAACTTGCGCCACTGGAGGCCGACGGCCTGGTGCGCGTCGAGCCGGGTCGTATCAAAGTGACCGCGCGCGGACGGCTGCTCTTGCGTAACATTGCCATGTGCTTCGACCGCTACCTCATCCCCGCCCCCGCCGAATCCAGCCCCCGGCCCCGCTTCTCCCGCGCCATCTGACGCGACGGGAGGCTTGCCCGTGGTGAGCAAGATCACGTTCCCGCGCGTCGATCCCAGCGTGCTGGCCGACGACGGCGACGAGTTCCACTTCTGCTCCACATGCGCGTTCTCCCAGGCCTGCATGGCCCAGGGCATGGACAAGGCATCGCTGGGCGAACTGCACATGCTGGTCGAGCACGTCGGCCCGCTGCACGCCGGCGAGCACGTCTTCCGTGTCGGCGATCGTTTCGAAGCCATCGCGGCGGTGCGTGCAGGCACCGTCAAGACCTATGTCATCGATCCCAGCGGTCGCGAGCACGTGCTCGGATTCCATTTCCCGGGCGAGGTGATCGGCCTCGACGGCATCGACGGCGACACCTATCCCTGCAACGCCGTGGCGCTCGACACGGTGATGCTGTGCCGGTTCTCGTTCCCGAAGATCTCGGTGCTGGCTGGCCGCCTGCCGGGCCTGCAGCAGCACCTGTTCCGGCTGCTCAGCCGCGACATCGGCCGCGCCGCCCTGCTTGCCGGCGACTGGACGGCCGACGAACGCCTCGCCGCTTTCCTGGTGATGATGTCGCGCCGGCTGGCGGCACGCGGGTTCTCACCCGACCGGTTCCAGCTGACCATGGCGCGCACCGACATCGCCAACTACCTGCGCCTGGCGCCGGAAACGGTCAGTCGCGTACTCAAGCGCTTCCAGGCCGACGGCCTGCTGCACGTGGATCGACGCGAGCTCGAGATCATCGACCAGGCCCGCCTTGGCGCCCTGGCGACGCCCGTGCTCTGGAAGCAGTAAGGCTTCGCGAAACCACGCAGTGGCTGCGCGGCTGCCTTCGCACCGCCCCCCCACTCCACTGCTTGATCCAGGTCAGTTTCTTTTCCCACGCCAATCGCCACGATGACGCCGCCTTTACATGCGGAGAAACGTGCCAATGGATACAACCAAGCGGTTGTGGTGGGGACTAGCCGCCCTGCTCACAGTGACGTTCGCAATCATGCTGTGGATGGGGCGCGAGATTCATCAGCAAGCGCCCCCCCTGCCCACGAGCATCGTGACCGAAAGCGGCCAGACGGTGTTCACCAAGAAAGAGCTCGAAACCGGCCGCGTGGTCTGGCAGAGCTTCGGCGGCCAGCAGATCGGTTCAATCTGGGGCCATGGCGCGCTGATGGCGCCCGACTGGTCGGCCGAATGGCTGCACAAGGAAGCCCTGGCGATGCTGGACATGCGCGCGCAGGCGCAGTACGGCATGTCCTACGACGCACTTGCGGCGGATGACCAGGCCAGGCTCGAGGCCCAGCTGCGTCCCGACCTGCGCGTCAACACCTATGACGACGCCACCGACACGCTCGTGATCTCCGACGAGCGCGCACGGGCGATCGACGTGGTCGCGGCGCACTACGACAGCGTGTTCTCCGGTGATCCGGCAGGCGCCGGGCTTCGCGAGGCCTATGCGCTGCGCGAGAACCCGATCCCGGATGCAGAGCATCGCCGGCTGATGTCGGGCTTCTTCTTCTGGGCCGCCTGGGCCACGGTGACCGAGCGTCCCGGCAGCGAGATCTCCTACACGCACAACTTCCCGCACGACCCGATGGTCGGCAACACGCCCACTTCCAGCAGCTTCATGTGGTCGATGTTCAGCATCCTGCTGATGATCGCCGGCATCGCGCTGCTGGTCTGGCATTACGCGGTCTGGCACGGCAAGGAAACGCCGCTGGTACCGCCCAGGACCGATCCCTCGCTGTCGATCAGGATCACCCCTTCGATGCGCGCGGTCGGCAAGTATTTCTGGCTGGTGATGGGCCTGTTCCTGGTGCAGATCCTGCTGGGCGCGACCACCGCCCATTACCAGGTGGAAGGCCAGGCCGCCTATGGCCTGCCCCTGGCCGAGATCCTGCCCTACACCCTCACCCGCACCTGGCACACCCAGCTGGCGATCCTGTGGATCGCGACGGCCTGGCTGGCCACCGGCCTGTACCTCGCGCCTGCGATTTCCGGGCATGAGCCGAAGTTCCAGCGCCTGGGGGTGAACTTCCTGTTCATCAGCCTGATCCTGATCGTGGTGGGCTCGTTCGCCGGCCAGTGGATGGCAGTGATGAACAAGCTCGGCCTGGCCCACAACTTCTGGTTCGGCCACCAGGGCTGGGAATACACCGACATCGGCCGCTTCTGGCAGATCTACCTGTTCATCGGCCTGATGCTTTGGCTGGTGCTGATGGGTCGCGCCCTTTGGCCGGCGCTCAAGCGCAAGGACGAAATGTCCTCGATCGCGGGCCTGCTGTTCCTGTCGGTGGTCGCCATCGGCCTGCTGTACGCGGCCGGCCTGATGTGGCGCGAGCACTCGCACATCTCGATCATCACCTACTGGCGCTTCTGGATCGTGCACCTGTGGGTGGAGGGCTTCTTCGAGGTCTTCGCGGTCGCGGTGATCAGCTTCATCTTCGTCAAGCTGGGGCTGGTGCGGGGCAGGTCGGCGACGATCGCGGTGCTGTTCGCGACCATCGTGTTCATGGCCGGCGGCGTGCTTGGCATGTTCCACCACTTGTACTTCGCCGGCACGACAACCGCGATCATCGCGGTGGGAGCGAGTATCTCGGCGCTTGAAGTGGTGCCCCTGGCGCTGATCGGCCTGGAGGCGTACGACACCTGGAAGACCGGCCGCGCCACGCCGTGGATGCAGCGCTACAAGTGGCCAATCATGTTCTTCCTGGCGGTCAGCTTCTGGAACCTCATCGGTGCCGGCCTGCTGGGCTTCCTGATCAACACGCCGATCGCGCTGTACTTCATGCAGGGCACCAACCTGACCGCGGCCCACGGCCACACCGCGCTGTTCGGCGTGTACGGCATGCTCGGCATGGGCCTGATGCTGTATTGCCTGCGCGGCCTGAAGCCCGCACTGGTCTGGCGCGAGGGCCTGATCCGCTCGGCATTCTGGTCGTTCAACATCGGCCTCGCCCTGATGGCTGTGCTGACCCTGCTGCCGATGGGGATCCTGCAGTTGGAAGCCAATATCGAGCGTGGCTACTGGTACGCCCGTTCGGCGGAGTTCATGGGGCGTCCGATCATCGATGTGCTGGTCTGGCTGCGTACGCCGGGCGACATCGTGTTCGCGATCGGCGGGATCCTGATGGCCGTGTTCGTCGCTTCGCTGTGGCTGGCGCCGGGCCGGGCCCGCACCCCCGCCGCAATCGGCGGGGACGCACACAACGAGGCCTGAGCGGATTCGTCGAAGCACCCGGGGGGCGGACGCGAGTCCGCCCCCTTTTCCATTGTGCGAGCGGCATGTCCTGTCGTGCGCGCCACATGCACGTTCCCGCTGACCTGGATCAAGGCCGTGAAGCAAGCAGACGGTCCACACTGGCCGCCATGGACACACGACCCGACCAGCACATGTCGCCGCGGCTCCTGGCCGTCGCTCCCCATCGCCTGATGTTCTTCGTCGGCGCCGGCAACGTCCTGCTGGCGATGGCCTGGTGGGCGGCGTGGCTGCTCGCTGCGCGCTGGCCCGACCTGCTGCGGATGCCGCAGCCCGATCCGTATGCCGGCTGGCTGCATGCCATCGTCATGCAGTACCAGATGCTGCCAAGCTTCATCTTCGGCTTCCTGCTGACGACATTCCCCAAATGGATGGGGCTGCCTGATGCCGCCCGCTGGCACTACCTGCCGGTGGGAGCCGGCATGTTCGGCGGCCAGCTCGCGGTGCTGCTGGGTGCGTTCGGCGCGCCCGCCGGCATCGAGGTCGGCGTGGCGATGACGCTTGCGGGCTGGATGGCGGGCCTGTGCTTCCTCGGCGACCTCGTACTGCGCGACCGCAACCGCACCTGGCATGCGCGCTCGTGCTTCGCCGCGCTGCTGCTGGGCTGGCTGGGGCTGGCCGCATTCGCGGGCGGAATGCTGTCCGGCTCGCCGCAGTGGATCTTCGCGAGCATCAAGGTCGGTACCTTCGGGCTGCTGCTGCCGGTCTACCTGACGGTGGCACACCGCATGTTCCCGTTCTTCGCCTTGAACGTGGTACCCGGCTACGCGGCATGGCGGCCGATGTGGCTGCTGGCTGCGTTCTGGGCGTTCTGCCTGCTGCACCTTGGCCTGGAACTGGCGCACGCCTATGCCTGGCTGTGGCTGGCCGATCTGCCGCTGCTGGCGCTGTCGCTCCTGGCGCTGTGGCGCTGGTGGCCACGTGGTCGCAAGCCCGGCATCCTCGCGGTGCTGTTCCTGGGCCTGGCCTGGCTGCCGGTGACCTTTGCGCTGTACGCCGTGCAGAGCCTGGTCTACTTCGCGGGCGACGGCTTCATCCTCGGCCGCGCGCCTGCGCACGCGCTGTTCGTGGGCTTTTTCGGCAGCGTGCTGGTGGCCATGGTGACCCGGGTGACGCAGGGCCATTCGGGCCGGAAGATCGAGATGCCGGCGGTGGCCTGGTTCGCCTTCGCGGCGATCCAGGTGGTCACTGTCGTGCGCATCCTGGCCGACGTCTCGGCCGACCCGGGTGCGTGGTGGGCGGTGGCCGCAATGGGCTGGCTGGTGGCGCTGGGGCCGTGGGTGGCCAGGCTGGGCAGGATCTACCTGTCGCCGCGCAGCGACGGACGCCCGGGGTGAATCCATGATCGAGTTCTATCCGCAGATCAAGCTGGTCCACGTGACCACGGTGATCGCAAGCGGCCTGCTGTTTGCGCTGCGTGGCCTGCTGGTGCAGGCGGGAATGCAGCGCTGGGCGTTGGCGGCTCCCGTGCGCTACCTCAGCTACGCAATCGACACCACGCTGCTCACCGCCGCGCTGATGCTGCTCACCATCCTGCCCGGCGCAATGTTCGGCAATGGCTGGCTGACCATGAAACTCGTATTGCTGGTGGTCTACGTGGCCCTGGGCGTGTTCGCCCTACGGCGCGGCCGGACGCCGCGTGTGCGCATCGCCAGCTACCTGGCCGCGCTGGCGGTGTTCGGCTTCATGTACTCGATCGCCCGCATGCACCACCCGGGCGGAATTTTCTGGATGCTGCTTGCCGCTTGACCCATGTCATGGGCGCGGGCGACCCATCCCCGGATACTGCATGTGGCACCGATGGGACACAACGTTGCCGGCGCGTCACCCGCAAGCCAGGAGGGCGCCGAGTCGCGCCCCTTTCGCGTTTGGGGAGCCTATAATGTGCGGGTGCAGCATCCGCCGGCGCGTGGTTCCGTCCGGCCCATGCGCGTAATGCTTCGAGGTGTCAGCCGAAACAGGCCCCGGCATTGACTGTGATCAAGTCCAGGCGTGGGCGGATACCGGAAAATCGACAATCAGCAAACCAAGGTCACGTGCCCATGTCCTCGACCCCAGCCACCGCGACGGCCCTGGCCGACATCAGCGGTTCCGATACAGCCAGGTCCGGCTTCTACAACGACAAAGTGGTGCGCCAGTTCACCATCGCCACCGTGGTCTGGGGCATCGTCGGCATGGCGGTCGGCGTGTTCATCGCCGCCCAGCTGTACTGGCCGACCCTTGGTGAAGGCATTCCGTGGCTGAGCTACGGTCGCCTGCGCCCGCTGCACACCAACGGCGTGATCTTCGCCTTCGGCGTCAGTGCGTTGTTCGCCACCAGCCTGCACGTGGTGCAGCGCACCTGCCACGTCCGTCTCATCTCGGACCGGCTGGCCTCCTTCGTGTTCTGGGGCTGGCAGGCGATCCTGGTCGCCGCGGTCATCACCCTGCCCCTGGGCATCACCCAGAGCAAGGAATACGCCGAACTCGAGTGGCCCATCGACTGGGCGCTCGCGGTGGTATGGATCGCCTACGCGGTGCTTTACTTCGGCACCATCGCCAAGCGCCGGGTGCAGCACATCTACGTCGCCAACTGGTTCTTCGGCGCGTACATCATCACCATCGCCCTGCTGCACATCGTCAACAACATCGCCATCCCGTCCGGTTGGGACAAGTCGTATCCCGTCTACAGCGGCACGGTCGATGCCATGGTGCAGTGGTGGTACGGGCACAACGCGGTGGGCTTCCTGCTCACCACCGCCTTCCTCGGCATGATGTATTACTTCGTGCCCAAGCAGGCCGGGCGCCCGATCTACTCCTACCGCCTGTCTATCGTGCACTTCTGGGCGCTGATCGCGGTCTACATGTGGGCCGGCCCGCACCACCTGCTTTACACCTCCCTGCCCGACTGGGTGCAGTCGGTGGGCATGGTGTTCTCGCTGATCCTGCTGGCGCCCAGCTGGGGTGGCGCGATCAACGGGATCATGACTCTGTCCGGGGTCTGGTACAAACTCCGCACCGACCCGATCCTGAAGTTCCTGATCGTGGCGCTGTCGTTCTACATGATCGCCACCTTCGAAGGCCCGCTGCTCTCGATCAAGACCGTCAACTCGCTGTCGCACTACACCGACTGGACCGTCGGCCACGTGCATGCCGGCGCCCTGGGCTGGGTCGCGATGATCACCATCGGCTCGATCTATTCGCTGATGCCGCGCGTGCTCGGCCTGAAGGAGATGCACTCGGTCAAGTGGATCGACACGCACTTCTGGCTGCACACTGTCGGCGTCGTGCTCTACATCGCCTCGATGTGGATCGCCGGTGTGATGCAGGGCCTGATGTGGCGCGCCACCAACGCCGACGGCACGCTGACCTACAGCTTCGTCGAGTCGCTCAACGCCACCTATCCCTACTACCTCGTGCGTTTTGGCGGTGGCCTGCTGATCCTCGTCGGCATGGGGCTGATGGCGGTCAACACGTGGAAGACCTTCCAGGCCGCCAAGGACCCGGCGCCGCAGCCGGTGATGCCGCCCGATCCCGCCGACGCCCGCGCTTCGACCCAGGGAGCCTGACATGACGGACAAGAAGAACCCCGCGCCGTCCAACGGCCACCAGAAGATCGAGAAGAACATCGGCCTGATGATCGGCCTGATCGCAGTCGCGGTGTCTTTCGGCGGCCTGACCGAGATCGTGCCGCTGATGTACCAGGCCGAGGCGATCGAGCCCCTGCCCGGCGTCGAGCCCTATGCCGCGCTTGAGCTCGCCGGTCGCGACGTCTACGTCCGCGAGGGCTGCTACAACTGCCACACGCAGATGATCCGCACCCTGCGCTTCGAGACCGAGCGCTACGGCCACTATTCGCTGGCCGGCGAGTCGGTCTATGACCGGCCGCACCAGTGGGGCTCCAAGCGCACCGGGCCTGATCTTGCGCGCGTTGGCGGCCGCTATTCCGACGACTGGCACCGCGTGCACCTGATCGATCCGCGTGCAGTGGTGCCGGAGTCGAACATGCCGTCCTTCCCGTGGCTGGCCGACACCCCCGTCAGCGGCGAAAAGGTCACCCGCAACATGCGCAACCTGCGCCGCATCGGCGACCCTTACAGCGACGAGGACATCGACGGCGCCGCCGCGGTGGTTGCCGGCAAGACCGAGCTCGACGCCGTGGTTGCCTACCTGCAGGGCCTGGGCCGCCATGCGCCCACCGCCGCAGCGGCAGCGGCCGCCACCGGGTCCGACGTGGAGAGCGCGCCATGATCGGCGGGCTTGTCACGCTGTCCCTGCTGCTGCTGTTCGTGGGCGGCTGGATCTGGGTCTGGCGGCCTTCGCACAAGGCCGAGTTCGACGCAGCCGCCCAGATGCCTCTTGAAGACGATTTTGAGGAGCCCCGGCAATGAGCACCGGTTGGAGCATTTACGTCATCGTGCTGGTGCTGCTGAACATCGGCGGCCTCTGGTACCTGCTGGCCTGGACAAGCCGCCGTCGCCCTGGCGACCCCAAGCCCGAGGAGACCGGCCACGTCTGGGACGGCGACATCACCGAATACAACAAGCCGCTGCCGCGCTGGTGGATCATCGGCTTCTACCTGACCATGGTCTTCGCCGTGGGCTACCTCCTCTGGTATCCGGGCTTCGGCAACTTCAAGGGCTTCGGCGGCTGGACCTCGGCGGGCGAGCACGATGCCGACAAGGCGAAGCAGGACGCGATCCTCGCCGAGACCTTCCGCCCCTACGACGGCCAGTCGATTTCCACGCTTGCCGGCGACCCGCGTGCGGTGGAACTCGGCCGGGCGATCTTCGCCAACACCTGTGCGACCTGCCACGGATCCTCGGCACAGGGCGCGGTGGGCTATCCGAACCTGACCGACGATGTCTGGCACTGGGGTGGCGCGGAGGACGACATCCTCACCAGCATCCTCGATGGCCGCCAGGGCGTGATGCCCGAATGGGGCACGGTGCTCACGGGCATGGGCGGTGACAATGCGGTGCTGTCGGTCGCCACCTATGCGCGCTCGCTTGCTGGCGAGGTGCCCGCGAGCGACTACTTCGCCGCCCAGGGCAAGAGCCTGTACGAAGGCGTCTGCGTCGCCTGCCACGGCATCGACGGAACCGGCAACCAGGCCCTTGGCGCGCCGGACCTGACCGACGACTACGCCATGTACGGCAGCTCGGTGGAATCGATCATGGAAACCATCAACCAGGGTCGCCATGGCGTCATGCCGGCACACCGCGAACTGCTTGGCGAGACCCGTGCGCGACTGGTCGGTTCGTATGTCTGGTCGCTGTCCAACAATGCCGCGACCGGGGAGCCGCGGGCGGAGAGCCAGTGAGCCATACCCCCACTCCCGCCTTCGACCACCCGCCGCGCCCGATGGCGCAGCGGGTGGGCGCGATCCTCTGGCCCAGCTTCTTCGCAGCCGGCGTGGCGACGATGGTGTTCTTCGCCTTCGTCGACCCGCTGGTCCTGCGCGACATCACCTTTCCCGGCATCGAGATCAGCCGCAGCCTGGGCTATTCCATTGCCTTCTTCATGTTCTGGGTCGCCACCGCGGCCTCCAGCCTGTTCACATGGATCCTGCTGCGCCCGGCAAGCCGGTTCAACAGAGCGCTACCCCGAGATAAATGAGCCGTCGCATTCCCCTGGAGCTTGCCGAGGACACCGGCGGCTCGATGTACGTCAGCGAGCGCAAGGTCTATCCGCGCGAGGTTTCCGGACGCCTGAACACCCTGCGGGTGGCCGCAGTGTTCTGGCTGCTGGGCATGTTCTACGTCTTCCCCTGGCTGCGCTGGGATGATCGCCAGGCAGTGCTGTTCGACCTGCCGGCGCGCAAGTTCCACGTCTTCAGCCTGACCTTCTGGCCGCAGGATTTCCTGTTCCTGGCCCTGCTGCTGATCATCGCGGCGCTGGCGCTGTTCTTCTTCACGGCGCTGGCCGGGCGCCTGTTCTGTGGCTACGCCTGCCCGCAGACGGTGTGGACCGAGGTCTTCCTGTGGATGGAGCAGTGGACCGAGGGCGACCGCAACAAGCGCATGAAGCTCGACGCCGGCCCGTGGAACCGCGAGAAGCTCCTGCGCAAGGGTGCAAAGCACGCGCTGTGGCTGGTGTTCGCGCTGTGGACGGGCTTCACCTTCGTGGGGTTCTTCACCCCCATCGGCGATCTTGCAGCGCGCCTGCCGCGGCTTGAATGGGGCGGCTGGGAAACCTTCTGGGTGCTGTTCTATGCGCTCGCCACCTGGGGCAACGCAGGCTTCCTGCGCGAGCAGGTCTGCAAGTACATGTGCCCGTACGCGCGCTTCCAGAGCGCGATGTTCGACCGCAACACCCTGATCATCGCCTACGACCCGATGCGCGGCGAGCCGCGCGGCCCGCGCAAGCGCGGCCTGGGCAGCATCGCCGCCCGCGGGCGTGCCCTGCTCGGCCAGATCACCGCCTACGACTACGTGTTCCGTTCCGCGCTGCATCCGACCGCGGCCGACAACCGCGTGCAGGCGGCCGGCACCATCACCCTTGGTGGCATCGGCGAAGTGGCCGAGCCGCTGCCGAAGTTCGCGCCCGACGAGCTCGGCGACTGCATCGACTGCACCATGTGCGTGCAGGTCTGCCCGACCGGCATCGACATCCGCAACGGCCTGCAATACGAGTGCATCGCCTGTGGCGCCTGCATCGACGCCTGCGACTCGGTGATGGACAAGATGGGCTTCGAGCGCGGGCTGATCCGCTACAGCACGCAGAACGCCATCGACAACAAGCCCACGCGGGTGCTGCGCCCGCGGGTGCTGATCTACGGCGTCGTGCTGGTGGCGCTGGTCGTGGCCTGGGTGGTGGGCGTAAGCACCCGCAGCCCGCTGATCGTCGAGGTGCTGCGCGACCGCAATGCGCTCTATCGCGTCGTCGGCGGCGGCCAGGTGGAGAATGACTACACCCTCAAGGTCGTCAACAAGAGTGACGATGCGACGACCTACCGCATCACGATCGATGGCGCCGCGCCCGGTATCGAACTCCGCGGCAGCGGCCTTGACAGCGTGCAGGCCGCAGCGCAGCAGGTGATCAGCGTACCGGTGGTGGTGACCGCCCCGGACTCCCTCACCGGCCGCCAGCCGCTGCTGTTCCGGGTCGAGACCGTCGATGGCGGGACCAGCGAAACGGTCGACAGCAGTTTCTTCGGACCCATGCAATGACAGACAAGCAGAACAAACGTCCTTTCTGGCGCGAGCCCATGATGTGGCTGGTGATTGGCCTGCCGCTCGCCTCGGTGATCGGAGGCATCTTCCTGCTGGGCCTCGCGACCCGCGATTCCAACGACGCCGTGGGCGACGTGGTGCAGCGGACCGCGCGGATGCAGGTCGCCGACCTGAGTCCAGACGCCCGCGCACGCGACCTGCGGCTGAGCGCGATCATCCGCATCGACGAAGGCTATGTCGAAGTGCTGCCGGTCACCGGCGAGTTCATGCGCGACCAGCCCCTGCGCGTGGTGCTGCGCCACCCGGCCCTGGCTGCCTCCGACATCGAACTGCGCGCCGAGCCCAGCGACAACGGCTGGCGCGCCGACGCCGAGGTCGGCCTGGGCAACGATTGGAAGCTCGAACTCATGCCCGAGGGCATGCTCTGGCGCCTGCAGGGCCGGATGCCCAAGGGCCAGCGTGCGGCCCACGTGAAGCCGGCCTTCTCCGGCGAGCAGGAGTGAGGTGAACGCGGACGCGCTCGCCACGGCCGGCGCCGTGCGCGACGCGCAGGGCGCCGGCGAAGGCTGCTTCCACTGCAGCCAGGACCTGCCTGCGGACCCGGCCAGGGCCCGCATCGACGGCCAGTCGCGGCAGTTCTGCTGCGACGGCTGCGCCGCGGCCGCGCAGTGGATCCGCGACGCCAACCTTGTCGACTACTACCGCCTGCGTACCGAGCCGGGCGGCCGCGCCGCCACCGACCTCGAGGCCCAACTGGCCGCCTTCGACCGCGACGACGTCCAGGCCGGCCATGTGCGCGATGTGGATGGCGGCCGCGAGATCACCGTGCTTACCGACGGCATGCGCTGCGCGGCCTGTGCCTGGCTGGTCGACCGCGCGGTCGCGCGCGAGCCCGGCGTGTTTGAAGTCGTGGCCAACGCCGTGACTGGCCGGATCCGCATCGCCTGGGACCCGGCGCGCACCGCGCTTTCGGGCCCACTGCGGCGCCTGGCCGGCCTCGGCTACGTGCCCTATCTCGCTTCCGGCACCGAGCGCGAGCGCGAACGCCGCGCGCAGCGCAACCGCGACCTGGTACGCATCGGCATCGCAGGCCTGGTGTCGATCCAGGCGATGATGTTCGCCGAGGCCCTGTACCTCGACATCCATCAGCAGATGCCGCTGGCCACGCGCGACTTCTTCCGCTGGGTGACCCTCCTGCTGTCGACGCCGGTGGTGTTCTGGTGCGGTTGGCCGTTCATCGCCGGCATGCTGCGCGAGCTGCGCAACCGCCAGCTGGGCATGGACACGCTGATCGCCAGCTCAACGCTGCTGGCCTACTTCGCCAGCGTGTTCGAGACGCTGCGTGGCGGCACCCATGTCTGGTACGACGCGGCGGTGATGTTCGTCTTCCTGCTGCTGGGCGCGCGGATGCTGGAGCAGCGGGCACGGCGCACGGCGGTGGCCCAGGTCGACACCCTGGCGCGGGCGCGACCTGAGCTGGCTACGCGCGAGCTTGCCGACGGCAGTCGCGAAGTCGTGCCCACCGCGGCGCTGGCGGCCGGCGACATCGCATGCATTGCCGCCGGCGACACGGTGCCTGCCGACGGCATCCTGCTCGACGCAGCGGCCCGTTTCGAAGAAGCGCTGCTGACCGGCGAAGCGCATCCCATGCTGCACGTACCGGGTGACACCATCTTCGCCGGCACCGTGTGCCGCGAGGCGCCGGCGCGCATTCGCGTTGAACAGGTCGGCGCCGGCACCCGTCTCGCGGAGCTGGAGTCACTGGTCGAACGCGCACAGTCGCACCGTCCGCGCGCGGCGCAGCTGGCGGATGCCGTGTCCAGCCGCTTCGTGGCCGGCATCCTGGTGGCGACGGTGCTGGTGTACATCGGCTGGCGGATTTACGACCCCTCGCGTGCGTTGGAGGTGGCGATCGCCCTGCTGGTGATCAGCTGCCCCTGCGCGCTGTCGCTAGCGGTACCGACGGCGCTCACCGTCGCCAACGGCACGCTGGCCAAGCTGGGCGTCCTTTCGACCAATCCCGATGCCTTGGGCTCGCTGGCCGCGGCAACCGACATCGTTTTCGACAAGACCGGCACCCTCGGCAGCGGGCGCCCGAAGGTGTCGGGCGTGGAAGCCTTCGGCAAGCTGGACATCGAGGACGCGCTCGCGATCGCGGCGGCGATCGAGCGCGACAGCCTGCATCCGATCGCCCGCGCCTTCGACGGGCAGGACACAGGCCTGGCCGTGAGCGGGGTCGAAGAGCAACCCGGACTCGGCATCGCCGGCACGGTCGACGGCCGGCCATGGCGCCTGGGTCGCGCCGACTTCGCTGCCGGGCGCGCCGACGACGGTGCGCTGTGGCTGGGCAATGGCGATGAGCCGGCGGCGCGCTTCGTGCTGGAAGAGCCTCCTCGCGAGGACGCCGCGGCGGCCATTGCGGCGCTGCGCGACATGGGCGTTGAAGTGCACATATCCAGTGGCGATGCAGCGGTGTCGGTGGATGCGTTCGCCGACCGGATCGGCATCGACCATGCCGCGTCGCGGCAGTCGCCCGAGGACAAGCTGCAGGGCGTGCGATCGCTGCAGTCCCTGGGCCGCACCGTGGCCATGGTCGGCGATGGTCTCAACGACGCGCCGGTGCTGGCCGGCGCCGACGTCTCGATCGCGATCGGCAGCGGCGCCGCCCTCGCCCATCGCGCCGCCAGCCTGGTGCTCACCGCGCCCTCGCTGCTGCGCATCCCCGCCGCCATCGGCCTGGCGCGCCGCACGCGCGCGATCGTGCGCCAGAACCTTGCCTGGGCGCTGGGCTACAACATCATCGCCATCCCGCTGGCCGCCGCCGGCCTGGTGACGCCCTGGGTGGCGGCGCTGGGCATGGCGCTGTCTTCGCTCATCGTCACCTTCAACGCGCTGCGCCTGGCGCGGGCCTCGGGCACATGAATATCCTGCTGTTCCTCATCCCGGTGAGCATCGTGCTGCTGGGCATCGCGGTCTGGGCCTTCCGCTGGGCCGTGCGCAAGGGACAGTTCGAGAACCTGGATGCGGCCGCCATCGACATCCTGCGCGACGACAGCGCCGACCAGCTGCCAGTGGCGACGAGCGATGCGGTCGTGGCCGATGACGCCGCGACGGGCGCGACGGATCGTGCAGGCACGGACGCTTCCGGCGTCGCCGGCGTGGCGCGCGACCGCAGCAGCAACCATGCCGATTGACTGGCTCGCCATCGGCGCAGCGCTGCTGACCGGCGTACTGGGCGGCGTGCACTGCGCTGCGATGTGCGGCGGGATCGCCGGCGGCTTCTCGGCAATGGGCGGCGGCCGCAGCTGGTGGGCCGCGATGCAGCCCAACCTCGGCCGCGTCGGCGGCTACGTGCTGGCCGGCGCGCTTGCCGGTGGCATCGGCGGCGGCATCCTGGCCGCGGCGCGCAGTCCCTGGCTGGCCTTCGGCGCGCGCATGCTCGTTGGCGTGGTGCTGGTGCTGGTGGCGCTGCGGCTCCTGGACCGCACGGGACGGCTGTCCTTCCTCGGCCGCCCGGGCGTTGCGCTCTGGCAGCGGCTGCGAAAATTCCAGGCACCCCTGCTGCCGGCGAACACCGCGGCCAAGCGCATCGCGCTCGGCGTGCTCTGGGGCTGGATGCCCTGCGGCCTGAGCACCACGATGCTGGCCGCCGCCTGGCTGCAGGCGGATGCCGCCAACGGTGCATTGACCATGGCGGCGTTCGGGCTTGGCACGCTGCCGCTGATGGTGTCGCTGACGTGGTCGGGTGCGCGTTTGGGACAGTGGCTGCAGCGTGGGCGATGGCGGATGGCGATGGGTGGGCTAGTGCTTGCGGCCGGCCTGCTGACGATCGCCGCACCCTGGCTGATGCACATCCCGGCGCTCGCGGGCCCGCTCGCCGCACTCGGCTGCCTGCCTCCGCCCTGATCGCCTTTTCTGCGAGCCGCGCGCACCGCTCTTGTGGGAGCCGCTACAGCGGCGATTCGCCTGCAGGCGAAACGCAGGCTCGCGGCGTAGCGCCCCTGCGAATGCGGGTGTCTCGATCGCAGGCGTCGCTGCTCCTAAGGTTTTGGGGGAGCGGGCTTGCTGGCGCGGGCGGCGCGCAGGCGCTCGAGCTTCTCGCGCAGTTTGATTTCCAGGCCTCGTTCGACGGGGCGGTAGTAGACGCGTTCGCCCATCGTGTCCGGGAAGCCCGTCTGGCCGAGTGCGACGCCGCCCTCCGCATCATGGTCGTACTGGTAGCCGGCGCCGTGGCCGAGTTGCTTCATCAGCTTCGTCGGCGCGTTGCGCAGGTGCATGGGCACCTCCGCGCTGCCGTATTCGGACACGTCGCGCTTCGCTTCGCCGAATGCCTTGTAGGCGGCGTTCGACTTCGCGGTGCTCGCCAGGTAGATCGCCAGCTGGCCAAGCGCGAGATCGCCCTCGGGGCTGCCGAGGCGATCGTAGGCGTCCCAGGCTTCGAGTGACATGGTCAGTGCGCGTGGATCCGCCAGGCCGATGTCCTCCACCGCCATCCGCGTCAGCCTGCGCGCGAGGTAACTGGCGTCCGCACCGCCGTCGAGCATGCGCGCGAGCCAATACAGCGCGGCATCGGGATTCGAGCTGCGCACGGATTTGTGCAGCGCCGAGATCTGGTCGTAGAAGTGGTCACCGCCCTTGTCGAAGCGACGGCTGCGGTCGGCCAGCACCTGGCCCAGGGTTTCATCGGTGATGGTGCCGCCCTCGCCCACCAGTTCCACCGCGATTTCGAGCAGGGTGAGCGCGCGGCGCACGTCGCCATCGGCGGCGCTGGCGATGAGACGCAGTTGGTCGTCGCCGATGACGATGCCGCGTCCGCCGAGGCCACGCTCAGAATCATCCAGGGCGCGCTGCAGGGCTACGCCGATATCCTCGGCCGAGACCGCCTCCATGACGTGCACGCGGCAGCGCGACAGCAGCGCCGAGTTGAGTTCGAACGAGGGGTTCTCGGTCGTCGCGCCGACAAAGATGATCGTGCCGCGCTCGATGTGCGGCAGGAAGGCGTCCTGCTGCACCTTGTTGAACCGGTGCACCTCGTCGACAAACAGCACTGTCCGGCGGCCACCGGCGAAGGTATGGTCGGCCTCGGCCAGCACCTTGCGCACGTCCGGCAGCCCGGTCAGCACCGCCGAGATCGCGCGGTACTCGGCATCGGAGTATGCGGCCAGCAGCAGGGCCAGCGTGGTCTTGCCGCAGCCCGGTGGCCCCCACAGCACCATGGAGTGCACGCGGCCGGACTCGACCGCACGCCGCAGCGCGGATCCGGGAGCCAGCAGGCGGCGCTGGCCGACCATCTCGTCCAGTGTGCGCGGCCGCATGCGCTCGGCCAGGGGCTGCAGCGACTCATTGCCGGCCGAGAGCAGGTCGGGCTCGATGCCGGTGCCGGGAAAGACCTTGCGTGACACGCGTGGGGAATCCTTGGGAATCGGGGTGACACGATACCAAGCCGCGGGGATGCGATCTCCTGGCAGCACGGTCCGGACAATGGAATCAGGCAAAGTGACCCGGAGCGGCACTTCTGGTAAAAACTTGTCCGTGCGAGAATCCAAGGGGACACAGCAGCAGGCCACGGAGGCGAGGCTGCTGGGCGCCTTTCCAAGGTGCCACTGCTCGCGTCGAGTTCAAGGAGGAGCGAAATGACCAACCCGTTGGCCCAGGCCCAGCAGATGCTGGCGTCCCTGGCGCAGTACGTGGGCACCGACCGGTTGTACCAGCTGCAGGGCGACGGCCTCCCGGCCGACTGCGCCGTTGAGCGCTGGCAGGGCTGGGAGCAGCTTTCGCTGGGTTACGAATGGTGGGTGGACGTGTTGTCCAGCGATGCCTCGTGGGCGCTGGACGAACTGCTCGGCACCACCGTCACCCTCGCCACGCGCCTGGCCGACGGCAGTTCCGCCCGCCGCAGCGGCGTGATCCGTGAAGCCTCGTGCCTGGGCGGCGACGGTGGTTTGGTGCGCTATCGCCTGTGCCTGGTGCCGTGGACGTGGTGGATGACCCAGGGCCGGCACAGCCGCGTGTTCCAGGACAAGACCGTCATCGAGATCGCCGAAGCGGTGTTCGATGACTATGCCCCGCTCGCCCAGTGGCAGCTGTCCGACGAGGTCGGCCCGTTCATTGCCGAGGCCCATCCGCGCAGCTACTGCGTGCAGTACCGGGAAACGGACTTCGATTTCGTTTCACGTCTGCTGGCCGAAGAAGGCCTTGGCTGGCGCTGGGAAGAGGACGCCGAAGCACCGGCCGGCCATCGCCTGGTGATCTTCGCCGACAGCACGACGCAGCCCGAGGACGCCATCGCCACTGGCGGCGGCATCCGCTTCCACCGCGACGACGCCACCGAAGCCCAGGACACGATCCACGCCATTGGCACCTCCCGTCGCGTCGGTTCGGCGAAGCTGAGCCTGCTGGGCACCGACTACCGCACGGTGCAGTCGGTCGCGACCCAGCTTCCACTGGGCGCCGACGGCGTGCCTGCTTATGGCGAATCCTACGACCCGTCCGGCGCGTATGCGTTTGCCGACGCTGGTCAGGCCGAGCGCTACGCGCGGCTGTCAGGCGAAGCGCGCGAAGCCGCCCGGCAACGCTGGCAGGGCCAGGGCGGCGTCCGCAGCTTCCGCGCAGGCACCGCGTTCACGCTCACCGATGCCCCGCGCAACGCCGGAGGCGCGGACGTCTTCTTCCTGCAGGGCCTGCGCCACGCCGGCCGCAACAATCTGCCCGACACCGTGCGCGACGGCCTGGTCGACCTGCTCGGCCCCGCCCCCGGCTGGCCTGCCCTGCCCCAAGCCCTTCCATTGGACGCAGCCGGCATGCAGCACCTGTGGCAGCACGCCAACGCGCACGGCTACGCCAACGCCTTCCAGTCCGTGCCCCGCGCCCTGCCCTGGCGGCCGCGCCTGCACGACGACACCGGCACCCGCCTCAACCCGCGCCCGACCGCACCGGGCTATCAGAGCGCCCTCGTGGTTGCCGATGACGGCGGCCATGACGTGCTCAGCAGCGACGCGCTGGGCCGGATCAAGGTGAAGTTCCACTGGCAGTCCGGCGATGGGAACACGGCCGAGCGCTCCTGCTGGCTGCGCGTGTCGCAGCGTTACGCCGGCCCGGGCGTGGGCGCGCAGTTCCTGCCGCGGGTCGGGCAGGAAGTGCTGGTGGCCTTCCTGGAAGGCGACATTGATCGGCCGGTCGTGGTGGGTGCGCTGTACAACGGCCAGGGCGAGGCCGGCGTGGTGCCAACCACGGGCGGCAAGGAGGCCGCTGCCGATGGCGCCGAGTTGTACGCCCAAGCCAGCGATCATGGCCCGAGCGCACAGGCCAACCTGGCCGGAGGCCATGCCCCGCCGTGGCACGGCATGGGTGCCGGTGACGAAGCCCATCGCAATGCCACCGCGTTGTGGGGCATCCAGTCGCAGGAGTGGCACGGATCCGGCCACAACCGGCTGCTGTTCGACGACAGCGACGGCCAGCTCCGCGTGCAGTTGGCGACCACGCAAGCGGCCACCCAGCTGACCCTGGGCCATCTGATCCACCAAGCGGACAACTACCGCGGCAGCTTCCGGGGCGAAGGCTTCGAGCTGCGGACTGATGCCTGGGGCACGGTGCGCGCCGAGCGCGGCCTGTGGCTGAGTGCCTATGCGACTCCCGGCGAGACACCCGCTGGTGATGCCGTGGGCCCGGCGGCGCTGTTGAAGCAGGCGCAAACCGTGGCGGAGGTGTTCAGCGGCGCGGCCGGTACACATCTGACGGTGAAGCTGGCCGGCCATGAAGGCGTGGGTAGCAGCAAATCCGCCCTGATCGCGGACCAGGCCCCGTTCGCGGCCCTGCTGGCCAGCGCGAGGACCACCGTTCCGGGCGAAGCTTATGACGAGGCCGTGGGTGAAGCCGCCGAGCGCAAGGCGGAAGCCGGCGACGGCCGCGTCCCACACACGGGCGACCCTATCCTCGGCCTCGCCGCCCCGGCCGGCATCGTCCAGATCGCCGGTCAAAGCCTGCACTGGGCAGCAGGCGAAACACTGACCCTGGCCAGCGGCCAGGCCAGCAACCTGGCCGTTGCGGGCAGCCTGCGCCTGCACACGGGCCAGGCGATCGGCTGGCTGGTGGAGGCCGTGGACGGGGCACCAAGCGAAGACGCCTCGCTCAGTCTGGTGACAGGCGAAGGCGAGCTGGACGTCCAGGCGCAGAACGACCAGATCAAGCTGCAAGCGAAGGACCAGCTGAAGATCGTGAGCGCCAACGCCGAGGTCGAGTTTGCCGCCGGCAAGACGGTGCACCTGGCCACCTCGGGCGGCGCCAGCCTGACGATCGAGGGCGGCAACATCACCGTGGCCTGCCCCGGGACCATCAAGGTATATGCGGGGAAGAAGAGCTTCGTGGGGCCGGCGCACCTGTCGCGAGAAATGAACTCCTGGCCGGAGACAAGGTTCGATGACCCCTATCTGCTGCGGCACCGGGCAACCAACGAGCCCCTGCGCAATTACCGCGTCGAGCTTGTGCGTGGCGACGGTGCCCGCATGAAGCTCGTGACCGATGGCGAAGGCCGCATCCCGATGCAAAAGGGATTCGCGCCTGAAGAAGTCGTCATCAAGCTGCTTGGCAAGACATAACGGACGCTCCCATGCCAGAGACCGCAACCAACGAAGTGATCGTCGCCGCCGCCAGGGAACGGGACGAAGACGGCAACCCCATCGTCAAACCGCGGCTGACGCCCAGCCAGGACACCCGCGACAAGGTCTGCCTGATGGAGCCAATCGCCGTGATCCCGATTGTTTTTCTGCCCGGCATCATGGGCACCAACCTCAAGGCCAAGCAAGGCAACGCGGTGGCTTGGCGTCCGCCGAACACGGACGGGCTGGGGTCGATCCTGAGCGCCATCGGGCAACTGGTCTCGTTCTGGTTCAAGGGCGCGGCCAGCCGCCAGCGCCGGCTGAACCCCGACAAGGTTGAAGTCGACCCTCGTGGGCCGATTGATGCCGAGGGCACGATCAGAAGCAAGATAGCGAAAGCGCGCGGCTGGGGCACGGTGATGCGCTCGGCCTATCATCCGGTGATGAGTCAGATGCAGCGCAGGTTGGACAACATCATGGAAGCGTGCCAGGCGCTGGAGTGGTGGAATGACGAGGCCTTGCGCGACCCGGCCGACTACGGCGAGCAAAACGCCAATCCCCCGCTGAGCGAAGACGACCTCAAGCATGCGGCGAGTTACCGGTTTGAAGTCTGGGGCGGCGGCTACAACTGGTTGCAGTCCAACCGGGGGTCCGGGCAGGCGCTCAGGGACTACATCGAGAACACCGTGCTCGCGAGCTACCCGGAGGACAACAGGCCCCGGAAAGTCATACTGGTCACCCATTCAATGGGCGGGTTCGTGGCGCGTGCCCTGACCGAAATCCACGGCTACGACAAGGTGCTGGGCGTGGTGCACGGGGTCATGCCGGCCACCGGCGCCCCGGCCACCTACCACCACTGCCGTTGTGGCTACGACGGAATCGCCAGCGTCATCCTGGGGCGCAATGCGGCCGAAGTGGTGGCGATCATGGCCAACTCGCCGGGTGCTTTGGAGCTGGTCCCCACGCCCGATTACGCCAATGGCAGGCCGTGGTTGAAACTGGGCGACGGCGCCCTGCCGGGCCAGATGCTGCCGATGGCGGGCGATCCGTACGAGGAGATTTACAAGAACCGGGCCTGGTATGGGCTGGTGCCGGCGCATAACGAGCAGCTGATTGATCCGGCTGGTTTTGCGGTGGTTGTAGGTGCTACTCCGACCGATGATGATCCAGTAGATATGCGTCAAGGCCTTAACAGAAGGCTAGACGATGTGAGGGACTTCCATGTGGATATTGCCAAGAAATACCCGACTCCGGCCTACAGTCATTACGGTGCCGACACCCGTGTCCACACCTGGTCCGAAGTGCAATGGCAAGGGACGTTGTCTGTTGTGCCAGATCTATGGCAGGTACAGGACGACAACGGCAATGGACGCTTGCGCCTGAGTCAGGGCGCTGACAGCGTTACGCTGGAATTTGCGAAACCTGCAGGCGCAGGCGACGGCACCGTCCCTACCGAATCCGGCGCAGCGCCGGACACTGTCGGTATCCAGGCCAGCTTCCGTCAGGGCGAGCAGGGCCAGGGCGCGCATGTGCGTTTGAACGGCAAGGGCAAGGACAAAGGCTACGAACACCAGCCCAGTTACAACGATGCGCGGGCGCAATGGGCCACGCTGTACAGCATCGTCCGGATCGCCAGGCAGGCGGACTGGGCATGAAATCGCTGCCGTCTCGCACGCATCGAATGCTGCTGCTGTGTGTTCTGGTGTTAAGTAGCTGTACTACCGGCAACGCGGAGGGAAATCAGATGAGTGGAACAATGGACGGAACACGCACGCATTGCCTGGGGCGCTATTTGGTGGGCTTGCCTGCTGATGGAAGCATTAGTGCGAAATATATTTATGGTGGCGGTGAAATAACGACAAAGCGAGGAGTGACACACGAATCCTTTGCGGAAATATTAAATGCGAGGGAGTCGGTGTTGAGGTCAGTAGATCACCGCTCTGATGGCAAGCTGTTTGTTGAGAGGGTGGATTTTTATCCCACACAAGTATTGCTCAGATCATGGTCTAGCCCGAGTAGTCGTGAGCTGCAACTTAATGAATTGTTCGTGCAAGACCAATCAACACGAGTCATGTTTTCTCGTAAAGGAGAAAGCGGAGCTCAGTATCGAGATCGTGCAGTTGATCTTCAGGGGACTATAGCAAGTGCAATTCGTTATCGTGCCCCTACTGAAATCCCGACGACACCGGGCTTTTGCATCGATTCCGGTCTGATTGCGCGCAGCAATCTCAACAAGGAAGAGTTCACCGCCAGCATCCGCCTGAAAGCCTATCCCAGCGTCACCGTCACGCTGATGTCCTATGTCACCGGCAGGCCTGACGAGGAACTGCTGAAGCGCATCGGCCGCATCCCGCCGGGATACGAAGAAGCCGCCAGTCGCATGAAGTCCCTGCGCCGGGACGATCGCAACATCGGCCCGGTCACAGGCCAGGAGCTGCTGGTACGCGGCGATGCTGAAGGCAAGCGCAGCTATGAGTTCCTGTGGGAAGCCCAGGGCCGCGCCAACTCGCTTGAATTTCCGTTCATGTCGCTGGAATTGAGTACCACTGACCAGACCGACGAGGACGGGGAGATCATCGACGCCCCGTTCAAGACGGACGAGGAGGCATTGCGGGTATGGGATGCGATCCTGGACACGCTTCGCCTGCGGCCTGGCGCGGTGTGAGCGTGGACGCGGCGGGTAGATTGCATGGACATCACTGCTGCCAGTCATGACGGTGCCGACACCCGCGTCCATACCTGGTCGGAAGTGCAATGGCAGGGAGCGCTGCCCGGCGCAATTGATCTATGGCAGGTACAGGACGACAACGGCAATGGACGCTTGCGCCTGAGTCAGGGCGCTGACAGCGTTACGCTGGAATTTGCAAAACCTGCAGGCGCGGGCGACGGCACCGTCCCTACCGAAACCGGCGCGGCGCCGGACACTGTTGGTATCCAGGCCAGCTTCCGTCAGGGCGAGCAGGGCCAGGGCGCGCATGCACGGTTGAACAACAATGGCAAGGACAAGGGCTACGAACACCAGCCCAGCTACAACGATGCGCGGGCGCAATGGGCCACGCTATACAGCATCGTCCGGATCGCCAGGCAGGCGGACTGGGCATGAAATTGCTGCCGTCTCGCACGCATCGAATGCTGCTGCTGTGTGTTCTGGTGTTAAGTAGCTGTACTACCGGCAATGCGGAGGGAAACCAGATGAGTGGAACAATGAACGGAACACGCACGCATTGCCTGGGGCGCTATTTGATTGACTTGCCTGCTGACGCAATTGTGTCAGGGAGGTTTGAATTCGCAAGTGACTCAATGGAAACAAAAGTTGGAGTATCTGCAGATCAATTTGAACAATTGCTTGCGGCGCGCGAGTCGGCATTGCGATCGATAAAGCACAAGAATGGAGGGGATATTTTTTCCGACCGTATTGATTTTCGGTCGGATCGAATCCTGCTGCAATCATGGTCCGATCCATTCACCTCGCGAACGCAGTATCAGAACGAATACTTTGGCTATTTTCCTGCGCAGGCATTTGTAGCGATATTCAAGGGGAGAACTAGCGCTACTGCCAAGTCCAGAACCGTGGACTACTATCGGTCATTCTCTGATGCCTTTCGATATCGTGCGGCTACAGAAGTTCCCTCTGGCGTAGGCTTCTGCTTCGATCATGGATTTATCACAGATAGCGAACTCAACAACGAAGAATTCACCGCCAGCATCCGCCTGAACGCCTATCCCAGCGTCACCGTCACGCTGATGTCCTATGTCACCGGCAAGCCTGACGAGGAACTGCTGAAGCGTGTCGGTCGCATCCCGCCGGGATACGAAGAAGCCGCCACTCGCATGAAGTCCCTGCGCCGGGGCGATCGCAACATCGGCCCGGTCAAAGGTCAGGAACTGCTGGTCCGCGGCGATGCTGAAGGCAAGCGCAGCTATCAATTCCTGTGGGAAGCCCAGGGCCGCGCCAACTCGCTTGAATTTCCGTTCATGTCGCTGGAATTGAGCACCACTGACCAGACCGACGAGGACGGGGAGATCATCGTCGCCCCGTTCAAGACGGACGAGGAGGCATTGCGGGTATGGGATGCGATCCTGGACACGCTTCGCCTGCGGCCCGGCGCGGTGTGAGCGTGGACAGCGAGAAGGTCACCGCGGACATCAGACTGACAGTCCGCCCGGTTACGAGGAGATCGCGGCGCGCATGGAAACCCTCCGTCGTTCGCAGCGTGACCTTGGCATGGTGAAAGGCCAGGAGCTCCTGATACGTGGTGACGGAGTACGCCGGTCCGGGCGTGGGTGCGCAGTTCCTGCCGCGGGTGGGACAGGAAGTGCTGGTGGCCTTCCTTGAGGGCGACATCGATCGGCCCGTGGTTGTTGGT
>NZ_JBSVRH010000005.1:0-214305 GCF_054052065.1 Luteimonas sp. A537
CCTGCTGAATTACGGTGGTCTGACACCGAGGCGTTATCGGGCGCGCACGTCGGGCTCTCGGCACCTACGGTAGGGGAAACTCAAGACATAAGGTGTTAGCTGCTCAAACATATGCGCACTTTCCTAATCTTATTGCTCTTGTTCCTTCTCGCCGGAACGGCGTGTAGCCCTAGAGCACCTGATAAGGAAGCGGAGAGGGTGCTCTTTGTAGGCAACAGCTTGACCTACGTAGGAAATTTGCCTGCCGTCTATTCTGCACTCGCAACTGCGAACGGCCATCCAACTGAAAGCGACATGATCGTCCGCGGTGGAGCGACGCTTACTCAACGCGTGTCTGACGGTTCAGTAGAAAAGGCTCTGTCGCAACGGGCCTATGCCGTGCTGGTGCTTCAAGAGCGAGGAGGCGACTTTACGTGCTCGTTCGGTCCGGACTCATGTGTGGAGTCCCGCTCAGCGTTGGAAGAGCTAGTGAGCTTGGCGGAAAAAAAGGGGCTGAAGGTTGTTCTGCTTGGCACCTATCAACCTCATCCTAATTCATCAAAGAAAATTGTAGAAAAGGAGTCGGCGGCTGCGAATGAAGCCGGGATCGCCTACGCCGAGGTTTCTGAGAGGCTGCAGAGGCTGCGCGAGGCTGAGCCGGATCTCGGCTGGTTCGCTGAGGATGGGATGCACCCCGGAAGGGAGCTCGCGCTACTGAATGCAATGCTGATATATCAGGCATTACATGGCACCTGGCCAGCTGCCCAGCCACTGCAAGTTAAGAGTCCAATTTACGGGACCACAAGCGGGCTGGATGAGCGGCTGAGGCGAGCTGGAGATCCGGCTCCGCTGCCGGAGACACCCAGCGAGGTGACCTACTCATCTGATACGTTAAAGCGGTTGCTTCGCGTGATCAGTAGCGCAGGCAGCTAACAATTCATTCAAGCCGATGCTGCTTCGCGGCACGGCTTAATTCAGGCGTTAGGCCTCATGTTCAAGAAAATCGCACTCATAGTCATTGTGCTACTACTGGCATTGGCCCAGAGCTACTTCATTTACGCCGTTCAACACGGTGCTGGGGGCGCCTTCACTAGTGCGTGGAGTAGCTTCAATCTCACTCAATCAGGCTACTCGCAGCTTGTATTTCTTACCATCAAGTGGTGGTGGGCCTTGCCCGTGTTTTGCCTGGTTCTGGTCGGCATTGCCGTCTGGAGGCCCAAGATACGGCACGTCACTCTTGCGCTCACCTTCAGCTTTATTGGCACCATAGCTTTGTACTGGTCTGCATATGCCCCCTCTTTGCTCATCCGCGTATGAGGCCTAACAATTCATTCAAGCCGAACGCCACAAGTCGCGTCGGCTTAACTTAGGTGTTAGGCCGCTGAGGAACTACATGGCCAGTCCAACCAACAAGCTTCTGGTAGTCGGCGCCGCCCTTAGCGGGATCGCGGCGCTGATGCATCTGGCGTGCCTTGCAGTAGGCGCTCCGCTGTTTCGGCTGTTGGGCGCTGGAGAGCAAATGGCACAGCTGCACTTGGCCGGCCACTGGTATCCCACCGTCGTTACCCTGGTCATTGCTGCCGTCCTTGCTGGGTGGAGTGCTTACGCTCTCTCCGGTGCCGGTGTAATTCGCCAGCTGCCGTTGCGGCGTGCCATTCTCTCCGCAATCACGACCATCTACATTGTTCGGGGCGTCGCATTCGTGCCGGTCATGGCGCACTTCCCCGGAAACAGCATGACGTTCTGGGTTGTGAGTTCTTACATCTGCCTACTGATCGGCCTCGTCCATCTTGTGGGCCTTCGGCAGTCTTGGGGCAGGCTTTCTGGCGGTGCGGCCTAACAATGCGTTCAAGCCGAAGCCGCTTCGTTCCGCAAAGCACATGGCAGATACAGCTTGCCATGTGCTTTGCTCCACTACGCGTCTCGGCTTAACTTAGGCGTTAGGCCTGACACCGAGCATCTTCGCAGCTTGACAGTACGTATCCGAAGGGATACGGTGCGCCATGAGCATATTCCTTCGCACGTCGGAGTTCGACGCGTGGCTGAAAGGGCTACGGGATCCGATAGCAACAGCTCGCATCGCGGCGCGCATCCGCTCCGCAGAAGGGGGCAATTTCGGTGACTGCGCCCCGGTTGGAGACGGCATCTCCGAGATGCGGATTCACGTTGGTCCTGGATACCGTTTGTACTACTGCCGGCGCGGCGATGTTACCTATCTGCTCCTCTGCGCAGGGGACAAATCGTCCCAGCCGAAGGACATCCTGAAAGCCAAGACTCTCCTCAAGAGTCTGGAGAACTGACCATGAAGAACATCGCCGCTTTTGATGCCGCCGACTATCTCGACAGCGACATTGTCATTGCTGAGTACCTAAATGCCGCGTTGGAAGATGAGAATCCCAACGTGTTTCTTCAGGCAATCGCTGACGTTGCAAAGGCTCGAGGTATGAGCAAGCTGGCCAAGGACACTGGGCTTGGTCGTGAGAGCCTGTACAAGGCTTTGGCTCCGGGCGCAAAGCCACGGTACGACACCGTACTCAAGCTGATTCGCGCGCTTGGTGTCGAGCTGCATACAACGCCGGCTCATGCAAGTCAGGCCTAAAAATGCGTTCAAGCCGAAGCCGCTTCGTTCCGCAAAGTACATGGCAGGTACAGCTTGCCACGTGCTTCGCTCCACTACGCGTCTCGGCTTAACTTATGCGTTAGGCCGGAGGCGTTGCGCGCCCTTCGAAGCAGGCTTAGTCTTCAAACATGGCTTACGATCAGTCCCGAATTGATGAGGCGATCTTGGCGCTTCTTGCAGCCCACCTCTTCGACACGAACAGTTCCTGGAAGGGTTATGACTTCAGCGTCATGGACCGCCTCCACGAGGCTGGCTACCTGTTCAATCCGGTGGGCAAGCAGAAGTCGGTGCAGCTCACGGAAGAAGGAATGGAGCGCGGGCTAGAGCTTGCCAAGAAGCTCTTCGGAACCGCTGAAGGTCAGAGCACTGGTCAGCACCCCGGTGCCTAACAATGCGTTCAAGCCGACGCCGCTTCGCGACGCGGCTTAATTCAGGCGTTAGCGCTCATGAGACAGTTCGCGATCCTTATATTGCTCTTCACAGCATCAGGCGTCGTACTTTCAGCTGAACGCTGTTCGGTCACAGAGCGGGAATTGATGGGCGCTTGGAGTAGGAGCAGCGATTCAGGCTTCTTCGAGGATTTTCTACTGGAGTCGGACGCTAGCGGACGCACCTTCAGTTCATGGCTTCACCAAAGACCAGAACTCTCTGGAGCCACATGGGGCCTAGAGGGCTGCCGGTTAGTCGTCACTCCTCAACGCGGCGAGTTGGCCCCATTTCGGCTGAAAGTCCTTGCGCTCCAACGAGGCAAGTTGCGGTTATATGATGAGTCAGATCACGTGGGGTCCATCTATGTACGTATCCCGGATGAGCCCTAACAATTCGTTCAAGCCGAAACCGCTTCGTTACACCAAAGGCATGGCGGGTCCAGCCAGATCCAGGCTGGCCTTACACACATCGATTCCTGCTGCCGTCATCCCGATTCTCCGCTACAGTCGAGTGGTCGAGAGCATCGCGCCCGAGGCCCACGCTTATCGGTTCGAGGGCAACCTCGAGCAACTGTTCGGGCGCAGGGCGCGAGATCCGGGTGCGGCTCCTGCTAAGTTACGGTGGTGCTACACCGAGGCGTTATCGGGCGCGCACGCCGGGCTCTCGGCTCTTAGGCTAGGGGAAACTCAAGACATAAGGTGTTAGGCCCCACACCACACTTTCATTGGAAGCTCTACCCAAATGAAACTCAAGAGTTGCTTTACTGTGGTCGCTGTACTGATAGCTGGATGTTCTGTACTTCAAAACGGCGGGCCAACGGAGGGCCACGAGACTCATGGTGCTGGGCAAGGACATGAGAATTGTGAGCTGGCCAGAGAGCGATCCAACCAAATGGCTATCGACCTCTGGTGCAAGTAGATCGCTATTCGATCCGGCGGGCCCTCACAATTCATTCAATCCGAACCCGCTTCGCAGGTCGGCTTAATTCAGGCGTTAGGCCGTATATGACACGTCATGGCTGATCTAATCGTTACGCGCGCCATAGCTGCGAGAGCTCGTATCAAACGAGATCACTTGGGCGAAGCTCAGGCGACCGACGTGCCGCTTGGCAATTGGTACGTTACGTTCCTGCCAATGGCAGAGCGGAACGCCTTTGTGTATATGAGTAGTCGCACTCAGCTGAGCTTCCTCATGCTGGAGGGAGAGCGCCTCACGGCCGAGAAGCTGTTCATAAGCTTAGTTCGGGGCATTTCCCTAGTGCTTGAGCTCGCTGGTTATCCGGAGCATGTGCGGGAGCGAGTGATGAACGGGTATCGCTCTGTTGCATTTGCGAGAGCGTCTGATCTTTCCAAGCTCGGCGTACTGACCAACTGCGCACTCGATTATGAGGGCTTCATTGTGCAGGATGGCGGCTTGAACCGCTGCAGTCTTGACCAGCTGGTAATTGACATGAACTCCCGCCCGGCCAAGAAGCTAGGGTTCAGTACGCCGCTTGAAGAGACCGCCAAGGCGCTTGGCGTGCGGCCTAGCAAATCATTCAAGCCGATGCCGCTTCGCGGCACGATTTAATTCTGGTGTTAGGCGCGCTCGAGGCCATGGAGGCTTACTTGAAGAACTCTTGTTTCAGAACAATTGCCACGGCTGCTCTGATAGTCGTTCTTGTTGCAGGCTGTAAGACGCGCTCTACGGTTGGAATGCAAATGGTTCTTGGACCGGCCAACCTTTTGTAGACACCCGCAGGCCATAATTCATGGCAACAGCAGGGGCGTTTATGAGCAGCAAGCAGTACACGGATGAGTTCCGGGCAGAGGCGGTGAAGCAGGTTTTGGAGCGCGGCTTAACTCAGGTGTCAGGTTTCATGAAGAAAATCCGGCCATTTGTAGCAGTAGCACTTGTTCCGGGAGTCGTCTTGTTCCTGGCATTCGTGGGGTATACGGCGGGCGATGTCTACATGCGTGGCAATTGTGACCAACAGAAATTCGGGTGCCTTGGAAACATCCAGTTCGCTGCGTTCGCTGCTGGGGTCATGCTGATCTGTTCGTTTTCAGGTCATCTGCTCGTTTGTTCAATCTTGCGCAAGGCGGTGCGCGAGCTGCGGGGGCGGCGCCTCGTTTGGGTGGTGGCAACGCTAAGTCTTGGCCAAGGCGCGCTGATCGCTTCGGTCGATCGCTTCCCCGGCGGATCGGTCCCAGGCATGATGGCGGCTTGGGCGGCTATCTCCGCGTTCATGGCGCTCATTGCTCTTTCCGCAGCCCGTACATGGCCGCCTGCCGATTGATCCAGGCCGGCACCCGTTTCGCGGCGCAGCCGGCCCGGGTGACTGTCTGGCCGATGCCTGACAATGCGTCCAACCGGTCCAAAATGGGAAATTTCATGCACTTCGCAAAATCAGCTTCAATAGCCGCGCTTCTGCTGGCGAGCAACCTGGCGATTGCCGGTGAGTATTCCGAGCGTCTGTCAGGGTGTCTTGTGGCGTCCGTCACTGCCGAGGACAAGACCGCTCTTGTCCGCTGGATATTCGGCGCGGTCGCCAGTCATCCAGAGGTGGTGGATATCTCGGGATTGACGCCTGAGTCCTGGGATGAAATATCCAGAAGCAGCGCATCGGTATTCGAGAAGTTGATTGCCGACAAGTGCGCGAGTGAATCCCGCGACGCAATTCTCAATGAGGGAATGGCCGGGTACAAGAGTGCGTTCGAGACCCTTGGAGCAACGGCGGTAGGCGGGCTGATGACCGATCCTGCCGTTACAAAGGCAATGGCGGACCTGGACAGTCATCTGAGCGAAGAGAAACTGATGAAGGCGCTGATGACCGGGATACCACAGGGCGAGTGACGTGGTCCGCCCTGGGGCCGGGTGAGTTCCGTCGGGGTGAGCAGGAAGGCCCTATTGACCGGCGCGCTCGCCGGTCTTTTGCGCCGGGGTCCCGTGGGCAGCGTCGCGATGGCCGAAGAAATCGCCTTCGTTCCATGACGGTCGCTCATCGGCGGCCGCGATATGCCAGGCGGTGCGTGCCGACACGCGCGCCAGGCGGGCGGCGTCGTCGTAGTGGATCGGCAGGTCGGCCTGGTCGCAGGGGCGGTGGTAGCAGTTGCGCATGAACCAGGTGGCGGAGACCTTGGGATCGCGCTCGGGGTCGGCGGCTTCGATGCCGGCGTCGAGATAGACGGCGGGAATGCCTTCGCGCACGAAGGAGAACTGGTCGCTGCGCACGAACACGGCTTCTTCGGGGAAGGGGTCGGGTGAGACCTTCACGCCGATCTCGCGGGCGGCAAGGTCGACCACGGCCTTGAGCGACGAGTGCTCGACGCCGATCGGCACCACGTCGCGGCTGGGCGCGGTGAGCACGGGCATGTCGATGTTGATGTTGGCGACCAATGCATCGCGCGGGACGGTCGGGCGGCTGGCGAACCACTGCGAACCGAGCAGGCCCTGCTCTTCGGCGGTAACGGCGACGAACAGCTGCGAGCGGCGCGGTCGTGTGTCGCCGGCGGCGAGTTCGCGGGCGGCCTCGGTCATGATCGCGACGCCGAGTGCGTTGTCGATGGCGCCGTTGTAGATGGTGTCGCCGTCGACTTCGATGCCAAGGCCGACATGGTCGAGGTGGGCGGTATGCACCACGTATTCGTCGGCGAGGACGGGGTCGCTGCCGCGAAGCATGCCGACGACGTTGCGCGAGTCCAGGCGTTCGACCCGGGTTTGTACGGCGAGCGACAGCCGTACGGGGAGGTCGAAGCCTCCTGGCGTGCCGGTTCGGGCAGCGTTGGCGAGCTGGGCAGCGCTGCGCTCGCCGCCGGCGAACAGGGCGTCGGCGGCGGCGGCGCTGACGCGCGTCACCACGTCGAGGCCGGGCCAGGTGTCGATACCGTGGCCGTCGGCGTCGCGCAGGCGCATGGAGGGCCGCTCCCAGCCAGCGGCGCCGCGGGTCCAGGGCGATCGCACTTCGTCGGCGGCGGTGCCGACCAGGACCACGCCCACGGCGCCACGTTCGGCCACGCTGCGCAGCTTCTCGTGGAGGGAGCTGTTGAATGCGCGGCGGGTGTTGTCGAAGCGCTCCGGCGCGCCGCCGAAGACCACCGCGATCTTGCCGCGCAGGTCGAGCCCGGCGAAGTCGTCGTGGCCAAGCTCCGGCGCGTGGATGGCCTGGCCGACGAACACCGCCGGGGCCTCGACCGCGGCATCGGGGCGGTTGAAGTTCGCCATCGGCAGGAATTCGTCCTGGAAGGCCAGCGAGCGCGACTGGCCATCAAGATGGACTACCAGTCGTGCGCCCTGGGAGGCGATGGTGGCGCGCAGCAGCGGCACGCGCTGGAACCAGCCGCCGTCTTCGCCGCCGGGGACAAGGCCGGCTTCCGCGAAGCGCGCGGCGACGTATTCCGCGGCAAGGTCGTGGCCCGGGGTGCCGGTCTCGCGGCCCTGCATGTGGTCGTCGGCAAGGGCGCGGACGTCGGCTTCGATGCGGTTGGCGGCGGGATCCCGCGAACGTTCGGCGGACGTTGTTGGCGCCGCGCCGGCATCAGGCGCCGGGTCGCGGTTGCAGGCCGGCAGCGCCAGCAGCAGGGTGAGGACGAGGGCGGCCGGCATCATGCGGCGGGCGTCGAAGGACATGGCGTGGCCTGTTGTTGCCGGGGGCGCAAGCCTAGCGCGTGGTGGCGGACCCGCGCAGCCAGGCGTCGCCGATCGCGCGGGCGGCGGCGTAGGGTTCGGGGCCGTTGCGGTTGGTCAGCATGAGCACGGTCAGGCGCTGCGCCGGCCAGCGCAGGATGACGTTGCGGGAGCCGATGGTCTCGCCGGAATGCCACATCAGGTCGCCGTCCAGGCGCCAGCCGTAGCCGTAGGCGGCGACGTTTTCCTCATCGGTGGGCGTGGTGGTCTGCGCGGAGAACGCCAGCGCGCGCGAGGTGTCGGACAGCAGGCGGTCGTCGTACAGGGCGGCGTCCCACTTGGCCAGGTCGTCGATGGAGGAATAGATGCCGCCGTCGCCGAGCACGGCGCTGGTGGTGGACTGGTCGGTGCGGGCCCAGCCGTCGCCGCTGGCGCTGTGGCCGTAGGCGCGGTTGGCGGGTGCGTTGACGCCGTTGACGAAGGCCAGGCTGCTATCCATGCCCAGCGGCGTGAAGATGCGCTCGCGGAGGAAATCGGGGTAGGACAGGCCGGAGGCCTTTTCGACCACGAGGGCGAGCAGGGCGTAGGCGCTGTTGCTGTAGCGGTAGGCAGTGCCCGCAGGGAAGTAGGGCGGGGCGGGGGTGACTGCAGCTGCGACCCGGGCTGCGCAGGGCGCGCCGGTGGCCAGCAGGCACGGCACGTCGGCATCGCGGACCTGGCCTTCGAAATCGGCGGCCATGATGTCTTCGTAGTCGTGCAGGCCGGAGGTGTGGCTGAGCAGGTGGTGCAGGGTCACGCCGTCGGCATTGGCGGGAAGCTCCGGCAGCCAGCGGCGCACGGGGTCGTCCAGGCGCAGGCGGCCGTCTTCGGCCAGCAGCAGCACGGCGGCGGCGGTGAACTGCTTGCTCAGCGAGGCCAGGCGGAAGTTGGTGGCGGGGGTGACCGGGGCGCCGGCGGCGAGGTCGCTCAGGCCGACGCCGCGGCGGACCACGGGCTCGCCGTCGCGTAGCACCAGCAGGGCGGCGCCGGGGACGTCGCCGGTGTAGGGCCGCAGCCGGGCGTCGACTTCGGCCATGGTCGTGTTCTCCGTGGCGTCGTTCGCGGCGGTGGCGGCCGTGGCGGTGGCGGTGCCGGTGGCGAAGGGCAGGATCGCCAGCAGGAAAAGAGTCGTGGGGCGGATGTCCATGCCCGGAGTCTATCGTCGATCGCGCGGCGGGAACTGCAGGATGGTGCCCTGCTCCGCTTCGGGCGACTCGGGACGATTCCACAGGACCGGTACGTCTTCGGGGGTGTCGGGCTCGAACTGTCCACGCTCGGCGGCGGCGCGTTCGGCGTCGGCGGCGGCCTGTTCTTCCTCAAGCTCCCAGCTGTAGCGCTTGCGCGGTGCGGCGGGATCGAGGCGACGGAACAGCCAGGCCGCGACGATGCCGCCGATGGCGCCGCCCAGGTGCGACTGCCAGGACACGCCGGGCTCGCGCGGGAGCACGGTCAACAGCATGCCGCCGTAGAACATGAAGCCGATCATGGTGGCGGCGATGGCGGCGCGGTCGCGGCGCAGCACGGCCAGCGTCATCACCAGGAACATCAGGCCGTGGGTCACGCCGCTGGCGCCCAGGTGGTACGAACCCGGCGCGCCCAGCAGCCAGGCGCCGAGGCCGGAGCCGAGCCACATCAGCGGCAGGCCGCGCAGGGTGGCGCGCGGGTAGACCCAGCCGGCCAGGGTGCCGAGGAACAGCACCGCGACGCCGTTGGCGACCAGGTGTTCCAGCGAGCCGTGCAGCAGGGGGGCGGTCAGCAGCCCGAACAGGCCGGCGGCGCTGCCGGGGGCGACTGCGAACGCGCGCGCACTGAAGCCGGCCTGGGCGGCGTAGACGATGGCCAGCACGGCGACGAAGAGTGCCGATGCTCCGGCGGCGCGGCGGAAGCGGCGCCAGTCGGCGACGCGCTGGGCAGCGGAATCGGGCGGATGGTCGTCGTGGGGCAGGTGCATGATCCGAAGCATGGCGGCGGATGGCGGCAACGCAAGGGCTGCGGGGAGCGTGGAGAGTGGAGACCCTTGTCCGCACATCGCCCGGCGGCGGTCCGGCAGCGGCGCGCCGGGGCGTCGCCATCGGAGCGACCCGGTAGAATCGCGCCATGAACGAAGCCCTCCCCGTAGTCCGCCTGCGCAACGCCTGGCGCTCAAGCCACCCGTGGATTTTCCAGAAGCTGGTGGAGAAGCCGACCCCGCGGCCCAAGCCCGGCACCATCGTCGACGTGGTCGGCATCGACGGCGAGTGGATCGGCCGCGGTTTCTACAATGGCCATTCGCGGATCGCGGTGCGGATCCTTGAAGCCAACCCGGACGTGGCAGTGGATGCGGGCTGGTTCTCGCGCAAGATCGCCGATGCGGTGGCGCTGCGCCGCGAGGTGCTGCGCCTGGACGAGGTGAGCGACGCCTGGCGCGTGGTGCACAGCGAGGGTGATGGGCTGAGCGGCCTGGTGGTGGATCGCTACGCCGACCTGCTGGTGCTGGAGTATTTCTCGGCCGGGATGTTCCGCCATCGCGAGTGGATCATGGCGGCGCTGCGCGAACAGTTCCCGGGCTGCCGCTTCCACGCGTTTGCGGACGAGCACGTGCAGAAGCAGGAAAGCTTCGACTTCCACGGCACGCCGGGCACGGAGCCCGCGATCATCAGCGAGCACGGCATCCGCTTCCGCGCCGATCCGGCGGGGGCGCACAAGACCGGCTTCTTCGCCGACCAGCGCGAGAACCGCGAGTGGCTGAGCCGGCAGGTCGCCGGCAAGCGCGTGCTCGACCTGTGCTGCAACACCGGTGGCTTCGCGGTGTATTCGGCCGTGCGCGGCGCCAGCGAAGTGACGGGCGTGGACATCGACGCCGACGTGATCGAACTCGCCAAGGGCAACGCGAAGTTGAACGGCGTGCGCCCGCGCTTCGTGCAGGCCGACATCTTCCCGTGGCTGCGCGACGCGTCCAACGCCGGCGAGCAGTACGACGTGGTGATCCTGGATCCGGCGAAGATGACCCGCGACCGCGAGCAGGTGATCCCGGCGCTGAAGAAGTATCTGGACATGAACAAGCTGGCGCTGTCGGTGGTCAAGCCCGGCGGGCTGCTGGCGACGTTCTCGTGCACGGGGCTGGTGGCCGAGGACCAGTTCCTGGACATGCTGCGGCGGGCGGCGTTCTTCTCCAACCGCACGGTGCAGGTGCTGAAGGTGTCCGGCGCCGGGCCGGACCATCCGTTCATGGCGAACGCGCAGGAGTCGCGATATCTGAAGGCGGTGTTCTGCCGGGTGCTGTAGGGCGCGACCACCCGGAAGCGCGTCCTGCAGGAGCAGCCATAGCTGCGGTCGCAGCTGTAGCTGCTCCTACGGGGATTTGCCGAGGTGTTCGGCGAGGGCGACGGCGTTGTTGTGGGCTTCGTCCTTCGCGGCGTAAAGCAGGGTGGCGTTCTTCCCGTGGCCAAGGGCCTTGCGCAATTCGGCCAGTCCGTCGGGGTTGTCGTCGAGCTCGGCGAAGTAGCGGCGCTTGAACCCGGTCCATTTCGCCGGGTCGTGGTCGAACCAGTCGCGCAGCGCGTCGCTCGGGGCGACCGATTTCACCCAGGGCACGCCGTCGAGATCGGCCTTCGATTTACCGCGCGGCCACAGGCGGTCGATGAGCACGCGGTGGCCTTCGTGGCTGCTGGAGTCGGCGTAGACGCGGCGGACGTGGATCTGCATGCGGCCTCCGTCGCAGGGGATGCGACCTGGCCCGGCTACACTGCTCCGATGGATGTTCAGACCTTGTTGATGCTGGTATTGGCGGCGGTGGCGGTGGCCATCGTGTTGCTTGTGGTGCTGTTGCTGCGGCGCCCGGAAGCGGCGCTGGTGGCGCTGCGCCAGGAGCTGGAAGAGGTGCTGCGGGCTGAGCAGCGCGACGGGCGCGGGGAGCTGCGGCTGCAGCTCGACAGCCTGGGCATGGCGCAGGGCCAGCGCATCGATGGCTTTGGCGCCCGGCTGACCGAGTTCAGCGCCCGCACCGACCAGCGCCTGGACGTGCTGCGCGAGGCGCTGGGCGAGGACGCGCGCAAGGCGCGCAGCGAGGGCGCGGAGGCGCAGCAGCGCTTCGCCGACCAGCTTGGCCAGCGGGTGACCGAGCTCACCCAGCGCAACGAGCAGCGCATCGGCGAGATGCGCGCCACGCTGGAGTCGCAGCTGAAGTCGTTGCAGGCCGACAACGCGCAGAAGCTCGAGCAGATGCGCGAGACCGTCGATGAAAAGCTGCAGACCACGCTCGAGGCGCGCCTGGGCGCGTCGTTCAAGCTGGTGTCCGAGCGCTTGGAACAGGTGCAGCGCGGCCTGGGCGAGATGCAGGAGCTGGCCGCCGGCGTCGGCGACCTCAAGCGCGTGCTGGGCAACGTCAAGACCCGCGGCATCTTCGGCGAGGTGCAGCTGGCGGGGTTGCTGGAGCAGGTGCTGACCATCGAGCAGTACGAAACCAACTGCGCCACCGTGCCCGGCAGCGGCGAGCGCGTGGAGTTCGCGATCCGCCTGCCCGGCTCGCAGCCGGGCCAGCCGGTGCTGCTGCCGATCGACGCCAAGTTCCCGCGCGATGACTACGAGCGCCTGCTCGACGCGCAGGACCGTGCCGATGCCGATGCCGCCAAGCAGGCCGCGACCGCGCTGGAGCGCCAGGTGCGCCTGGAGGCCAAGCGCATCCGCGACAAGTATCTGGCGCCGCCGCACACCACCGACTTCGCGCTGCTGTTCCTGCCCACCGAGGGCCTGTACGCCGAAGTGCTGCGCCGCCCTGGGCTGTTCGAAGCGCTGCAGCGCGACTTCCGCGTGACCATGGTTGGACCGACCACGCTGCTGGCGCTGCTCAACAGCCTGCAGATGGGCTTCCGCACGCTGGCCATCGAGCAGCGTTCAAGCGAGGTCTGGCAGGTGCTGGGCGCGGTGAAGAGCGAGTTCGGCAAGTTCGCCACGGTGCTGGAGCGCGCGCACGGGCAGCTGGACACGGTGCAGAACAGCATCAAGCAGGCCGGCGTGCGCACGCGCGCGATCGAGCGCCAGCTCAAGGGCGTGGAGTCGCTGCCGGGGGCGGCGGCACAGGAGTTGTTGGGGGAGGAGATTGGCGCGAACGGGGACGATCCGGTGGCGTGAATCGCCGCTATAGCGGCTCCTACAAAAGCCGGGCCGGTCAACAGCCGGGCGAGTCAAAAGCCGGGTCAGTTCGGGGACGAGCCGGGAATGATGGGCATCACGTCCACGGGGACGGTGGGGTTGGCTTCGTCGTCGAGCAGGTAGTCGGGGAGGTCGTCCTGGCCCTCGCGGATGCGGTCGCCGTGGATCTGGTAGTTGCGGCGCTGCATCCAGGCGTCGCGCACCAGGGCGTACTCGTCCTCCGCGCCTTCGCGCAGGCGGTCGACGGCGAACAGCTGGGTGCGCAGGTCGACCAGCTGCAGGCCCTGCAGGCCGATGCGCACGGCGTCGTCGTCGACCTGGCGCAGCGGCGAGACCTGGCCATCGCCCACCAGGCCGAAGACGTCGCGCACGGTGCGCGGGCCGAACAGCGGCAGCTCCACGAAGCGCGAAGACTCCCAGCCCCAGACGCCCAGGGTCTGGCCGAAGTCCTCGCTGCGGTTGGGGATGTTCATGCGCGAAGCGGGGTCGAACAGGCCGGCGACGCCGAGGGTGGCGTTGACCAGGAAGCGGCCCAGCGACTGCCCGGCTTGCTTGGGCTTGCCCTGCAGCAGCGCGTTGAGAGCGCTGACCGGCTGGCCGAGGTTGTTGAAGAAGTTGCCGACGCCCAGGCGCACCGGACGCGGCGCCACCTTCATGTAGGCGCGCGCCAGCGGCTCGGCGACGGTGCGATCGATCGCCATGTTGAAGCCGTGCACGCGGCGGTTCCAGCCTTCCCAGGGGTCGTAGCTCGCGCCCGGAAGCTGCGCGGGCGTGGGCAGGGTCGGGTCGGCGATCGGATCGTAGACCTGGGTGCCGTACAGGGCGGCGTAGTCGAGTTCGGCCTGGGTGGGTGCGTTCGGAGTGGGGCCGTCGGCTTCGAAGCCGTCCCGGGCCGCGTTGACCGCGCCGGAATCGACATCGGAATTGGCACCCGGGGATGCGGCGGCGGCGTCGCGCGCGGCACCGTGGACGGCCGGCAGCCCGTCGCCTGCGGCCGGATCGGGCACGATTGCGGATTCCACCGGCGCTGCCGGTTCGACACCCGCCGCCGGCGAACCAGCGGCCCCGACGGCCTCGATTGGCGCGTCGGCGCGCGACGCCGTCCCGGCGCAGGCGGCCAGCATCGAGACGGCGAGTGCGAGCGCGATGGCGCGCAGTCGGTGATTGGATTGGCTGTCCGTGCGCATATGTGCTCGTCCTTTATTCAGGAGGCGAAGCCGAGCGACGCGTCCAGCCGATAGGCTGCGCGCAGGTCGGCCAGGCCGGGCGGCGCGCCGGACACGTCGATGGCGCCGCCGTGTCCGGTGGCATGGCCCAGCGCGGACAGCAGGGCCAGCCCGGCGCTGTCGAGCCGGGTGACCGCTGTGATGTCCAGGCTGCGCGCGCCCGCGACCTGCGCGGCCGCGGCGCGCCACAGGGCGGGCACGGCTTCGCGCACGACGGCGCCGCTGACGCGCAGCGCGTCGCCATCGCGTCGCACGCTGGCCTCAGTTGCTGCCGGCATCGGCCTGCACCCGGCCGGCGCTCAGGTCGGCCGCCACCGCGCGGATCGACTTGCGCGACAGCGGGGTGTCGAACTGCTGGCGGAAGGTCTGCACGAAGGACACGCCTTCGACCATCACGTCGAATACGCGCCAGCCGTCGGCCGTCTGGCGCATCAGGTAGTCGACTGGAATCGGCTCGCCGCCGGAGCGCAACATCTCGCTGGAGACCTTCACGCCCAGGCCGCGCGGCAGCGGCGTTTCCGACTTCAGCCGCACCCGGAGCTGGGTGTTGAAGTCGAGCAGCGAACTGCCGTAGCGGCGCATCAGGCTTTCGGCCAGCGCGTCGGCGAACACCTTGACGTCGGCGTCGCTGGCGCCGCGGCCGTGGCGGCCCAGCACCTGGCGCGCGGAGTAGTCGCGGTCGAACATCTGGTCGAATTCGCTGGTGATGAAGGCCTGCAGCTTGCCGCGGTCGGCGGTGAACTCGGCGCGGCGCGACTCAAGCGTCGACAGCACGCGCTGGCTGTTGTCGAGCACCAGCTTGCTGGGCGATTCGCCCTGGGTGGCGGCGGCTGCGGGCTTGGCGGCCGGGGCCTGGGCCAGCGCGGAAAACGGCGCCGTGGCGAGGATGGCCGAGGCCAGCACGAGGGGAAGCAGGGGGCGGACGGTCATGGGGTGGTCTCCGTGGGGGACGGGGTGTCGTCGGCGGCGGGTGCCGCGCCGGTGTCGCCACCGGCAGCGCCATCATTGCCACCGCCGCTGAACATGTACTTGCCGACCATCTGCATCAGGTCGACGGCGGGCTGGGTGTAGACCAGTTCTTCGCCGGGCAGGAACACTTCCATGTCGCCGCCGGGCTGCAGGCCAACGTAGCTCTCGCCAAGCAGGCCGCCTGTGAGGATCTGCGCCGAGGTGTCGATCGGGATCTCGTTGAAGCGGTTGTCGATCGCCAGGGTCACGATGGTGTCGAACTTCACCGGATCAAGGTCGATCGCCGAGACGCTGCCGATCGTCACGCCGCCGACCTTGACCGGCGCGTTGGGGCGCAGCTGGCCGAGATTGGTGAAGCGCGCGGTCAGCTCGTAGGTATCGCGTGCGAAGCCGAACTTGCCGTTGGTCGATGCGACCGCCAGCACCAGCACGGAGGCGAGCGCCAGCAGCAGGAAGGCGCCGACGGCGAACTCGAGTCTTGGGCCACGGGATGTGTTCATTGGGACACCTTTAAGAGCTTTTTTTGCCACGGATTTACGCGGATGAACGCGGATTAAAAACAGAATCTCTGCATGGGCTTTTGCCTTATCCGCGTTCATCCGCGTAAATCCGTGGCAAATATGCTTTTCACGCGGCTCATCGGAACAGCAGCGCGGAGAGGACGAAGTTGAACATCAGGACCAGCAAGGAGGCGTTGACGACGGCGCGGGTGGTGGCGACCGAGGTGCCTTCGATGGTCGGTTCGGCGTGGAAGCCGACGTAGGCCGCGACCAGGGCCGCGGTGCCGCCGAAGACGGCCGACTTCATGAACGCGACCAGGAAGTCGGAGCGGAAATCGACCACGTCGCGCATGGTCTGCCAGAAGGTGCCGTTGTCGACGCCGAGGATCTGCACGGCTTCGAACCAGCTCGCGGTCAAGGCCAGGCTGACGAAGAACGCGGTCAGCAGCGGCACGCAGATCACCGCCGCCCAGAAGCGCGGGGCGACGGCTTTGGCGATCGGGTCGATGGCCATCAGGCCCAGGGCCTGGATCTGGTCGGTGGCGCGCATCAACGCCAGTTCCGCCGCGATCGACGAGCCCGCGCGGCCGATGAACAGGAGCGCGGTCAGCACCGGCGCGAGCTCGCGGTACAGGCCCAGGCCGATCAGCGCGCTGACCTGGTTGGAGGCGCCGTAGGTTTCCAGCGCGCGGTAGCCGAGCAGCGTCAGCGACAGGCCGACGAAGGCGCCGCCGACGGCGATGATCGGCAGCGAGCGCGCGCCGATCTTGTAGATCTCGCGGACGAGTTCGGTGAAGAAGTCGCGGGTGGGCTTCGATGCCGCGATCACCGACAGCGAGAACAGGCCGGCGCGGCCCAGCGAGCGGGTGCTGGAGATGATGGGCATCAGCGGGCCTCGGCGTCGGGACGGGGCGTGGCGGGTGTCGCCGGCGAGGCCGACCCGGCGTGCGGGGCGGCCGGGTACGCGGCCACGCTATCCCTGCGTGCGGATGCCTGGTCCGACGTGGTCGAAGCGGGGTCGAAGGCGATCGGGCCGTCGGGCTCGCCGCGCAGGAACTGGCGCAGCAGGGGATCGTCGCTGGCCTCGAGTTCGGCCGGCGTGCCGGTGAAGACGATGCCGCGGTTGGCGGTCACCAGCACCTGGTCGGCGATCGGCAGGGTCTCGCGCACGTGGTGGCTGACGATGATGCTGGTCAGGCCGAGCGTGGCGTTGAGGCGCGCGATCAGGCTCATGATCACGCCCGAGGCGATCGGGTCGAGCCCGGTCAGCGGCTCGTCGTAGAGCATCAGCGGCGGGTCCAGCGCGATCGCCCGGGCCAGCGCCACGCGGCGCGCCATGCCGCCGGAAAGCTCGCGCGGATAGAGATTGGCGGCGGTGCGCAGGCCCACGGCGTGCAGCTTCATCAGTACCAGCTGCTCGATGACCGGTGGCGGCAGCTTGGTATGCGCGCGCAGCGGCAACGCGACGTTCTCGCCGGCGGTGAGGTCGGTCAGCAGGCCGTTGCCCTGCAGCAGCACGCCGATGCCCTTGCGCAGCTCGAGCAGTTCGCGCTGGCGGCGGGGCACCGGCTGGCCGAACACTTCCACGGCGCCTGCGGCCGGCACCAGTTCGCCGGTGAGTGCGGCGAGCAGGGTGGACTTGCCGCTGCCCGAGGGCCCGAGGATCGCAGTGATGCTGCCGCGCGGGACCACCAGGTCGATGCCGTCGAGGATCGTGCGCGCACCGCGGTCCAGGCGCACGCCGGAGAGGCGGACGGCGGGGACGGGCGATGGCGTGGGCGATGCTGGAGGCATGGGCTCGGGGCGGGGGACCGGGGACGGGTAAAACCCGTGAAGCTTCGCGTGCTGTGGCTGAACAGGGGCAGCACCGGGGCGGTCGGACATTATCGCCGATGCGGTCCGGGGGCGCGCGTGGACTCGGGCGCCCTCCGAGGCTCGCTCGCTTTTGTAGGAGCCTGCGACCAGGCTCCGGCATCATGGCCGCCTGGAGCAGGGGAGCTGGAATGGGCGAGCAGAGCCTGGTGGCACACCTGCGCAAGGAGTTCCGCCTCGCCTGGGACGGCGTGCACGGCGCGGCGCACTGGGCGCGCGTGCGCTTCCACGGCGGATCGAACGGGCGTGGCGGTGGTCGACACGTGGGAGCAGGTATTGAGCCGGTACGCGCGGTAGGGTTCCGCGCGCTGCGCTGCGGTGCCGTCAGGATCTCGCGCGATGCGACGCCATTGCGGCAGGATGGTCGGCCAATGACCGACACGCCCGACTTCCGCCTCTATCACTCCAATGCGCTGGATGTGCTGGCGGGGCTGCTGGCGGCCGAGCTGCGCACGCCGGCGCCCGGGCAGGGCCTGCTCGAGCCCGACGTCATCCTGATCCCGCAGCCGGCCATGCGCCGCTGGCTGCAGGCGACGCTCGCCCAGGCGCACGGCGTCGCCGCGAACCTGGAGTTCCTGACCCCGGGCGAGTTCGTGCAGCGCGCGCTGGATGCCAACGTGCCGGGGCGCGGCGACGATCTTGATGCGGCCGCGCTGCGCTGGCGCATCCACGCTGCGCTGGCGGATCCGGCGCTGCTGCGTGAGCGCGCGCTGCAGCCGATGCGCGCCTACCTTGAAGCGTCGCCCGATCCGCTGAAGGCCTGGTCGCTGGCCGGCGAGCTCGCGCAGGCCTTCGAGAAGTACAAGGCCTGGCGCCGCGAATGGCTGCTGGCCTGGGAGGCAGGCGAGGCGCCGCGCGATCCGCAGGCCGCGCTGTGGCGGCGGGTGGCGGGCGGCACGGACCACCGCGCGCGGCGCATCGATGCCTATCTGCGCGGCTTTGCCGACGTCGATGCGCCGCCGCCGTCCGGACTGCCCAAGCGCCTGTTCGCCTTCGCCATCCTCAACGTCTCGCCCGACGTGCTGCGCGTGATCGCGACCGTGGCGCGCACCGGCACGCTGCATCTCTATGTGCCATCGCCGAGCCGCGATTACTGGGGCGACCTGCAGCGCGTGCGCGGCGGCGACCCGGATGCGGCCGCCGGCGAGAACCCGCTGCTGCGCGCCTGGGGCGCGGCCGGGCGCGACTTCATGGCGGTGCTGGGCAACTACGAAGTGGTGCATCCGGACGTCGAATTCCGCGGCGATGCCGATCCCGGCGAAGGCGGCGGCGCGCTGCAGGGCAGCCTGCTGCGGCAGCTGCAGTCGGACCTGTTCCACCGCCGCCCGTCGCCGCCGTTGGTGCCGACCGCGGACGATGCCCGCGCCCGGTTGCCGGCGCTGCGCCACGACGATCCCAGCCTGCAGGTGCACGCCTGCCACACCCGCCTGCGCGAGCTGCAGGTGCTGCACGACCAGCTGCGCGCGCTGTTTGAGGATCCACGCTTCGACCCGCCGCTGGAGCCGCGCGAGGTCGCGGTGCTGGCGCCGGACATCGATCCCTACCTGCCGTATCTGGATGCGGTGTTCGGCGGCCGCGGCCGCGCCGATTCCATTCCCTATGCCGTTGCCGACGCCAGCCCGCTGGCCGGCGAGCCGCTGGCCGAGGTGTTCCTGCGCCTGCTGGCGCTGCCGGTAGCGCGCTTCGGCCTGGTCGAAACGCTCGACCTGCTGGCCAGCCCGCCGCTGGCCGAAGCCGCCGCGCTCGATGCCGTCGCGTTCGCCCGCCTGCACGCCTGGCTGCACGCCGCCGGCGCGCGCTGGGGCCTGGACGCCGCACACCGCGCGCGCCTGGATGCGCCGGCCGACGACGCCTACACATGGGCCTTCGCGCTCGACCGCCTGCTGCTCGGGCACGCCACCGGCAGCGATGCCCCGATCATGAGCCCCGATGGCCAGGTGATCGCGCCGATGCCGGAGCTGGAAGGCAGCGCGCTGGACGCCCTCGACACCATGGTGCGGCTGCTGCGCGTGCTCGCGCGCCATGCCCGCGTGCTCGATGAAACGCTGACCCCCGACGGCTGGCGTGAGCGCCTTCTGGGCCTGCTCGATGCGCTGCTGCCGCAGCCGCCGTCCTCGCCCGCGACGCGGCGCGCGCTGGACCGCCTGCGCAGCCTGGTCGACGACTTCGCCGCCGATGCGCGCCACGCCGGCGTCGACACCCCCGTGCAGGCCGAGGTGGTGCGCGCGCACTTCAGCGCCGCGCTGTCCGAAGCCGACACCCGCGCGCCGCTGCTCACCGGCGGCGTCAGCATCGGCCGCATGGTGCCGATGCGCCTGCTGCCCTTCCGGGTGATCTGCCTGCTGGGCATGGACGACGGCGCCTTCCCGCGCCGCGATCCCGCCGGCGGCCTGGACCGGCTCACCGCGGACCTCGCCAGCGGCCAGCGCCGCCAGGGCGATCGCTCAACGCGCGATGACGACCGCTTCCTGTTCCTGCAGCTGTTCGCCGCCGCGCAGGACGTGTTCTACGTGAGCTACCAGGGGGCGGACCCGCGCGATGGCAGCGCGCGCGAGCCATCGGTGCTGGTGGCGGATCTGCTGGCGGCCGCGGATGCGCAGCACGCGCCGGAGGCGAAGGCGGGTGAGGCGCTGGTGCTGCGGCATCCGCTGCAGCCGTTCTCACCCGCCGCGTTTGGCAGCGATGAAGAGCCGCGGCGGTTCTCGTACCACGCGCAGTGGTGGCCGGCGGCGGCGCAGCCTTCGCAGAAGCGGGTAGCGCTGCCGGCGTGGTTTGGCGATCAGGCGCTGGCGGCGCCGGGTGCGGGCGACGACAGCGAGGACAGCAGCACGCTGGCGCTCGACCAACTGCGCCGCTTCCTGCAGGCGCCGGCCGAGGTCTTCCTGAAGCAGCGCCTCGGCCTGCGGCTGGCCGAGGTTGAACAGGTCGATGAGGACGTGGAGCCGCTGCTGGCGCCGGGCCGTGGCTTCACACGCCAGCTGCTGCAGAAGGCCGTGTTCGACGCCGTGCTGCGCGGCGATGACGATGCCACCACGCATGCGCTGCTGCGCGCACGCGGGCTGCTGCCGTCCGGACCGTTGGGCCGCCGCACCCTGGAAGGTGTGCGCGGCCAGGTGGATGCGTATGCGGCGGCGTTCGGGGAGTGGCGCGGCGCCGCACAGCCCGATGCCCCGCGGCTCGAGGTCGCGATCGATGGCGTGACGCTGCAGGGCGGCGGTGTCGCTGCCGGCAGCCTGACCCTGCACGGCCGCATCGCCGATGCGTATCCGCAGGGCCTGGCGCGGGTGCGCTTCGACCCGCCCGCCGGACAGTCCGCGATCCGCAATGGCCTCGACTGGCTGCTGGCCAGCGCGGCGGGGCAATCCATGCCGCTGATCGAATTCCACGACGGCGGCGAATCCGGCGTCGGTCCGCACGTCCGTGCGCCGCTGGACCCCGAACAGGCACGCGACGTACTGCGCATGCTGATCAACCTGCGCAACAAGGGCCTGCGCCGGCCGCTGCCGTTCGCGCCCTACAGCGGCTGGGAGCTGTTCCGCGCCGACCGCCTCGAACGCGGCCTGGATCTCGCCGCCAAGCGCTGGCACGGCAGCGACCGCAGCTGGGGCGAAGGCACTGGCGAGGCGCTGCGGCTCGCCCTGCGCGGCCGCGATCCGTTCACCGACGAGGCCACCCAGGTCGCGTTCGTGGACCTGGCGATGGCGATCTATTCCGCGGTGGTGACAGGCAACGTCTACGGCGGCACCGACGTCGGCGCGCTGCGCGACATCGCCGCCGCGCTCGACCTGGAGGACGCGGAATGAGCGCGGCGCGCGATCCCTACCTCGACCTCGCGCTCGACGGTGTCCACGCCATCGAGGCCTCCGCCGGCACCGGCAAGACCTTCACCCTGGCCACGCTGGTGGTGCGCCTGGTGGTGGAGCGCGGCCTGCGCGTGGGCCAGGTGCTGGCCGTCACCTTCACCGAAGCCGCCACGCAGGAGCTGCGCAGCCGCATCCGCGCGCGCCTGCTGCTGGCCGAGCAGTTGGTCGGCGCCACGCTGGCGGCGGATGCCTCGCCCGAAGCAAAGCTGACCCACGCCGTGCTCGAAGCGCATCTGGCGCACGGCAGCGAATCCGCCGACGCCCTGCGCCGCCGCCTGCACGCCGCCGCCAACGACATCGACCTTGCGGCCATCTTCACCATCCACGGCTTCTGCGCCCGCGTGCTGCGCGACCACGCGCTGGAAGTCGGCCAGGCCTTCGATGCGCCGGAGCTGCTCACCAGCGATACCGCCCTGTACGAGGCCATCGCCGCCGACCTCTGGCGCTCGCACGGCAGCGCCGCCGACGCCGCCGACGACCTGCTGGCGCTGTGGCCGGGCGGCCCGCAGGCGCTGGCCGCCGATCTCGCCCCGCTGGTGCGCGAACCCGTGCTGCGCCCGGCTTTGGCCGAACTGCCCGATGATCCGGCGCCGCGGCTGCACGCCAGCGGCGAAGCTCTGGCCACTGCATTCCGCGCGCACGGCGATGATTTCCGCGCGTCGCTGGTCGACGCCGTGGAAGGCAAGATCCTGCACGGCGGCAGCTACAAGACCGCCTGGATCGCCGAGCTGTTCGATGCCCTGCAGCAGTGGTGCAGCGCCGACCAGCGCGGCACGGCGTTCGAACACTCCAAGCTCCCGCAGCTGACGCGCGACACCCTGCTGCTGCGCACCAGCAAGGCCGGTGCCGGCCGCACCCCGGATTCGCCGATCTGCGATGCCGTGCCGGATTACCTTGAAGCGCTCACCGCGATGGCCGAGTGGAAGGACGCCCGCCGCGTCGAACTGCTGCACCGCCTGCGTGACGACGCCCGCCAGCGCGTGGCCCGCGCCAAGCAGCAACAGCGCGTGCAGACCTATGACGACCTGATCGACCGCGTCGCCGACGCCATCGACGGCCCGCAGGCCGCGGAGCTCGTCGAACGCCTGCGTGCGCAGTACGCCGTGGCGCTCGTCGACGAGTTCCAGGACACCGATGCCCGCCAGTGGCGCATTTTCGACCGCGTGTTCGGCGCCGCCAGCGCCGCGCTGCACGGCCAGGCACCGGCGCTGTACGTCATCGGCGATCCCAAGCAGGCGATCTACGGCTTCCGCGGCGGCGACGTCGAGACCTACCTCGCTGCGCGCGCGACCGCCGAGGATGCGCCGCCGCTGTCGCAGAACTTCCGCTCGCGGCCTTCGGTGCTGCGTGCGGTGTCGGCGCTGTACGCGCAGGCGCAGGCGGCCGCCGATGGCGACACACAGACCGATCAAGCCAAGCGCATCCCGCCGCCCTTCATCGATAGTCGCATCGGCTTCCGCGAGGTCGCGCCCGGCGGCGTGCGCAGCGACGACGATTTCCTGCGCCACGGCGCGCCGGCGCCGGCGCTCACCGTGTGGCAGGCGCCGCTGCCGCAGGACACGGACAGCAAGGGCAAGCTCAAACCCTTCAACGCCGGCCCTTCGCGCGAACTCGCCACCCGCGCCTGCGTCGCTGCCATCCACCGCGTGCTGACCGACGCGCGCGAAGGCCACGCCAGCATCGAAGGCCGCCCCGTGCAACCCGGCGACATCGCCGTGCTGGTGCGCTCGCACAACGAGGCCACGCGTATCCGCCACGCGTTGGCGATGGCCGGCATCCCCGCGGTGGCCGCCGGCAAGCAGAGCCTGTTCGCCACGCCCGAAGCGCGCGACCTGCACGCGCTGCTGCTCGCCCTGCTGCACGGCGCCGACGACGGCCGCCTGCGCATGGCGCTGTCCACGGTGCTGGTCGGCCTGGACGCCACCGCGATCGCCGCGCTCGACGAAGATGGCGAAGCGCTGCGCACCTGGCAGCTCACCGCACTCGCCTGGCGCGACCGCCTGCAGCGCGGCGGCCCGCTCGCGCTCATCAACGAGCTTTGCGCCGAACACGCCGGCCGCCTGCTCGGCCTGCTCGACGGCGAGCGCCGGCTCACCAACTACCTGCAGCTGGCCGAACTGCTGCAGGACGCGCAGGCGCGTGCGCTCGGCCTGCACGGCCTGGTCGACTGGCTGGCGAATGCCATAGCCGATGCCAATGCCAACGACGAGAGCCAGCTGCTGCGGCTGGAGTCCGACGCCAGGCGCGTGCAGGTGGTCACCCTGCACAAGAGCAAGGGCCTGGAATACCCGCTGGTGTTCATGCCGTTCGCGGCCATCGGCTCGCCCACGCGCAGCCCCGGGCAGCGCGCCGTGGTGAACGGCGAAGGCGGCCGCGCGCTGCACTGGAAGCTGCTGCCGTCGCGCTCCGGCTGGGAAACGGCGAAGGACGCCTGGACCCTCGCGCAGCGCGCCGAGGACGCACGCCTGCTTTACGTCGGCCTCACCCGCGCGCGTCACGCGCTGTGGCTGGCCAGCGGACTCTTCAGCAACCACGACAAGTCGCCGCTGCTGCACATGGTGGCCAAGCCCGACGCGCTGGCCGCGGCGCTCGGCACCGCGGTGGCCATCGACGACAGCACGCCGCCGGCCACGCTGCCGTGGCTCGCGCCGCAATCCACCGACGCCGTGCCGCCCGCGCGCATCGCCTCGCGCGCGCTGGCCAGCGACTGGTGGGTCTACAGCTTCACCCAGCTCGCCAACGCCGAAGGCCAGGGCGATGCCTCCGCCAGCGCCACCCAGCCCGCCCCCGGCGGCCAGGACGAGCCCGCGGCAGATGCCGATGCCGAGCTTGCGTCGGGCGCCGACCCGGCCGCCGACAGCGACGTCTTCGACCCGCGCTTCGCCGGCACCCGCTTCGGCGTGGTGCTGCACGACGTGCTGGAACACACCGACTTCGCGCGCTGGTCCGCGTGGACGCCCGGCGCGCCCGCGCCCGGCAGCGACGACGCCAAGCTGATCGCCGACCGCCTGCGCGCCGGCGGCTACCCGGCTGAAGACCTCGACGACGGCATCGGCGTGCTCACCCCGCTCATCGGCCACACGCTCACCGTGGCCCTGCCCGAAGGCGTGCGCCTGGCCGACGTGCCCGCGGACCGGCGCCGCCCGGAGATCGAGTTCCAGTTCGCGCTCGCGCCCACCCGCGTCGACGCGCTGCTCGCGCTGCTGCACCGCCACGGCCTGCTCGCCGCGCGCCAGGGCTTCGGCGCGCGGCGCCGGCTGGAAGGCCTGATGACCGGCCTGATCGACCTCACCTACGTGCACGACGGCCGCTGGTACGTGCTCGACTACAAGTCCAACCGCCTGCCCGGCTACGGCCCCGCGCAGCTGATTGATGCGATGGCGCACAGCGAGTACGACCTGCAGGCGCTGATCTACACGCTGGCCCTGCACCGCTGGCTGCGCTTCCGGCTGGGTGACAAGTACGACTACGCCCGCGACTTCGGCGGCGTGCGCTACGTGTTTTGTCGTGGCCTGGATGCCTCTCGCACTGATGCGCAGGGCGTGCAGGCGTGGCGGTTCACGCCGGAGCTGGTCGACGAACTCGACGCCCTGTTTGCTGGCCAGGCCACGGAGGCTGCGGCATGAGTACGCTCCCGCTCTTTCCGGAGGGCCAGGCCGCCGACGCGACAGCCAGCGCCCCTGATGGACGCGATGCGCCGCCGCCGGAGCAGGCGCATGGAGCGCGCCGCATGGGCCTGCTGCAAGAACTCGTCAAAGCCGGCGCGCTGCGTACGCTCGACCACGCACTGGCGCAGAGCCTGCGCCGGTTGGAGCCGGACACGCCGGACGCCGTGCTCGCAGCGGCGGCGCTGGCCTCGCTCGCGGTTGCATCCGGCCACGCCGGTTTCGACCCCGCGGAGCCGCAGCGCCTGGTCGATGCCGCGATCGACTGGCCGACACCCGAGGCCTGGACCGCCGCACTCGAAGCCTCGCGCTGGGTCGCCCGCCCGGACGCCGGCGATACCGAATCCGCCGCCGACGCCCCGCTCGTGTACGAACACGGCCTCGTCTACCTGCGCCGCTACCGCGAGTACGAGCGCCGCCTGGCCGACGGCCTGCGCCGCATCGGCCGCGCCGTGCCCCACGCAGGCGCGGCCGCCGCCGATGCGGATGCCAACGACGCGCAGGTTCCCGCACACCTCGCGCCCCTCTTCGCCCAGCTCTTCCCCGAAGCCGCCACCAGCGACGACCCCCAGTCCCGCGCCGCCGCCGCCGCGCTCCGGCACAGCCCGCTGCTGGTCACCGGCGGCCCCGGCACCGGCAAGACCACCACCATCACCCGCATGCTGGTGCTGCTGGCAGCGCAAGCGCACGAGGCCGGCACCGCGCCGCCGCGCATCGCCCTGGCCGCGCCCACCGGCCGCGCCGCCGAACGCATGGCCGAAAGCGTCCGCAACGCCGTGCAGGCGCTGCCCGCGCTCGGCGTCGACCCCGCGCTGTGCGCGCAGTTGCCCACCACCGGCACCACGCTGCACCGCCTGCTCGGCACCATCCCCGACTCCCCGCGCTTCCGGCACCACGCCGACAACCCGCTGCCGTTCGACGTGGTGGTGGTGGACGAAGCCTCGATGATCGACCTGCCGCTGATGGCCAAGCTGGTCGAAGCCGTGCCCGACGGCGCGCGCCTGGTCCTGCTCGGCGACCCCGACCAGCTGCCCTCGGTGGAAGCGGGCGACGTGCTCGCCGGCATCCTGCGCGCCGCCCAAGCCACTGCCCCCGGCGCCACCTTCCCGGCCCGGCACGTCCACCTCACCCGCGGCTACCGCCAGAGCGCGGCGCTCGACCTCGCGCCGCTGGCTGCTGCTGTGCGCGAAGGCGACACCGCCACTGCGCTGTCACTGCTGCGCGGCGATGAGCTTGCCGGCGTGCATTTCCACGAAGGCAACGCCGACCCGCTGCAGTCGCATCGCGAGCATCTGCTCGCGCACTGGGCCTCGCTGGCCGATGCCAGCGACCCCGCCGACGCCCTCGTACGTGCCGGCCGCCTGCGCATCCTCACCGCCGTGCGCGAAGGGCCGCAGGGCGCACGTGGGCTCAATGCGCGCATCGAGGAGATGCTGGCTGGCATGCGCCGCGGCGCTGGTCCCGCGTCAGCGGCAAGTCGCTACTTCCACGGCCGGCTGCTGCTGGTGACCGAGAACAGCTACCGGCATCGCTTGTTCAATGGCGACATCGGCATCTGCCTGCGCGATGACAGCGGCACGTTGATGGCGTGGTTTCCAGGCGACGACGCGCGTAACCCGCGACCGTTCCACCCTGCGGCGCTGCCGGCGCACGACAGCGCATTCGCGATGACGGTGCACAAGGCCCAGGGCAGCGAGTTCGACGAGGTGTGGCTGGTGCTGCCGGAGCGCTTCAACCGCGTGCTCTCGCGGGAGCTGGTGTACACCGGTATGACCCGCGCACGTCGCCAGCTGCATGTGGCAGGGCGGGCGGACGTCATCACCGACGCGCTGGCGCAGCACGCGGGGCGGTGGTCAGGGTTGGGGTGGCGCTTGCAACATTAGTCCGTAGCGCGGCGCCACCGGTCGGGCCCGCTACGCGCGATATCACGTCTGCACAGGATCATCCGCCCGGGCTTGTCCGCTAGAATTCCAGCGTGCTCGCCAGACGGGGCCGGTGCTGCATCTTCAACGGGAAGCGGGGGATACATGCGCGTCAGGGAAAGCACTATCGAGCAGGAGCTGATCGAAAAGCTCGGCGAGCTCAAGTACACGCTGCGGCCGGATATCCGTGACCGCGCGGCGCTGGAACGCAATTTCCGCGAGAAGTTCGAGGCACTCAACCCCGTCGATCCGGTGCATTACTCTTCGATAGACCGAGGATGTCCAGCGATGGTTGCGCGAGATCAGGTTCTCTGATTCCCATGTCTGCATCGGTGACCCTCGACGGCAACCGCATCCACGACATCCCGTCGTTCTACGCCGAGATCAACCGTGTCTTCATGACCGGCGTCGACTGGCAACTCGGTCCCAGCCTCGACGCTCTGCACGATATGCTCCATGGCGGCTACGGCGTGCTCGAAGGCGAGGCGCCGGTGACGCTGGTCTGGACACACTTCGAGGCAAGCCGCGTTGCGCTCGGCATCGACACCACTCGCCAGTACCTGCTCGCAAAGCTCGAGCAACCGGGGCGCTTCGACTTCGACCGCATCCGTCGCCAGCTCGACGCGCTCGAGGCCGGGGAGGGCCAAACCTATTTCGAGATCGTGCTGGAGATCATCGGGGCGCATCCGAACATCACTCTGGTCACCGCTTGATGCCGTGCGCCGGCTGCCTCGCGTCGAGCGACTTCGCCGTGTGTCGGCTCAGGCGATGGTCCCACCCGACCGGTGGCTCACTTGGCTCGCACCACTTCACGACCGTGCTCGGCGCTGCCGCGGATCATGCGCATCCTCGGCACCTGCTTCACCTCTAGCTGGTCTTCCAACCCGCGCGAATCGTCAAGAAACGCCTGCAGCGAATCATCCATCGCCTCCATCCACCGCGTGTGGTGCCGCGGCGCCAGCGTGCCGGTGATCGTGGAGCGGTAGCTCTTGTCGCGGTAGTCGAGGATGCCGGCCTGCTTGTCGCGCTGCCACTCTTTGAGCATGTCGGCCATCTTCTCGATCGCGAACTCGGGGTAGTCGGTGCGGTCCACGAGATCGCGCACGTAGGCCGCCTGGAAATCGATGTCGTCGTCGGCGCCGGCGCATGCGTTCTCGCGCGCGAACCAGGCGTCGCTGTCGGCGCGCATGGCCTCGGTGTCGGGCAGCGCGGTGCGGCCCAGGATCGCATCGCGCGCAAGCCAAGCCTGAGCGTCGAACATGTTGAACGTGTAGTACTGGTCCTGCATGCCCAGGTAGACCAGCTTGGGGTTGTCGATCCAGAACACGCCCTTGAACAGCTCCCGCGGGTACAGGCGGTTGCTGGTGCGCAGGGTCAGGTCGTCGGGCAGGAAGGGGAAGTGGTGCTGGTAGCCGGTGCACAGGATGATCGCGTCCACGTCCTGGCTGCTGCCGTCGACGAAGTGAGCGGTATTGCCTTCCATCCGCGTCAGCAGCGGGCGCTCGCTGAAGGCCTCCGGCCAGTCGTGGCCCATCGGCGCGCTGCGGTAGCTGAAGGTCACCGACTTGGCGCCGTACTTGTAGCACTGGGTGCCGATGTCCTCGGCCGAATAGCTGCTGCCAACCAGCAGCAGGTCCTTGCCGGTGAACTCGCAGGCGTCGCGGAAGTCGTGGGCGTGCAGCACGCGGCCGGGGAACTGCGACAGGCCCTCGAACGCGGGCGCGTTGGGCGTGGAGAAATGCCCGGTGGCCACCACCACCCAGTCGAACTCCTCGCTCACCATGCGGTCGTCCTTGAGCTCGCGCACGGTGACGGTGAACTTGCCGGTCTCTTCGCTGTATTCGACCGCGTGCACGGCGGTGTTGAAGCGGATCTGGTCGCGCAGGCCGCTGCGCTCGACCCGCCCCATGATGTAGTCGCGCAGCACGGGCCGCGGCGGATACGAGGCGATCGGGCGGCCGAAGTGTTCCTCGAAGCTGTAGTCGGCGAACTCCAGGCACTCCTTGGGCCCGTTCGACCACAGGTAGCGGTACATGCTGGCGTGCACCGGTTCGCCATGCTGGTCCAGGCCGGTGCGCCAGGTGTAGTTCCACATCCCGCCAAGGTCGGACTGCTTCTCGAAACAGACGATCTCGGGGACGTCGGCACCCGCGCGGCGGGCGGCATCGAAGGCGCGAAGCTGGGCCAGGCCGCTGGGGCCGGCGCCGAGAACGGCGATTCGCTGGGTCATGCTTGGTGTCACTCCTTGGTGTGTCGCGCCGGCAGACAGGCACGCGGACGCCCGGTTGCAGCGGGCTGCACCCGATGGACCGCTGGAAGAAGTACGTCGGAGCTCCGACCGAAGCCTGGCTCCGTTCCTGCCGATACCGGGCATGGCGTTCGCGCGGGGGACATCGCCAATGGCGGCCCAAGTGGGCCAAACTTCGTCGAATACGAAGCGAATTGACGGCAAAATGCGCGAAACTGCGGCGATTCTAGCACAGCGCAGGGGCCACTCCCCGGCGCGAGTTGAAGCGCCTCGCCCGACGCGGCGTGGCGCAACGCGCATCACCTGGTCGATGCCATGGCGTTGTCGCCCCGAATTGCGCCGACCCCACCGGGTCCGGCTATTGTTGCGGCCAGCGCCACCCCGGAGGGCGCGGTCAACCGACCGCGCGGGGTAGGCAAGGGGATCGCATGCGGTACTTCGCGCTGTTCGTGGCCGTGCTCTCCGGGCTTTGCATCGGGTCATCGCCCGCGCAGGCACCCGTCCGTCGCATCGCGCCCATGGCCATGCAGGCCGACCATGCCGAGGTCCCGGTCCGGCTTGCGTCGGCGGCGATCGCGGTGGATGCCGCAGCCGGCATGGCGCAGACGACCATCGACATGACCTTCCACAATCCCAACGCGCGGGTGCTGGAGGGTCGGCTGGAGTTCCCGCTGCAGCCGGGCCAGAGCGTGGTCGGGTTCGCCTTGGACATCGACGGCCGGATGCGCGATGCCGTGCCGGTCGAGAAGGAGCGCGCCCGCCAGGTGTTCGAATCCATCGAGCGTCGCCAGGTCGATCCGGGCCTGCTGGAGCAGACGCAGGGCGAGTTCTTCCGGGTGCGGGTCTATCCGCTTCCGCCGCGTGGGGAGCGCCGCGTGCGGGTCATCGTGTCCGAAGCCCTCCGGCGCGACAGCGCGGGGTGGTCGACAACCGTGCCGCTGCAGTTCGCGCGCGAACTGCCGGAGGTGCAGGTCACCGTGCGGTCCGCCGAAGCGCCGGTTGTCACCGGCACCGTGCGCCCGGCGCGTGTCGCGAGCAGTGCCGGCGAGCACCGCATCGCGGTCGGGCGCGGAAGCACGCGTCCCGGCCAGGGCATCACGCTGCAGTTCCCGGGCGCGGCCGCGCCGCGCTTCCACAGCCAGCGGCATGGCGACGGCACGTACTTCGTGGCCGAGGTCCCCGCCGGTGGCGCCGCGGTGGAACGCCGGCTGCCCGGCTCGGTCGGCCTGCTCTGGGATGCCTCGATGTCCGGGGCGCGGCGCGCGCATGATCTCGAGTTCGCGCTTCTGGATGCCTACTTCCGCAAGGCGGGCACGGTCGACGTGCAGTTGGTCCGGCTGCGCGATGTCGCGGATCCGGTCGAGCGCTTCCAGGTCCGCAACGGCGACTGGTCGGCATTGCGTCGTGCGCTGGAAGGCACGGTGTACGACGGCGCGACGCGTCCCGATGGCTGGCGACCGGATCCGGGCGTCGGCGAGTACCTGTTGTTCGGCGACGGCCTGTTCAACTACGGCTCGTCCGGATTCCCCAGCCTCGGCGCCTCGCAACGCCTGTTCGCCGTGCACGCGGGCGGCGGCGGCGACAGCGCACGGCTGCAGGCATTGGCCGAGGCCAGCGGCGGCGCCTTCATCGGCATCCGCGACAGCGCCGCACTGGCGGCGGCCGAACGCGAACTCCTTCATGACGCGCCCCGGCTGACGACCCTGGAGGGCCTTGGCGTGACCGACCTGATCGCCGCGTCCATCCACGCGCGCGACGGGGTGTTCCGCATCGCAGGGCGCCTGGCCGACGCCCAGTCCGCGCTGCGACTGCAGGTCACCGACGCCGCGGGCCACCACCGGTCTGTGGACGTTCCGCTCGATACCCTCGTTGAGGGCCGTCTCGCGGCGCGCGTCTGGGCAGGCTACAGGCTGGCCACGCTCCAGTCCGACCCGCGCCGGCATCGTGCCGCCATCGCCGGACTGGGCAAGGACTTCGGCATGGTGACGCCGCAGACCTCGCTGTTGGTCCTCGACGACGTGGAGGACTTCGTCCGCTACGACATCCAGCCTCCCGTGGAGCTGCGCGAGGCGTTCGCGCGGCTGCAGGGCGAAGGGCAACGCACGCGTTCGGCGGGACGGCAGCAGCGGCTCGACGCCATCGCCGAGGACTGGAATGCACGCGTGGAGTGGTGGGAAGCCCCGTTCCCGAAGGACGGCCGGGGTTCGCGGCCGGACCAGGGGGAAATGGTGCCGGTTGGAGCTGGCGAGCCGCCGGTGGTGTTCGACGCCCCCTCGCCGATCGACACGCCCGCGCCGCCGCCGGCCCCGCCGGCCCCGCCCGTATCGGCCGCGCCGGCGTCCCTCGATCGGATCGAAGTCACGGGCTCGCGGCTCGAAGAGGGCGACGAGGCCGCGTACGGCGCATCCATCACGCTGGCGCCCTGGCGCTCCGACGCGCCCGCGGCGCGACGCCTGCGCCAGCTCCCCGCCGACCAGGTGTATCCGCACTACCTCGACGAGCGCGCGCGCAACGCGTCGGGGACGGCGTTCTACCTCGACGTCGCCGATGTCCTGTTCGAGAAGAAGCAACCGGCGCTGGCACTGCGCGTGCTGTCCAACCTGGCCGAGATGGACCTCGAGAACCGCCACGTGCTGCGCGTACTGGCGTATCGCCTGATGCAGGCCGGGCAACCGAGCCTCGCCGTCGACGTGCTTGAGCGCGTGCAGGAGATGGGTGGCGAGGAACCGCAGACGTACCGCGACCTCGGGCTTGCGTACGCGGCGGCCGGCCGACCGCAGGAGGCGATCGAGCGCCTGTACGAGGTTGTCGAGGGCGAGTGGGATCCGCGCTTCAGCGGAGTGTCGGAAATCGCGCTCGCGGAGCTCAACGGCATCGTCGCTACTTCCCGGTCGCCGCTCGACACGTCGTTCGTCGACCGCCGCCTGCTTCGCAACCTGCCGCTCGCACTCAGGACGGTGCTGAGCTGGGACAGCGACAACAGCGACATGGACCTGTGGGTGACCGATCCCGATGGAGAGAGGGCGTACTACGGCAACCGCCTGACCTACCAGGGCGGACGCATGTCGCAGGACTTCACCGGCGGGTACGGGCCCGAGGAATTCGCCCTTCGCAAGGCCAGGCGGGGCTCGTACAAGGTCGAGGCGAACTTTTTCGGTGACAGCCAGCAGCTCGTGACCGGCGCCACCACGCTGCAACTGTGGCTGTCCACCAACTTCGGACAGGCGAACCAGCACGACCGCACCGTGACGCTCCGGCTGACGGACGTGCGCGAGACCGTGCTGGTCGGGGAATTCGAAGTGGAATAAATTTTCGGCCAGAGAGAAGAAGGCGTGCTTGGCGCGAGCGCCAAGCTCCCGACCCGCAGCCAGGTAACGGTGGAGGGCACCTTCGCCTCGGCGCCGTTCCAGGCCACCTTGGAGCCGGATGGCCAGGACAGCCACTGGCTGAAAGTCGACAAGGCACTGATCGAAGCCGCCGGGGTGCAGCCCGGCGACTCCGGCTCGCTCCACTAGGCGTCGTCGGCCATCGTCGCCAGCTTGCGGCCGATCACGGCGCAGTAGTGCAGCGGGTTGTCCTCGATCGAGATTCGGTGGCGATAGCGCTCGAGATGGTAGAGCTGCAGGAACTCCCCGGCCACCAGGCGCTTGATGAACAGCGCCAGGCCGCTCTCGTCCGACTGCCCCAGGAACGTCACCTTGATGTTGAACGCGATCCAGCCGCCGTCGGCGATCAGGTTGAAGGCGCGGTGGAACGCTGCCACCGGGCGCCGACACACGCTTCGCCGACAACGGCGCCGAGCGCATGCAGGGGTTGGTCACCGAACCTTATGCCGCGTTCGCGAACCTGGTCTTCGAGGGCCTGTCGCAGGTCGAGGCGGGGACGCGTCCGGAGGACGTTGCGGACGCGGTGTGGCAGGCCGCGAACGATACGTCGGCGCGCCTGCATTTCCCGGCGGGTACCGATGCGGTGCGGGCGCTGCGGGGCTGAGAGCCGCCAGAACGGCTCCGCCACCCGCCGCGTCGCCACTTCCGCGCATGCCTCACAATGCACCGTCCCACGCACGATCAGGAATGTCATGGACGTTGAAGCTCTCCTCCGCGCGGCCCTCCGCGAAGCCGGCTATGGCCCCGATGCCATCGGTTCCGCGATGCCGCAGATCATGCGGATCCTGCATGCAGAGGACGTACGCATCGAAGCCGGCCGCACTCTGTCGCGCAAGGAGCGCGATTACGTGCGCGTGCAGCTCGAGCTGGGCCTCGATGTGTCGGAGATCGTGGCCGGCCTCAAGCGCTGATTTGCGCGACCCCCCTACACACCATGTCCCAACCTTGCCCCTGCAACCCCTCGACGACCTACGCCGCCTGCTGCCAGCCCTCGCACGACGGCGCTCCCGCCGCCACCGCCGAGGCGCTGATGCGCTCCCGCTACAGCGCCTACGTGCTTGGCCTGCGTGATTACCTCGCGGCCACCTGGCATCCCGCCACGCGGCCGGATCCATTCGAGCTGGACGACACGCCGGGCCTGCGCTGGCTGGGACTCGAGGTCAGGCGCCACGCCGCGCTCGGCGACGACACCGCCGTGGTCGAATTCGTCGCCCGCTACAAGACCGGTGGCGCACCCGCGCTGCGTCTGCACGAGGTGAGCCGGTTCGAACGGGTGGACGGGCTGTGGCTGTACGTCGACGGCGAATTTCCGCAGTAGTCATTGGCCCAATCCGCGCATGCTGGTCGCGGTGGTCACCATGCCCGACGGGGAATGGCGGAGGGTCATGGTGGACGACACGTTGGTGCCACGCGCGGAGATCCCGGCAATGGATGATGTCCTCTGCACGGACGGGGTCTGCGGAGTGGAATTCCGCCCGAACCGGACATGGCAGGTATCCCTGGGCAGCTGGTGGAGCGCGGGGTCCTGGCGCATGCGGACCGTGACTTTTACGTTCCGGTTTGAAGTCGGCTGCATGCGGCTGGTCGGCTATGACGAGAGGGGTCTGCACCGGGGGTCCGGCGAGATCATGGAGACCAGCGTGAACTACCTCAGCGGTCGCGCGTGGATGCAGCCCGACCACATCGGTGGCGAGGAACCGGGTCCGAAGCAGTGGACCCGGCTCGCTTCCAGGGAGCGTGTCTGCATCGCCGACGTGGGCCATGGCCTGTCGTTCACGCCGGGCCTGCTGGAACCGGCGCGGATGCCGCAGTAAGGCGCTGCCGGCTTCGGTCTAATGGTGTCTGAGCGTCGCGCCGCGTGGCTTCACCCACGGCCTGAAATACCTCATGGCGACAGAGTGATTCCAGCGGAGCCGGTACAGCACGCCGGTGATGTACCGGCTTCGTTGATCGCGGCTGTAGCCGCTCCCACAAAAGAAAAGGCCCCGGCCGGATGTTGCCGGGGCCGTGGGTGGCTCAGTTCAGGCCGCGGTGCTCGAGGAGGGGCTCCACGCTCGGCTCCTTGCCGCGGAACTCGCGGTAGGCCTCGGCCAGATCCCGCGAATGCCCGATCGACAGGATCTTCTCGCGGAACACCTGGCCGTTCTCGCGCGTCAGCCCGCCGTTCTCGCGGAACCACTGGAACGCGTCGTGATCCAGCACCTCGGCGCCGAAGTAGGCGTAATAGCCGGCCGCATAGCCGCCGCCCCAGATGTGGCTGAAGTAGTTGGTGCGGTAGCGCGGCGGCACCGCCGCCAGGTCCACCTTGTACTTCGCCAGCGCTTCCTTCTCGAACGCGTCGACGTCCTTCTTCGCGTCACTCGCCGGCAGCGTGTGCCAGGCCATGTCCAGCAGCGCCGCCGACAGGTACTCGGTGGTCGCGTAGCCCTGGTTGAAAGTGCGCGCGCGCACCATCTTCTCCACCAGCGCCTGGGGCATCGGCTCGCCGGTCTGGTAGTGCTTGGCGTAGTTGGCGAACACCTTCGGATCCAGCGCCCAGTGCTCGTTGAACTGCGAGGGGAACTCGACGAAGTCGCGCGGCACGTTGGTGCCGGCCACGCTCGGGTACGTGGTCTTGGAGAAGATGCCGTGCAGGGCGTGGCCGAACTCGTGGAACAGCGTGGTGGTGTCGTCGAAGCTCAGCAGGGCCGGCTGGCCTTCGGCCGGTTTGGTGTAGTTCTCGACGTTGTAGATCACCGGGATGTCGCCGGTCAGGCCGTTCTGCTCGACGAAGTTGCCCATCCACGCGCCGCCCTGCTTGCTCTCGCGCTGGAACGGATCGAGGTAGAACAGCGCCAGCTGGGTGCCGTCGGCGTCGAAGATGTCGAACACGCGCACGTCGGGGTGGTAGACCGGGAGGTCCGTGCGCTCCTTCGCGGTGATGCCGTAGAGCTGCTCGGCGGCGAAGAACACGCCGTCCTTCAGCACGCGGTCGAGCTCGAAGTAGGGCTTGATGGCTTCGGCATCGAGGTCGAACTCGGCCTTGCGCACCTGTTCGGCGTAGAAGTCCCAGTCCGCCGCGCCGGCGGTGAAGCCGCCGCCCTGGGCGTCGACCAGGGCCTGGATCTTCGCAAGCTCGGCGTTCGCGCGCGCGGTGGCCGCGGGCACGGTGTCGGTCAGGAGCTTCAGCGCAACCTCGGGGGTGCCCGCCATCTGGTCGGCGATGCCGTAGGCGGCGTAGCTGGGATAGCCCAGCAGCTCGGCCTTGCGCGCGCGCAGTTCGGCCAGGCGCTGGATGGTGGCGCGGGTGTCGTTGGCGTCGCCCTTTTGCGCGCGCGTAAGCGAAGCGGCCATGACCTGCTCACGCACGCCGCGGTCGGTCAGCGATGCCAGCACCGGCTGCTGGGTGGTGTTCTGCAGCACCAGCAACCACTGGCCGTCCTTGCCGTCGGCCTTCGCGGCCTCGGCGGCGGCGGCGATCGTGGCCTCGTCCAGGCCGTCGAGCTTGGCGACGTCGTCCACCAGCACGCCGCCGGCCTTGGTCGCGGCCAGCAGCTTGTTGGAGAAGGCAGTGGTCAGCGAGGACTCTTCGCTGTTGAGCTTGCGCAGCTCGGCCTGCTTGTCGGCATCAAGCTCGGCGCCGGCGCGAACGAAGCTGTCGTAGGTGTGCTCAAGCAGGGTCAGCTGCTCGGTGGTGAGGCCGAGCTCCGCGCGCTGGTCATGCAGGGTCTTCACCCGCGCGAACAGCGCGGGATCGAGGTGGATGGCGTCGCCGTGCTCGGCGAGCTTCGGCGCCAGGGCTTCCTCGGCCGACTGCAGCGCCGGGTTGGTGTTGGCCGAGGTCATGGCGAAGAACACCGACGCGGCGCGCGTCAGCAGGGTGCCGCTGCGCTCCAGCGCCTCAATGGTGTTGGCGAAGTCCGGCGCCGCGGTGTTGTCGGCGATCCCGCGCACCTCGGCCAGGTGCTGGCGCATGCCTTCTTCGATCGCAGGCTGGTAGTGCGCGTCCTCGATGCGGTCGAACACCGGTGCCTGGAACGGCAGGGTGCTGGCGGCGAAAAGCGGATTCTCGCCCTGGGCGGGGGCGGCGGGCGTGGCGGCGGTAGTCGGCATCGGCGGCTCGGTGGCGGTGCGGTCGCAGGCGCTCAGGGCGAGGGCGATCGCGGAGGACAGCAGCAGTGTACGCAGCATGGAATGGTGCTCCGGAGGGGGCGGGACAAGGGTTTGCCCGCAAGAGTGTGCCTGCAGCGCCCGCAGGGGACGTGCCGTTCGGCATGGTTCACCGGTACGGGCCCGGCCCGCTCCAGAGCAGTTCGCCCTGCCGGTACACCCGGTCCATGGTGATGACCTTGCGCGCATCGCCGATCTCCGCCAGCCCGGGATCGTCCGGTTCGACCAGGCGGCAGGGGCCGGATTCGCGCCGGAGCGCGGTTTCCAGCGGGCAGACCATGAGCCGGCGCGTGCCCGGCAGCGGCAGGTAGAGCTCGGTCATGCCGGCGTCGCGCCATTCGCGCAGCCTGGCTTCGCCCAGCAGGTCGTAAATCACCTGGAAGCCACCGGCTTCCATGTTGGTTTCGGCGGCGGACGCGTTGTACCTGCGGCCGCGGTCGGTGGCGGGGCTGCGCGCGGGGCCGGCGTTCACCGGCGCGTGGTGTTCGGGGAGCATCCCCGGCGGCTGGCCGCGGACGTGGCGGCGGGGACGCGGCGGCGCCGCGGCGCTGGCGGGAGGTTCCGCGGTCTCCCGCGTGGCCTGCGCATCCGGCGGCAGGGATTCGTCGGCCTGGACGACCCGGGTGACCTGGAGCGGCGAGGTGGCCGGGGGTCGGATCGCTTCGCGCGGCGGCACGGGCTCCAGCGGCGTCTCGGGCGGCGAGGGTGGCTGCTCGGGGGGCGACGGGATGGGGTCGGCCACGTCGATGAAGGTGACGTCGATCCGGCTGCCGCCCGCGCTGCCTTCGGGATTGGACATCGTGACCGGGGCGGCCGACATCGCAAGCAGGGCCAGCAACAGGTGCAGCAGCGCGCTCAGCAGCGCGGCGATCCAGGGCTGCAGGCGCTCGATGCGGGGCTCGGTCCCGGCGGCGGCCCGGCGTGACGTGTTGCTCATGCGGCCGGCTGTGCGACGGAGGTGCGGGCCTTCATGGGGAATCTGCAGGGCAGGGCGGGAAGGGCGGCATCGTAACGCGTCCGGCCGCGATGCCGCGGTCCGGTACGCAATGACGCCCCGACCGGGGCCGAGGCGTCATCGATGCCGGGCGGGCGCGCCGCGACGTGTCCGCCGCGGCGCGCCAGGTGGCTCAGTCCTTCAGCGAATCCGGAACCTTGCCGCCGTTCTCGGCCAGCTTGCGCATCACCGCCTTGTGCAGGGCCAGGTTCTGCTCGGCGCTGCCGTGTGCGCCGGCGTTGACGTCGAGTTCGGCGGCCAGCTCCTTGCGCGCATCCAGGTTGGAATCCAGGTCGAGCAGCTTCAGCAGGTCGACGATGGAATGGCGCCAATCGCTCTTGCCGCCCTTGCTCTCGGCCATGCCGGAGAGCACCGCCTCCACGTCGACCGGTGCGGCGGCCGGCGGGGCCGCGGCGGGGGTGGGTGCAGGCGGCGAGACCTTCGGGTCCTGCGTGCTGCCGCTGAAGATGACCGGTGCCGGCTTGTTGCCGGCGGCCGGAGCGGGGGTGGATTCCGGCGCGCTCTTGCGGCCGAAGATGCGTTCGGAAATCTTGGAAAACAGGCCCATTTCAACACTCCGCGGAAAAGAATGGTCGATTGTGCAGGCGGCAGGGGTAAGAGCGTATGAAGGCGCCGTCCGGACGGCAGAAGGCCCCGGCGCGTGCCGGGGCCCGGTCTGCGGCGCGCTGTTCCGCTCAGTCGACGAGCAGGCGGTTCATGCGCTGCACGAAGGCGGCGGGGTCGGGCAGCGGGGCGCCGGCGGCAAGCTCGGCCTGCTCAAGCAGCAGGGTGGCCAGGTCGGTGGCGCGGGCGTCGTCGGTTTCGCCCTGCAGCTTGCGCACCAGCGCGTGCTGCGGGTTGATCTCGAGCGTGGGCTTCTGCTCGGGCACGTCCTGGCCGGCTTCGCGCAGGAGGTGCGCGAGGTGCGGTGCCATCTCCCATTCCGACAGGGCAAGGCACGAGGGTGAGTCGGTCAGGCGTGCCGACACGCGCACGTCTTCGACGCGTTCGCCAAGCAGGCCCTTGATCCGCTCAAGCAGCGGCGCGGCGGCACCGGTGGCGTCTTCAAGCTTCTGCTTCTCCGCTTCGTCCAGCGGCAGCTCGCCCTTGGCCACGTGCTTCAGCGGCTTGCCGGCGTACTCGCGCAGCTGGCCCAGCATCCATTCGTCGATGCGGTCGGACATCAGCAGCACTTCGATGTCCTTCGCGCGGAAGGCTTCCAGCTGCGGGCTGCCGGTGGCGGCCTTGTAGCCGTCGGCGGTGACGTACCAGATGGCGTCCTGGCCCGGCGACATGCGGGCGATGTAGTCATCGAGCGCAACGGTCCGCGCGGCGCCCTCGCCCTTGGTGGAGGCGAAGCGCAGCAGCTTGGCGATGCGCTCGCGGTTGGTGGCGTCCTCGACGATGCCTTCCTTCAGCGTGTTGCCGAAGGCCTTGAGGAAGGCGGCGAACTTCTCCGGCTCGTCCCGCGAGAGGCGCTCGATCAGGTCGAGCACGCGCTTCACACAGGCGCCCTTGATGCGCTCGAGCTGGCGGTTGTGCTGCAGGATCTCGCGGCTGACGTTGAGCGGAAGGTCGTCGGCATCCACCACGCCGCGCACGAAGCGCAGGTAGTTCGGCAGCAGCTCTTCGGCGGCGTCCATGATGAAGACGCGCTTGATGTAGAGCTTCAGGCCCTTGCGCTCGTCGCGGCCGCCCATCATCAGGTCGAACGGCGGCTGCGCCGGCAGATACAGCAGCGTGGTGAAGCTCTGGCTGCCCTCGACGCGGTTGTGCAACCAGGCCGCGGCATCGTTGAAGTCGTGGCCGAGCGACTTGTAGAAGTTCTGGTACTCCTCGTCGCTGATCTCGGCCTTGGGGCGGGTCCACAGGGCGGAGGCGTCGTTGACGGTTTCCCATGTGGCCGCCGGCTTCGCCGAATCGTCCTTGCCTTCGTCGAGCTTGTCGGCGTCCGCCACGGCATCATCGCCGGTGCCGCTTGCGCCGTCGTCGCTATCCGCGCCCGCCGCCGCGTCCTTCGGCATCCGGATCGGGAACGCGACGTGGTCGGAGTACTTGTGCACCAGCGAACGCAGCTGCCAGGCGTCGAGGAATTCGTCTTCGTCCGCCTTCAAGTGCAGCACCACGGTGGTTCCGCGCCCGGGCAGTGTCACGTCTTCCAGCGTGTACTCGCCGCGGCCGTCGCTTTCCCACTTCACACCGGTTTCGGGCGCGGCGCCGGCGCGGCGGGTGAACACGGTCACGCGGTCGGCGACCACGAAGGCGGAGTAGAAGCCCACGCCGAACTGCCCGATCAGGCGCGCGTCGGCCTTCTGCTCGCTGCCCATGGCCTCGAGGAAGCGGCGGGTGCCGGAGCTGGCGATGCTGCCGATGTTGGCCACCACCTCGTCGCGGTCCATGCCGATGCCGGTGTCGCGCAGGGTGATCGTGCGCGCGTCCTTGTCCCAGCTGACGTCGATGCGCAGCTCGGGCTCGCCGGCCAGGAGCTCCGGGTTGGCGATCGACTCGAAGCGCAGCTTGTCGCAGGCATCCGATGCGTTGGAGATCAGCTCGCGCAGGAAGATTTCCTTGTGCGAGTAGAGCGAATGCGTGACCAGGTGCAGCACCTGGGCGACTTCGGCTTCGAACTTGCGGGTCTCGGTGGTCGTGGTCATGGAGCGTGTCCTTTGCAAAACGGCAGGCAGGCTGCGGATATGCGTGCCGCGGCGCCGAATTCAAGCTCAATGCGGAGAACGCCGGGCTTGACTCGGCCGGAGCGCGGCGGATCCCGCAGCGTCCGGGGGGCACTGATCGCCAAAGGAAAGCCGGGCCGGACCGGGACTTTCGAGCGATGCCCTGCGCGGGCGCGGCGATTATCGTGGGTGGTTTGGCCCAGACGGATATCGCTGCATGACACGCAACGCCCTTGCCCTCGCCCTTGCCGGCGTACTCGCCACCTTCCCCGCGCTGGCCCAGAACCCGCCGCCGGCGCCGCCGGCCCCGGAGCGCACGCAGCAGCAGGACGACCGCACCGACACGCAGGACAGCGACCGCAGCGACAACGTCGAACTCGAGCAAGAGTCGCTTGACGCCGCCGGCGCCAACCAGGCCGAGGCGCCGCTGGACAGCGCCCGCGGCCTGCGCAAGGACGCCAACGGTGACGAAGAAGCGGCCAAATGGAACGTCGAGTCCACCCAGGGCACGCCGAAGACCGTCCGCTTCGAGACCAGCGAAGGCACCTGGATGGACGTCGACGTCTCGCCCGACGGCCGCCAGCTGGTGTTCGCGCTGCTCGGCGATCTCTACCGCATGCCGATCACCGGCGGGGCCGCCACCCGCGTCACCACCGGTCGCGCCTGGGACGTGCAGCCGCGCTGGTCGCCGGACGGCCGCCGCATCGCCTTCACCTCCGACCGCAGCGGTGGCAACAACATCTGGACCATCGCCGCCGACGGCAGCGATCCGCGCCAGGTCACCGAGGAGGACTTCCGCCTGCTCAACAACCCCACGTGGACGCCGGACGGCCAGTACATCGTGGCCCGCAAGCACTTCACCTCGACGCGCTCGCTGGGCGCCGGCGAGCTGTGGCTTTACCACGCCGCCGGCACCAGCGGCGGCATCCAGCTGGTGGAGAAGGCCAACGAGCAGCAGGACATCGGCGAGCCGACGGTCTCGCCCGACGGCCGCTACGTCTACTTCTCGCAGGACGTGAGCTCCGGCGGCGCTTTTGACTACAACCGCGACCCGCACGGGGTGATCTACGCGATCAAGCGCTTCGACCGCCAGACCGGCAAGACCGAGACCGTGGTCGCGACGCCCGGCGGCGCGGTCCGGCCGCAGGTGTCGCCCGACGGCAAGACCCTGGCCTTCGTGAAGCGCGTGCGCGACGCCAGCGTGCTGCACCGGATGGACATCGCCAGCGGCGAAGTGCGTCCGGTGTGGGACGGGCTGAGCCACGACCAGCAGGAAGCGTGGGCGATCTTCGGGCCGTACAGCGGCTTCGGCTGGACGCCGGACTCGAAGTCGGTGGTGGCCTGGGCGCAGGGCGGGCTGTGGCGCGTCGAGATGGCCAGCGGTGCCGCGTCGAAGATCCCGTTCACCGCCCAGGTGGAGCAGGTGGTGTCGCAGCCGCTGCGCTTCGAGACGACGCTGCCCGAGGGCCGCTTCAACCCGCGCATGATCCGCGACGTGGCGACTTCGGCCGACGGCGGCACCCTGGTCTTCCACGCGCTGGGCCAGCTGTGGCGCAAACCGCTTCCGGGCGGCACGCCGTCGCGCCTGACCGCCAACCGCGACGTCTACGAATACCAGCCCAGCTTCAGCGCCGACGGCCGCCAGCTGCTTTACACCACCTGGTCGGACGACGGCCTGGGCGCGATCCATGTGCGCGGCGCCGGCGGCACCGCCGAGGGCCGCAAGCTCACCGCGGAGCCGGGCTTCTACTACCACCCGCGCTTCTCGCCGGACGGGAAGCACGTGGTCTACAGCCGCAGCAGCGGCGGCGGCCTGACCGGCAGCCTGTGGGCGGGCGAGCGCGGCATCCACGTGGTGCCGGTGGGCGGCGGCAAACCGGTGCGCGTGGCCGAAAGCGGGCAGTCGCCGCAGTTCAGCCACGACGGCGCGCGCGTGCTCTACCTGGCCGGCAACGGCATGGAGAAGAAGCTGATGTCGGTGGGCCTGCACGGTGAGGACCCGCGCGCGCTGTTCGACCTGAAGTACGTCGACTCGGTTCAGATCAGCCCCGACGGCAAGTGGGTCGCTTTTACCGAACTCTTCAACGCCTACGTGGCGCCGATGCCCGAGGCCGGCCGCACCATCACCCTCGACCGCAAGACCAAGGCGCTGCCGGTGCGCCCGGTGAGCGCGGACATCGGCAGCTACCTGCACTGGGCGGCGGACTCGAAGTCGCTGCACTGGATGGTCGGCGACCGCTACCACTCGCGCCGCCTGGACCAGACCTTCGACTTCCTGCCCGGCGCGCCGGCGGAGATCGCGAAGCCGACGCCCGGCGGCGGCATCGCCGTGGGCCTGGACGCGCCCGTATACGCGCCGCGCGACGTGGTGGCCTTCACCAATGCGCGCATCGTCACCATGCGCGACGCGGAGAACGCCGAGGAGGTGATCGAGGGTGGCACGATCGTGGTCGACGGCAACACCATCACCGCGATCGGTAGCGCGGGCACGGTGCAGGTGCCGTCGGGCGCGCGCGTGGTCGACGTGGCCGGCAAGACCGTCATCCCCGGCATCATCGACGTGCACGCGCATGCCTCGAACTTCGGCCAGGGCGTGGTGCCGCAGCAGAACTGGGCGTACTACGCCAACCTCGCCTTCGGCATCACCACGCTGCACGACCCGTCGGCGACCACCGAGTTCGTGTTCTCGCAGTCGGAGCTGCTGCAGGCCGGGCGCATGGTCGGCCCGCGCATGTTCTCCACCGGCACGATCCTGTACGGCGCCGATGGCGGCTTCAAGGCCGAGATCGACTCGCTCGACGACGCCCGCAGCCACTTGCGCCGGATGCAGGCGAACGGTGCGTTCTCGGTGAAGAGCTACAACCAGCCGCGGCGCGCGCAGCGCCAGCAGGTCGACCAGGCCGCGCGCGAGCTCGGCATGCTGGTGGTCGAGGAAGGCGGCTCGACCTTCCACCACAACATGACCATGATCCTGGACGGCGTCACCGGCATCGAGCACAACCTGCCGATCGCGCCGCTGTACGCGGACGTGGTGAACCTGTGGAAGGAAACCGACGTGCGCAACACGCCGACGCTGGTGGTGAGCTACGGCGGCTTGTCGGGCGAGTACTGGTGGTACGCGCGCGACAACGTCTGGGAGGACGCCAAGCTCAACCGCTTCTTCCCGCGCGAGACGCTGGACGCGCGTTCGATCCGCCGCGAGACCGCGCCGGACTGGGACTACCACCACATCGAGGTGGCGAAGTCGCTGAAGACGCTGCGCGACGCCGGGGTCAAGGTGCAGGTGGGCGGGCATGGCCAGCTGCAGGGCATGGCCACGCACTGGGAGACCTGGATGCTGACCCAGGGCGGCTTCAGCAACTTCGAGGCGCTGCGTGCGGCGACCATCGACGGCGCGGACTACCTCGGCATGGCCTCGCAGCTGGGCTCACTGGAGGTCGGCAAGCGCGCCGACCTGGTGGTGCTGGACGGAAATCCGCTGGACAACATCCGCCATACCGCGGACACGCGCTATGTGATGGTGGACGGGCGGCTGTTCGATGTCGCGGCCGACATGGCGGAGATCGGCAACCAGGCGGTGCCGGCGCCGACCTTCTACTGGCAGCACCATGGGCACGGCCAGTCGTTCGGCGAATCCTTCGGACCGACGTCGGTGTGCCACGGCGTGCACTAGGTATCGCGGGAAACTGTAGGGGCGGCTATAGCCGCTCCTACAAAAGCTGCAGCCCACGCAAGGGCTGTAGTGTCCAAAAAAGATGCTGCAGCCCCATAGGGCTGCAGCACTTCCGGGAGGCCGCTCAGCCGGCCTTCTTCAAGGCGATCCAGCGGTCCACGCGCTGCTCCAGCAGGTCCAGCGGCATGGCGCCGCCGCCGAGGATGGTGTCGTGGAAGCCGCGGATGTCGAAGGCGTCGCCGAGTTCGGCTTCGGCCTTCTTCCTCAGCTCCTGCATGCGGATCATGCCGATCTTGTAGGCGGTGGCCTGGCCCGGGAACACGAGGTAGCGCTGGATCTCGGAGCGGATCGCGGCGTCGGGCACCGAGCTGTTCTCGCGGAAGTAGGCGACCGCCTGCTCCTCGGTCCAGCCTTTGGCGTGCATGCCGGTGTCGACCACCAGGCGGATCGCGCGCCACATCTCCGACATCAGGCGGCCGTACTCCGAGTACGGGTCCTGGTAGGTGTCGGGCATCTCCTTGGCCAGCCACTCCGAGTACAGGCCCCAGCCCTCGTTGTAGGCGGTGTCGAAGACCTGCGTGCGGAAGGTCGGCACGCCGGTCAGCTCCTGCGCGATCGAGATCTGCATGTGATGCCCCGGCAGGCCCTCGTGGTACGCGATCACCTCAAGCTCGGTCTTCGGCATCGCGTTCATGTCGGAGAGGTGCGCGTAGTACACGCCCGGGCGCTTGCCGTCCGGTGACGCCGGGTTGTAGTGCTGGGCGGCGCCGTCCTGTTCGCGGAAGGCTTCCACGCGCTTCACCACCAGGTCGGCCTTGGGCAGCAGCCCGAAGTACTGCGGCAGGTGCTGCTTGATGTTGTCGATCGCCTTCGTGGCGTCGTCGATGTAGGCCTGGCGGCCGGCGTCGGTGTCCGGATACAGGCGCGCCGGGTCGGACTGCACGTGCTTGAAGAAGTCCTGCAGGTCGCCCTCGAAGCCGATCTGCGCCTGCACCGCCTCCAGCTCGCCGCGCAGGCGCGCGACCTCGGACAGGCCGAGCGCGTGGATCTGGTCGGCGGTCATGTCGGTGGAGGTATTCTCGCGCAGCTGGTAGGCGTAGTAGGCGGCGCCGTTGGGGTGCGTCTGGCCGACGCCGGTGGGGTTCTCGGCGGCCTTCGGCAACTCTTCGGCGGCGAGCGCGAGGATGCGTTCATAGGCCGGCTTCACGTCGTCCACCAGGGCCTTGCGCGCCTCTTCCTTCAGTTCGGCGGCCCGCTCGGCGGTGACCTTGCCGGACTCCGCCAGCGCGTCGGCCTTGGCCTGGGCATCGGCCCAGAACGCGCTGTCGGGGCCGTCGTCGAAGGGCGCCCCGGCGATGATCTTGCGCGACTGGTCGGCCACGCCTTCCCAGGCGAACCTGGGCGGGCGGATGCCCTGCGCCGCCGACGCGCGCGTGCGTTCAAGCAGGATGTCGAAGGTCGCCGGCAGCGCGCGCAGGCGCGCCACATAGGCCTGGAAATCCGACTCGTCGTCGACCTTGTGGAAATTGATCATGAAGGTCGGCGCCATGCTGTGCATGCCGTTCATCTGGTCGAACGAGTAGCCGTCGAGCAGGAACGGCATGCCGTCGCGCGCGCTTTCGTACTGCTTCTTCCACAGGTTCCAGGACAGCTGCGCCTCGGGCTCCAGGCGGTCGTAGTCGAACTGCGCCTCCATGTCCTTCACCGAGGCCTCCATCCAGTCCAGCTGCCTGCGGATCCCGGCCTCGGAGACATCGTCGATCCGGTCGTAGAGCTCCTTGCGGCCGAGGAAGGTCAGCTGGACCGGGCTGAACTGCAGCTGCTCCTCGTACTTCTCCTCGAACCAGGCATTGAGGCGCGCCGTCTCGGCTCCGGGATCGGCCACCGTCGCGTTCGTGGCGGCCGTCGTCGCCTGGTTGCCGGCGGCCGCGGCGGTGCCGGGGTCGTTGCAGGCGGCCAGGCCGAGGGGAAGGACCAGCGCGAGGGCGATGGCGAGGGGCGAGCGGGCGGAAGCGGTTCGCATCTGGGGCTCTCCGGAGGGAGGGAGGGTTGGGGTGCCGAGGCAGGATCGTGGCCCGACTTTCCCATGAATGCGGGTGCCGGGTCAGGGCCATTGGTCCGGGGCCTGCGTCCTGGCCCGCCGCCGCGGCGCGGTACCATGGCGGTTTTCAGGCGACAGGAAGCAGGGCGATGGCCAATCCGGACGATCAGCGCAACGGCGTGGGCCGCGACGAGGCCGAGGCCGCTGTCCGCACCCTGCTGCGCTGGGCCGGCGACGACCCGGCGCGCGAAGGCCTGCTGGACACCCCCAAGCGCGTGGCCAAGGCCTACGGCGACTGGTTCAGCGGCTATGCCGACGATCCACGCGAGTACCTCGAGCGCACCTTCGAAGAAGTCGCCGGCTACGACGAGATGATCGTGCTGCGCGATATCGAGTTCGAGAGCCACTGCGAGCACCACATGGCGCCGATCATCGGTCGCGCCCACGTCGGCTACCTGCCCGACGGCAAGGTGGTGGGCATCAGCAAGCTCGCGCGCGTGGTCGACGCCTATGCGCGCCGCTTCCAGGTGCAGGAGAAGATGACCGCGCAGATCGCCGCGGTCATCCAGGACGTGCTGAAGCCGCGCGGCGTGGGCGTGGTGGTCGAGGCCAGCCACGAGTGCATGACCACCCGCGGCGTGCACAAGCGCGGCGTGAGCATGGTGACCTCGAAGATGCTGGGCGGCTTCCGCGACGACGCGCGCACGCGCTCGGAGTTCCTCCGCTTCATCGGCGACCCGCGGGCCTGATCGACGGAGCGTCGCGGGCCCGGCACGGCGGCGGGTTGCAGGCGCGAGCGTCTTGCGGACCGCGGGGATCCTCGTGCAGGCTGGACTGCCGATACGCCCGAGGAGAGTCCCATGCGCGCGATGTGCTTCGCCTTTGCCGCCGGTGCCGCGGCGCTGCTGCTCGGCGCCTGCGCCGCCACGCCCGAGTACTACGACACCAACGCGGCGGTAGACGCCAACCCACTGTGCGCCAGCAGCAGCGATCGCCCCGGCGAGCCGGTCTCGCGCGACTGCGTTCGCGACAGCGGCGCCACGATCAGCAGCGACCGCCCAAGCCAGCCGATCGACTTCCGCAAGGGCGGCGACGACTGAAGACCGCGGCTCAGTCCGTCGGTGGCTCGTTGGCCATCGGCGAATCGACCGGCGGTGGCGGCTGCTGGGTCTCGTCGATCGGCGGCACGGTGGGGTTCATCGGCGGCGTGGCGGGATCCACCGGCGGCAGGCTGGGATCCACCGGGGGCGGAAGTGCCGGGTCGACGACGGGTGCCGGGGCAGGCATGGCATCGTCGGCCGGCAGCGCGCCGGGTTCCGTGCGCTCCGCAGCCGGGGTCTGCGCCGAAGGCAGCTCATCCACGGGGGTGTAGGCCTGGCTCGGGTCGCTGCAGGCCGCGAGTGACAGCGCCAGTGCGGCGCCGGTGATCGGGAGGAGTCGCTTCATCGCAGTTGTCCACGGTCAGGGGCTCGCGGCCCAGTGTCCGCGTGTGGACGTATGCGCGGTGTCCTTTTTTCGCTAAGACCGTGTGTACGGCGTATGCACGCCGGTCACGGCGCCGACACCGGCAGCAGCGCCCAGAACGGCACGCCCGCGCGGGCGTGGTGGCGTGCGGCTTCGTCGAGGATGTCCAGCAGGGTGACGAAGTCATCGCCGGCGCCCTCTCGCAGGCCGCCGCAATGATCCAGCAGCAGCAGGTAGCCCGGTGCCGGCAGCCAGGACAGGTCCCCCAGGCTGTCTGCCAGCGCGTCCCAGTTGCCGCCGAAGGTCGACGGGAAGTCGAGCGCCGCGGCGAGTCCGTCGAGCAGCGCGGCCTTGTCGTCGGCGAACTCCAGGTCCACGGCGCGCACCGCGAAGTCCAGCGAGGTGGCTGATTCCACCAGCGCGGCGCGATCGTGGATATCGACGAAGTAGGCCGCCGCCTGGCTGGCATCGGCCAGCATCGCGCCAAGCTCCAAGCCGTTCATGGCCGGTCCCCGCGTTCGAAGGCGCGGAAGCTCCGGTAGTGATCCTCGGTGTAGTACCACTCCGCGGGCGGGTCGCCGCCGGTGACGATGCGGCGCGCGCCGCGGTCGCGCGAGCCCGGGGTATCGACGGTGAATTCGCGGTAATGGCCGCGCGGTCGCTGCGGCAGCAGGCGTTCCCGGTTCTGGAACACGCCGCCGTCCTGGCGATGCGGATACGGCCCGCCGCGGTCGATCAGGGCCAGGGTCGCCTGGGCTTCGGCAGGCAGGAAGGCGAGCGCCGGACCGTCCTGGCGTTCCAGCACCTGCCACATGCCGACCAGCAACAGTGCCGCGACCAGCCAGATCCAGCTGCGCGGTGCGCGCTTCCCCCGGTTGCGGCGTGCCATGGGCCTAGCCGCAGCTGACCTTGATGATGCGGCGGTCGTCGTCGATCTCGATGTTCAGGCGCCCGGCGCGGTAGTCCATGGTCACCGCCATGCCCGGGCGGATGACGCGGACGCCGCGCGCGCCGGCGGCGGCCTTTGCGCGTTCGCCCACGGCTTCGTCCAGCAGCTGGCCGACGAACTGCTCAGCCGCCTTGGCGTCGCAGCTGCCGCCAAGTCCGCCATCGACGATTTTCGGGGGTGCACCGTTCACTGGCGTGGGCTCGCGTGCGGGCGAGCAGGCGACGACAGCGAAGGCCAGCGGCGCGGCCAGCAGCACGGCAAGATGGCGAGCGGAGTGGAAGCGGGACATGGGCGGTTCCTCATGGTCATGGCGGGATCATGCCGCATGCGCGGCGGGGGTGTTGCGGACGGGCGTGCTGTGACGGGCGTGGGATGGCCGGACGTGCGGTTGGCGGATATTCCGGCGCAGGTATGCGGTCATGACTTTTCGGGCTTCGGTTCATCGGTGCCAAGCCGTGACTCGAGCCGCCGGAACACGGCCAGTACCACCACGCACAGCAGCGAAGCACCCAGCGCGAGCAGGTAGCTGCCGAGCCCGGCGGCGATGCCGATCGCGGCCGCCATCAGCAGCGAGCTGGCGGTGGTCAGCCCACTCACCTGCTGGTCGCCGCGGGCGCGGAGGATGGCACCGGCGCCGACGAAGCCGACCGCGGCCACCACCGATTCGATCAGGCGACCGGGGTCGATGCGCAGCAGGTCGCGATACTGCTCCTGGGTGAAGTGTTCGGCCACGACGTCGCCCAGGCCGACGATCAGCGCCGCGGCGCCGGCGATCATCATGTGCGTGCGCAGGCCGGCGGCGTGGCGGCCGAGCTCGCGCTCGATGCCGAGCACGCCACCAAGCGCCATCGCCGCGGCCACCCGCGCGAGGATCCAGAGTTCGGTGTTCTGCAGTACGTCCATCGTGTGTCCTTGTCGTGCGGCCCCGCCGATGACAGCGCAGCGGCGGTCTGCCGGCCGTGAAGTCGCCTGTTCATCGCGCGTGGCGCATGCCGAAGCGGCGCGTGCCTACAATCCGGCGAGTCGAACACGGAGTTTCCGGATGCGCCTGATTCCCCCGCTTGCCACGCTGGTCCTTGTCCTCGCCCTGCCGGCCGCCGTTGCAATGGCGCAGCCGCAGGGACCGCTGCAAACGACACAGGCAGCGCCCCAGCTACCCGCGCAGACCTTGCCGGCTCCGCCCGCCCAGCCCGGGCCAACGGCTGCCGAGCTCGCCACGTTCAAGGGCTGCATGGTCAAACTGCGCGGCGCCGCTGCGGGCAAGGGCGTCGCGGCCGGCAGCTTCGACCGCCTGACCGCCGACCTGGTGCCGGACATGAGCGTGCTGCCGCTGCTCAACCAGCAGCCCGAGTTCAGCACGCCGATCTGGGACTATCTGGCCGCGCTGGTCGACCAGCAGCGCATTGACGACGGCCGCGCCATGCTCGCCGCGCACGCCGCGACGCTTGCGCGCGCGCAGGCGGAGTACGGCGTGGACCCGGCCACGGTGGTGGCGGTGTGGGGCGTGGAGAGCGACTACGGCCGGAGTTTCGGCAAGCGGCCGCTGCTGGTCTCGCTGTCCACGCTGTCCTGCTTCGGGCGGCGGCAGCCGTTCTTCCAGGGCGAGCTGGTCGCCACGCTGCAGCTGCTGGCGGGCGGGGACCTGGTCGATCCAGGCATCACCGGATCCTGGGCAGGTGCCTTCGGGCACACGCAGTTCATGCCCAGCACCTACCAGCGCATCGCGGTGGATTTCGACGGTGACGGCCGCCGCGACCTGGTGGGCAGCATCCCGGATGCGTTGGGATCCACCGCCAATTACCTGAAACGATCCGGCTGGCGCACGGGCGAGCCCTGGGGTTACGAGGTGCAGCTGCCGCAAGGATTCAACGCCGCGCAGGCAGGTCGGACAAATCGCAAGCCGCTGTCGGAATGGGTGAAGCAGGGCGTCAGGCGCGTGGATGGAAGCGCCGTCGGTGGAGTGGCCGCGGACGCGCGTGCCGCGGTGATCCTGCCTGCCGGCGCCAAGGGCCCGGCGTTCCTGGTGTTCAAGAACTTCGACGCGATCTATTCCTACAACGCGGCGGAGAGCTATGCCCTTGCCATTGCGCACCTGGCCGATCGACTGCGCGGAGGCGCTGCCTTTGCCACTGCCTGGCCCACGGACGACCCCGGCATCGGGCGCGCGGAGCGGCGGGAGCTGCAGGAACTGCTGCTGGCGCGCGGGCACGCGATCGGCGAGGCGGACGGCATGGTCGGCACGCTGACGCGGCGGGCGATTGCCGCAGAGCAGGCGCGACTGGGCTTCACGCCCGCCGATGGGCGCGCGGGGTTGCGCATCCTGACGGCGCTGCGGGATGAACAGGCCCCTGCAGCGCAGTGAGGCCGAGGCTCAGGGCGTCTTCCAGCGGAACACATCCTCCACGCCCACGTCGAACGCGCGCGCCAGCCGGAACGCCAGTTCCAGCGACGGTGCATAGCGCCCCGCCTCCAGCGCGATGATGGTCTGCCGGGTCACATGGCAGACATCGGCCAGCTGCTGCTGGGTCATTCCGGCGCGCTCCAGGCGCAGGCGCCGGATGTCGTTTTCCAGCGGAGTGCCGGTCATCGCGTCAGCACCTCGCCAATGACGGCAGCGGCATCAGCGGCGGTCCCGCCAGTAGGTGAGCGCGATCGCCGCAGCCTCGACCAGCCAGCCGATCATCAGCACGAAAACCAGGATGTTGCCGATCGCGAAGTGCGTGGCCCACTGCAGCTTGTGCTCCGGCGACAGGCCCAGCGTTACCGCGAGGAAGATCACCCCGACCACGAGCGCGCCGCGACCCCAGGCGGCGCCGCGTGTTTCGATCTCGCGGTCGCGCTCGTCCTGCTGCACGCGGTCCTTCCAGCGCGAGGCCATGAGCCGCGACAGCACGGTCCACGCCACCAGCAGCAGCACGAGATTGGTCGCCACGCGCCGCGCCGCCGCGCGGTCATCACCGCTGAACGCCTCGGCGTGCAGGACGAAGTAGAGGGTGGCCGCCAGCATGAAGGCGAAGCCGATCCAGGCCTTCCACTCGCCGGGTGAGGCGCCTTGCTCGAACTCGCCGCGCGGCATCGAGGACACCGCGTACAGCGCCACCCACGTACAGCCGATCAGCAGGGTCATGCCCAGACCGCCGATGTCGTGACCGAACACACGTCCGCTGCCCAGCAGCAACCACAGGCCGGTGCCCGCCACGGCCAGCAGTCCGATCCAACCCCAGCGCCCGATCGTCACGACAATTCTCCCTCGGCTTGATGTAAACAAGTTTTTACATTGCGATGGGGTCGTGTCAAGTATTTTTTACATGTTGCCGGTCGGGGCGAGGGCGCGAGTTCCGCGAGGTGCGCGCGGCCCGCGCATTGCAACGCGCGCGTTTTCGCCGCGGAGCCGGGCCCTCAGGCCGCGGCCGCGCGGGCAAGCCCGGTGACCACGCCCAACGACGCATCGCCGCGCACGATCTCGACGCCCGGAAACACTTCGCCGACCAGCGCCGGCACGTACGGCGAACGCGACATGCCGCCGGTGAGATAGACCACGTCCGGCGCCTCGCCGGCGCCGGCGCCGGCTTCGCGCATCAGCGCGCGCAGCTGCATCAGGAACGGGCGGTCGGCGGCGGCTTCGAGGTGCGCGTGGTCGATGTCGCAGCCGAGGCCGTGTTCGATATAGCCGAGATCCAGCGCCACGCGTTCACTGCCGCTGAGTTCGATCTTCGCGCGCTCGACGGCGCGGTTCAGGCGCACCGTGTGGCCGGCCTGCTGCAGCGCCACCAGGCGCTGGCGATAGGGCGCCTCGACGTCGTCGAAGCTGGCGCTGCGGAAGTTGCCCTGCCGCTGCAGGTCCTGCACGTGCGAGGCCTCGTAGAAGAGATGCACGGGCGTCCTGGTCACGTTCTTCCCGAACAGCGGCATGACCGCGCGCATGCTCAGCTCCAGGTCGACGTCGGTGCCGCCGACGGGCTCGCCCCACGCGCCATGAACGACTGGTGCCGGCGCATCGCCCCCCACCAGCGCCAGCGCCATGTCGGTGGTACCGCCGCCGATGTCGAGGATCATCGTTCGACGGACTTCGCGGCTGCGACGGTGGTACTCGTAGGCGGCCGCGGCCGGCTCTTCAAGGAATTCGATGGTTTCGAAGCCCGCGGCGGACGCAGCGTCGGTGAGGATCTCCAGCGCCTGCTCGCCGCCGGCCTCCTGCATCGAGCTGCGGAAGCGCACCGGCCTGCCCATGACCGCCGAACGCACGTCCGCGCCGAGCTGCGCCGAGGCGGTGGTGCGGATGTGGCGCAAGACATGGGTGGCGATGCCCAGCAGCACGTCGCGTGCATGTGCGTCGAGCCTGTAGCCGAGCATCGACTTGGGTGAAACCACCAGATGCCCTTCACCCGCGGACAGAAATGCATCCACCGCCTCGTCGCCGTAAAGCGCGTCGTCCAGATCGGCCTTGGCGTCCATTGCGTCGCGCACTTCCGCTGCCGCCCAGTTGCGGCGCACGGCGGCGATCGCCGCGCGGCGGAGTTCATCGTCACTGCGCCGGCGCATGGTCGGGACCTGGGCCAGCGCGTCCGCGCGCTGCTGCACAGGTAGCGCCATGGCCGCCTGCCGAAGGCCTTCCAGGCGCGCAAGTTCGCGGGTCTGCTCGCCCTTGGCACTGCTCATCCAACGCGCCACGTCGCCCTGCAGTGCATCGGTCAGCTCGAACTTGTGGAGGTCCGGCAGTCGCTGCGGAAAAAATGCCGTGGTCCGGAACTGCTCCTGGTCGCCGAAGCGGATCAGTTGCACCTGGCCATCCACCACGGCGCCCGCGGCCGAATAGCTGGTGCCGAAATCAACTCCGATCCGCATGTCCAACGCCCTGCACGAAATGTCGCGGCCGCCATTGTGCCGATGCCGCGCCATCCATGCCGGGCGTGGGTCGCGGTCGACAACGCCGCCGGCATCGCCTCGGTCATCGAGATCGCGCGCCTGCTGCAGGCGTTCAGCGCCTCGGGGTCATGGGCGGGAGCGCGTGAAGCCGGCGGATCTGGCCGGATATCCAGTTGAGGGCGATGCAGATCCCGGCGGCCGCGAGCCACGGCATCGCGTCGGTGGCCAGCGCCTGGCGGAGCGCGTACCACGCCGCGTCGGCGTAGAGCGCCGCCGCCATGATCGATGCGGTGGCAAGGATCAGAAGCAGGCTGCGAGCCAGGATCGGCTCGAACCTCGGGTCGCGGATGCCGACCCTGGCCGCGACCGCCGCGGCGAAACCGGGCGGCGGCTGGCTGCGTGGGGCGGTTGTTACTGCCGTGGCCACGAGACGGTAGCAGTGGGCCACGGCGTCGGCGTCGGCCGGCCCGTGTCCATTGCCGCGTGCGACTCGCAGCCCCTGTTCCTGGGCCTCCCATTCGCTGGCGTCGACCTTGGGGGCCGTGTCTTTCGTGGTCATGGCGGAACTCCCATGCGTGATTCCAGAAGGCTGCGCAGCCGCTTGCGTGCGCGGAACAGATGGCTCTTGATGGTGCCTTCGGCGAGGCCCGTGACCTCCGCGATCCCGGCGATTGGCATCTCTTCCAGATGGTAGAGCGCAAGCAGGCTGCGCTGCAGCGGCGGCAGCATTTCGATGGCGCGGTGCAGCCGCCTGACGGCCTCCGCGTCCGATGCCGCGGCCTCCAGGTCGAAGCCGTCGCCGATCCGCTCTTCCAGGGGCGGGTCGTCGTCATCGGGATCGGCGATCGGGATGCGCTTGCGCTCGAGATGGCGTGCGGCCACCGACCAGGCGACCTGTGCGATCCACGATTTCAGCGCGCTCTCGCCGCGGTACTGGTGCAGCGTGCGGTGGATGCGCAGGAAAACCTCCTGGCAGAGCTCGCGGGTATCGTCCGGATGGCGGACCAAGCGGTCGACGACGTGCCAGCACAGGCCCTGATAGTCGCGGACCAGGCGCTCGAAGGCACCCGGGGCGTCGGACAGCACGGCCTGCACCAGCGCGTGGTCGGCGTCGGCGGCATCGTCGGAAGATGGACTGGCTTGAAGCATCGAGGACAGGGATACGGGAATCGGCGCGCCGGTTGCAATCGGCGTAGTGCAACCGCCGTGTCGCCGGGCGTATCTCCTTGGTCAACCAACCGATGCAGGCACGCCATGAACTTCGACATCCTGATTCCCATCTCCCTTTTCGCCGCCGTCGCCTACTCGATCAAGGTGACGGTGGAAGCCTATGCGCGCCGCCGGATCTTCGAGGCCCGAGGCTCGGAAGAACTGGTGCGCGCGCTGCTCGAAGGCGAGGCGCGCCGTCGCCGCCAGTCTTCCCTGCAGTGGGGCGCGGTCCTGGTAGCGCTGGCCATCGGCTTCGGCCTGGTGGAACTGATCGGGGCGCGCGAGGTCACGCCGGGCGTGGCAGCGCTGCTGCTTGGTGCGACGGGCCTGGGCCACCTGGCCTACTACCTGCTTGACGGCCGGAAGCGGTGAGGGCGCCCGTCTTCAATCGTGCACCAGGATCCGGATGATGCTCCTTGCAGTGATGCTCATGGCGGCCCTCGGCGACGCCGGCAACGTGGATGCCGGGGCGCGGTCCGATGCCTGTGCCATCGGGGAAGCGGCGCGCAGCGACTTCGACGCGCAGGTGCCCTTCGAAGTTGTCGATGGACGCATCTATGTCCAGGCCCGGGTCAATGGGCGGGGACCGTTCCGCTTTGCTGTCGATACGGGAGCGAGCGGCAACGGCCGCGCCGACGCCGCCCTGGTTGCCGTGCTCGGGCTGGAGGTCCATGGACGCGCAAGCACCTCCGACGGCCTGGAAACCGCGGCCGTGGACACCACGCGCCTGGACTCGCTGAGCCTGGGCGGCCTGTCGCGACACGACCTGGACGTGATCACCCGTGACTACAGCCGCCTGATGTCGCCGGAGGCGCCATTCCTGGGGATCCTTGGCCGCGGGTTCTTCGAAGACGGCCTGCTGGTCATCGACTATCCGCGGAGGATGCTGTCCTTCAGCCGCAGCCTTGCCCTGCCGGCCGGCGGGGATTCGATCCTGGAGTACGAGCGGCCTTTTCGCGTCTCCGTGTCGATCGGTGATGTCCGGACGGAGGGCAACATCGATACCGGCGCGAACGTGGCATTCCTCATGCCGCAGGCGCTGTATGGCCAGCTCCAGGGCAACCCGCTGGAACCTGCCGGTGCGGGAGGGCTGACCAACGGACGGATCGAAACCATGCGCGGCGTGGTCCGCGGGCCCGTCAGGATCGGTGCGGCGAGCATCGAGGATGCCGAAGTGCGGGTGTCGGATCGCTATCCGGAACTCCTGGTCGGCGCGCATGCGCTCCAAGGCTTCGTGATCCTTGTCGACCAGCGATCGAAGCGGGTCGCACTGTGTCCGTCCGCCAGCCCCGGAAAAGCCTGACGGCTGCCTGGCGCAACAGCCGCTGCGGGATCGGTCAGACTGGCCCGATGAAACCACACGCCTCCGCCTGCGATCGCAACCGCGATCCGATCCTCGCGGTCCTGCGCGAGCGCCTCGCCGGCCATCACCGGGTGCTCGAGATCGGCAGCGGCACCGGCCAGCACGCGGTCCATTTCGGCGCGGCCATGCCTTGGCTCAGCTGGCAGTGCTCCGAGGTCGCGGACAAGCTCGCCGGCATCCGTTCCTGGCTCGACGAAGCCGCGCTGCCCAACACGCCGGCGCCGATCGCGCTCGACGTGGCGCAGGGCCCCTGGCCTGCCGCAGGCGGCTTCGATGCGGTGTTCACGTCCAACACCCTGCACATCATGGGCTGGCCCGAGGTCGAAGCCTTCTTCGCCGGCGTCGGCGAGGTGCTGCGCGATGCGCCGCGCGGCACGCTGGTCGTCTACGGCCCGTTCAACTACGGCGGTGCGTACACGAGCGCCAGCAACCGCGACTTCGACGCCTGGCTGAAAGCCCGCGACCCGCGCTCGGCCATCCGCGACTTCGAAGCGGTGGCGGCACTGGCATTCGCAGTCGGCCTGGATATCGCGGCTGATGTCACGATGCCCGCCAACAACCGCTGCCTGGTGTTCTCGCGCAGGGCGCCCGGCCACTCGACACCGTGACCATCGACGCTTGAACCGGCTGTCCATCGCGCGGCGGCGCGTTCGCAGACCTGGCGCCCGAGCGCTTCGGCGGCTACTACGCCGGCTGGTGGGAAGCGCGCACGACGGCGCGGAATCCGACTGAAGCGCCGGAGGCACTGTCCGGTGGGTGCATCGGGTGGCGTATATCTCCGGGACCCGCTCGGCTGGCTTCGCCACGCGAACGGAACTTCTCTTCATGCCCAGGAAAGGATGCCGCCGATGATGCCCATGCGCCCACTGTTGTTCGCCTGCCTGCTGAGCACGGGTTCCCTGTCCTTCGCAGCGTCGGAGCCGGCGCCGCCTGCCTGGGCCAGCGCTGCGGGCTTCAGCGCCGTCGATGTCGAAGCCGTTGAAAACTCCGGGTATTACAGCGCGGAGCGCTTCCCGGGGCAGGGCGCGTCGGCCTTCAATCCCGATGCCGACCTGGCGCCGCCGGTGCGGGCGCTGCTGCTGGTCGAACACCGGGAAGGACTGCTGCCGCATGCGCGTTACCGGGTCACCTGGCACGTTGCGCCCGATGCGCAGGCGCCGGACCGGAACCTGGACTACGTCGAAGTGCAGCGCTTCAATCTCGGGCCGGCACGGCACCAGGACCTGCGCGGATCGGTGCCGGAAGAGCACCTGGCCGATGTCTCCGAATTCGGGGTCGGGCCGGACGTGGCCTGGCGATTCGTGATGGCACCGCGGCAGGGGATGCGCGCCGGGGTGGAAGAGGCGGCGCGCAGGGAATTGTCCGCTGATGAATCGATCGCGGTGGACTGCCTCGGGTCTCCCTGCGCTGCGCTGGCAGGTCCTGCCGAACCCGAAGGCGAATGGTTCGCGCGTGATGTTTCCGCGCCGTCGGATCGCTATGCGACCAGAGCCGGGGACGGAAGCCCGCATCCGGCGCGCGTCGCCGAGGACCTGGTCGCGGCGATGGGCGAGGAGGCCGATCGCGCAGCGCCGTTCAACCCCGCTACGCCGCGCTTCGTGTTCGTGATCTCCGCCAACGCGGATGGCCAGGACCTTGCGACCACGGCGCTTGCGCGCGACGCGATGGTGTTCGATGACGACATCGGCACCATCTGGGCCCGCTGGCACCAGGTGTCCGATGCGACCGCTGAATCGGCGCTGCTGCACCAGTCGCGCAATCGCTGATCCATCCCCGATCCATGACGAACCCGCGAGTGATCGCGGCAGGAGATCCGTGCCATGCACAAGCCTTTCCATCGGTACCGCCAGCGGTCTGTCCGCCCCTCCCTTGTTCCGGTCGCGTCCGCGGCCACGCTTGCGTTGTTGCTGGCCGGCTGCGGCGGGGATGGCCCGACCGTGGCCGGGAGCCCGGGTGCCGGTGGGACGCAGGCGTCGACCGCGGCCTCGGCGAGGTTCGATCCTTCATTGCGGGACTCACCGTGCAGCGTGGTCACGGTCGACACCGTGGCGACCGTCTTCGGCCTGCCGGCGGGCGAAATCGAGCAGCACGAATCCTCGGGCATGTGCCTGTACAACTGGAAGGGAGAAGGCATGGTCATGGACGCCACCATCCATGTGACCCGGGTTGCGGACGATGCCAGGGCCGCGGCGGAACACTTCGCCAACGTCACCCGTGGAATAAGCGGTGCCGAACTCGACAAGGCGATGGACGGCGTCCGCGAGCAGGCGCGTGAAAACGCGGGGCCGGACAGCGCGGCGGCCGACGCGCTGCTTGGAGGGGTCGCTGACGCTACGCGCAGTGCTTCGCGCGGAATCGAGTTCAGCGACGTCGACGGGGTCGGCGACCAGGCCCGCATGCTGGTCGGGCGCGGTGAACTGAGCGTGCTGGTCGACAACCTGCATTTCAGCGTCACCGCCCATCACGGCAAGCGGATGACGGCGCCGCCCGACCTCAAGCAACTGGTGGCGGCCAGCAGGGCCTGGCACCAGACGACCCTGGCCGAGCGCGAAGAACAGTCGATCGCGGTCGCGCGGGCTGCAGTCGCGGCGCTTTAGCCACTGCGCGGGAGCCCGGCTCCCGTTCTGCGCGCGGTTTGACCTGGATCATCGCGGGCGCGCCGCAGGCGGCGCAGCATGGGGCCATCGGCGCCGTGCGCGCCGCCACAGCAGGAGTCGACGATGGAGTTCCATGTCCGCGCGTCGCGGCCGCTGCCGCCGCTGGTGGTGATCGAGGACGCGCTGCTGGCCTTCGATCCCGCCGCGGTGGTCGATATCGACCCGGCGCACGGCCTGCGCGTGAACGCGGCGATCGACGCCGCCCGGCTGGCGGCCCTGATCAACGAGGTCGGCGGCGACGTGCAGCCGGCCGAAGTCGAGCAGCAGCCCTCGGTGTGCTGCGGCGGCTGCAGCGGCTGACGCCGGCACCGATCCGCCCCACGGACCTGTAGGAGCAGCGGCCCTGCGACTTGGGGCTTCGTGGCGTCAGGCCGCCTGCACGATGCGCAGCGGATTGGCCCACTCGCGCAGCAGGTCGGCTTCGCGTGCCTTGGCCTTCTCCAGGTGCGCGTGCTTGACGTGGCCGTAGCCGCGGATGTGCTCGGGGATCGATGCGATTTCCGCCGCCAGCGCGACGTTGCCGGAGTCCAGCGCGTCCAGCAGGCCGCCGACCGTGAGCTCGTAGCCGTCGATCAGCGCGCGCTCGGTGCGCCGCTCCGCGGTGTAGCCGAACACGTCCAGCGGCGTGCCGCGCAGGCCCCTGAGCTTCGCCAGCACCTTGAACGCGCTGAACACCCACGGGCCGAAAGCCTTCTTGCGCAGCCGGCCCTCGGCGTCGCGCCTGGCCAGCAGCGGCGGCGCGAGGTGGAACTCGAGCCGGTAGTCGCCCTCGAACTGCTGCTCCAGCTGGCGCTTGAACTCGCCGCTGGTGTACAGGCGTGCGACTTCGTACTCGTCCTTGTAGGCCATGAGCTTGAAGAAATAGCGGGCCACGGCCTCGCTGAGATCGGTGGCGCCGGGCGCACGGGCTTCTTCGGCGGCGCGCACGCGGGCCACGAGCTCGGTGTAGCGCCGCGCGTACTTCGCGTCCTGGTAGTCGGTAAGGAAGGCGCTGCGGCGGGCGACCAGTTCGTCGAGGCTGCGTGAAAGGCGGGCGTCGTCCAGCGGCAGGAACGCGATGCTGTCCGCCCCTTCGGGCAGGTGGCGCAGCTGGTCTTCGGTGCGCTGCGGCTTGGGCGCGCTGGTGGCGCCCCATTCGTTGCCTTCCCAGTCGCCCGGGGGCAGCGCGTCGAGCAGCGACGGCGTGTCCTCGGCGGCGGTGCGCGTGTTGCGCACGATGCCGGCGGCTTCGTACACCGCTTCGATGTCGACCGCGGCCAGGCGGCCCCAGGCGAAGGCGGTCTTGTTCATTTCGATTGCGGCGCCGTTGAGCTCCACCGCGCGCATCAGCGCGTCCAGCGACAGCGGCACCAGGCCGCGCTGCCAGGCGTAGCCGAGCATGAACAGGTTCGCGGCGATGGCGTTGCCGAGAAGCGCCGTGGCCAGCTGGGTGGCATCGACCACGTTCAGCGCGCGCGCGGCGCGGGCCGCGGCCGCGGCGTCGGCCACGTCGTCGCCGGCCAGCGCCGTGCGCACCGCGCTGATGATGTCGGTCGCCGGGAACTGCATGTCCGGCCGGGTGGTGAACGTGCCCGGCATCGCTTCGTAGCTGTTGATCACCACCTGTGAACGGCCGGCGCGCAGCTTGGAGAGCGTCCAGTAGTCGTTGACCACCACCATGTCGCAGCCCAGCACCAGGTCGGCCTCGCCGGCGGCGATGCGCACGGCGTGGATGTCCGACGGTGCGCCGGCAATGCGGATGTGGGTGGTGACCGCGCCGCCCTTCTGCGCCAGGCCGGTCTGGTCGAGCACGCTTGCACCGCGGCCTTCCAGGTGCCCGGCCATGCCCAGCAGGGCGCCGATGGTGACCACGCCGGTTCCGCCCACGCCGGTGATCAGGATGTTCCAGGGCCGCGAGCCGTCGCTGGCGAACACCGGATCCGGCAGGTTCGCCAGGCGCGACAGCCCGGTGGCCGCCTTGCCCTTGCGCGGCGCACCGCCGTGCACGGTGACAAAGCTCGGACAGAAGCCCTCGACGCAGCTGAAGTCCTTGTTGCAGGCGGACTGGTCGATCTCGCGCTTGCGCCCGAACTCGGTTTCCTTCGGCAGCACGGAGACGCAGAACGACTTCACGCCGCAGTCGCCGCAGCCTTCGCAGACCAGCGAATTGATGGCCACGCGCTTGGCGGGGTCGGCGATCTTGCCGCGCTTGCGGCGGCGGCGCTTCTCGGTGGCGCAGGTCTGGTCGTAGATGAGGATGCTCGTCCCCTTCACTTCGCGCAGGCGCTTCTGCACGGCGTCGAGCTCGCGGCGGTCGTGGAGCTCGACGCCCGACGGGAAGATCGAACGATCGGACCACTTCTCGATCTCGTCGCTCAGCACGACGATCGCCTGCACGCCCTCGCTCCTCACCTGGTGCGCGATCTGCGGCACCGACAGCGTGCCGTCCACCGGCTGGCCGCCGGTCATCGCCACCGCGTCGTTGTAGAGGATCTTGTAGGTGATGTTGACGCCGGTCGCGACCGACTGGCGGATGGCCAGCGTGCCCGAGTGGAAGTAGGTGCCGTCGCCGAGGTTCTGGAACACGTGCTGCGTTTCGGTGAACAGCGCCTGCCCCGACCAGGTCACGCCTTCGCCGCCCATGTGGGTGAAGGTCTCGGTGCTGCGGTCCATCCACGTGACCATGTAGTGGCAGCCGATGCCCGCCATCGCGCGCGAGCCCTCGGGCACCTGCGTCGAGGTGTTGTGCGGGCAGCCGGCGCAGTAGTGCGGCACGCGCGGGAACTGCGCGCGCGGCAGCGCCAGCGCGCCTTCCTTCTCCTCCATCCAGCGCAGCACCTCACCGATGTGCGCCGAGTCGCGGGCGTCCATCCGGATGCCGCGCTGGTGGGTGCCGCCGTGGAGCCGGCGCCCGATCACGCCGGCGATGGTGGCGGGCGTCAGCTCGCCGGTGGACGGCAGGATCCACTCGCCGGCCTCGTCATACTTGCCGACGATCGACGGGCGGCGGCCGCCGTCCAGGCCGAAGTCGAAGTTGTAGAACAGCTCCTTCATTTGGCTTTCGATGAAGGCGTGCTTCTCCTCCACCACCAGGATGTCCTCGAGCCCGCGCGCGAACGCGCGGATGCCCATCGGCTCGAGCGGCCAGGTCATGCCGACCTTGTAGACGCGGATGCCGATCCGGGCGCAGGCGTCGGCATCGAGGCCGAGGTACTCCAGCGCCTGCAGCACGTCGAGGTAGCTCTTGCCGGTGGTCACGATGCCCAGGCGGGCCTGCGGCGAATCGATCACCACGCGGTCGATGCGGTTGGCGCGCGCGAAGGCTTGCGCGGCCTTGACCGCGTAGCGATGCAGGCGCATCTCCTGGTCCATCGGCGGGTCGGGCCAGCGGATGCCGAGGCCGCCGGGCGGCATGTCGAAATCGTCCGGGGTCACGATCTCGATCGCGAACGGATCGACGTCCACCGACGCGGACGACTCGACCGTTTCGGCGATGGTCTTGAAGCCGATCCAGCGCCCGGTGTAGCGGCTCATCGCCCAGCCCACCAGGCCCATGTCGAGGATGTCCTGGACGCCGGCCGGGTTGAGGATCGGCATCAGCGCGCTGGTGAACTCGCCTTCCGAGCCGTGCGGCAGGGTCGATGAGCGACAGGCGTGGTCGTCGGCGGCCAGCGCCAGCACGCCGCCATGCGGCGAGGTGCCGGCCGCATTGGCGTGCTTGAACACGTCGCCGGAGCGGTCCAGGCCCGGGCCCTTGCCGTACCACATGCCGAACACGCCATCGACCTTGGCGCCCGGGAACAGGTTGGTCTGCTGCGTGCCCCAGACCATGGTCGCGCCGAGGTCCTCGTTGAGGCCCGGCTTGAAGTGCACGTTCGCGCCTTCCAGGTGCTTGCGCGCGCGCCACAGCTCCAGGTCGAAGCCGCCCAGCGGCGAACCTCGGTAGCCGGACACGAAGCCGCCCGTATTCAGCCCCGCCGCCTGGTCGCGCAGGCGCTGCATCATCGGCAGCCGCACCAGCGCCTGCACGCCGGACAGGTAGATGCGGCCCTGCGTGCGGGTGTACCTGTCGTCCAGCGTGTAGTCGTGGTCGGTCACGCCACGGGTCAGGCCGATGCGGGCGGAGGCGGGAGAGGAGAGTTCGGCGGTGCTGGTCATGGCGGGGCCCTGTGGCGTGCGTGGACGCTGGCGGAGGGGCGCGCCGGCCGTCGCACGGCTGCGCGAGAGCGCGGAAGCGCGGAAGTGCGGAAGCGGCGCGGATTCTAGCAGCGGGCGCGCCCCGCAAGCGCCCGCCGGGGCGCCGGTGCGGCGACGGAGGCTGAATCCACGCGGTGCAGCCGGTACCATGCGCCCCGGAGTACAGGGGCTCCGCCAATCCAAGTGACGCCATGAACCGCTTTGCCACGCGCCTGATCGGCGCCCTCGTGCTTATCGTCCTGCCGCTCGGCCTCTGGGCCCAGGGCATCCCCAGGCCAAAGGAATTCTATTTCGAGGCCGACACCGAGGTGACCCGGCGGCTTGAGCTGTATCCGGCGGCGGATGGTGAAGACGTCGTCCCGCGCCTGCTCCAGGTACGCGACCGCGGTCGCCGCGACGCGGCGCTGGCCGCGGCGCAGCTGGCGCACATTTCCTATGCCACCGGTCGCGCCGACACCGGCGCCGCGCTCTACGCCGAGGCCTTGCAGCGCGCCGAAGGCGCACGCCAGCGCGACGCGATGCACTGGAACCATGGCTGGGACCTGTACCGCCACGGTGATTTCGCCGGCGCGCTCGAGCAGTGGCGCATGGCCGGCGCCGAGCGGCTCAAGGGGCCGGCCTGGCTGCCGCCGACCCTTGCCCTGGGGCTGTGGCGGCTGGACCGCCGTGACGAAGCCGTGCGCTGGTACGCCGCCGCCGTTCGCACCGAACCGCAGCTGTGGCAGTCGCCCGACCTGGCGCGGCTGCTGCCGGACTGGACCGCGGCCGATCGCGCGCTGCTGGCCGAGGTGGCCGCGGCCTGGCGCGTGGCGCCGCCGAGCTGGCCCTGATCGCGGCGGATCGACGCCGGCGGCTACTCGCCGACGCCGGCCTCGAGCGGCACATCGTGCGCCCGCAGCCAGTCGATGACCGCCTGGCGCTCGCCACGCGCGCGCTCATTGAGCAGTGATTCGCTGAGCTGGAAGTAATACGGCTGGAAGGTGTCGCCGGCGGAGTTGGTGGCGTGCGCGGGCGCGCCGGACGCCAGGAGCAGCATCACCACCGCACCGGCGTTGATCGAGCCGGCCGCGTGCAGCGGCGTGGCGCCGTTGTCGTCGGCGGCGCCGGGGTCGGCGCCGGCATCCAGCAGCATCTTCACCTGGGCGTCGCTGCGGCCGAGGATGGCGCGCACCAGCGGGGTTTCACCGGTCGCGCTGTTGCGCAGGTCGGGGTCGCCGCTGTGGTCGAGCAGGGCGCGCAGCAGGGTCGGGTCGTCGCCGAAAGCGGCCGCGTGCATCGGGCCGCCGCCGCCCGGCGACTGCCGGTTGGGGTCGGCGCCGGCATCGAGCAGCGCGGCGACGGTCGCGGGCTGTCCGGCGGCCACGGCCAGCTGCAGCAGGCTGGTGCCGTCCTTGCCGGGCGTGTCCGGGTTGACCCCGGCCAGGCCTGCACGCAGCGTGTCGGCGTCGCCGCGCAGCGCCGCGTCGGCGAGTGGGGCGAGCTGCGGGTCAGTGAAAGGATGGTCCATGGTCGGCGGTCCGCTGCATGCGGCCGCGCTTGCCGCCAGGAGGAGGATCAGGGCACTGGTGCGCATCCCCGGGGATGGTGCCATAGCGGCGCGCGGTCAGCGGAACCAGTTGCGCACGGTCTGTGCCGCACCGCCGAGCAGGTCGGCGGCCTTCTCGACCACGTTGCCGCCGAAGTCGGCCACCGCCTCGACCGCGCGGCCGCCGCTGGCGACCACGTCCGCGGCGACGTCGCTGACCGGACCGTCGAAGCGGTCGTCGATGCGCTGGGCCAGCGATTCGGCGCCGTGGCGCAGGGTGTCGCCGGTGGAGTTGAAGACGCCTTCGGCGACATCGCCGGCAATGCGGAAGCCGCCCTGCACGCCGTTGCCGTGGGCGAAGTCGGTCTCGACCACGTCGATGATGTCGCCGGCGAGGTCGTGGGTGTTGCGCGCGAAGTCGTCCTGCAGCGCATCCGGGACCAGGTCGACAAGCGTTCCGGTGGTGCCCTGCGGCGGGTTCTCATAGCCGGGCTGCCAGGGCTGCTGCTGGATCATGGCGTCGGTGAGCAGTTCCGGGCTGTGGCTGACCGCGCCGCGCACCAGGCTGGCGACATCGCCCAGCACCGGGACGTTCAGGCGGTCCAGCGCTTCCAGGCCGGCGCCCAGGCCGATGGCGACCGGCGTCGGCAGGCCGGTCTCGAGGGCCAGGCCGCGCGGCACCAGGGTCAGGTCCTGCACACCCTTGGGTTTGACCACGATCTGCGTGCCCAGGGCATCGGGTGCGGCAAGGGCCAGCGGACTCGACTCCTGGGCATTGGTCAGCAGGTCGTCGGCCAGGGAATAGCGCCGGATCAGGCCGCCCTCGGCCATGTCGCGCGCGGCCTGCGGGTCGATGCCCATGCGGTCCAGGGTGTTGGGATGGATACCGGACGCGTCGAACGTGACCGCGGCTACGCCCGAGGCCAGCGAAGCCACCGATGCCAGGCCGCCGCCCTGCGAGTGGCCGGTGATGGCCAGGTTGGTGGCGTTGCCATCGGCATCCGGGGTGCCGAAGCGGCGCTCGAACTCGACCGCGGTGCGGGTGGCCAGGCCGCTGAACTTGTCGATTTCGTCGTTGGTGGTGAAGCCGGTGCCCTGGCGGAAGTTGTTCATCCAGTCCGCGCCGCTGCCGTCGGTGCCGCGGTAGGCGAGCACGAAGTTGCCGTCGCAGTCCTGGTAGATCTCGGCCTTGAAGTGCTGGGCGACGAGCTGGTCGCCGCCCTCGAGGTACTGCGTGCGCCAAGCGGCAGGATCGTCGATGCCGCGGGCGGTGAGGTCGGCGTCGGTCACGGCCGACCAGCCGGCTGGCGGTGCGGGACGGCCCTCATAGACTGCCGTGGCCAACTGCGACAGCACCACGTCGAATTCCTGCGCCTGCTGGCCGCCGGCCACCGCGGAGAGTTCCCCCGGGCCCACGCCGCCGGGGGCGCATTGCGGGGCGGCGTTGGGCGCCAGCGCGGACATCTGGGGGTGGTATGCGGGTTCGTGGCGGCCCTGCAGCGGCTGTGCGGCCGGAGCGTTCGCGGCGTCCGCTGCGGGCGGCGGCGCCTGCCGCAGCTTGTGCAGGTGGACCGCAGAGGCGGAATCGTTGTCCAGGCGCATCAGCTGCATGACGGCGGTCCGGCGGAAGTCTGCACCCAGTGGACCGCCGGTCGCGGCCGCGTTCAATCGGGGGTGCACCCTAGGTCGGGTTCGCCAGGCTTGGCGCGTGACGCCCCGGACCGCATTCACCAACGCGCGGATATGCTGCGCCGATCGACCACGCTGATGGAGCCGCACATGCGCATCCGCTTCCTGTTGCCCCTCCTGCTGCTGCCGGCGCTGGCCGCGCCCGCCCTTGCACAGATGCCTTCGGAGCCCGCGCCCACGGAAGCCGAGCTGCAGCGTGCGCAGCAGCGCGCCGAGGCCTGGCAGGCCTATGGTCTGCGCGTGGCGACGGCGTTGGGGCGTTCGGACGGCGCCCGCGACCTGGCGCTGGCCACCCTGCTGGAAGCAATGGCGCAGCCGTATGACGAAGGCGGACGCGTCGCCGCCGGCGTGGACGCCTCCCGCTGGCGCTCGGGCGCGGAGGCCAAGGGCGCCGGCGACACCATCACCCAGCAGCTGCTGCTGGCCGCGGGCACGGTGGCTGGCGAGCAGGCCGCGGCCACCGCCGCCGCGCGCCGCTGGCAGGCGCTCTCGCCCGGCAACCTGGCGCCGCTGCTGCACCAGGGTCTCGGACCCGAGGCTCTGCTTTCCGCCGCCGCACAATCCTCCCGCAACGCGCCCGATCCGTACCCGATGCTGCGCTGGGTCGCCGACGCGCTGGCCAGGCATTCGCCCACGCGGGCGGAATGGGCGACGTTCGGGGAGGGTACGCAGCCATCGGCGGCAGCGCATGCCGCGGTCTGGGCGTCGTCGCTCCACGGGGTGCTGTTGCCGGACTACCGCGAGGTGCTGGCTGCTTGCACGGGGCGCCAGCTGCGCGCGACAGGCCGCCCGGATGCGTGCCGTCACATGGCCGATGTGCTGCTGGCCCGACCGCAGACGGTGCTCGACGAACGCATCGGCCTGTCGATGGCGCGCGCGCTGACCCGCAGCGCTGCCGAGCGCGCGCCGCTGGATGCACGCCGCCGCGGCGTGGACTGGCGCCAGGAGCAGCTGGCGGAGCTGTCAGGGCGGGAGGAGGCCGGTACGGGCGATGCGGAGCTGCTCGCCCGCCTGCTAGCCGATCCCGCGATCGATACCGAAGACGCGCTGGTCAGGCGCACCTTGGCCGAGGCCCGTCTTGCGCAGGAGCCACCGGCAGGGTGGCGGGCGCCGTGGCAGCAGCCGCGACGCTGACGGCGGTCAGCTGGGCCCGTGGCCGTAACCGCGCCCTTGTGGGAGCGGCTATAGCCGCTCCCACAGGGTCGGTGCGAGGCCAGCAGGGTCGGTGCGAGGCCCAGGCAGCTCCCTCGCCGCGGCTTCAGCTGCGCGGCGTGACCGCGACGCCGTTGGCTTCGAGCCAGGCGTCGATCTTTTCGAGGTCGCGGCGGGTGGCGACGTTGAGCAGCTTGGGGTCGCCGCGGAACAGGTAGTCCTGGAACGTGGCGCCGGTGCGGTCGGTGGCACGCGGGTCGGCGCCGCCTTCGAGGAAGCGCAGGACCGCGCCCGAGTCCTTGACCAGGGCCGCCTGGTGCAGCGGCGTGGTGCCGTTGCGATCGGCCACGTCCAGGCGGGCGCCGGCACCCAGCAGCAGCGCGATGTTGTCGTCGCTGCCGGCGCGCAGCGCGTCGAACAGCGGCGTGGCGCCGGTGGTGGTGTTCGGGGTATCCGGCGACATGCCGTGTTCGAGCAGCACCTCCAGCCAGCCCTGGGTCTTGCCCATCGCCGCCAGGTGCAATGCGGTGCGGCCGTCGGCGTTGCCGAGCGCCGGGTCCGCGCCAAGCGCGAGCAGCAGGCGGAACGCGCCGCGGTCGCCCTGCTTCATCACCCATTGCAGCAGCGGCTGGCCCTGGTCGTCGACGCTGTTCGGATTGGCGCCCGCGGCGAGCAGCTCGCGCGCGAGCGCTTCGTCGCCGCCGGTCACGGCGTCGGCAAGCTGGGCGTTGCCGGGATTGTCGAAGCCCTTTCCTGGAGTCACGTCTGTCCCTTGCCGGGCGCAGCCGGCGGTGGAGGCGAGCATCAGCGACGCGGCCAGCAATGCGCGAACGCAGCGCGGCGCCATCCTGCGGGAGGGCGCCGCGAGCGGGAGCACGGGGGCTGCGTCGGTCATGCGGGTCACGTTACTACGTCACGGCTGCAGCTTGCGTGGCGCCGGTCCGATGGCTCAGAACCAGTTGGTCGGGTTGAGCTTCTCGCCCAGCCATTCCACGCCGTCCGAAGTGGCCTGGCCAACGTCGCCGACGAAGTCGGACACCACCTCGACGCCGTCGCCGATCACGTCGGTGACGGTGTCGATGACGTCGCCCGCGCCGTCGGCGATGTCGCTGACAACCTTGCCGGTGCCCTCGACGAACCCGGCCACGGCGTCGAGCGGAGCGTCGAGGCCGGTGGCGTCGCCGATGTCACGCAGCAGGCCACCGCCGGCATTGGCGAGGTTCTGGGTGGTGTCGCCAACCAGGCCCAGCGCGCCGTCGGCGATGTCGCCGACGCTGTCGATGGCGAAGTCGAGCACGTCGCCGACCACCTGCGCGGTGCCGTCGACGTGGTCGCCGTTGGCGAAGGCCTCGCGCCCGGCCTCGCCGATGCCGTCGATCATCTCGGCGCCGTTGTCCCAGAGGTCGCCGACCACGTCCTGGCCCTGGCGGATCACGCTGCCAAGCTGGTTGAGGTTGTACTCGCCCACGCGCTCGAGGCCGTCGCGGCCGATGTTGCCGACCACGCCGATGGTGCCGCCGGCGATGTCACCACCGACGTCAAGCGCCTGGTCGATGGCCCAGCCGAGGATGGGCCGGCCGCCTGCGGACAGGGCGTCGTTGGCGAAGTCGCCAAGCCGGTCGAGGCCGCCGTCGACGGCGCTTCCGGCGCGCTCGGACAGACTGGGACGGGTAGAGGGATCGTAGGCGGTGTTCTGCTGCAGGGCGTCGACGTAGGAGGCGTTGTCGCCACCGCCGCCATGCAGGGCGGCAAGGTCGCCGATGCCGCCCATGCCGGCGGGCGGGTCGATGCGCAGCTCATGCCCGACCGCGTTGGGCGGCGACATGCCGAGGATCGGGATGATCGGCAGGTCCTGCTGCGCGCCGTTCAGCGGATCACCGTTGACGATGTAGCGGCGCAGCTGGCCGCTGTCGGCGGCGTCCTCGCGCACGGCGTTCGGATTGAATCCGAGCGATTCGAGGGTCTGGTCGCTCAGGCCCGACGCGTTGAAGGTCACGCCCGGCACGCCGGTGGCCAGCGACGCGGCGGAGGCAAGGCCGCCACCCAGCGAGTGTCCGGTGAATGCCACGTTGCCGTCGCCGAAGACGCGGTTGGCGGCCTCGGCCAGGGCCACGGCGTCCTTGTACTGGCCGCTCTCGAAGCCGAGGCCCTGCTGCGCGTTGTCGTCGGCATCGCCGGACGGCGCCAGGCCCCAGTCGTCGGTGCCGCGGTAGGCGACCACGTACTGGCCCTGGTCGTTCTGGTAGATCGAGGCGTCGAAGCCTTCGGACGTGCTGAGCAGCGCCGGATCGATCGGGATCTCGTTGCCCTGCGCGTCGACCAGCGAACTGCCGTCGGCGCTGGGCTCGAGCGCGGTCCAGCCGGCGTCGGTCAGGGCCTGCTCGGTCTGCGGGTTGTCGGCCGCGTAGACATCGTTGGCCATCATCGCCATCTGCAGGTCCAGGTCCGGCTGCGGCTGGGTGCCCGCGACCTGGCCGGCGAAGCTGCCATCGCCCTGGGGATACTGGTTGGCGACCTGCTGCAGCTGCGGCGGCGGCTGCAGGGCGACTGCAAAGCGGTTGTCCAGGCGCATCTGCTGCGCGATGGACATCTGGCTGGATACCTGGAAGCTCATGGCCGACTCCACGGATCGATGCCATGAAGCCTAGCCAGCCCGGCCGGCGGCGCCAGCTGGGAGTGACCCTAGTGAATGCGGCCCCCGGCGCTCAGTCGGCCGGCACCGTCCGCCCCAGCGCCCAGCCGCGCAGTGCATCCACCTGCTCGGCCATCACCACCGACAGCGGCCGCGTGCGCTTGAGCTCGGCGCGCAGCAGGAAGTCGTTGAGCGGCGTGCCGGCTGCGTGCGCGGCATACAGGCCGGAGACGATGGCCTGCTCGATCTCGGCGCCCGAGAACCCTTCGGCGGCCGTGGCCAGGCCATCCAGGTCGAAGCCCACTGGATCCAGCCCGCGCTTGCCCAGGTGCAGCGCGAACAGTTCGCGCCGCGTCTCCACGCCCGGCAGGTCGACGAAGAAGATCTCGTCGAAGCGCCCCTTGCGCAGCAGCTCCGCCGGCAGCTCGTGCACCTGGTTGGCGGTGGCGACCAGAAAGACGTGCGACTTGCGCTCCGCCATCCAGGTCAGCAGGTAGCCGAGCACGCGCCGTGAAACCCCGCCGTCGCCGTCACCGGTGGATGAGGCCAGGCCCTTCTCGATCTCGTCGATCCAGAGCACGCAGGGCGCCAGCTGTTCGGTCGATTCAAGCGCGGCGCGCAGGTTCTTCTCGGTCTCGCCGTGGAATTTGTCGTAGAGCGTGCCGAAGTCCAGCCGCACCAGCGGTACGCCGAAGCCGCCGGCGATCGACTTGGCCAGGAGCGATTTGCCGCAGCCCTGCACGCCCAGCAGCAGCACGCCCTTGGGCGGATCCAGCCCGGGCGGCGCGTTGCCGGAGGTGAACACCCCGCGCCGCTGGTCGATCCAGCGCTTCAGCGCACGCGCGCCGGCGACGTCGGCGAATCCCGCGGTGTCGTATTCGTAATGCAGGTGCCCGCTGCGGTTGAGCAGCTCGAACTTGAGCTTCGCCAGCTGCGGCAGGTCGTCGTGGCCGAGCGCGCCGTCGTTGAAGATCAGCTGGCGGGCGATCCGCCGGGCGTCGCCCAGGGCCAGGCCCTGCAGGTTGCGCACGATCAGCTTCACCGCGTCGGCGTCGGCCTCGACCCGGCGGCCGCCGTGCTCGGCCTGGTAGCGCAGGGCCTCCTCGCGGACCAGCTTGAGCAGGGCGTTGGCGTCCGGCAGGCGGATGCCGAAGCGCACCGCCTTGGCTTCGAGCTCCGCCGGAAGCTCCACCTTGTGGCCGACCAGAACCAGCACGTGCGGCTGGCAGCCGCGGCGCTGGACCAGGTCGCGGAGCATGCGCTGGGTGCCGGCGTAGCCCAGGTAGGGGTGGAAATCGAGCAGCAGGTAGACGCCGCGCTGCTCCGCGCCATGGATCGCGCGCAGGGTGCTGGTGGCGTCGGGGGCGTCGTCGGTGGGGTCCTCGCCGTCGAGGTCCAGGCGGCGCAAGCCTTCGGTGATGGTCCAACGGTACAGCGCGCGCCAGACGTGCAGCAGCGACTGCCGGAACAGTTCGACCACCCGCGGCTCGTCCGGGGTTTCGACGATGATCAACGGTGTATCGGCGCGGATCAGCGCAGCCAGGTCCTGCAGGTCGCTCATCGGGTGCGTGGTGCCAGTGCTCGGGAGTCGGTGCATTCTAGGTGCGCGATGTCGTGTCGGGCGGTGTACCCTCGACTGCCGTACGTTGGCGGACGTGACCGGAGAGCGCATGAAGACGGTGCTGGTGGCCAGTTCCAAGGGCGGTGCAGGCAAGACCACGATCGCAACCCACCTCGCCGCGCATGCGGCCGTCGACGGCCTGCGAACGGTGATCATCGACGCCGATCCACAGCAGTCGTCCACCCGCTGGGCCGAGCGCCGCGCCGGGCTGGAAAGCGCGGTCCTGCCGATCGCCGGTGCCAGGCGCGCCGGGACTGCCTGGAAGTCGCTGCCGGAAGATACCCAGCGGGTCGTGGTGGATGCGCCGGCCGGCGCCATGGCGGACGACCTGGGGACCTGGCTGGAACATGCCGACGCCGTAGTGGTGCCAGTGCTGCCCTCGGCGCTCGACCTCGACGCCACCGTGCTCTTCCTCAACTCGCTGGCCCAGCACGCAAGGGTCCGCCGCGGCGACCTGCGCGTGGGCCTGGTCGCCAACCGCATGAAGCCGTGGACCAACGCGTCGCAGGCCACGCTCGACCTGCTGGGGCAGTGGCCCTACCCGGTGGTGGCCTCGTTGCGCGACAGCCAGGCCTATGTGCTGCTGGTGGGCCTGGGGCGCAGCTTGTTCGACTACCGTTCCGCCCAGGTACGCAACCATCAGGCGGACTGGGCGCCGCTGCTTAAATGGCTGCGCAAGGCCTGAGCCGTTCGCGGCGGACAAATGGAGAATCGACCGATGGCAACCGACGTGAGGGACATCCTGCTGCTGCGCCACGCCCATGCCGAGGCGGCGGGGCCGGGACAGGCCGACCTCGATCGCCCGCTTTCGCCGGAGGGCCAGGCCGAGGCCGAGGCCGCCGGGCGCTGGCTGCTGGAGCACAGGCTGCTGCCCGACCAGGTGCTGTGCTCGCCGGCGCGGCGCACGCGCGAGACGCTTGAAGCCGTGTTCGGCGTGGTCGGCTACGTCGAGCAGCGCCTGGAACCCTCCATCTATGACGCCACCGCCGGCACGCTGGCGGCGCTGGCCGACCAGCATCGCGATGTCGGCCGGCTGATGCTGGTCGGCCACAATCCGGGGTTGGAGCGCCTGGTGGCGCTGCTGCACAGCGGCCAGTCGGGGGAATACCGCGGCATGCCGCCGGGCTCGATCGCGATGCTGCAGCTGCCGGTGGGCGCCGAGGTCGAGCCTGGCGCGGCGCGCCTCATCGACTTCTGGTGGCCGTGAGGCGTGTCCCGGTCGCTGCCTGCGCGTTCCTGGTCGCCCTCGTTGCCGCCATCCTGCCGGCGGCCGTTCCGGTCCGCGCCGCGGACGTCGACACCGCGACCTCGGAAGTCGGCTTCAGCCTGGCCACCCGCTGGGGCGACGTGGTCGAGGGTCGCTTTCCGGTCTTCGAAGGCCGCCTGACGCACCTGGCCGATGGCCGCCAGCAGGTGCGCCTGTCGCTGTCGACGACCGACGTGGAGATCCTCGGCAGTCGGCGCCATACCTATCTCACCCGCGGCAGGGGCTTCTTCGACGCCGAGCGCTATCCCTGGCTCAGCTTCGTGTCCGACCCCTTCGATCCGCGACTGCTGGTGGACGGCGGCGCGCTGCCTGGCGTGCTCAGCATCCGTGACGTGCAGCACCGCGAGGCGTTCACGGTGCTGCCCTCGACATGTGCGCGGCCGGCGCTGGACTGTCCGGTGCTGGCGGCGGGCCTGATCGATCGCAGCCACTACGGAATGACCCGTTGGAGCGTTGTGATCGGGCGCAAGGTCCGCTTCCAGCTGCGTATCCGGGCGATGGGGGACAACAGTGGGAATGCGGAACCGCCCGGGGCGGGGGGCGTGGGATGAAGGTGCTGTTGCGCTTGTTGTTGCTGGCCGCCGCGCTGGCTGCCGGCGGCTGCGCCACGCTGACGCCGGAACAGGCCGCGGCCGCGGCACGCGTGGCCGGGCAGGCGCGTCCGGTGCTGGTCGACTGCCTGCGCGACGATGCCTGCGCCACGCCTTCGGCGCTGCGCAGGCTGGGGCTCGACGCCATGGCCGACAGCGCCCCCGGCGCGCCGCGCCACCACGCGCTGATCCTCGACTACGGGCAGGATGCGCTGCTCGCGCGCTTGAGCATGGTGCGCTCGGCGCAGCGCACCATCGACGTGCAGACCTACATCTTCGACGAGGACGACGCCGGCCATCTGTTCCTTGACGAGCTGCTGGCCGCGGCGCGGCGCGGCGTGCGGGTGCGGGTGCTGGTGGACCAGCTGTCGGCGCTGCGCGAGGTCGAGACCCTGGCCGCGCTGGCCGGGGCCCACGCCAACTTCGAGATGCGCATCTACAACCCGGTGTTGGGACGCGCGCGCATCAGCTATCCGCAGTACGTGCTCGCCGCGGCCTGCTGCTGGCGGCGGCTCAACCAGCGCATGCACAACAAGCTGCTGCTGATCGACGGCGTGGCCGGGGTCACCGGCGGGCGCAACTACCAGAACAGCTATTACGACTGGGACCCGGAGTACAACTTCCGCGACCGCGACCTGTTCGTGGCCGGCCCGGTGGTGGCGGAGATGGCGGCAAGCTTCGAGGACTACTGGGGCGCGCGCCTGACCCGCGCGCTGCCGGGCCTGGCCGATGTCGGCCGCCTGCTGCTGCGCGATGGCGTGCCGCGGCTCCCGCACGCGCCCTTCCAGCTGCCGGCGCGGGTGGAGCGGATCTCGCGCGACGCCGACGACGCTGGTCTGGTGGATGCGCTGGCGGCGCACGCGCTGCCGGTTGGGGCCGTGGAGTTCATTTCCGACCCGCCGCAGAAGCATCGCCGCGACTACGAGGGCGTGGCGCCTTCCACTCGCGGCCTGCGCGAGCTGATCGAGGGCGCGCGCGAGGAGGTGCTGTTGCAGACGCCCTACCTGGTGCTGTCGCCGGTGGCGCAGGACCTGTTCCGCGAACTGCACGGGCGCGAGGATCCGCCGCGGGTGCTGGTGTCGACCAACAGCCTGGCCGCGACCGACGCCTTCATCACTTATGCGCTGTCGTACAAGTACAAGCGCCGGCACCTGCGTGAATTCGGCTTCGAGATCCACGAGTTCAAGCCCTTCCCGCAGGACGCGCCGATCGACGTCGAGGCCACCGGCACGGTGGAGCTGGATGGGGACGGCGTCGCCGGCACGTCCGCCGGCGGCGACGGGGAGCGTGCGCGTATCCGGCCGCTCGAGCGCGAGTACTCGGCGCTGCGCTGGTCGGGCTTCTCGGCGCACGAGCGCGTGCCGCTGCATCGCGGCGGCGTGCGCTTCGGCCTGCACGCCAAGTCGCTGGTGGTCGACGAACGCATCGGCGTGATCGGCACCCACAACTTCGATCCGCGCGGTGACAACTACAACACTGAAAGCGCGGTGGTGATCGAAGACGAGGCGTTCGCGCTCGCACTCGCCGCCAGCGTCCGCCGCGACATGGCGCCGGCCAATTCCTGGACCATCGCGCGCCGCGACCGCCCGTGGCTGCTGCCGGGCCTGGACTACTCGCTGGGCAAGGTCTCCGAATCGCTGCCGGTGTTCGATCTGTGGCCGACGCGCTACGCCACCAGCTACGAGTTCCAGCCGGGGCCGGGCTGCGTGGAGCCGCCGCCGCCGGGCGACCCGCGGTTCCGCGCCTGCCACGAGCCGGTGGGCGACTTCCCCGAAGTGCGGGTCGGCCTGCGCGGCCTGTTGACCCGCATCTTCACCGCCTTCGGTGCCGGGCTGGCCCCGATTCTCTGAGTGTTCCTCTGGACGACCGTTTGTCGGCAAGAACGCCGAAACGGGCTGCCGTGACTTTTTACCTATTGCAGTAGGATTGTGGTGTGGTACTTTACCAGCACACCGAGTCACAACCCCCAGAGGACACCGCCATGTATCGCACCGACGCCAACGTTTCCTTCGCCGCCCACCACGCCGCCGCGAGCGCCAACGGCGCCGCGAAGTCGGGCAGCGCCGCGGGCCAGGTGCCGCGCTACCGCTCACGCGACTTCGGCACCGGCTACGGCAGCAGCAGCGGCTACGCCGCCGCCCGTCGCTACGCCCCCGGCAGCCAGCCGACCTCCCGCTTCCGCCTGGTCTGATTCTCGATTGACCCCGGGGGAACCCGGTCCTAGGCTGGCGCGCCGCGGCGTCAGCCCGGGACCACTGGAGCCTCCATGACCGTCCCAACGTCGATATTCCGCCGCGGCCTTGACCTGGCCGCGCTCAATGCCATGTCCAAGGGCACTGCGATCGAGGCCCTGGGCATCGAATTCGTCGACATCGGCGATGACCACCTGGTCGCGACCATGCCCGTGGACGCCCGCACCCGACAGCCCTACGGCTTGCTCCACGGCGGCGCCTCGGTGCTGCTGGCCGAAACCCTGGGCAGCAGCGCCGGCAACATGTGCGTGGCCGAGGGCGAAGTCTGCGTTGGCCTGGAGATCAACGCCAACCACGTGCGCGCCGCCCGCGAGGGGGTGGTCAGGGGCACCGCGCGCGCGCTGCACATCGGCCGCAGCACCCAGGTCTGGGAGATCCGCGTCGAAGACGCCCGCGGCCGCCTGGTCTGCATTTCGCGCCTGACGCTGGCAGTGGTCCCCGCAGCCTGATCGGCGGCAAGCTACCCGGGCCGGAAGCCATCCGGTATCGTTTCGCGATGCGTTCCCCCACCGTTCCCACCGCGCCCGCCAGTGGCTCCCTGGCGCGCGCGGGCCGTTATGTCCTGCGCGTGCCGATGCTGCTCTGGCACGCGCTCGTCCACCTGCCACTGGTGATGATCGGCCTCGCGCTGCCCACCGACCGGATCGGCTTCGGCGGCGAAAGCCTGCGCCACCGCCTGGCCAGGGCCTGGCAGGGCGGGCTGCTGCGGGTGTTCGGCCTGCGCATGCGCCGCGTCGGCACGCCGCTGCCGGGCGGCACCCTGTTCGTGGCCAACCACGTCAGCTGGATGGACATCTCGGCCCTGCACAGCCAGCGGATGATGGGCTTCGTCGCCAAGCGCGAGATCGACGGCTGGCCGCTGGTCGGGCGCATGGCGCGGCGCGGCGAGACCATCTTCCACCAGCGCGGCAGCCAGGAATCGCTGGGCGGTGTGCTCGACGTGATGGTCGAGCGCCTGCGCAGCGGCCGTTCGGTGGGCGTGTTCCCGGAGGGGCGCACCCGCGACGGCGTCGAGGTCGGACCGTTCCATGCCCGCATCTTCACCGCCGCGGTCGAGGCCGGGGTGGCGGTGCAGCCGGTCGCGCTGCGCTACGGCGCCCGCGCCGAGGGCCAGAGCGTGGTCGCGTTCCATCCTCGCGAAAATTTCGTGCAGAACTTCCTGCGCCTCCTCGGCGAGCCTTCGCGCGTGGTCGACGTGGTGTTCCTCGACCCGGTGCTGCCGGGCCAGGCCGAGGGCCGCGCCGCTATCGCGAAGATCACCCGCGAGCGCATCGTCGGCGCCCTGCGGGAGCCGTGAGCCCGGTCACGACCAGTCCCTACCGGCCGCCGCGCTGGTTGCGCAGCGCGCACCTGCAATCGGTGCTTGCCGGCAGCCCCCTGCGCCGTCGCCGCGGGCTGGCCGCGCTCGCCGCCAGCGGCGCGGTGACCCGGGAGGTCGTGGTCGATGGCGGCGGGGATGTGCGCCTGCTTGGCCTGCACACCGCGCTTCCCGGCGTGGAGCCGCGCGGCATGGCGCTGCTCCTGCACGGCTGGGAGGGCAGCGCGGAGTCGGCCTATGTCTGCCTGGTCGCGGCCGGGTTCCTGGCGCGTGGTTACGACGTGTTCCGGCTCAACTTCCGCGACCACGGTGGCAGCCACCACCTCAACCCCGACATCTTCCATTCCGCGCGCATCGACGAAGTCGTGCGCGCCGCGCGTGACGTCGCCGGACGCATGCCGCGGCCGCGCCTGGTGGTCGCGGGGCATTCGCTGGGCGGCAACTTCGCGTTGCGCCTGGCGCTGCGTGCGCCCGCCGCTGGGCTGTCGCTGGACGGGGTGGCCGCGGTCTGCCCGGTGTTGGACCCGGCGCGGACCATGGACGCGATGGAGCGGGGATTCCCCCTGTACATGCACCACTTCGAGCGCAGCTGGCGGCGCTCGCTGGTGCGCAAGCGCGCGCTGTTCCCCGATCGCGTGGGCTTTGACGACGCGGTGCTGCGCCTGCGCATGCGCGCGCTCACCGAATGGCTGGTGCTGCGGCACACCGACTTCGGCAGCCTCGAGGCGTATTTCGACGGCTATTCGATCGCCGGCGATCGCCTGGCTGGGCTCGCGGTGCCGGCCTCGATCCTGACCAGTGCCGACGATCCGGTGATCCCGGTGGATGACTTCCATCGCCTGGTCCTGCCTGCACCGGCGCGGTTGGAAGTGGCCGGTTGGGGAGGCCATTGCGGCTTCATCGAGGGACCGCGGCTGGATGGCTACGCCGAGCGCTGGGTGGTCGGACGCCTGGCCGGCGAAGGCTGAGCGGGACGGGCGGCTACAATCGGGGTTTTCGGCGCGCCGCGCCGGCAGGACGGCCTTCCCATGCAAGAAAAGATTCTCGACGCGCTGCGCCGCGGAGACACCCGGACCGCGCTGGATGCGGCGCGCACCCATGCAGCGCAAGCGCCCGGCGACGTGGACGCCCAGCGCCTGCTGGCGCTGGCGCTTCGTAGCAGCGGCGACCTCGACGGCGCGCGCGACGTGATCCTGGCGGCGATCGAACTGGCTCCCGATGCCGCCGAGCTGCACATGGAACATGCCACCCTGCAGCTCGGCATGCGTGACCTGGAGGCGGCGCGGCAGGCGATGGGCGCGGCGGCAGGCGTCGACCCGAACCACTTTGCCGCCTACGCCATGCGAGCACACCTGGCGCTGGCGGGAGGGGACATCGCCGAAGCCGAGCGCCAGCTGCGCCTGGCCGAGCGGGTCGAGCAGGATCATCCCGAACTGCAGGCGCTCGGCGGCATGATCGCGCTGCGCAAGGGCAACAGCGGCGCCGCCATCGCGCAGCTGTCGGCCGCGCTGCAGCGGGTACCCGACGATCCGCTGACCATGCAGGCGCTGGCGTTCGCGTACTTCAAGGAGGAGCACTTCGCCTTCGCCGAACAGGCCTTCCGCAAGCTGCTCGATTTTCCGCCGCTGGCCAATGACGCGCGCCTCATGCTCGCGCTCACGCTGGCCCGCCAGCGGCGCCCGGTCGATGCCATCGACGAACTTGCCCCGCTGCTGGCCGACCAGGCCACGGCCACGCTGCAGGTGCGGCGTTTCGTCGGCGAGCTCGAACTTTCGGCGGGCCGCCCGGCGCGTGCGCTGCAGCACCTGCGCGAGGTGTTCGCGGTGCAGCCGGGCGAACTCCGGGTCACCACGGCGATCGCCGAGGCCTGGCGCCGGCTTGGCGCGACCGACGAAGCGCGGAACATGCTTGATGCGGCGCTGGCTACTTCGCCAGGAATCGATCTCCTGTGGTACGTGCGCCTGGTCTTCGATCCGCTTGGCGACGTTGCCGCCGGGCTGATCGAGCGCTGGCGCCAGCACAGCCCGGAATCGATCGATGCCCTGGAAGCGGAGATGAAGCTCCACGCCATCGAAAACCGCCCTGCCGGGACCGAAGCCGCGGCGCGGGCGCTGCTTGAACTCGAGGCGGACCACTTCGACGCCGGAATGAAGCTGGTGGACGCGCTGCTGGTGACCGACCCTGCCGAGGCGCTGCGGCGCATCGAGTCGTTGCTGGCGCGGGAAGACCTGCACCCGGACGCCAGGGCGACCCTGGAAATGGGGCTGGGCCTGGCACGGCACCGCGCAGGTGACTTTGCCGGCGCGCTGGATCACTGGACCCGGCGCATCGCGGCGGGACCGGGCAATCGCCTGGCATTGCCCAGGGCCACCCCGGCACCGGCCGAGTGGCCCGAAGCCGCGGCGCCGGTCGCCGCGCCTCCGGCGGTATTCCTGCTCGGCCTGCCGGGTGCGCTGGCCGAGCGCGGCGCGCGGCTGCTGAAGGTCGTGCCGGCGTTCCGCGACGACCGCGTCGGTGCCAAGCCGCCGGCCGACATCTTCCAGGACATCGGGTCGTGGGCGAACGTCGCTTCGGGCAAGTTCGATGCGCCTGCGGTGATCGCCACCTGGCGCAAGGCCCTTCCGGGGCGCGGCATCCATGACGCGGTGATCGACTGGATGCCGTGGTGGGACAACAGCTACACCGCCGCGGTGCGCGCGGCGCTGCCCGAAGCGCAGCTGTTGGTCATGCTGCGCGACCCGCGCGACATGCTGATGGACTGGATCGCATTCGCCGCGGGTACGCCGTTCGCGGCGGAATCGCCACGGGTCGCGGCCGGCTGGCTTGCCGCCGCGCTCGACCAGATCGCCACCCTGCACGAGCAGAACCTGGTGCCGCACCGCCTTCTTCGTGTCGATGACGTCGCCGACGACCCTGCCGGAATGGCCGCCCTGATCGGCAGCGCGCTGGGCAGCAACTTGCCGCCGCCGCCAGCCGGCCTGTTCGGTACCCCGCGCTTTGCCGCCGGTGACTGGCGCCGCTATGCCGACCAGCTTGCCGGCCCGTTCGCGGCGCTGGCGCCGGTCGCGCGCCGCCTCGGCTATCCCGAAGCCTGACCACGAGGACATCACCATGACCGCCACCGCCATGCACATCGCCAGCGAAAGCTTCGACCACGGCCAGCCGATTCCCGCCGGGTTCGCCTTCGGCACGCCCGACGGCCTCGGCGGCAACCGCAACCCGCAGCTGTCCTGGGGCGGTGCGCCGGCAGGCACGCGCGCGTTCGCGCTGCTTTGCATAGATGCGGACGCGCCGACCGATCCGGCGCTGGTCGCCAATGACAAGGTCGACATCCCGGTCGAACATCCGCGCGGCGATTTCATGCACTGGGCGATGGTCGACATCCCGCCACAGGTCACCTCGATCGAGGCCGGCAGCTGCAGCGACGGCGTCACCAAGGGCGGCAAGCGGACGCCACCGGGGCCGTCGGGCACGCGCCAGGGCCTCAACGACTACACCGGCTGGTTCGCCGGCGACCCGGACATGGGCGGCGACTGGTCCGGCTACGACGGCCCGTATCCGCCGGCACACGACCTGCGCCTGCACCGTTACTTCTTCCGCGTGTTCGCCCTGGACGTCGAGCGCCTGGAGCTGCCCGGGCGCTTCACCGCCGGCGACGTGCTGCGCGCGATGCAGGGCCACGTGCTGGCCGAAGCCGCCACCTGGGGCAGCTACGGCCTGCATCCTTCGCACACCGCGTAAAGGCGACATGGCCGCGATCCGCGGCCCACGAACCCGCCGTCCACGAACCTGTAGGAGCAGCTATAGCTGCGACCAGCAACCGGTGAATGCCGTGTCGCGGTCGTGGGCTTGGCGTGTCGCGGCTATAGCCGCTCCTACTGGGGTTTTGCCTGCTCGGTGCGGGCGACTTGCTCGCTCTCCACCACCATGTCCAGCACGTTCACGATGGAAGAAGCGTCCGCGGGCACGTCCTGGCGCCGGAAACGGTCCACGCGCAGCACGTTGCGGACGCCGGGCTGGTGTTCGTAGCCCTCGATCTCCTCGTACAGCGGGCCCCATTCGCCGGTGCCGCGCTTGAGGCCCTCCGCGTCGTACTCCAACTCGCGGACCTCGAGGCAGCGGTGGTCGGGCATCAGCGGGTGGTGGCAGTCGATGCGCTCGGCGGCGACCTCCAGGAACACGCGCTCCGGTTCGCCACCGTGGCGGGTGCGCGCGTTTGGCGCGCCGCTGAAGGCCAGCGTATCGCCCAGGGCATTGACCAGCCGCAGCCGCGGCGCCTCGCCGGCTTCGATGGCGAGCGCATGGCTGCCGGCCAGGCGGGTATGGGTTTCGCGTTCCATCGCCATCAGCGGCTCGGCGCAGGCCATCTGCGTGCTGATCATCGGCCCCAGCGTGAGTTCGCCGGCGGCGAGGTTGAAGTCCGCGCCCATGCCGTTGCATGCGTTGGTCACCGAGACCCGGCCCTCGGCGAAGTCGAGCTGCAGCGGGGCCTCGGCATTGCCGAACAGCGCGTCGATGCGGGCGCCGTCGGCGGCGGTGGCCGAGTCCAGTTGCCAGTGGTAGCCACCGAGGGTGGTCGCGACGTCGGGGGCAGGTGCGTGGCCTGCCGGTGCCGGAGCCGTTTCCGATGCCGGCGCGACGGCCGGCGTGGAGGCGGACGGGTCGTCGCCCGTGCCGGGCGAACAGGCCGCGAGCGCGAGTGCCAGTGGCAGGGCGAACAGGGACGGGTGCTTCATCGGTGACCTCCAGGGGCAGGGATCCGGGCGAACGCGCGACGGGGCCGGACGGGGTCGGGCGCCGGCGTCATTCGCCCATCGGCAACCACAGCAGCAGTGCCGCGCCCAGCAGGATGCGATACACGGCGAAACCGGTGAACCGGTGGTGTTCGATATACCCCAGCAGCCATTTGACCACCATGAAGCCGGTGATCGTGGCCGCGGCGAAGGCGATGCCGACGTCGGCCCAGGCTTCGCCGCCCAGACCGCCGTCCATCGCCAGCTCCATGAAGGTGTATGCGCTGGCCGCGAACATGGTCGGGATGCCGACCAGGAACACGAACTCGGCCGCGGCCGTGCGCCGGCTGAGGCCGAACAGCATGGCGATGAAGATCGCGGCCGCCGAGCGCGAGGTGCCGGGGAACACGCCGGCCACCACCTGCGCCAGTCCGACCAGTACCGCGATCGTCCACGTGACCTCGGTGCCGTCGGGGCTGCGGCGCTCGGCCACGCGCTCGGCGACGATCATCCACACGCCGCCGATGATCAGCGCCCAGGCGATCGGGCTCACGGTTTCCGGCAGCTCCCAGCCCAGCAGGCGCACGGGCAGTCCGACGAGTGCGGTTACCAGGAAGGCGACGGCCAGCTTCATCGCGTAGTCGCGGTTGCGGGCCTCGCCCAGGCCGGTGACCAGGCCGGTGACCAGGCCGGTGATGCGCTCGCGGAACACGAGGGTGATGGCGAGGATCGCGCCGGCCTGGATGACGATGTTGAAGAAGTCCGAGCGCGCGCCCAGCCAGTGCTGCGCGATCAGCAGGTGGCCGGTGCTGGAGATCGGGAGGAATTCGGTCAGGCCTTCGAGGATGCCCAGCAGCAGGGCGGCCAGCGGGTCGGTCATGGGTCGGGATCCGGGCGGTGGAGGGGAGGGCGGGATGCTTTCATTGGAACTTCTTCGGGAAAGGGTACGAGAAAGTTCCAGTAAGGGCGTCAGCTGTCCCGCAGGGCTACCGCTCCACAGGGCCTCCTGCAGGGGCGAGACGGTCGACGGAACAGGTGCACCTTACTGGTGCGATTGATGGAGTGGCCGCACCATTCGGGTGCAAAAAGGCTTGCAGTCCGCTGCTGATCGTAGTGGGTTCAAGGACTTGCCGCATGGCACGGCGCTTGCGTAACCACTACCGACACCCGGGCGTGCCCGGGACCTGCCCTCGAACATCCGGAGCCGTCCATGTCCATCGAAACCGTCGAAAAGCTCATCAGCGACCATCGGGTCGAATTCATCGACCTGCGCTTTTCCGACATGCGCGGCGTGCAGCACCACGTCACCTATCCGGCCTCGATCATCGAGCCGGCGCTGTTCGAGGACGGCAAGATGTTCGACGGCTCCTCGATCGGCGGCTGGCGCGGCATCCACCAGTCCGACATGGTGCTGCTACCCGACCCCGAGACCGGCTTCCTCGATCCGTTCACCGCCGATCCGACCCTGGTGCTGACCTGCGACGTGCTCGACCCGACCACGATGCAGGCCTACAACCGCGACCCGCGCGGGATCGCGCGCCGCGCCGAGGCCTACCTGAAGTCCAGCGGCATCGCCGACCAGGCCTTCTTCGGCCCCGAGCCCGAATTCTTCATCTTCGACTCGGTGCGCTACGCCAATGACATGGGCCACACCTTCTTCCACGTCGACTCGGAAGAGGCCGCGTGGAACTCCGGCCGCGAATACGAAGGTGGCAATACCGGCTACCGCCCGGGCGTGAAGGGCGGCTACTTCCCGGTGGCACCGCTGGACTCGCTGCACGACATCCGCGCCGAGATGTGCAAGACCCTCGACGCCATGGGTATCGAGACCGAGGTCCATCACCACGAGGTCGCCAACGCCGGCCAGTGCGAGATCGGCACCCGGTTCAACTCGCTCACGCGCAAGGCCGATGAACTGCTGACCACCAAGTACGTGGTCAAGAACGTCGCCCACCGCAACGGCAAGACCGCCACCTTCATGCCCAAGCCGCTGGTCGGCGACAACGGCAGCGGCATGCACGTGCACCAGTCGCTGGCCAAGGCCGGGGTGAACCTGTTCGCCGGCGACGGCTACGGCGGCGTGAGCCAGACCGCGCTGTGGTACATCGGCGGCGTGTTCAAGCACGCGCGCGCGATCAACGCCTTCTCCAATGCCAGCACCAACAGCTACAAGCGCCTGGTGCCGGGCTTCGAGGCGCCAGTGATGCTGGCCTACTCGGCGTCCAACCGCTCCGCCTCCTGCCGCATCCCGTACGTGAGCAATCCGAAGGCGCGCCGCATCGAGTTCCGCTTCCCGGACGCGATGAGCTCCGGCTACCTGCTGTTCACCGCGCTGATGATGGCCGGGCTTGACGGCATCAGGAACCAGATCGATCCGGGTGGCCCCAGCGACAAGGACCTTTACGACCTGCCGCCGGAAGAGGCCAAGGGCATCCCGACCGTCTGCCATTCGCTGGACCAGGCGCTGGAGGCGCTCGACGCCGACCGCGAGTTCCTCAAGGCCGGCGGCGTGATGAGCGACGACTTCATCGATGCCTACATCGCGCTGAAGATGAAGGAAGTCACCGCGTTCCGCTCGGCAACCCATCCGCTCGAGTACCAGATGTACTACGCGATCTGACAGCGAGCACTTGCGGGAGCCGCCATCGCCGAACACTTGTGGGAGCAGCTATAGCTGCTCCTACTGTTGCGGTTGCAAATCTGGCGGGTGGCGGGTGGAATGGGGCATGCGCACCAGAACGATTTTCGCAGCCATCTGCCTTGCCCTGCTTGTCGGCTGCGTGCACCAGCCGGCGCGCAACCCGATCGCGCAGTGGGTGCCGTCGCCCAACCACGACGAACGCCGCCCCGTCATCATCGTGTTGCACTACACCGAGCAGGACTCGGTCGAACAGAGCCTGCGCACGCTGAGCACTCGCAACAGCGGCGGGCCGGTGAGTTCGCATTACCTGGTCGGCGACGACGGCGCGATCTACCAGCTGGTCGCCGACTCGCGGCGCGCATGGCATGCCGGAGGCGGACGCTGGGGCACGATCACCGACCTCAACTCGGCGTCGATCGGCATCGAGATCGACAACGACGGTCGTGAACCCTTTACCGAGCCGCAGGTGCAGGCCCTCCTGCGCCTGCTCGAAGACCTGACCGCGCGCCTGCGGATTCCGCGCAGCCAGGTGATCGGCCATTCCGACCTCGCGCCCTCGCGCAAGATCGATCCCGGTGCGCTGTTCCCCTGGAAGCGGCTGGCCGCGGCCGGCTTCGGCATCTGGCCCGCCGATGATGCGCCGCCGGCGCCGGAAGGCTTCGATGCCATGCGCGCGCTGCGGCTGGTCGGCTATGCCGTGGACGATCCCGCGGCGGCGATCCGGGCCTTCCGCCTGCGCTTCCGCGGTGATGCGCTGACCACGCTGGACGAGGAAGACCTGCGGATCCTGCACGCGCTGACGCTGCCCGGCGGTGCCGGCCTGCTGGACCCGGCCGGCTGAGCTGCCTACGCGGGCGCTGGAGCGCCCGCGAAGCCGCCGCCGCTACGGAGTGGACCCGCCCATGAACCAGTTGCCGGGCCAGGTGGGACCCTCGGGATCGGGCGCGCGCGTGGTCCATTCGCCGTTGGCCGGATCGATGTACAGGGATCCGACGTCCGGGTCGATCTCGGGCACGCCGTCAGGGAAGCGCTTGGCGAACCCCTCCTGCAGCGCGGCGGTGCCGTGCCCGAAGGGGAAGTTGGCCGGCAGCCCCTCGCGATGCCCCAGCGCACTGGGCATGCCCGGGACGCGGTCCTGGAGCAGGGTGAGTTCGTCGTTCCTGACGATGTAGGCCCGCACCAGGCCGCCTTCGCCTGCGTAGTACGGCGCCAGCTCGCGACCGTTCGCGAAGCTGCCGCCCTCGGCCGCATGCTGGACGCCACCGCCGTCCTGGAACAGCGGGTTCTCGCGCGCGAGGTTGCGCGGATGCACCGCGGCCGGGTTGAACACGATCGCCGGCAGGTGCCCGGCGCCAGCGGCCATCGCGGCCTGCGAGGCCAGTCCACCGCCCAGTGAGTGCCCGGTCAGCACGAGGTTGTCGCCATAGGCGGCATGGGCCTGGCGCGTGAGCTCGACCGCATGCGTGTACTGCCCGCTCGGGAAGCCCAGGCCCTGCACGACGTCGGCCTTGATGTCACGCAGCGACGTGGGCGAAGTGCCCTTGAACGCAAGCACGAACTGGCCATCGCCATTGCTGTAGATCGCGGCACGCAGTCCGGATGGATGGTCGAGGTCGGCCGCGCTGATGCCGGGTGGCAGGTCGGCCTCGGCGAGCTGGCGGAAGCCGCCTTCAAGCGGAGTGCCGTCGGCCTTGTACACGTGTTTGGCGATCTGCAGGAAGTCGCCGTCCAGGCGGTGTGGCTGGGTGCCAAGCACGTCGTCCGCGAAGGTCCGGCCGGACGGCACGGCGTACGCGGGGGCCGCGCCTGATGGTGGCGCCGCCACCGGCGGCTCCATCGCCTTGAAGACGTGGCCGTCGCCGGTGTAGATCTGCAGCCGGCCACCTTCGGTCGGGATGGACGTCATCGAGCGGTCGGGGATGGCCCAGGTGTCGTCGACCTGGCGCGCGGTCGATACCAGTACATCGGTGTCGCGCGTCACCACGTAGGCGACGCGCGTCTTGTCGACGATCCCGCCGGGCGTGACCTCGATGGCATGGCCGGGGTCCATGCCGCTGTAGGTGCCGTCGGCGTTGCGGGCCGGGGCCGGGGCCTGTGGATCGATGTTGCGGAGCACCTCGGACACCTTGCCGTACACCTCGGGCCGCACGCCCACGCTCGAGATGCCGATGTCGGTCGGACGCGCGCTGGGCGAGGGCGAGAAGTAGCTGCCCTTGGGCGCGCCCGGCGCCTGCCACTGGTAGACCACCGTGCCTTCGCGCAGCGTCTGCACTTCCACCGGGCGGCTGAAGTCGATGCCGCCGAGGTGCGCGGGGTCGGCCGGGCGCCCGGTCGCGCGCTCGTAGAACGCGGCCGCGGTGGCCTGGCGCTGGGCGAGGAGCTCGGGCGTCGGCGCGGCTTCGATCGCCAGGCGCGGCGGCGGAGCCTCGATGCCCTGGCGTGCCGCGGTGCCGCCCGGGGGCGCCGCGTCGGTGATCGTGTATGCGCCGTCCGGACCCGCCGTGGCGAGCCGCGGCTCGGTCGCCGGCGCGTTGACCGGTCGCCCCTGCTGGTCCACGTAGCGCGCCGTGGCCAGGTTGTCGACGCCGCCGGCGATGTTGTCGGCCGCGCCCGCGCCTCCGGGCAGCCTGATCTTGGGGATCTTGACCGGTATCAGCATCGACGCGACGTCGAAGGTGATGTTGCCCAGGGCCTCGCCGTAGCGGCCGTCGCCCCAGGCCGCGCCGATGTGCGAGAACATGTGCGGAAGGCCTTCGATCATCGCCTTGCCGGTTTCCTGTCCACGCTGCGCACTGGGCAGGAAAGCGGGACCGTCGCCGCCGGTGACCATGTCGCTGATGGCGCCGGCGCCGGACAGGTCGTAGGACGTCCGGGCCAGTACGCCCAGCCCGACCACGAAGCCCACGCCGGCGTCCTTGACGCCGCCGCCGAAGCCCTGCAGCTGGCCCATGAAGCTGGTCTCGCCGTTGCCGCGTATGCCGGTGATCACGTCCCGCATTTCGGGAGTGAATGCCTGGTTGCCCTCGGTGGCGCGGTCGATGATGCCGTCGCGCAGCCAGTTCAGGCGCGCATCGGGATCGGTCTCGACGACCTGGCGCATCAGCGCCGCCTGGCCTTCGGGGTCGAGCTTGGCCATTTCGGTCACCAGCGCCTGCACGCGCTCTTCCTGGTTGTCGACCATGAAGCGGCGCACGCCGGCGTCCATCACCCGGTCGCGCGCCGACAGCACGTCGTCGCGGGAATCGGCCGCGGTCTCCAGGCGGTTGCCCATCAGCACGTCATGGGCCGCGGTGTCGATCCCGACCACGCCGGCATCCTTGTAGAGCGACAGTCCGGTGTCCTTCGCCTCGGCCAGGGTCTCGTCGCTCAGGAAGCCCTCGACGAAGGCATCGCCGTGCATGCGCTCGTACAGCGCGACAAACCGGGCCTGTGCCTGGGGGTCACCGGCGCGCGCGTCGTATTCGGTCATGAAGGCCTGCAGCTGGCCGGCCTGCTGCTCGTCGCCGGTGGCCGCGTACTCGCCGTATTCGCCGGTGTATTCGCCGGCGTCCACGTCCAGCTCGTGGATGGTCCTGATCGCCTCCAGGTCGTCGGCGGTGGTGCCGGGCACGCCGGTCATGATGTCGAGGCCGCCGCCGTCAAGCAGCGCCAGTTCGTCGGTCTTCAGGTTTTCCAGGATGCCCGTGCGGAACCAGGACTGGCCCATGCCCGGGTCCTGTTCCTGCAGGGCGCCCAGCACCATCTGCTGCGAGACCGGGTCGAGGTCCTGCAGGGTTTCGAGGGCATAGAGCAGGCGCTTCTCGTAGTCGTCGCTCCACAGGCGGCGGACGCCGACGTCGAGGATCTCGCTGGCAACCTCGTCGGCGCGGGCGGCGTCGATGCGCTCGCCCTTGAGCGAGCCGACTTCCTGGACGGTGGCGCCATTGGCGTCGATCTCGCGGATGCCCAGGGGTTCACCGTCGGCGTTGTACTCGGTCACCACCTGGCTGCCATCGGCGGCGGTGACGGTTTCGCGGCTGGCGACTTCCGGCAGGCCGTCCAGCGACTCGCGGGTGACGGTCTGCAGCAGGGCGCCGTCGGCGCCGTAGGCGCGGGTGCTTGCCAGTTGGCCGTCGGTGCCCAGGTTGTAGACGGTGCGGCTGCCGTCGGCCGCGGTGTCGGTGACCTGCAGGTCGCCCTGCGGGCCGGTGGCTTCGGTCCGGGTCACGCCGGTGGCCTCGAAGACGACGCTGCCGTCTTCGGTGGTCAGCGTCTGCGAGAGCATCGCGTCCGGCACGCCTTCGCTGCCGGCAGGCGCCGCATGGATGGCGTATTCCATGCGCATGCCGCTGTCGTAGGCGTGGGTCACGGTCGATACGCCGGACTGCCCGGGCACGGGCGTGGACGACACATGGCTGACTTCGCCGGTATCGAAGGCCACCGTGCCGTCCGCGGCGATCTCGCGGATGCGCAGCGCGGGCGGGACGTCGGCGTCCGCGCCACCCTCGAGCAGCGTCACCGACTGGACCTGCTGGCCACCGTCGGCGGCCGGCAGGACGACGTGGCGCACCACGCGCTCGGGCGCACCGGGCGTATCGCCCCAGGTGTCGGTGATCACCGTGCCCTGGCCGTCGGCAGCCTGCTCGACGCTGCGTTCCGGCAGCCCGCTGGTGGTCGACGTGCCGTTGGCGACCACGGTGCGGCTTTCCAGCGGCACCTGGCCCGCGGCGCCGGTCGCGCCGGCGTCGAACACCTGCGTGGTGGCCACGGCATTGCCGCGCGCGTCCATGCCTTCGGCCTGCACGATCCGGGTGCCATCGGCGTGCGTCGAGGTCCGGATGCTGCTTCCGTCCGCCGCCTGGCCGGTGCTGGTGTCGACCGCCTGGCCGGACTGGTGCTGGTAGGCGATGTCACCGGCGTCGAGGCGTGCCAGGGCGTGGTCGAAGGCGGTGTTGATCGTGCTGATGTCGCCGCCGCGGCCTTCCTGCATGGCCTGGTCGATCGCCGCCTGGCGGCTCTCGGCGAGGTTGGCCTGGGTGTCCGCATGCGTGGCGCCGTGCACGCTGCCACCGTGGTCGTGCCCGGCCTGCGCGAGGGCGTCCTCGGCCTTTTCGATCTTTGGCGGCGGGGGCGGCGGGGGCGGCGGGGGCGGCGGGGCGACGCAGGTGTATCGATCAGAGACGGGGTTGTTCATGGTGGCTCTCCAGGCCCTGCGCCGGCGTAGCGGAGCGGGCGAAATTCGGGCGGCACCGTCCGCCGGGCCGATGCCATGCGGGTGCGCGGGTACGAGGGTTGCATTGCCGGCCCGACGGCTCAATACGGGATAACCCCATGCGCCGCTGTCGCGATGCCCGCCTCTTGCACTAGATTGGTGCAATGTCGCTGCCCGCCCACGACTTCGAATGCCTCGGCACGCCGGTCCTTGTGGCTGCCGGCGATGGGACCGTGATTGCCGCCAATGCCGCCTGCGCGCAGTGGCTGGTGGTCAGTGCGCGGCGCCTGGCGGGCGTGCCGTTGGCCTCGCTGGAGTTCGAGGGGGATGCCCTGGCGCGCGCGCTGGAGGCCGCGGAGCCGCGCGAATCCAGGCGCCTTCAGCGGCTGGCGCTGGCGGTGCCCGGCGCCGCGCCGCGCTTCGCGGACGCGTGGCTGGGCCCCCACGGCAGCGGCTGGCTGCTGGAACTGCACCCGGTGGACGAATTCCCCGGTGGCGATCCGGTCGCGGCCCTGCCGCTGGCGCTGTCGGCGGCGTTCAGGGGCCTGGCGCATGAGCTGCGCAACCCGCTGGCGGGCCTGAAGGGCGCCGCGCAGCTGCTGGCGCGCCGCATCCCCGGTGACGACGCCCCGGCGCGGGAGCTGCTGGAGCTGGTCGATTCCGAGGTCGCGCGCCTGGCGCAGCTGGTCGACCGCATGCTCGACCCGGCGCCGCCGGTGCCGCACGCCCCGCTCAACGTGCACATGGTGCTGGAGCGCGTGCTGCGCCTGGCCGAGGCCGACGCCGGCTGGGCGGTGAAGCTGGTGCGTGACTACGACCCCAGCCTTCCGGAGTTCGACGGCGGCCATGACCGCCTGGTGCAGGCGGTGTGGAACCTGGTGCGCAACGCGATCGAGGCCGGCGCCGGCGAAGTGGCGCTGCGCACGCGCGCCGAACACGGCGTGCGCATCGGCAGCGGGCTGCATGCGCTGGCGCTGCGCCTGGACGTTGTTGACGACGGCCGCGGCGTGCCCGACGAGCTGGCCGAGCAGGTGTTCGTACCGCTGGTCTCCGGCCGCGCCGAGGGCAGCGGCCTGGGCCTGGCGCTGGCGCAACAGGTGGCGCGCGAGCACCGCGGCAGCCTTGCCTACCGCTCGCGCCCGGGACATACGGTGTTCACGCTGTTGCTGCCGTATCCACCGGCCTCCGCCGCGCCGGCCGGGGTCGCCGCGAACAACGCTGCCGCCGTGGGCGGTGGGGACGCGCCATGACACGCAGCGAAGGCCCGCGCATCTGGGTGGTGGACGACGACCGCAGCGTGCGCTTCGTGCTGGCCACGGCGCTGCGCGATGCCGGCTACGAAGTCACCGGCTTCGAGTCGGCCGCCGACGTGCTGTCCACGCTCGAACGGGGCGCCGCGCCGCCGCGGCTGCTGTTCACCGACGTGCGCATGCCCGGTGACGACGGCCTGCGCCTGCTCGATGCGCTCAGGCAGCGGCTGCCGGCACTGCCGGTGGTGGTGATGAGCGCCTACACCGATGTCGCCAGCACCGCCGGTGCGTTTCGCGGCGGTGCCAAAGATTTCCTGCCCAAGCCCTTCGACCTCGACGACGCCGTGGCGCTGGCCGCGCGCGCGCTGGGCAGCGCCGGCGCCGGCGTCGCGCCTGGCGATGGCGTCGGGCCCGAAGCGGGCGCCGGCGCCGCGCCCGACGACGACGCGCTGGTGGGCGACGCGCCCGCGATGCAGCAGCTGTTCCGCGCCATCGGCCGGCTGGCGCAGGCGCCGCTGTCGGTGCTGGTCACCGGCGAGACCGGCACCGGCAAGGAGCTGGTGGCGCGCGCGCTGCATCGCGAATCGCCGCGTGCGCGCATGCCCTTCGTCGCGCTCAACACCGCGGCGATCCCGTCGGAGCTGCTGGAGAGCGAACTGTTCGGCCACGAGGCCGGCGCCTTCACCGGCGCGAGCCGGCGCCACGTCGGCCGCTTCGAACAGGCCGACGGCGGCACGCTCTTCCTCGACGAGATCGGCGACATGCCGCTGCCGCTGCAGACCCGGCTGCTGCGGGTGCTGGCCGAGGGCGAGTTCTTCCGCGTCGGCGGCCGCGAGCTGATCCGGGTCGACGTGCGCGTGGTGGCCGCCACCCACCAGGACCTGGAGGCGAAGGTGCGCGACGGCGGCTTCCGCGCCGACCTGCTGCATCGCCTGGACGTGGTGCGCCTGCGCCTGCCGCCGCTGCGCGAGCGGCGCGAGGACATCCCGCGGCTGGCCGAGCGCTTCCTGCAGCGCGCGGCCCGGCGCTTCGCGGCGCCGGTGAAGCGCCTGTCGCGCCTGGCGCTGGAGCGCCTGCAGGCGCATCCCTGGCCCGGCAACGTGCGCGAACTCGAGAACCTCTGCTGGCGGATGGCCGCGCTGGCGTCGGGCGACGTGGTGGATGTCGCCGACCTCGACGAGGCATGGGGACCGCGGGGCGCGCAAGGCGACGTGGCGCCGGGAGACGAAGGCGATTGGGAGGCCGCGCTGCGCGGCTGGACGCTGGCACGGCTGGCCGCCGGCGCCCGGGGCATCCACGCCGAGGCCCGCGAACGCCTGGACCGGGTGCTGCTGGAAACCGCGCTCGACCAGGCCGGCGGCCGCCGCAGCGAGGCCGCCGCATCGCTCGGCGTCGGCCGCAACACGCTCACGCGCAAGCTCGGCGCGCGCCGTCCCGCGTCCTGAACGCCGGACTCACGCACCCGATACCGGACGGACGCTACGCTATGGCGCTTGCCCATCCAGTCGTGAGCCGCATGCGTCGCCTGACCGCCCTGATCTTCGCCACGGGAGTGCTCGCCGGCTGCGCCGGCATGCCACCGGCGACGCGCGAACCGCCACCGCCCCCGCCGCGGGCAGACGCCGGGACGGCGGCCACCGCGCACGCCAACCTGACCGCGGCTTCGGCCACGCTGGCCAGCGGCCGCGTCGTGCTGCGCGCCGAGCCGGGCGGGGTCCGCCTGTCCGGGGACGTCGGCGGCCTGACCCGCAACGGCGCCCACGTCCTGCAGGTGCACGCGCGCGGCGACTGCAGCGCGATCGACGCCTCCAGCGCCGGGCCCTATTTCGATGCCAGCGGCAGCGGCGCGCTCGATGGCGGCAGCGACCGCATCATCGCCAACGAGCGCGGCGTGGCCCACGTCGACCAGCTTGTCCGCGGTGCCGTGCTCGGCGCCGCCGCGGCCAACGACATCGCCGGCCGCTCGCTGGTCGTCCTCGGCTCCACCGCCGGTGCGACCGGCGCGCGGATCGCCTGCGGCGTCATCACCATCGCGCCCGTGGGCGCGCCCTAGGAAGGAGTACTACCCATGCGCACGATCCCCATGACCCTGCTCGCCGCCTCGCTTGTGCTCGGACTTGCCGCCTGCGGCGACAACCGCCAGGACGCATATGACGATGCCGCGACCCCGCCGGCGGCACCGGCCACCCCGGCCGACCAGGTCGACCAGGCCGGAGCCGCCGACATGACCACCGCGCCTGCCGCCGGCACGATGGCGATCCTCGCCGCGACCGAGGGCAATTCGGTCACCGGTGAAATCACCTTCGCGGCCGTCGACGGCGGCGTCGCCATCACCGGCCAGGTCAACGGCCTGCCGCCCAATACCGAGCACGGCTTCCACGTGCACGAGACCGGCGACTGCAGCGCGCCGGACGGCACCAGCGCCGGCGGCCATTTCAATCCGACCGACAGTGCCCACGGCCGCGTCAGCGCGGGCGAGCACCATGTCGGCGACACCGACAACATCAGGGCCGACGACACCGGCGTGGCCCGGGTCGACACCCGCCTTGACGGCGCCACGCTGGCCGATGGCGCGCCGACCGACGTCCTCGGCCGCGCGGTGATCGTGCATGCCGATCCCGACGACTACGCCACCCAGCCCACCGGCAATGCCGGCGCACGCCTGGCCTGCGGCGTGATCACCCAGGCGATGTGATTCAGCGCGCGGGCGGGGCCTCGAGCTCCGTCCGCGCGTCGCCCTGGCAGTGGATGAACTCCACGGCCACGCCGTGCGCGCGCAGCAGGCTGGTGAACTGGCGCTGGCGCGCTTCGAAATGGGCGTACAGGCGCGCGAGGCCATTGCGCGCCTGGTCGTCGGCGTCGTCTTCCGTCGCCGGGGCGTGCGCTGCGTAACGCTCACGCCATGCGGCGGGGGTGAACATCGCCATCCGCGCGGTGCCGTCGGCGTAGTGCAGCAGGGGTTCCGGCGGCGCATCCAGCCAGGCTTCGCGTGCGGGCGACAGCAACGCGGCTTCAAGAAGCGGCCACAGCGGCGCAAGGCCGGCGTGCTCGTACTGCATCGCGGTCAGCGCGCACAGGTCGTGCACGGTGAGATGGCGCGCGTGCTCCACGCGCATGCCGAACGCGTCCTGCATCGCCAGCGCGGTGCCGGCGCCGGCCATGCCTTCTTCCATCAGGTCGGCTTCGCAGCGGGCCGCGACGCGCGCGACCGTGGCCGGGTCGCCATCCAGTACGTAAGGCAGCAGCCGCAGCGGGCCGCCGGAATACTCCGGCGCGGGCGACAGCGCGCCGGGCAGCCGGCCTTCGTGGCTGCCGAAAGCGAGGATGCGAGGACCGCCGCCGGGCGCGCGCGGCGCCTTGGCCGCGAGCTGCCACAGCTCCTGGTGCAGGGGCCAGCCCGGGCGCAGCAGCTCCACCGGGTCGAAGTGCGCGGCGACCAGGCTGCAGTCCAGGCTGGCGGCTTCGGGTGCGAACTTCGCCAGGTCGGCGGCGACCAGCGCGGCGATTTCGCCGGCATCGGCCTGCGCCACCGCGTCGCGCGCGGCGCTGCTGCCCGGCACGAGTTCAATTGCCAGCGCGCCAAGCACGCGGTTGGTCCGGGGATTGTTCTCTGCGGTCTTGTTCATTGGCCCTGCGCATGGGCGGCGCTAAACTCGTTGCATTATGCCTGCCACGGTCGGTGGGCAGCCTGCGAGGTCCCCAGATGCTGCATGGTCGCCCGGTCGCCGTCCTCGGCGGTGTTCGCATTCCCTTTTGCCGCCAGAACACGGCCTATGCCGATGTCGGCAACCTCGGCATGTCCGTGCGCACCCTGGGTGCGCTGGTGGAGAAGTTCGGCCTGCACGGCCAGCGCCTGGGCGAGGTCGCGATGGGTGCGGTGATCAAGCACTCCAGCGACTGGAACCTCGGGCGCGAGGCGGCGTTGTCGTCTGGGCTGTCCCCGCTGACGCCAGGCATCACCCTGCAGCGCGCCTGCGGCACCTCGCTCGATTCGATCATCACCATCGGCAACAAGATCGCCGCCGGGCAGATCGACAGCGGCATCGGCGGCGGCAGCGACACCACGTCCGACGTGCCGATCGTGTACGGCAAGTCGCTGCGCAGGCGCCTGCTGGCTGCCAACGCGGCGAAGACCACCAAGGACAAACTGGCGCAGTTCAGGGGCTTCCGCCTGGGCGAACTCAAGCCCGACTTCCCGGGGGTGGCCGAGCCGCGCACCGGCAAGTCGATGGGCGACCATTGCGAGGACATGGCCAAGGAATGGAGCATCTCGCGCGATTCGCAGGACGAACTCGCCGTGGCCTCGCACCACAAGCTCGCCGCGGCCTACGAACGCGGCTTCTTCGATGACCTGGTCGTGGCCTTCCGCGGCGTCTCGCGCGACAACGTGCTGCGTGCCGAGACGTCGCTGGAAAAGCTGTCGACGCTCAAGCCGGCTTTCGATCGCAGTTCCGGGCTTGGCACGCTGACCGCCGGCAACTCGACGCCGCTTACCGACGGTGCCGCCGCCTGCCTGCTGTCCACCGACGAGTGGGCGGCCGCGCATGGCCACGAAGTGCTGTGCCACGTCCGCGACGCGCACGTGGCCGCGGTCGACTTCGTGCATGGCGAAGGCCTGCTGATGGCACCCACGGTTGCGGTCGCCGAGATGCTCGCGCGCAATGGCCTCACGCTGCAGGACTTCGACATCTACGAGATCCACGAAGCCTTTGCCGCGCAGGTGCTGTGCACGCTGCGCGCCTGGGAAAGCGAGGACTACTGCCGCACGCGCCTGGGCCTGGACGCGCCGCTGGGCCGCATCGATCCGGCGAAGATCAATCCCGTCGGCTCGTCGCTGGCCACCGGGCATCCGTTCGCCGCCACCGGCGCGCGCGTGGTCGCGACCGCCGCGCGCCAGCTGCAGGAACGCGGCGGCGGCCGCGCCCTGATCTCGATCTGCACCGCCGGCGGGATGGGCGTGGTGGCGATCCTGGAGCGCTGATGCTGGTGGCGATGTGGCTTCAGTCGCGGATGCGGGGGAACCCGTGCTCGTCGCGGTCCTCGATCCCGGCGCCGCCCTCGATCACACCACTGTTCGGGATGTCCTGGCGCGATTCACGGTCTGGCAGCGGCTCCGTGGCTTCACCGCGCAGCGCGCGCAGCGAATTGGCATAGGCGATCCGGGCGCGGGCGTCATCGCCCATCGCGGCGTGGCCGTCGCCCAGCTCTTCCCAGGCTTCCGCGCCCGCGCCCTGGGCCAGTGCCCGGTGCAGGTGGTCTTCGGCCTGCGGCCACTGGTCGCGCGCCCGCGCCAGTCGCGCCAGGGTAAGCAGCAGGGCAGGGCTGCCCGGATGCTGCTGCAGCCAACGGGTCGCGTGGGCCTCGCGGTGTTCGACGCGGTCGATGGGCAGGCGGCCGTAGCACGCAGCAAGGCCTTCGTCCCAGCGCGTGTCCAGGGCGTGTTCGATGCTGGAGGTGGCGGCGTCTTCCCAGCGCAGGGCGGCGGCGCGTTCGGCGTAGGCCGACACCACCGCGGGCTCGCTGCGCAGTGTCTTGGGCACGCTCTCCCAGCGATCGGCCAGGGCGTTGGCGTCGGACGCCTCGTCGAGGGCTTGCGCGGCCCAGCTGCGTTCACGCTCGGCCAGTGCCGCTTCCGGCAGCGCCTGCTGCTGGCGCAGGGCGCCGAGCAGGGCATAGGCATCGCCGGCCTGGCGCGAGGCGGCCAGGGCGTCGGCGCGCAGGGCGAGCCCGCGCGGTGACAGCGGCTGCGCGGCGGGGTCGTCAAGTGCGACCAGGGCGTCGGTTGGGCGATGTTCGGCGAGCGCCAGTTCGGCGCGGCCGATGGCCCGGGTCAGGGCGTGGCCGGCGTCGATCGAATCAAGATGGCTGCGCGCGGCGGCGTGGTCGCCCCGGGCCATGGCGGAGCGTGCGGCGGCGAGGCGCGCGATCGCGGCATCGCTTTCGTCGCCGGCCTGCGGCAACAGCTTCTCGGCGCGCGCGTAGTGGCCCTGGTGCAGCGCTTCGAGGCCCGAACCAAGGCGGGCGCGCGACTGCTGGTCGCGGCGGCGGCGGAAGGCGCGCAGCGGCAGCGCCACCAGCGACCACAGCAACCAGAGCGCGAACAGTCCCGCGACCACGGCCACCGAGACCCAGAGCAGGTTGGTGGTGTAGTCCCAGCCGCGGTAGCGCACCAGTACGTAGCCGGGGTCCTGGGCCAGGAGGTGCCAGGCCAGGGCGCCGATGATCGCCAGCAGGATCCAGACAAGCAGGGTGCGGAACAGGTTCATGGCAGGTCTCCAGATGCTCGCGCCACCGTAGCCGCGCGCGTGTCGCGGCCGTGTTCATGTCGCTTCGCGTGCGGCACCCGGTTCAGTTGGACGCGTCCCGGGCGGCGTCGGGAAATGCGTCCGCAGCCGCGTCCGGAGCCGCGGCTGCGTCATTGCCGCGGAGCCTCCGCAGCTGTTCCAGCGAAGTGCCGAGCTCGGGCAGGGCGAGGGCGAGCGGCAGCGCGGCAATCGCTTCGAGCTCGCGCGCCAACGCCTCGCGCGCCGGCGAAACAGGTCGAAGCCGCGGCAGCCACGCCGATGCGCGTGCCAGCGCCGCGGCGTGGCCGTCCGCGTCCCGACGCTCGGCGGCGGCGCGCGCAAGCGTGAGTTCCAGGCGCAGCGCGGCATGGCCCGCAGCCTGTTCGCCTGAATCCACGGCCAGGCGATCATCGCTGGGGCGTACCTCGACGATGCGCCGTGCCAGGCGTCGCCACCAGGCCACGCCGGTGCCCTGCGCGGCCTCCGCCTCCGTCTCGAAGACCCCTGTCGGGCCGGCCTCGAAACCTGCTTCGAAGGCATCGATGCGCTTGATGGCGCGGACCCGCGGATCCTCGCCCAGGGCATCGAGCACGGCCCGCTCCTGGCCCAGTGCCTGGCGCAGGTCGATGTCGCCGGGGGCCGTCAGCGAATCGGCCAGGCGCGCGGCCAGGGCGTAGGCACGGCGTGCGCCACCGAGATCACCCGCCACCAGCAGGCGCTGCTGGCCTTGGGCAAGCAGCAGCTCGATTTCATCGATGCGCAGCGCCCGGGCGACATCGTGCGCCGGGTCCGCCAGCCGCTGCACGCTGTCTTCAAGCAGGGCTGCGCGCTGGCCCATGGCCAGCAGCTCGTCGCGCAGCAGGCGATTGGTGGCCTCGGACTGCTGCATGCGCTTGCCTTGGGCCTGCTGGTTGTCGCGCATGACGGCGACTCGCTGCGTGAGGGCGTCCAGGCGCTGGGTTTCCTCGGCGTCGGCGCTGCGGCGGGCGTCGACTTCGGCCTGCCAGGCGCGCCAGCCCAGGGCGCCGGCGATCGGCACCATGACGAGCAGCAGCAGCCAGGCGAAGCCGGAGGTGCGGCGCCGCGGTGCGGGCGCAGGGGGCTGGGGCGGGTTCACGGTGCGCAAGGACGGTGTCGGAGCGCCCATGTTAGGGCTTTGCCGCCGCTCCGACGCAGGCTGCGAGCATCGCTGAAGGCCGTGCGCTGGTAGCGACCGCGGCCACCCGCAGGCCATGTTCCCGGGCAAGGTCGCCCAGGCGCTCGCTGGCTGCGATCACCGGCGTGTCGCGCAGCCTCGCCAGCGCGTCCCCGGCCACTGCGGAAAGCACGTGTTCCAGGGCCTCGCCGCTGCTCAGCAGCAGCCATGCCGGCGCCGCCAGCGCGCGCAGCGCGGCCAGCGATTGCGGCGAAGGCCGAACCGGCACGCGCTCGTAGACGTTCGCGCGCAGCACGCGCGCACCGCGTCCGGCAAGGGTGGCGGCGATCACGCCGCGGCCGCCCGGTGCGGTCACCAGGCCGATGTCCAGCCCGTGCACCTCGCGCAGTGCGGGCATCGCCAACAGGCCTTCGCTGTCCATGCGCTCCGGGAATGGGGTGTCGCCGGCGCCTGCCTGGCCAAGCGCCAGCGCCGAGCCCGCGCCGACCGCGACCCAGGCCTGTCCGGGCTTTGGCCGCAGTGGTTCAAGCGCCGCCGCGGCGGTGACCGCGGCAGGGCTGGTGAACACCACGCGCGGTGCCGCAAGCGCGCGACGCAGGCCGGTGCGCGCGTGGTCATCATCGAGCCCTGCGATGCGCCACGGCGAAAGCGCGAGCGTGCGCGCACCCAGCGCGGCCGCGGCGCGGCGCACCGGGCCGTGGCCGCCGACCGGACGCAGCGAGATGACGTAGCATCCGGACAGTGGCCCGGTGGAGGCGTGCGCAGGCATCGCGCAAGCTTGGTGCCTCGCGCCGGCGCCGGCAAGGCGCCGGTCCCGCAACCCGTATGGAATGGCTGCATGCAACTGGACGACGACCTTCGCGCGCTGGATGCGCACTACCGCTCGATGCCGCCGGTCGCGGCCATGGACATCACCATCGCCGGCCGCGAGGGCGACACGCTCGGCCTGCGCGCGCCGCTGGCGCTCAACGTCAACGACAAGGGCTGCGCCTTCGGCGGCAGCCTGGTGTCGCTGATGACCCTCGCCGGCTGGGGCCTGGTGACGCTGCGCTGCCGGCAGCTGGGCATCGACGCCGACGTCTACGTGGCCGACAGCGAGATCCGCTACCTGGCGCCGCTGTACACCGACCTGCAGGCCACCGCCGCGCTTGCCGACGGCAGCGGCTGGGCACCGTTCGATGCGGCCCTGCGCAGCCGCGGCCGCGCCCGGGTGCGCATCGCCGCCAGCGTGCCGCTTCCCGACGGCGGCATCGCCACCACCCTGCGCGCGGGTTACGCCGCCATCGCCAAGGGTTAGCATGGCCGCCGACGTTCCGCGGACACTGCCCATGCGACTGACGCGCCACCGCACCGCCCTCACTTTCATCCTGCTGATTGCCTGCGCGCTGCTGTTGCCCGCCTGCGCCAGCGGTGCCGGCAAGGGCGAGGCCCTGCATCGCGCCCAGTACGCCTGGTCGGCGGCCATCCGCTGGGGCGACTTCGAAGGTGCATGGAACCTGGTCGATCCCGGCTTCCGCGAAAAACACCCGCTGAGCGAGGTCGAGTTCGAGCGCTACAAGCAGGTCCAGGTCTCGCACTACCGCGAACTGGGCGCGGCGCAGGTGGCGGGCGATACCGCGCTGCGCGACGTCGACATCGGCGTGATCAACCGCCACACCATGGCCGAGCGCGGCATGCGCTACCAGGAGGCCTGGCGCTACGACGAAGAAGCCCGCACCTGGTGGATCACCGGCGGCCTGCCGGACTTCTGGCGCGGGGAATAGCACGGCGCCGCGCGCGGCCCGCCGATGCGGCTTTGCGCCACCGCCGGCGCTGGGCCACAATCGCTGCCCGCCGCCAAGCAGCCAAGCACCGTGAATCCTGAAGAACTGTGGGCCTTCCTGGGCCGCAACCCCATGCTTTCGCTGGCCTTCGCCGGCATCCTGGTGGCCCTGGTCTATACCGAAGTCGCGCGCCTGTTCCGCGGCTTCAAGAGCCTGCGCCCGGCCGAGCTGACCGCATTGATCAATCGTGAAAACGCGCTGGTGGTCGACCTGCGCCCGGCGGCGGAATTCGAGAAGGGGCATATCCCGGGCTCGAAGAACGTGCAGATGGCCCAGTTCGACCCCGAGAACAAGGCACTCGCCGGCGCGAAGGCGCTGCCGGTGGTGGCTGTGTGCAAGGCCGGGATGACTGCGATGGATGCGGCCAAGCGCCTGCGCAAGGCCGGCTTCGAGCGGGTCCATGTGCTCGACGGCGGCATCGGCGCCTGGCAGCAGGCGGACCTTCCGCTGGCCAAGGGGCGCGGCAAGTAGCCACGACCGACGTGCGATAATCCCCTCTTAACCGAATTCCGCTGGAGTTGACCCAGATGTCCGAGCAAGAAGCCACGAACGCGAACGGCGCCGCCGGTGCCGCCCCCGAGCAGCCCGCGGGCGCGCAGTTCACCGTCGAGAAGATCTACGTCAAGGACGTCTCGTTCGAATCGCCGAAGTCGCCGCAGACGTTTTCCGAGCAGGGCCAGCCCCAGCTGCAGATGAACCTCAACCAGCGCGTCAACCGCATCGCGGACTCGGCCTTCGAAGTGGTGCTGGGCATCAACCTGACCTGCAAGCTGGGCGAAGACCAGGTCATCTACCTGGTCGAAGTGCAGCAGGCCGGCCTGTTCAACATGGCGGGCTTCGACGAGCAGTCGCTTGACGCGATGCTCGGCACGCACTGCCCGGCCATCCTGTATCCCTATGCGCGCCAGCTCGTCGGCAGCCTGATCCAGGCCGGCGGCTTTGCTCCCTTCGTGCTGCAGCCGATCAACTTCGACGCGCTGTATGCCGAAGGCCTGCGCCAGCGCTCGGCCCAGGGCCAGCAGCCCGGCGGCACCGACCTGGCCAGCAGCGAGACCGGCGGCAACGCCTGACCCGTGGTGACGCAGCCTTACATCGCACCGCCGGGCAAACCGGCGGTCGCGGTGCTCGGCGCCGGCTCCTGGGGCACGGCGCTCGCGGCGCTGATCGCGCGCCACGGCCACGCGACCCTGCTCTGGGGGCGTGACGCCGACGTCGCGGCGGCGGTCGATTCCCGACACGAAAACCCGCGCTACCTCCCGGGCATCGCGCTGCCGGAGTCGCTGCGCGCAACCACCGACCTCGCCACGGCGCTGGCCGGCGCCGACCTGGTGCTGGTGGTGGTGCCGTCGCACGCCTTCGCCGACACCCTGCGCGCGCTGGCGCCGCTGCGTCCTGCCCACGCCGGCGTGGCCTGGGCGACCAAGGGCTTCGAACCCGGTTCCGGGCGCTTCCTGCACGAAGTGGCCGGCGAGGTGCTGGGCGCCGACGTGCCCCTGGCCGTGGTCACCGGCCCTTCGTTCGCGAAGGAAGTCGCCGCCGGCCAGCCCACCGCGGTCACCGTGCACGGCGATGACGAGGCTTTTGCGCAGGCGGTTGCCGACATCCTGCATGGCCCCGCGTTCCGCGCCTACACCGGCAACGACATGCGCGGCGCCGAACTCGGCGGCGCGATGAAGAACGTGCTGGCGGTCGCCACCGGCGTCGCCGACGGCATGGGCCTGGGCCTCAACGCCCGCGCCGGCCTGATCACCCGCGGCTTGAACGAAATGCTGCGCCTGAACATCGCCATCGGCGGCCGGCCTGAAACCCTGATGGGCCTGGCCGGGCTTGGCGACCTGGTGCTGACCTGCACCGGCGACCTGTCCCGCAATCGTCGCCTGGGCCTGGCCCTGGGCCGTGGCCAGAGCCTGGACGATGCCGTGCGCGAGATCGGCCAGGTGGTGGAATCACTGCAAACCGCCGACGAGGTGATGCGCCAGGCCGACGCCCACGGCGTCGAGCTGCCGATCTCCAGCAACGTCCGCGACGTGCTCCATGGGGGCATCACTCCGGCGGAGGGCCTGGCCCGCTTGCTCGCCCGTGAGCAGAAGGCCGAGTACGCCGGCAAGCTGATCGGCTGACCAGCCGGTCGGCTGGCACCGTGTTCGGCAACAGGCTGCTGCTCGAAGCGGGCAGCGACAACACCTTCGCCCAGAACGACTTCGGCGTGGCGGTGGCGATGAACGAGGCCTTCGCGCTGAAGGCCGGCGCGGCTGGAAAAGGCTATCTGAACTGGGTTGGAGCGTCGAACACGCCGAGAATTTTACTGGCAGGCCCGCCGAAATACTGGTTCGGCTCTACCGCGCCGAGCTGCAGCATCCCATCCCCGGTCACGCCTTCCAGGCGAATGACGGTTCCGGGCGGCGGCTGTTCCGTCCGTAAGTGATAGACAGTGATGGGATCTTCGTAGGGTTGATACAGAAAAAGAAGCGTGGCCTCCGGAAGAACGTCAGCATCCGGATACTGTGGCCGTTCAACTGGAGGCGAGAGCTCGGTCACTCCAACCAGGGTGCCGGCGTCTTTCCATCGCCAGCTAACCACGCTCGCGTCCTTGATGATGCTGTGTATAAGGGGCACTTCGGCCACCAGCGCTCCATCAGGCGCATAGATCCCGTAGTGTCCGGAGCCGAAATAGACAAGCAGGTCGTCTGCTTCGGGGGCGCGACGTACGCTTTGGAGCGGGCGATCACGCGTTCCTTCAAGGATGATCCTTCCGTCCTCTCGCGACAGGCCGCCATTTGCGCCTCGACTCAGACGCCATCCTTCAGGCGGAAGATCCTCGATGAGAGTCGGTGAGCTAACCGGGATCTCTACCAGATTCAGGGTGGGAATGGCACTCGGAAGGTGGTCGGCTTGAGACGTTCGGATTGCGGCTGAATGTGTTTCCGTTGGGCTGCAAGAGGAAGTGAGAATCGTGAAAACAATGCTCAGCAGGGATGTTTTCAAGTCCATGGTCATGGCTGCCGCAACAAATCACCAAGCAAAGCACTTGCAAGCGCGATCGCTATGGCATCCTGGTTCGCTTCTGCACTCTCCCCGGAAATCAAGGCTCGCTCCACGTCAGGATTCGTGATGAGTTCAATTTCTGCCAGACACGCGCGCGAGTTTGGGCGAGCACTTGGTCTTCGGCCTAGTTCACATTCCCATCCGCTGTAGTCTCGATCAGCGTTTCCAAAGCTGGTCGCGTTGTTGGGACTGGAGGCTCCTACGCTCGTTGCTCCTCCATGCCCCGGATCAATCACGATGATGCCCGGCACTTCCAGATCAATCAGCTCCTCGCGGGCGATCGTTGCGCGGTGATGTGGCGGGTGTCAAACCAGCCCGCGCCGGCGCAACACCGCTCCAACTGTTACGTCAGCATCCCGGATGCCTCGAGAAGAGCCAGCCACAACGCCGGGCCGGCCATACGCCTCTCCCTCAGTCGGGAGATGATCAAAAAAAACCCCGGCCTTTCGGCCGGGGTCAGCATCGCGGATCGGGGAGAGAGTCGGCCGCGGTGTGTCTGTCGTGCGGGACGCGCGCTTACCAGCGGAAGCGCGGACCCACGAACCACTCGGTCACGTCGCCGTTGAACTTGACGTCGCCGTTGATGCCCCAGTTGGCGTTGAAGCTCACGTTGGCGCCCAGGCGGCCGTAGAAATCGCCGTCGATGCCGCCGTCGTAGTCTTCGTAGCCGACCAGCGCGTAGCCGTCGAAGTTGTTGGCGAGCAGGCCGCGCACGCCGACCTCGGTGCTCCAGCCGTCGAAGTCGAGGTCGTTGCCGAGCACGGTGCCGGCGTCGAGCTTCTGGTAGGCGACGCGGGCCAGCAGGTCGGCGCGCGGCGAGATCTCGAGGTTGTAGCCGAGGCCGATGTTGTACTGGTCGACGTCGAAGCGCGTGTTGTCGATCTCCTGGCTGCCGAAACCGCCGAAGACGTGGAAATTGTCGTGGAACGCGAATGAACCGCGCGCCGCGTAGCCGTCGGCGTCCAGGTCGCCGTTCGAAGCCGCATAGCCGGCTTCAAGGTAGTTGTAGGAGACGCCTTCGGCCGCATTGGCGGCGAACGGCGCCGTTGCCGCCAAAGCAATGGCGATCAGGGTGCGCTTCATCAGGGGGAATCCTCTGTTTCTTCTGGTTCTGGGAAGAGGACCGGCCACGGGAAGCAGGGGAGGGAGAGAACCGATCGGGGAAATCGGATACCGCCCGTGGCCGGTAGACGCATTCTCACCCCGCGAGAGCAACCTCACCTGAATAGTGAACCCGGGAGTGCAGGAACTTTTCCGGGAATCGCCTTTACAGGGGCCGTCGCTTCATGCCGATCCCGCGAAACCCAGCTGCCGCCAGGCCTCGTAAGCCACCACCGCCACCGCGTTGGAGAGGTTGAGGCTGCGGTTGTCCGGACGCATGGGCAGTTGCAGCCGATGGTCGGCGGCGACGGCATCCAGTACGTCGCCGGGCAGGCCGCGGGTTTCGCAACCGAACAGGAAGGCGTCGCCGGTGGCGTAGCGGGGCGCGTCGTAGCGCACCTGGCCGCGTGCGCTGAGCGCGAACAGCCGCGGCGGCGCGATCGCGGCCAGGGCGCCATCCAGGTTGTCGTGTACCGCCACCCGCGCGTACTCGTGGTAATCCAGCCCGGCGCGCCGCAACTGCCGGTCGTCCATGTCGAAGCCCAGCGGCCGCACCAGGTGCAGGCGGGCGCCGGTGTTGGCGCACAGGCGGATCACGTTGCCGGTATTGGGCGGGATTTCCGGCTGGTAAAGGATGATGTCGATCATCGCGGGCTGGGGGTCGGGTCTGGCGGCGTGCAGGATATCCGGCCGTGCCGGCTACCAGGCGATCGTCTTGCCGTCGGTGCCGAGGAACCGCCCGCTGTCGCCTTCGCCCAACGCGTCGACCTGGCGCAGCATGCCGGCCACGGCGTCTTCGGGCGCGACGTCGGCGTCGCTGCCGCCCATCTCCGTGCGCACCCAGCCGGGGCTGAGCGCGATCACCACGATCCCGCGTTGGGCCAGCGCCTGTGCCGACAGCACCGTCGCCATGTTCAGCGCCGCCTTGCTGATGTTGTAGCTCGGCGTGCCGAAGCGTTCGGTCAGGCCGATCGACCCCAGGCGCGAGGACACGTTTACCACCCGGGCGCCTTCGGCCAGCAGCGGCGCCAGCGCCTGGGTGAGCAGCAGAGGGCCCATGGCGTTGACCCGGAAGCTGTGCTCCAGGTGGGCCTCGCCCAGCGTGCCGAAGCGCTCGCCGGAGTGCAGCACGCCGGCGTTGTTGAGCAACAGGTCGATGCGCCCGCCATCGCCCAGGACCAGCGGCAGCTCGGCGGCGAAGGCCGCGCGCGAGCGGGCGTCGGCGACGTCCAGCGGCAGCACGTGCAGGCGGCCCGGATGCTCCCCGGCCAGGGAATTGAGCGCGGTGGCGCGCCCGGGCTCGCGGCAGGCGGCGACGACGTGGTCGCCGCGGGCCAGCAGCTGGCGGGCGAATTCGAGGCCCAGGCCGCGGTTCGCGCCGGTGACCAGGGTGGTGCGGGAGGGGCTGTCCATGCCGGCAGCATGCACCAGGCAAGGTCACGCGGGCGTTTCGACCGGGACCAATGGCCCGCTCCCGCCCGCTGCGCGGCACCGTACCATCGGGGGCTGACCCGCTAAGGAAGAGCCCATGTCGACGTCCAAGACCCTGCCGCGCCGCGGCACCCTGCTTGCCCTGGCGCTTGCCGCCGCGCTTGGCACCGCCGCCCCGCTGGCCTGGGCCGAGGCACCGCCCGCGGCCGCGCAGGCCGGCGTCGACATCGCCTACGAAGAATTCACCCTCCCCAACGGCCTGCGCGTGGTGGTGCACACCGACCGCAAGGCGCCGATCGTGGCGGTCAACATCTGGTACCACGTCGGCAGCAAGGACGAGCCCTCCGGGCGCAGCGGCTTCGCGCACCTGTTCGAGCACCTGATGTTCCAGTCGTCGGAAAACCACGCGGGCGAGTACTTCGCGCCCTTCACCCAGGTGGGCGTGACCGACCAGAACGGCACCACCAACACCGACCGCACCAACTATTTCCAGAACGTGCCCACCACCGCGCTCGACACCGCGCTGTGGATGGAATCCGACCGCATGGGCCACCTGCTGGGCGCGGTCGACCAGGCGGCGCTGGACGAGCAGCGCGGCGTGGTCCAGAACGAGAAGCGCCAGAGCGAGAACCAGCCCTATGGCCAGGCCTGGGAAAAGCTGATGAAGGCGCTGTATCCGGCCAGCCACCCGTATCACCACTCGGTGATCGGCTCGATGAACGATCTCGACGCGGCCTCGATCGAGGACGTGCACGCCTGGTTCCGCGCCTGGTACGGCCCCAACAACGCGGTGCTGGTGCTGGCCGGCGACATCGACCTGGCCACGGCGAAGGACAAGGTCGCGAAGTACTTCGGCCACATCCCCGCCGGGCCGGACATGGCGCAGCCAAAGGTCGACGTCGCGCGCCGCCCCGAAGCGACCCGCGAAACCATGCATGACAAGGTGCCGCAGGCCCGCATCTACCGGGTCTGGAACGTGGCCGAGGTCGGCAATGACGACCTTGAGCGACTGCAGCTCTTGGCGCAGGTGCTGGGCGGCAGCCGGTCGTCGCGCCTGGATGCGCGCCTGCTGCACGGCGACCAGCTGGTCGACAGCATCAGCGCGGGCACCTATGCCAAGCAGCTGGGCTCGAACTTCATCCTCATGGCCAACGTGAAGCAGGGCGTGGATCCGGCGAAGGTGGAGGCGGTGATCGACGAAGAGATCGACCGCCTGCTGGCCGAAGGCCCGACCGCGGACGAGATGGAGCGCGCGCGCACCGTGTTCCGCGCCGGCTTCATCCGCGGCATCGAGCGCATCGGCGGCTTCGGCGGCAAGGCCGACGCACTTGCCGAATGCGCGGTCTATGCAGACGACCCGGGCTGCTTCCGCGAGTCGCTGCGCATCATCGACACCAGCACCGCCGACCAGGTGCAGGCCGCCGGCCGCGAATGGCTGGCCGGCGGCGACCACACGCTGCTGATCCTGCCTGGCGAGCGCACCCCGCTGGCCGAGGATCCGGCCGGGACCCCGCAGCCCTGGAACCTGCCGGTCGTTGACCCTGCCTATTCGGTCACGCCGGCGACGGTCGACCGCAGCGCGGGCGTGCCGATGCCCGACGCCTTCCCGGAGCTGAAGTTCCCCGACGTCGAGCGCGCCACGCTCGGCAACGGCACCACCGTGGTCCTGGCGCGCCGCACCGGCGTGCCGGTGGTGCAGCTGCGCTACCAGTTCCCGGGCGCGGGCTACAGCGCCGATGCCGGCCGCAAGATCGGGACCGCGAGCTTCGCCATGGGCATGCTGGACGAGGGCGCCGCGGGCCTCAAGCCGCTTGAATTCGCCGACCGCGCCGAGGCGCTGGGCGCGCAGCTGGGTGCAGGGTCCGGCCTGGATGCCGGCACGGCGTGGCTGTCGGCCCTGAAGGGCCAGCTGGATCCGTCGCTGGCGCTGTTCGCGGACATGCTGCGGCGGCCGGACTTCGACGCGGCCGAGATCGAACGCGTGCGCGCGACCTGGATCGCCAACATCGCCCAGGAGAAGGCGCGTCCGCAGACCGCGGCGCTGCGCGTGCTGCCGCCGCTGCTCTACGGCGAAGGCCATCCGTATGCGATGCCGTTCACCGGCAGCGGTACCGAAGAGTCGATCGCATCGCTGACACGCGACGACCTGGTGGCCTTCCATCGCGCACAGATGCGGCCGGAAGGCGCGACCCTGGTCGTGGTCGGCGACACCACGCTGGCCGAGATCGTGCCCCTGCTGGAAGCGCACCTGGGCGACTGGTCCGGCAGCGGCGCGGCGCCCGACGCCGCGGCGGCGATCCCGGCCGTGCCCCGCCCCGCGGCGGCGCGCGTGTTCCTGATCGACCAGCCCGGCGCGGTGCAGGCCAACATCTACGCCGGCCTGCTGGTGCCTGCGACGACCGACGACGGCGCGGTGCGCTTCGACATGGCCAACGGCGTGATCGGCGGCGACTTCACAGCGCGCCTGAACATGAACCTGCGCGAGGACAAGCACTGGTCCTACGGTGCGCGCAGCGGCGCCTCCGGGGCCCTGGGCCAGCGCCCGTGGCTGGCCTCGGCGCCGGTGCAGATCGACAAGACCGCCGAAGCGATGGCGGAGATGAAGCGCGAGATCGCGGGCTTCGCCAGCGGCGAGGCGCCGCCGACGGTGGAGGAAGTCGAACGCATCCGTGCGATCAACACGCTCAGCCTGCCGGGCGCGTACGAAACCGCCTCCTCGGTGGCGTCGACCATCGCCGGCAACGTGATGTACGGGCGACCGGACGACTACGTGCAGCGCCGCAAGGCGGAGATCGAAGCCATGACCCCGGCGCAGGTGGCGGAGGCCGCGAAGACCATCGACGCCAATGCGCTGACCTGGGTGGTCGTGGGCGATCTCTCGCAGATCGAAGCCCCGGTGCGCGCGCTGGAGCTGGGCGAGGTCACCGTGCTCGACGCCGACGGCCAGCCCGTGACCCCCTGACCCCCGCGCTCCCGCCAAACAAATGCAGGGCACAATCGACCGGGTCCAACACGGAGCTCCTCCATGCGCCAACTACTGCTGGTTCCCCTCCTGATGGTCTTGTCCGCCTGCACCTGGGTGCATATGGCGCCCGGCGCGTCCGCGGTGCGCATCGCCGCCTCGCCGCCGGCGGGTTGTGAAAAGCGCGGCGAGGTCGAGGTGTCGGTGAAACACAGCATCGCGTTCATCGACCGGAATTCGCTGCGGGTGCGCGAGGAGCTCGAGACCCTTGCCCGCAACGAGGCGCCGGGGATGGGCGCGGACACCATCCACCCCCTGTCCGACCCCGTCCGCGGCGCCCAGCGCTGGGCCGCCTGGCGCTGCGGCAGCTGATCCCCCGCCCCAAGCCACCAGTAGGAGCAGCTATAGCTGCTCCTGCATAAAAGTGAACGGATTTGCGAGGCGGAAAGTGCGCTGGGGGCCGTAAGCCGCTACATTAGGCGATCTTTTTCCCAGCTTCACGGCGGCATAGCCCATGTTGTTCCATCACGTAGCCATCGCGGGTCTTGCCCACATCGACGCCCCGCGCCGGTTGACCTCCGACGAGATCAACGCCCGCCTGAAGCCGACGCTCGATCGCCTCAACATCCGTACCGATGTCCTCGGCGACGTTGCCGGCATCCATGCCCGGCGCCTCTGGGACGGCGACATGCTGGCCTCCGATGCCGCCACCCTGGCGGGCGTGAAAGCGCTTGCCGACGCCGGCATCGACCCTGCGCGCGTAGGGCTGCTGGTCAACACTTCGGTCAGCCGCGACTACCTCGAGCCGTCCACGGCCAGCATCGTCAGCGGCAACCTCGGTCTTGGCGAAGAGTGCCAGAACTTCGACGTCGCCAACGCCTGCCTGGCCTTCATCAACGGCATGGACATCGCCAGCCGCATGATCGAGCGCGGCGAGATCGAATACGCCCTGGTGGTGGACGGCGAAACCGCCGACCTCGCGTATGAAAAGACCATCGAGCGCCTGAGCCGCACCGAGACCACCGAAGAGAACTTCCGCAACGAGCTGGCCACGCTCACCCTCGGCTCCGGTGCCGCCGCCATGGTGCTGGCACGCGCCGAACTCGCCCCGGGCGCACCGCGCTACCGCGGCGGCGTGACCCGCGCGGCCACCGAGTGGAACAAGCTCTGCCGCGGCAACCTCGACGGCATGATCACCGACACCCGCACGCTGCTGATCGAAGGCGTGAAGCTGGCCACCAAGACCTTCGAGGTCGCCAAGCACAAGCTGGGCTGGGTGGTCGGCGAACTCGACGAGTTCGTGATCCACCAGGTCAGCAAGGTGCACACCGCGGCCTTCACCAAGGCCATGGGCATCGACCCGAAGAAGGTCATGACCATCTTCGGCGAGCACGGCAACATCGGCCCGGCCTCGGTGCCGATCGTGCTCAGCAAGCTGCGCGAAGAGGGCCGCCTGAAGAAGGGCAACCGCGTCGCGCTGCTGGGCATCGGCTCGGGGCTGAACTGCTCGATGGCCGAGGTGGTCTGGTAAGACCGGGCCACATCGCAAGCTGACCGGGGCCGGCCTGTCCGGCCCCGCGTCGTTTCAGGGGCACCCACCCGCATGGCGGGCGGTGCGGATGGTCACCGCGATGGAGGTCGTTCGATGGAGTTCGGTTTCGAGGTGTTGGCCCTGCTGGCGCTGGCGGCCTTCGTCGCCGGCACCATCGATGCGCTGGCCGGCGGCGGCGGGCTGATCACCATCCCCGCGCTGATGGCGGCCGGCATCCCGCCCGTGCAGGCGATCGCCACCAACAAGCTGCAGTCGAGCTTCGGCACCGCCGGCGCAGTGCTGGCCTTTGCGCGCCAGGGGCGGATCGATTTCCGGCGCTTCCTGTGGCCTGCCGTGGGTGCGTTCACCGGCTCGGTTGGCGGCGCGATCGCGATCCAGCTGGTGGATCCGTCCTTTCTCGCCGGCCTGGTGCCGGTGCTGCTGGTGGCGATGGCCGCCTACTTCCTGCTCGGACCGAAGGCCAGCGAAACCGAACGCCACGCGCGGCTGGGGCACGCGGCCCTGGTCACGATCATGTTCGCGATCGGCTTCTACGACGGCTTCTTCGGGCCCGGCACCGGATCGTTCATGGCCACCGCGCTGGTGGCGCTGTTCGGCATGGGGCTGGTCTCGGCCACGGCGCACACCAAGTTCCTCAACCTGGCGAGCAACGTCGCCGCGCTGGCGACGCTCATCGTCGGCGGACAGGTGCTGTGGCTGGTGGGCCTGGTGATGGCGGTGGCGAGCATCGCCGGTGGGCAGCTGGGCGCGCATCTCGCGCTGCGCGTGGGCGGAAAGGCGATCAGGCCGCTGCTGGTGGTGATGTCGCTGGCGTTGACGGTGAAGCTGCTGTTGGACCCGGACAATCCGCTGGTGGCGTTCGTCGTCGGCTGAACTGCCTGCGCAGCGACGCATCTCGGCCACAATGTGCACGGACGCAAGGGCACGGGACGCAGGTACGCATGAGCAAGAGAACGAAGGCCAAGCGGAAACGGACGCAGCCGGCACGGCATGACGCTGGCGTGGCGGCAACGTCGAAAGCGCTGAAAGCGCCACGATCAAGCACCGACATCGCATTGCGTGTGCTCACCGCGTTCGGCCTGCTGCTGACCGCCTACCTGACCTGGGTGGCGATGCGCGAGACCGGTGCGGCGTTCTGCTCGGAAGGCTCGGGGTGTGACGTGGTGCAGAACAGCCAGTGGTCGCGCTTCCTCGGCCTGCCGATCGCGCTGTGGGGCGGCGCGCTGTATGCGTTGCTGGCGTGGGTGACATGGCGGCCGGCACCGAGGCTGACGCGCTGGCGGCGGCTATGGCGCCTGTCGTTCCTGGGCCTGGCGATCAGCGTGTACCTGACCCTGGCGGGCTGGATCGCGTTGGCTGCGTTCTGCGCCTGGTGCCTGCTGTCGCTGGCGACGTTGCTTGCGATCTTCGTGCTGGTGCACGTGGCCCGGCCCGACAGTGCGCCGGGAGCGCAGTGGTCGACGTGGTGCCTGGGCAATGGCCTGATCGCGCTTGCGGTGGTGGCGGCCTTGCACGTTTCCTCGTCCGGTCTGCTGGAGCGCCGCGGCGGTCCGCGCCTGCATGCACTTGCTGCGCATCTGGAACAGTCCGGTGCGAAGTTCTACGGCGCCTATTGGTGCCCCACGTGCACCCAGCAGAAGCGCAAGTTCAGCGGCGCGGCAGCGCAGCTGCCGTACGTGGAGTGTTCGCCCAACGGCCCCAACGGCGGCGTGGCCTCCGAATGCGCCATTGCCGGCGTGACCGGCTACCCGACCTGGGTCATCGGTGGCCGCCAGTATGTTGAAGTGCTCGAGCCAGCGCAGTTGGCCGCGATGACCGGCTTCGACTGGGAGGGTGCACGCGGCGACTGACGGCGGGCAGGTGCCTGCTCGACCACCCGCCACCTCCGCATCCCGGATTTCAACGGCGTCCTGCTGATCTTCGGCAGCCGCGCGTGTTGTGGGCCCCATTTTGCAAAGAATGTTTCTTTCCCAGGCACTTCTGGCAAATAACGAAAAAAAGTGGTATTTAATTTTCCTTGACCCCGCCGCGGGTGCCCACAAGGAAAGCTGACCATGGCCACCAGGGTCACAGGCCACTACGTCTCCGGCTCCTTGGCCGGCAGCCGTTATCAGGCCTTCATCCCCGATCCACTGCCGCCGGAGCCGCCGCTCGACTTTGCCGCAGGGGATCTGGTTGCGCGCAAGGAGCGCGCCGACCAGGCGCTTGGGCGTCTGGACGGCATCACCCTGATGCTGCCGGACCCGGAGCTGTTCCTGTACCAGTACGTGCGCAAGGAAGCGCTGCTGTCTTCGCAGATCGAGGGCACCCAGTCCTCCCTGTCCGACCTGCTGCTGTTCGAGGTTGACGCCGCGCCAGGCGTGCCCATCGACGACGTGGAGGAGGTCTCCAACTACGTGGCCGCGCTCAAGCACGGCCTGCGCCGCCTTCGCGAAGACGACTTCCCGCTCTCCCTGCGCCTGATCCGCGAGATGCATGCGCTGCTGCTGCGCGGCGGGCGTGGTGCCACCAGGCAACCCGGAGAGTTCCGCAAGGGACAGGTGTGGGTCGGTGGTCCGTCGCCGGCACTGGCCCATTTCGTGCCGCCGCCACCGGAGGCCCTGCCGGACGCACTGGCTGCGCTCGAGCGCTTCCTGCATGAGCCGTCAGGCCGGATCCCGCCGCTGGTGAAAGCCGCACTCGCGCACGTGCAGTTCGAGACCATCCATCCCTTCGGTGATGGCAACGGCCGCCTCGGTCGCCTGCTGATCGTGCTGATCCTTTGCGACGAAGGGGTGCTGCGCGATCCCAGTCTGTACCTCAGCCTGTACTTCAAGCGCCATCGCGCCGACTACTACGAGCGCCTCAACGGCGTGCGCGTGCGCGGCGACTGGGAGGGCTGGCTGGGCTTCTTCCTCGACGGCGTGGCCGAAACCGCGCAGCAGGCGGTCGACACCGCGCAGCGCCTGCTGGCCCTGCTGGCAAGCGATCGCGCCCGCATCGCAGCGCTGGGGAAGCGTGCCGGCAACATCGGCCTGGTGTTCGACCAGTTTGCGCGCCGCGTAATACTGACCGTGCCGCGCGTGGCCCCTGAGCTCCCGCTCAGCCCACCCACTATCCGCGCGGCGGTGCGCGCGCTGGAAGAACTCGAGATCGTGAACGAAGTGACTGGGCAGCAGCGGCATCGCGTGTTCGCCTACACCCGGTATCTCGACATCCTCAGCGAAGGAGCGCAGCCGCTGTGAGCAGCACCGGACTGCGGAAGATCAGGGCCGACAACAGGAGCACGTGCACATGCCGCTGAGCCTCAACGAGATCCGCGACCGCGCGCGTGCCTTCGCCCGCGAGTGGGACGGCGAAACCTCCGAGCGCGCCGAGGCGCAGAGCTTCTGGAACGACTTCTTTCACGTGTTCGGCAAGAAGCGCCGCAGCGTGGCCGTGTACGAGCAGAAGGCGAAGCGCTTTACCGGCACCGCCCAGGGCCGCATCGACCTGTTCTGGCCCGGCGTGATGCTGGCCGAGCACAAGAGCGCGGGCGTCGACCTGGATGCCGCCTTCGACCAGGCCACCGACTACTTCGCGGGCTTGGAACTGGAGATCGGCGTGTCGCGGATGGAGCGACGCGATCCCCGGCAGGGTGCCGTGCTGCGGACATGGCTGGACGAGACGCTGGTCCCGGAATTCGAGGGGCGGGTGCTGCCCGTGGATGGGCAGGTGGCGCTGCGCTGCGCCCGTCTGCACGTGCCGGATCCGCAACCGGAGCGCGACGCGCTGCTGGCCGCCACGGCGCTGGCCCACGGTTTGACCGTGGTGACGCGCAACGAGGCCGACTTCGCGCCAACGGGGGTGGACGTGTTCAATCCGTGGCGTGCCTGGGCAGTGCAGGAAGGTACCGGCCGGTACGTCGCCGGGGACGACCGGGAGTGGACCTCGCCCTAGCTTTTTCCGGCCACTGCGGCCAGCAGCGATCCGGTCAGTCCCGCGCAGGCGCCTCGAACATTGCCTGTCAGGTTTTCTGCCGAGGGTTCGTCTTCAGTTGATACACGAACTTCGGGAGGGGCGGGCATGCAGATGACAGGCGGACAGGACCAGGCGATCGGTCGGGTGCACTCGGGGATGGAATGGGGCCGGGCAGGTGTGTGGTGCATGCGGGGCTGGCGGATATTCCGGCTGGCGCCGGTAAGGATTTCTCTTCTGGCGCTGGTACCCATCGTGGCCGAAGGACTGATCCAGTTGGCTCCCGGGATGGGCGTGGTCGTGTCAAAGATCCTGACTCCAATCGTTGGAGCCTGGGTCCTGCTGATGCTCGATCACAAGGTGCGTGATGCGTTGTTCGGGCCAGGCATGGCTGCCCGGAAAGTCGGGCTGCGCTGGAACAAAGTGGCCGTGATCGCATTGGTGAGCCTGGCTGTCTTCGGCTTTCAGGTTCTGGTGGCGGCCATCGTCGGCAATCAGGAGCAGGCCGTGGCATTTGCGACCGGGGACATTGCCGGCATTGCCTATTCCCGTGCAGAACTCGCCGGCATCCTGACGTCAGGCTTGCTCCCGATGCTTCTGCTGTTCTTTGTTGTTCCACGCATGCTTCTTGACGGTTTGAGCTTGCGGCCGGCATTCGTGGAGAATGCGCGCCTGCTCGTGCACTACTGGCGGCCGATCGCTCTCTACACGTTGGGATCGGCGGTGCTGATGGGCAGTCTGCTGTGGGTGCCGGTGATGCTGCTGGTGCTTCTTCCGGCAGGTTTGTGTGTCGGCTATGGCGCCTACCGTGATGTTTTCGACCTGAAACAGGAATCGTGAGCGTTGCCTCGATTGCCTGATATCGCCGCAGTCCTGCGCGAGCACGGGGGGATGCTGTTCCGCATCGCTTCGGGCTACACGCGCACCACGGCCGCCCGCGACGACCTCGCCCAGGAGATGTCGGTGGCGGTGTGGAAGGCACTGCCGGCCTATCGCGGTGACGGCGCATTGAAGGCGTTCATCGCGCGCACCGCGCAGTTCGTCGCGCTGGATCACGTACGTAAACGACCCAACCGCTTCGACGGTGACGCTATCGACGAAAACTTCGAGAGTCACGACCTGCGCCCGGATGAACTTGCCGGGCAGTCGCAGCGCCGACAGCAGCTGTTGCAGGCGGTGCGGGGCTTGCCCGTCGGACAGCGCGAGTGCGTATTGCTGGTGCTGGAAGGATTCAACAACCGGGAGATCGCCGACATCCTCGGCATGCCCGCCAACACCGTGGATCAGCGCCTGTCACGAGCGCGGCAGCATCTGCGTACAACGCTGGAGGCAGACACATGAGCAACCAGGAATGGGATGTGCTGGCGGCCCAATGGGATGGAATGGAGGTGGGCGATCCGGCCCTGCTGCAACGGCGCCTGCGCCGTCATGTGCGCTGGAAGCGGGTTGGCCTGCTTGGCGAAGTGTTCGGCCTGCTGTCTGCGCTGGGTGTCATTGCCTTTGCGTGGACTCGCGCCATCGATCTGCGCGACTGGTTGGCCGCCATAGCCGCGGTGCTGGTGCTCAGCCAGGGCATCCATTTGATGCTGCGTCATCGCTACCGGCTTTTTGGCGCACCCGATGGTGGGCTGGTGGGATTGATCGATGCCGAAATCCGCCGGGCGCAGTTCGTGATTGCCGCCCACTGTGCCGGCGCCGGGATTGGAGTGCTGATTCTGTCCTTGGCGTGGGCGCTTATCCCGGCTGATGGTTACTCGCTGGCGGTCGATGGCTTGATCGGCGGCCTGGTCGCTGGCGGGCTGTCCTTGGCGTACATGGCCCTGCGCAGTTGGCAGATGCTGCGGCGGATCCGCCGGCTCCGCGAAGAGCGGACGAGCCTGGCGGAGTAAAGAGTGTCGGGCTCAATGCACTCCGCAGCACTTCTTGTGCTTTTTCCCGCTGCCGCAGGGGCAGGGGTCGTTGCGACCAGGTCCTTCATCGCGGCGGATCGGCGTGCGCGGGGTCAGCGCTTCCACCCGGTGGTGGTTGAGGTCGGCCAGCATCCCGGGCAGGTTGATGACGATCCCCAGCCGCTCGCGGTAGTCGACCGGCATCGGCTCGGTGGTGGGATCTTCCGGATTGATGGCTTCGCCGCTGGCCAGCCGGTCGAGGGCGTCGAAGATGTCCTCGATCCAGTCGTTGTCATCCAGCCACTGGTCCCACTCGGCCTCGCGCAGCATCACCGCGGAGAAGAAGCCCTGGGACCAGTCGGCGCCGACGTCGAGCTCGTCTTCCTGCAGCGCGTCCTCGCCGGTCAGCTCCGGGTCCTCGGGTAGCCACATCAGCGGAGCGAGGTGGTCCGGCAGGTCGCCGTCGTCGTAGCGCACGCGGGCGGTGCACATGTTCAGGTGGCCGAGCAGCAGCTGCTGCACCTGGAGCGCTTCCTCGGCGCTGTCCCAGGTCGGCGGCTTGCCGCCCCAGACCACGGGCTGCCATTCCTCCAGCGGCACCGCCGAGGGCGACACCGCCAGCGCGCTCAGGAAGCCGTCCAGCGCCTCCAGGTTGAATCCCTTGAACGGGACGGCGCGCCGGTCCAGCAGGTCGGCGAGCTGTTCGATGCGTGCTTCGTCGAGGTAGGGCGGGGCGGAGATCGGGCTGGACATGGCGTTTAGGCGGAAGGAGGCGAGGCCTGCATGGTAATCGTGTCGCCGCGCGGCGGAGCGTTCCTGCCCGCGAGCCGGTGCCTTGGGCCGGCGCAGGCACCCGCGTCCTACAATGGCGGCTGTTGTCCGCCATGGCGCCACCATGCATCTCCCGGGTTATCCCACTACTCCCCATCGCTTCCAGGTTCGCCCCGGCATCGAGATGTCCTATCTCGACGAGGGCCCGCGCGACGGCGAGGTCGTGGTCATGGTCCACGGCAATCCGTCGTGGAGCTATTACTGGCGCACGCTGGTGGCGGGGTTGTCGGATCCCGCTTCCGGCAAGGGTTATCGCTGCATCGTGCCCGACCACGTCGGCATGGGGCTGTCCGACAAGCCCGACGACGCGCCGAATGCGATACCGCGCTACGACTACACCCTGCAATCGCGGGTCGAAGACCTGTCCACGCTGCTTGAACACCTCGGTATCGACGGCCCGGTGACGCTGGCGGTGCACGATTGGGGCGGGATGATCGGCTTCGGCTGGGCGCTGTCGCACCAGGCACAGGTGAAGCGGCTGGTGATCCTCAACACCGCCGCCTTCCCGATGCCGGATGCCAAGGCCATGCCCTGGCAGATCGCGCTGGGCCGCGACTATAACGTCGGCGAAATGGTGATCCGCGGGTTCAACGCGTTTTCTTCCGGTGCGTCCTGGCTGGGCGTGGAGCGGAAGATGCCCGCCGACGTGCGCCGCGCCTATGTCGCGCCCTACGACAGCTGGAAGAACCGCATTTCCACCATCCGCTTCATGCAGGACATCCCGCTGTCGCCGAAGGACCGGGCCTGGCCGCTGCTGGAGGAGTCGGGCCGGCACCTGCACGAGTACGCCGGCCTGCCGGTCTTCATCGGCTGGGGGCTGAAGGACTTCGTGTTCGACCGCCATTTCCTCGAGCGCTTCCAGGCCGAGCTGCCGGGTGCCGAGACGATGGCCTTCGATGATGCCGGCCATTACGTGCTGGAAGACAAACACGAAGTGCTGGTGCCTGCGATCCGCGACTTCCTGGACCGCAACCCACACTGATCAGGCTGCGATCGGCGGGGGCAGTGCGGGCGGCGGGGTGCCGCGGTCGTTGGGGTGGTCGCTGCCGTCGGGATTGCCGTCGCGGTCGTTGGCCGCGGCTTCGCGCCAGATCCAGTCCGCCGGCGTCAGCGCGGCCAGGCCGTGCGCCGCGCAAGGGGTTTCGGAGCGCGGGCTCGCCTATGCTGGTCCGGCACACATCCGCGCGATACGGCGTTGGGGTGAGGATTTCGGCGGGGTTGCTTTCGCAGCTATAGCTGCTCCCACAAGAGCTGCTCCAACTGGAGCTGCTCCTGCAGGAACCATGGCGGCGCCCGGGATCAAGGTCCGGTGCCCGCCGCATCCAGCCCCTGCTGCCAGAATTCCGCTTCCAGGCGCGAGGCCTTGCGGAAGATGGCGACAAGTTCGTCGTAGCGGTTCTCGCTGGCGTAGCGTCGGCCGAGGTCGTCCAGCCACGCGTGCGCGGCGGCGCCGGCCTGCTGAAAGGCGTTGCCGGAGTATTCGGCGATCCAGTCGCGGTAGGGATGGTCGGCGGCAACGGCATCGATGCCTTCGGGCGTGAGCCGGCGGCCGATCTCGGCGTAGCCGAGCGTGCAGGGGATCAGCGCCACCTGCAGGTCGAGCAGGTCGCCGGACATGCCCACGTCGAGCACGAAGCGGGTGTAGGCCACGGTCGCCTGCTGCTCTTCGGTGGCTTCGACATCGGCGGCCGACAGGCCCCAGCGCTCGCACACGCGCAGGTGCAGGCCCATCTCGTCCAGGATCGCCGCCAGCCCGCCGCGGGCCGCCTGCATGTCGGCCAGGCTGCGGCTCTTGTACGCGGCCAGGGCGTGGGCGCGGGCGAACTGGATCAGGAACAGGTAGTCCTGCACCAGGTAGTTGCGGAATGCCGCCCGCGGCAGGCTGCCGTCGCCCAGGCCGCGCACGAAGGCGTGGTCGATGTAGGCGTTCCAGTCATCGGCAGCGGTGGCCTTGAGGCGTTCGAGCAGCGACATGATCGGGTCTCCGGGACGCGCGGCCCGGCCGCGGGGCCGGCGATTGTCGACCATTGGTGCGCACGGGGCCAACGGGCTGCCAGGCGGCCCGGGCCGGGAGCGCGATGATCCCGCGAAGGCGGAGCCTGCAGGATCGCCGACGCGCCGACGTGCATGTGCCCCGCGCGGGTCCGGGCGATAATCGGGCCATGACTGGCTCCTGCAACATCGCCGCCGCGCTGCCGCGGCTGGCTCGCGAGCTGCCCGACCGGGTGGCGATGCGCGCCCCGGGCCGTGACGGCCGCTATGCCACCTCGCTGACCTACGCCCAGCTCGACGCGCGCAGTGACGCCATCGCCGCGGGCCTTGCCGCACGCGGCATCGGCCGCGGCACGCGCACGGTGGTGATGGTGCGGCCGACGCCGGAGTTCTTCCTGCTGATGTACGCGCTGTTCAAGGCCGGCGCGGTGCCGGTGCTGGTGGATCCGGGCATCGACAAGCGGGCGCTGAAGCAGTGCCTGGGCGAGGTCCAGGCCGAGGCCTTCGTCGGCGTCCCGCTGGCGATGTTCGCGCGCGTGCTGCTGGGCTGGGCGAAGTCGGCGCGGGTGCGGGTGACCACCGGCGCGCGGCCGCGGTTCGCGGACGTGACCCTGGCCGAGGTCGAGCGCAGCGGCGCCGACGCGGGCCCGCAGCTGGCCGACACCGCGCCCGATGACGTCGCGGCGATCCTGTTCACCAGCGGCTCCACCGGCGTGCCCAAGGGCGTGGTCTATCGCCACCGTCACTTCGTGGCCCAGATCGACATGCTGGGCGGGATGCTTGGCGTGTCGCCCGGTGGCGTGGACTTCCCGACCTTCCCGCCGTTCGCGCTGTTCGATCCGGCGCTGGGCCTGACTTCGATCATCCCGGACATGGACCCGACGCGGCCGGCGAAGGCCGATCCGCGCAAGCTGCATGCGGCCATCGAGCGCTTTGGCGTGACCCAGCTGTTCGGCTCGCCGGCGCTGATGCGGGTGCTGGCAGAACATGGCAAGCCGCTGCCCACGGTGACTCGCGTGACCTCGGCCGGCGCCCCCGTGCCCAGCGAGGTTGTGGCGAAGATGCGCGCGCTGTTGCCCGACGACGCCCAGTTCTGGACGCCCTATGGCGCCACCGAATGCCTGCCGGTGGCGGTGATCGAAGGCCGCGAACTGGTGACCCTGCGTGAGCGCACTGAAACCGGCGCCGGCACCTGCGTCGGCCGCCCGGTGGCGCCGAATGAGGTCCGCATCATCCGCGTCAGCGACGAGGCCATTCCCGAATGGTCCGACGCGCTGCTGGTGAAGCCTGGCCAGGTGGGTGAAATCACCGTTGCCGGACCCACGGCAACCGACACCTATTTCAACCGCGACGCGCAGACCGCGCTGGCGAAAATCCGCGAGGGCGGCAACTTTCCCGCGAACCCCGCGGAGACGTCCCGCATCGTCCACCGCATGGGCGACCTCGGCTATTTCGACGCCGAGGGCCGCCTCTGGTTCTGTGGCCGCAAGTCGCAGCGCGTGGTCACCGCGCAGCGCACCCTGTGCACCGAACAGATCGAACCGGTCTTCGACACGCACCCCGACGTCCGCCGCACGGCGCTGGTCGGGATCGGCGAACGCGGTGCCCAGCGTCCGCTGCTCTGCGTCGAGTTGCAGCCCGGTATCGACAAGGCCGGACGCGCACGCATCGCCGACGAGCTGCGCCACCTCGGCGAAGGTTTCGTGCACACCGCGCACGTGGATGCCTTCACCTTCCACCCTGCGTTTCCCGTCGACATCCGCCACAATGCGAAAATCGGCCGCGAAAAACTGGCCGTCTGGGCCGCACGCGAGCTGCGCCGCGGCAGGGTCTTCGAAGCGGCGGTGACGCCTGATTGACGCGAGGGAGCACTGAAGTGCGGGTACTGGTGACTGGCGGCGGCGGATTCCTTGGCCAGGCGCTGTGCCGTGGCCTGGTCGAACGCGGACACGAAGTCACGAGCTTCAACCGCGGCCACTACCCGGAGCTCGACGCACTCGGCGTGCGCCAGCTGCGCGGCGACCTTGCCGACCGCGATGCGGTCATTGCCGCGTGCGCGGGCATGGACGCGGTGCTGCACAATGCCGCCAAGGCCGGTGCCTGGGGCAGCTTCGACAGCTACCACCGCGCCAACGTGATGGGCACCGGCCACGTGCTGGCCGGCTGCCGCGAGCACTTCGTGCCGAAGCTGGTCTACACCTCGTCGCCCAGCGTGACCCATCGCGCCACGCACCCGGTCGAGGGCGGCACCGCCGACACCGTGCCCTATGGCGACGACCTCAAGGCGCCGTACGCCGCGACCAAGCTGATCGCCGAGAAGGTGGTGCTTGCCGCCAACGACGAATCCCTGGCCACCGTCGCGCTGCGCCCGCGGTTGATCTGGGGGCCGGGTGACAACCAGCTGGTCCCGCGCCTGGCCGAACGCGCCCGCGCCGGCCGCCTGCGCCTGGTCGGCGGCGGCATGAATTGCATCGATACCACCTACATCGACAACGCCGCGCAGGCACACTTCGATGCGCTCGATCATTTGGGCCCGGGGGCGGCCTGCGCCGGTCGTGCCTACTTCATCAGCAACGGCGAACCGATGCCCATGCGCGAGATCGTCAACGCGCTGTTGCGCGCGGTCGGTGCGCCCGAAGTCGAGGGCACGCTCCCCTTCGGTGTCGCCTATGCGATCGGTGCCGCCTGCGAGACCGCGTGGCCGCTGCTGCGCCTGCGCTCGGAGCCGCCGATGACCCGTTTTCTGGCCGAACAGCTCAGCACCACGCACTGGTATGACATGGCGCCGGCCACCCGCGACTTCGGCTACGTGCCCCGGGTATCGATCGCCGAAGGCCTTGAGCGGCTGGCCATCTCGCAGCGCGGAGCCATCACCTCCTGACGACCCGTGGCCGGCAAGGATGTCGCCAGCCGTCGGCGCTCCGACGGACTGGAGAACCGCCATGCTGAGTTACGCCGTCATCTTCCTGGTCATCGCCCTGATCGCCGCCGTGCTGGGCTTCAGCGGTATCGCGGGTGCCGCCAGCAACATCGCCTGGATCCTGTTCGTCGTGTTCCTGGTGCTGGCTGCGATCTCGTTCTTCCGCGGCAAGCGGGTCTGACCCGCGCCACCGGTGCGCCGCGGCTGTGCGGCGCACCGGTGGGCCGCCGGCAGCGCAGCCTGCGCACCGGTGGCGTGGGCCCGGCCGCTACAATGCCGGCCATGGCCCGATCCCCTTTTTCGCTCCCCGGCTTCAAGCCGCTGGCCGGCCGCGCGCTGGAATCCGCGCTCAACCGCGCGCTCGCACTCGATGACGACACCCGCCAGGCGCTTGCCCGGCTGGACGGGCGCCACGTCGCCCTGCACCTGGCCTCGCCGCCGCTGGCGATGTCGGTGCGCGTGGATGGCGAAGCGCTGCGCGTGGGGCCGGTGGCGGGCGACGCCAGCCCCGACCTGTCGGTGCGCACCACGCTTGGCGGCCTGCTTGGCCAACTGCAGGGCATGCTTGGCGGGGGCGATGAGCACGCCACCCCCAGCGGCCGGCTGCGCATCGAAGGCGACGCCGAGCTGGCGCGCGCGCTGCAGCGGCTGGCCTCGCGCTTCGACCCCGACTGGCAGCGGCCCTTCGTCGCCGCCTTCGGCGAGGTGATCGGCGTGCAGGTGGCCAAGGGCTTGGCGGCGGCGCTGAAGGGTGCGCGCCGCGCCGGCGAAGGCCTCGCCGCCACCGCCGCCGAGTACGTGGTGGAAGAGTCGCGCGACGTCGTCGGCCGCCATGAGCTCGATGCCTTCCATGACGACGTCGACACGCTCCGTGACGACGTCGAGCGCATCGCGGCACGCGTGGCGCGCATGGCACCGGCCGCCGGGGCCGCGCGGTGAGTTCGGCCCTGCATGCGCTGAAGATCGGGCGCGTCCTGCTTCGCTATCGCCTGCACACGCTGTTCGAAGGCACGCCGGCGGAACGCTGGCTGTGGCTGCTGCGGCCATTCGTGCCGCGCGCCTCGCGCGAGATCACCGACCTGCCGCGCGGCGCCCGGGTGCGCCTGGCGCTGCAGGAGCTGGGACCGATCTTCGTCAAGTTCGGGCAGGTGCTGTCGACCCGCCGCGACCTGGTGCCGGCCGACGTCGCCGACGAGCTGGTGCTGCTGCAGGACCAGGTGGCGCCCTTCGACGGCGAACAGGCACGGACCATCGTCGAGCGCGAACTGGAGCGCCCGGTGGCCGAAGCCTTCGCCCGTTTCGACATCGTGCCGCTGGCGTCGGCCTCGGTGGCGCAGGTGCACGCCGCGCAGCTGCCGGCGGTGGACGGCGTGCCCGGCGCCGAGGTCGTGGTGAAGGTGCTGCGTCCCGGCATCGGTGCGCGCATCGCCGCCGACATCCGCCTGCTCGAGCGCATCGCCGGCTTCGTCGAGCGTACGCATCCAAGCGCCGACAAGATCCGCCCGCGCGAAGTGGTGGCCGAAGTCGCGGGCACGCTTGCCGCCGAGCTCGACCTGCAGCGCGAAGGCGCCAATGCCTCGGTGCTGCGCCGCTTCTGGACGGGGTCACCCGACCTGTACGTGCCCGCGCCGGTGTGGTCGCACAGCAGCGAAGGCGTGCTGACGCTGGAGCGCGTGCACGGCATCCCCAGCGACGACGTCGCCGCCATCGAAGCCGCGGGCATGGACCGGAAGCTGCTCGCCGCCAAGGCGGTGCGCGTGTTCTACACCCAGGTGTTCCGCGACAACTTCTTCCACGCCGATGCGCACGCCGGCAACATCTGGGTCGACAACGACCCGTCGCGGCGCCTTGATCCGCGCTTCATCGCGCTGGATTTCGGCATCGTCGGCCAGCTGTCCGGCGACGACCAGTACTACCTCGCCGAAAATTTCATGGCGATCTTCAACAAGGACTATCGCCGCATCGCCGAGCTGCACGTGCAGGCCGGGTGGATGCCGTCGCACCTGCGGCTGGACGAGCTCGAAGCCGCGGTGCGCGGCGTGTGCGAGCCGTACTTCACGCGTCCGCTGTCGGAGTTCTCGCTGGGCGAAGTGCTGCTGAAGCTGTTCCGTACCGCGCAGCGCTACCAGCTGACCCTGCAGCCGCAGTTGATCCTGCTGCAGAAGACGCTGCTCAACGTCGAAGGCGTGAGCCGTCACCTGGATCCGGAAATCGACATCTGGGCGGTGGCGCGGCCGGTGCTGGAGCGGATCCTGGCCGAGCGCTACAGCCCGAAGCGGCTGGCGGGCGAGTTCCGCAAGCGGCTGCCGGAACTGGTGACCCGGGCGCCGGAGATGCCGCGGCTGCTGCACGCCTGGCTGAGCCAGCAGGTGGAGGGCCGGCACCAGCTGGGCATGCACTCGACCGAGCTGGCCGAACTGGTGCAGGTGATGCGCGCGATGCAGCGGCGCACGGTGGCGGCGATCCTGGGCGTGGGCCTGCTGGTGGTGGCGGCGGTGCTGTACGGCCTTGATGCCGGTGGCCCGCGTTTGTGGACGGTGCCGGTGGCTGCATGGATCGCCGGCATCGGCGGCCTGTGGGCGATCATCGCCGCCCGCCCGCGGCCATGAACTCCGGTGGTAACAGCAGCTCTTGTGGGAGCGGCCCGACGGCTGCTCCCACAGCGGCCGCCGCTCCCGCAGCGATGCCGGTGCTGCATCTTGAAGAGCGCTTCGCCGTGGTCGACAAGCCCGCGGGGCTCATGGTCCACGACAGCAAGCTCGCGCGGGGCGAGAGCGACTTCGCCGCCGACCGCCTGCGCGAGCAATTCGGCAGGCCGATCTTCCTCGTCCACCGCCTCGACCGCGCCACCAGCGGCTGCCTGCTGCTGGCCTTCGATCGCGAAACCGCCTCGGTGCTGGGCAAGTCGCTGATGGCCGGCGAGGTCGACAAGGGCTATCTCGCGGTCTGTCGCGGCTGGCCCGCGGAGGAGGCGTTCACCGTCGACCATCCGCTCGACGGCGGCCCCGGCAAGCCGCAGAAGAAGCCGGCCGTGACCCGCTTCCAGCGTCTCGCCACCGCCGAGCTTCCAATCCCGTCCGCCGGTTTTGAGACCTCGCGCTACGCGCTGCTGCGCGCCTGGCCACAGACCGGGCGCTTCCGCCAGATCCGCCGGCACCTCAAGCATCTGTCGCACCATCTGATCGGCGACACCAGCCACGGCGACGGCCGCCACAACCGCAGCTTCCGCATGCTCGGCATCCATCGCATGCTGCTGCACGCAGAGCAGCTTTCGTTCCCGCATCCACGGGACCCGGCGCAACGCGTGCACGCCGTGGCGCCGCCTGATGCGGAGTTCGCACGCGCGCTGGCATTCTTCGCGCAGCCGGCGGACGCCGCGCCGGCTGCCGAAGCGGGACCGCCCTGACCGTCGCGCTGGCCATCGATTCCGGACGCCCATGACCACCACGCCATCCGCCATCGAAATCCCGGGCGCCGAGATCGTCGAACGCTTCGTGCGCGCCTCGGGTCCCGGCGGACAGAACGTCAACAAGGTCGCGACCGCGGTCGAGCTGCGCTTCGACGTCGCCAACTCGCCGTCACTGCCCGAAGCCGTGCGCGAGCGCTTGCTGGCAAAGCGCGACCGCCGGCTGACCGACGACGGCGTGCTGGTGCTCAACGCGCAACGCTTCCGCACCCAGGACCGCAACCGCCAGGATGCGCGCGAGCGGCTGGCGGCGTTCATTGAATCGGGCCGCAAGGCGCCCAAGGCGCGCGTGCCCACCCGGCCCAGTCGCGCATCCAAGGTCCGTCGCCTGGACGCCAAGCGCGAGCGTAGTACGATCAAGCGCGGCCGCACGGGGAAGGGCTGGGACTGAGGGCACGGAGGCGCATGAGCGAAGCGGAACACGACATCCTGCCGTCCCTGCCACCGCAGGTGCCGCGGGTCGAACCCAACCGCTTCACCCGCTGGCTCGGCCGAAGCATCCTGCGCGCCGGCGGCTGGCGGGTGAGCGGCGAGTTCCCCGACGAGCCGCGCGTGGTGCTGATCGCCGCCCCGCATTCGTCCAACTGGGACGGTGTCTGGGGCTTTGCCGTGAAGCTCGGCCTGGGCCTGGACATCAAGCTCCTCGGCAAGCGCGAGCTGTTCTGGTGGCCACTGGCGCCGCTCTTGCGCAAGCTCGGCGTGATCGCGGTCGATCGCAATCGTTCGGCGGGCGTGGTGGAGCAGGTCGCGGCCATGTTCCGCGCGCACGACCGCTTCTGGTTCGGACTGGCGCCGGAGGGCACGCGCAAGCCGGTCGAGCACTGGCGGAGCGGCTTCCTCAAGATTGCCCGCGCCGCCGACGTGCCGGTGCTGCCGGTGTATTTCCATTATCCGGACAAGGTGATCGGCATCGGCACGCCGTTCCGCGTTGTCGACGACGACGCCACGGAAATGGCGCGCGTGCGCGCGTGGTACCGGCCTTGGCAGGGGCGTAACCGCGGTACGGGCTGAGCTCCCGGCACGGCGGCAGCGACGAGCTCGATGCCTCGGCTACGGCGTCCCGTAGCCGCCGAAGCTGCCCGCCGCGCCCGGGAATACCACCGGGCTTTCCGCGCCGTCTCTCGCGACCGCTGACACGCCGAAGAACCAGTTGTCGATCACCACGTTCTTCAACGTGTGCCGGTCCACGTCGCCGACGTACACGCTGTGCGTCCACTGCGGCTCGGTGGTCCGCCGCCAGTGCAGCCGGTAGCCGGCCAGGTCGGGCGCCAGCGCCGCCGGCGCGCGCGTCCACTGCAGCGTGGTGTCGGCGGTGACCGCGCCTTCGATGGTCACGTCCGCGGGCGGCGGCGGTGCCGAAGCCATGCCGGCCAGGCTCACGGCGTTGAGCGCGGTGAGCCTGGCGGCGTAGTCGAAGTCCACGCCTTCGATCACGTCGCCGTAGGCGATGCCGTCTTCGGTGCGCAGGTCCTGGTGCTGGCGGGTGTAGTCCTCGTTGGTCTCCATCACCCGCACCGCGGGGTAGCCGAGGTCGTTGAACGGACGGTGGTGCCCGCCGCGCCCGAAGCGGTCCAAGCGATAGACCACCATCACGTCGAGCCCCGGCACGTAGAGGTCGGCCATGCGGTCGATGTAGCGGGCCAGGTTGCGCGAGGGCGAATCGACCTCGCCGCCGGTGAAGCGGCGCTGCCGCGCCTCGGCCGGCGTTTCGGTCACGCGGGTGCCCTCGGCGAACACGCGCGCGGTGCCGTTGTCGATCACGCCGTTGATGCCGGCGATGTTGCCGATCATGTCGTTGTTGAGCACGGCCTCGATGCGCCAGCCTTCATCGCGTGCCTTTTCGGCGACGATCTTGCCGCCGAACAGGCCCTGCTCCTCGCCGGAGAGCGCGGCGTAGACGATGCTGCCGTGAAAGCGGTGCTTCGACAGGACCCGCGCCGCCTCCAGCGTGCCGGCGACGCCGGACGCGTTGTCGTTGGCGCCGGGCGAGTCGGACGTCGCGTCCATCACGTCGGACACGCGCGAGTCGATGTCGCCGCTCATGATTACGTAGCGGCCGGGATCGCTGGTGCCGCGCTGGATCGCAAGCACGCTCACCACCTCGGTGGCCTCGGGGATGCGGTCTTCGCCGGAGACCGTGCCCGCAACGTCGATCACTTCAAGGCACCCGCCGCACTGGGCGGAGATGCGCTCGAACTCGGCGTGGATCCAGCGCCTTGCCGCGCCGATGCCGCCGGTGTCCGACGTCGTGTCCGACAGCGTGTGGCGGGTGCCGAACGACACCAGCGTGCGGATGTCGGCCTCGATGCGCGCGGCCGACGGTGCGGTGCCGATGTCGTGCAGCAGGGCCTGGGTGGCTGGTGGTGCGGTGGGCGTTTCAGCGGCGGCGACCGGTGCGACCAGGCAGGCGGACAGGATGGCGAGGGGCAGGTGGCGCATGCGCGGGTTCCAACGTTCGGGCGTAGGCGCAACCGTACGCCATCGGTGCTGCCATGTGCCGCACCACACGGCATGCCGGGGCGCGCCGCGTCAACGCGGTTGCGGTGCCTTGTCCACGGCCAGCGCGAGCGGGTGCGGCCAGCCGCCGGCCAGCGCGCGATACAGGCCCACGGCGCCGGTGGCACTGCGCGTGCGCGCGGCCGCGAAGGCGTCTTCGGCCTGCAGGCGGGTGCGTTCGGCGTCCAGCACCTCGAGCAGGCCGATGGCACCGGCGTCGAAGCGGATGCGGGCGAGCTCGGCGGCGCGTGCGCTGTTGTGCGCGGCGCGCTCCAGGTGCGCGTCCTCCACGCGCGCGCGGTCCAGGCGCACCAGCGCGTTCTCGGTGTCCTCCAGCGCCAGCAGCACCGCCTGCTGGTAGCGCGCGAGTTCGCCGGCGGCATCGGCGTCGGCGGCGGCGATGCGCGCGCGCACCCGACCGACGTCGAGGAACGACCAGTCGATGCCAAGCGCGACGAAGCGCGTGCCGCTGTCGCGTTCGAACAGCGCGCCCGCGTCCGCCGCCTGGCTGCCGAGCAGGCCGCCCAGGGTGAAGCGCGGGAACAGCTCGGCGGTGGCGACGCCGATGCGTGCGGTCGCCGCGTGCAGCCGGGCTTCGGCCGCGGCCACGTCGGGGCGGCGGCGCAGCAGCTCGCCGGGCGTGCCCGGGTCGATCACCGCGGGCAGCGCCGGCAGGGGCGCGGCTTCGCCAAGCACCTCCACCAGCGCATCGGGCGTGCGCCCGGTCAGCACGCCCAGGCGGTGGATGGCGAAGGCCACCTGCGCCTCGAGCGCGGGGATGCGGGCGCGCGTGGTCTCGAGCTGGGCCCGCGCGCGGGCGGTGTCGAACTCGCTGTCGCGGCCGCTGTCGAAGCGTGCCTCCACCAGCTCGAAGGTGTCGCGCTGGTTGCCGGCGTTGCCGCGGGCCACGCGCAGCCGCTCCTGCGCGCCGCGCAGTTCGAGGTAGGCGTGGGCCGTCTCGCCGGCGATCGCCACCTGGACGGCCTGCATGTCGGCGTAGCCGGCGAGCGCGTCGGCGCGCCCGGCCTCGATGCCACGGCGGATGCGTCCGAACAGGTCGATTTCCCAGGCCGCGGCGATGCCCGCGCTGTAGCTGTCGGCGTCGCGCGCGGATCGCGGCTGGCCGGGCGCCTGCGCGGCGCTTGCACGCGTCGTGGCGGCTTCGGCGTTGGCGGTCACCATGGGCAGGTGGTCCAGCCTTGCGCCGCGCAGCAGCGCGTTGGCGCGGTCATAGCGGGCGAAGGCGATGCGCAGGTCGTGGTTGGCGGACAGCGCGTCTTCGACAAGCTGTACCAGCAGCGGGTCGCCGAAGTCGCGCCAGAAGCGCTCGTCGGCGGTGATTGGCGGCGTCGACGCTGGCGCCGGTGCCGGTGCATCCGCATCGGCCGCTGCCGCGCCCGAGGCATCCGTGGTCGCGCTGCCCGCGGCAACAGCGCCGTGGAATGCCTCGGGCGTCGGCAGCCGTGGACGCACGTAGTCCGGCCCCACGCTGCAGGCGGCCAGCGCAAGCGCGAGCAGGGTGGAGGCAAACGCCGGCCGCCCGGCGGTACGGAAGTCAGTCATCGTCGTTCTCCATGGGGTCGGCGGGCTTGGGCGCGGCGCGGTCGGGCGCGGCCGGCGCCGGGCCGGCCGGGGTGTCGTTGCCGAGGATGCGGCGGATGTCTTCAAGCGAAGGAATCGCCAGGTTGCGCTCAGGCACGGGACACCTCCGCGTCCACGTTGCCGGCCGGACCGGCCTGCGTCGCCGTGCGCGTGACCAGCGTGCGCAGCGCGACATAGAACACCGGCGTCAGGAACAGTCCGAACACGGTCACGCCGACCATGCCCGCGAAGACGGTGATGCCGGTGGCCGAGCGCACTTCCGCGCCCGCGCCCGACGACAGCACCAGCGGGACGGTGCCGGCGATGAAGGCGATCGAGGTCATGACGATCGGGCGCAGGCGCAGGCGGCTGGCTTCCAGCGCGGATTCCACGATGCCCTTGCCCTGCAGCTCGAGCTCGCGCGCGAACTCCACGATCAGGATCGCGTTCTTGCACGCCAGGCCCATCAGCACCACCAGCCCGACCTGCACGAAGATGTTGTTGTCGCCGCCGGTCAGCCAGACGCCCAGGAGCGCCGACAGCATGCACATCGGCACGATCAGGATCACCGCCAGCGGCAGCGTCCAGCTCTCGTACAGCGCCGCCAGCACCAGGAACGCCAGCAGGATCGCCACCGGAAACACCACCATCGCCGCATTGCCCTGGGTGGCCTGCTGGAAGCTGAGATCGGTCCACTCGATGGCCATGCCGTTGGGCAGGATGTCGGCGGCCAGCTCGGCGACCTTGGCCATGCCTTCGGCCGACGACATCACCCGCGGGTCGACGTCGCCGGCGAGGTCGGCGGCGGGGTAGCCGTTGTAGCGCAGCACCGGGTCGGGGCCGTAGGTCTGGCTGACGTTGACCATGGAGCCGATCGGCACCATCTCGCCGCGGTCGTTGCGGGTGCGCAGGCTGGCGATGTCCTCGACGCTGTCGCGGAACGGCGCGTCGGCTTGGGCGATCACCTGCCAGGTCCGACCGAAGCGGTTGAAGTCGTTGACGTAGGCCGAGCCGAGATAGGTCTGCAGGGTGTCGAATAGCCCGGTCAGCGGCACGCCCTGCGCCTTGGCCTTGACCCGGTCCACCTCGGCGTCGAGCTGCGGCACGTTGGCCTGGTAGGTGGTGTTGGCGAAGCCCATGCCCGGCGCCTGCATCAGCGCGCCCTGCATGGCCGCGGTGGCGTCCTGCAGCGCGCCGTAGCCGAGATTGGCGCGGTCCTCGATGAAGAGCTGGTAGCCGGCGCCGTTGCCCAGGCCGAGGATCGGCGGCGGCATCACCGAGAAGGTGAGTCCTTCCTGCAGTGCGGCGATCCTTTCGTTGATTTCGGCATTGATCTCGAGCGCCGTGCGCGCCCGGTCCGCGAACGGATCCAGGGTCAGGAACACCACGCCGGTATTGGGCGTATTGGTGAACTGCACGGCGTTGAGGCCGGGGAACGCGATCGTGTGCGCCACGCCCTCGGTGTCCATCGCGATCTCGCCGACCTTGCGCAGCAGTTCGTCGGTGCGCGAGATCGACGCGCCCTCGGGCAGCTTCACGCCGGCGATCAGGTACTGCTTGTCCTGCACCGGGATGAAGCCCGCCGGCACCGCCTGGAACATCAGCCCGGTGCCAAGCAGCAGCACGGCATAGACCGCGAACACCATGCCGCGCCGGCCAAGCGCCCGCGACACCGCGCCCTGGTACTTCTCCGAGCTGGTGCCGAAGAAGCGGTTGAACGGACGGAACACCCATCCAAACAGGCGGTTGATGAGCCGCGTGGGCGCGTCCTTCGGGGCGCCGTGCGGCTTCAGCAGGCGCGCGGCCAGCGCCGGCGACAGGGTCAGCGAGTTGATCGCCGAGATGACCGTGGAGATCGCGATCGTGACCGCGAACTGCTTGTAGAACTGGCCGGTCACGCCCGACAGGAAGGCCATCGGCACGAACACCGCGCACAGCACCAGGGCGATCGCGACGATCGGTCCGGAGACTTCGCGCATGGCCTGGTGCGCGGCTTCGAGCGGCGTCAGGCCTTCCTCGATGTTTCGCTCGACGTTTTCCACCACCACGATCGCGTCGTCGACCACGATGCCGATCGACAGCACCAGCCCGAACAGGGTGAGCGTGTTGATCGAGAAGCCAAGCAGGTACAGCGCGGCGAAGGTGCCGACGATCGACACCGGCACCGCGAGCAGGGGAATGATCGAAGCCCGCCAGGTCTGCAGGAACAGGATCACCACCAGCACCACCAGCAGCACCGCCTCGAGCAGGGTGACGACCACGGCCTTGATCGAGTCGCGGACGAAGACCGTGGTGTCGTACACGGCTTCGTACTCGACGCCTTCGGGGAAGCGCTGCGAGACCTCGTCCATGGTCGCGATGACCGCGTCGCGGATCTCCAGCGCATTGGCGCCGGGCGCCTGGAAGATGCCGATGCCGACCGCGTTGTCGCCGTCTAGCTGCGCGCGCAGCGTGTAGTCGCCCGCTCCCAGTTCGACGCGCGCGACGTCGGACAGGCGGACGATCTCGCCGTCGCTGCCGGCCTTGAGCACGATGTCGCCGAACTCCTGCTCGGTCTCCAGCCGCCCGCGGGCGTTGATCAGGGTGAGGAAGTCGCTGTCGGGCATGGGCTCGGCGCCGATCTGGCCGGCGGAGACCTGCACGTTCTGTTCGCGCATCGCCTGCAGCACGTCGCCTGCCGTCAGCCCGCGCGCAGCGATCCGGTCCGGGTCCAGCCAGGCGCGCATCGCATAGTCGCCGCCGCCTAAGACCTGGGCGTCGCCGATGCCGGACAGGCGCGCCAGCGCGTCCTTGACGTGCAGGCGCGCGTAGTTGCGCAGGTACAGGGTGTCGTAGGTGCCTTCGGGCGAGGTCAGGTGCACCACCATCAGGAACACGGGTGATTGTTTCTGCGTGGTCACGCCCTGTCGTCGGACGTCTTCGGGAAGCCGCGCCAGCGCCTGGCTGACCCGGTTCTGCACGCGCACCGTGGCGTCGTCGGGATCGGTGCCCGGTTTGAAGGTGACCGTCATCTGCAGCACGCCGTCGGAGCCGGCGACGGACTTGAGGTACATCATGTCCTCGACGCCGTTGATCGCTTCCTCGAGCGGCGTGGACACGGTCTCGGCGATCACCTTGGGGTTGGCGCCGGGATACACCGTGCGTACGACCACCGACGGCGGCACGACTTCGGGGTATTCGCCGATCGGCAGCAGCGGGATCGAGATCAGGCCGGCGGCGAAGATCACGATCGACAGCACCGCGGCGAAGATCGGGCGGTCGATGAAGAACCTGGAGAAGTCCATGGGTCGTCCTTCGCGGCGCAGGCCGCGTGGGTCGGGGCCCCGCATGGGCGGAGCGGTGGCGAACGAGGCCGGCGGCCGGCGGGGAGTCAGGGCGTTGGCGCGGGCATCACGGCGGCGACGGCGTCAGCGGTGTCCGCAGGCGCCATCGCGACCGCGGTCGGCGCCACCGGCATGCCGGGGAAGAAGACCCGCTGCACGCCGTTCACGATCACCTGGTCGCCGGGCTCGAGTCCCGACTGCACCACGCGCAGGCCGTTGGCCATGCGGCCAAGCTCGATGTCGCGGCGCTCGGCCGTGTTGCCATCGCCCAGCACGTAGACGTACTTGCGGTCCTGGTCGGTGAGCACCGCCTTGTCGTCGACCAGCAGGGCGTCGAACTCGCCGCTGCCCTGCAGTTGCACGCGGGCGAACAGCCCCGGGGTGAACGCGCGGTCGGGATTGGGCACGACGGCGCGCGCGCGCACGGTGCCGGTGCTGCTGTCGACCTGGTTGTCGATGAAGTCGACGATGCCGGCATGCGGGTGGCCGGCTTCATCGGCCAGGCCGATGCGCACCGGATTGCTGGTGGCGTCGCGCTCGCCGCTGCGTGCCAGCGCCTGGTAGCGCAGGAAGGCGCGTTCGTCGGCCTCGAAGTGGACGTGCACCGGATCCTGCGAGACCACCGTGGTCAGCAGCGTCGCGTCGGCCTGGGCCAGGTTGCCGGCGGTGACCAGGGCGCGGCCGGCGCGGCCGGCGACCGGTGCGCGCACCTCGGTGAACTGCAGGTCCAGGCGCGCCGCGGCCACCGCGGCTTCGGCGGCGTGCACGCCGGCCTGCCCTTCGGCGGTCGCGGCGCGCCGGGTCTCGAACTCTTCGCGCGAGATCGCGCGGGCTTCGATCAGCGACTTCGCGCGCTGGTGCTGGCTGCGCGCCAGGCCGGCTTCGGCGCGGGCGCGCTCCAGCTGGGCCTGCGCCTGGTCCAGCGCGGCGCGGTAGGGGCGCTGGTCGATCACGAACAGCAGGTCGCCCTTGGCCACTTCGCTGCCTTCCCGGTAGGCGACGCGCTGCACGTAGCCGCTGACGCGCGGCCGGAGTTCGACCGACTCGATCGCGGCGACGCGACCGCTGAACTCGTCCCACTGGTGCATGGGCGTGGACACGACGGTGGCGACGCCGACTTCGGGCGCCTGCGGGGCTTCGGGATTGGCTGCGGCGTCGCTGCTGCAGCCCGGGGTGGCCAGCGCGATCGCCACGGCCAGGCCGATCGCGACCATGGACAGGCGGATGCCGGAATGGATGATGAGCTTGCGGGTGTTCATGGCGGGAGGTGTCCTTGAATGGGGGAGGCGGCGGCTTTCGGGACGATCAGGCGGACCAGCATTGTCCCGTTCGCGGGATTTGCTCTCCCGTATCCGGGATGCCGGCGTGGCGGTCGGCCATCACCAGCACGGCATCGGCCGCCGACCAGGACAGTGCGAATACAGGGAATGCAAGCGCCATTGCGATCCCCCAGGCCAGGCTCATGGAGGCTCCAAGCCATTGATATGCAATGAAAGATGTCGAGGCCACCAGGTCGAATGCGATCAGCGTGGCCAGCGCGTTGCGGAGCAGGCTGCGGCGTGCGGAGCGGGACATTGGAATCGGCCATCAGGAAGATGACGGATACGATAGGCGCCGGGGCGGCACTTGATTAGCCGGCAAATCGGGGAATAATTGTCCCCCAGCTGGTCCAATCCAGCGTCCAGCCCCGGAGGCGCCGCATGAGTCACGATCTCAACGACACGCTGATCTTCGTCAAGGTGGTCGAGCTCGGCAGCTTCATCGCCGCGGCCAAGGCCCTGCACCTGCCCAAGACCACGGTCAGTCGCAAGGTGCAGGAACTCGAGGCACGCCTGGGCGCGCAGCTGCTCCACCGGACCACGCGCAAGCTCGGCCTGTCCGAGGCCGGCAGCGTCTATTTCGAGCATTGCCAGCGCATCGCCCGCGGGCTCGAGGAAGCGGAAAGCGCGGTCGGCCAGCTGCAGGATGGCCCGCGCGGCTGGCTGCGCGTCAGCGCGCCGTATTCGTCGGGGATCGCATGGATCGCGCCGCTGCTGGGCCAGTTCCACGCGCAGTATCCCGAGGTGCGGGTGGAGCTGTCGCTGAGCAACGAACAGGTCGACCTGATCGAAGGCGAGGTCGACCTCGCGCTGCGCATCGGCAGCCTGCCCGACTCCAACCTGGTCGCGCGCCGGCTGGCGGTGTTCCGCACGCAGGTCTACGCAAGCCCGTCCTACATCGAGCGCCACGGCGAGCCGCTGCATCCCGACGACCTGCAGCACCACCGCACCCTGGGCATGCAGAAGTCGCGCCGCAACGGCAACTACTACTGGGCGCTCGGCGACGGTGCGAAGCGCACGGACTACCGCATCGACCCGATCCTGGTCGCCAGCGATCCGGCGGCGCTCAAGGGCGCGCTGCTCTGCGGCGAGGGCCTGATGCTGGCCAGCGACGTCACCGTGAAGGCCTATGCCGAGCAGGGCATGGTGCAGCGCGTGCTGGCCGGCTGGACCGGCCGGGACCTGGATTTCAACGCGGTGTTCCCGAGAGGGCACGTCACTTCGCCCAAGGTGCGTGCCTTCGTGGATTTCCTGGTCGAACGCCTGTGCTTCGACGCCGACTACATGCAGGCGCTGTGCCCGAGCACGCAGTGCCCCGACCGCCAGAAGGAGACGGTCGCCGCCGAACTCGACCGCGTGTCCCGGCAACCATCGGCCGTGGGCGCCGCGGGCAAGGTCGCGTCCATCGGGCGCAAGGTCGAAGAGGCGGCCTGAGCCCGCGGTCGCGCGGTGCGTGCCCTGCGCTCAGCGTTCGGAGTGCCCGCTGTCCTCGCGGCTGCGGCGCACGAACAGGTCGGGCCTGATCAGGTCCATGAAGGCGCGCGCCTGCGGCGACAGCACCTTGCCCTTGCGCACCAGCACGCCGTAGCTGCGCGCCGGGAACCAGGCGTCGAGCGGCCGGATGGCGAGGTGCCCGGCGTCGGCGTCGTCCAGGCAGATCGAGCTCACGATCGAGATGCCCAGGCCCATCGCCACGTACTGCTTGATCACTTCCCAGCCGCCGACCTCCAGCGACACCGTGTAGGGCACCCGCGCCTGCTGGAACACCAGGTCCACCAGGCGCCAGGTCACCTGGCGCTGCGGCGGCAGGATCAGGCCGTGCTTGGAGATGTCCTCGAGCGTCAGCCGCGGCGTGCGCGCCAGCGGGTGGTCGCGCGGGGTGATCAGCATCGGCTGGAATGAATACACCGGCACGTAGCTGAGGTCGGCGGGCACGTCGAGCATCGAGCCGACCACAAGCTCCACGGTGTCTGCGCGCAGCAGGTCGGTGCCGTCGGCGCTGATGGTGTTGTGCAGGCGCAGGCGGACCTCGGGGTGCTGCTCGCGGAAGGCGCCGACGATCCGCGGCAGCAGGTAGAGGATGGTCGAGCTGTTGGCGGCGATTTCCAGCTCGCCCGCATCCATGCCCGCCAGCGCGTGGCGAAAGGCCGCGGGCAGGGCGTCGATGCCTTCCACCAGCGGCCGCGCCAGTTCGTACAGCGCCTCGCCCGCCGGCGTCGGCAGCAGGCGGCGACCGTTGCGCTCCAGCAGCGGGGTGCCCATTTCGCGTTCGAGGGCCTGCAGCTGCTGGCTGACCGCGGGCTGGCTGACGTACAGGGCCTCGGCCGCGCGCGAGACCGAACCCAGCCGTGCGACCTGGCAGAAGGCCCGCAGCGGCTTCAGGCGGTCGCCCTTGTAGGCGAAACGGGGGGTGCGAACGGGTTCCAAGACCGCGCCAATCCTTTGGTATAAGCAGAACTTATCAATTGCATTGTCATATCTGTTTTGTCAAATAGTTCCCTTGCGGGGGATGGTGGCTGCCCGACCCCCTCGCCGGAGCCGACATGTCCGCAGCCCCCCATCTCACCGTCGCCGACGCCCGGCTCGCGCCCGGCGCGGCGGACGCGACCGACCTGCTCGACGACCGCGCCCTGGCCTTCCTGGCCGGCCTGCACCAGCGCTTCGAAGCACGTCGCCAGGCCTTGCTCGCGGCCCGCCGCGAGCGCCAGGCTTTCTTCGACGATGGCGGCCTGCCGGACTTCCGCGCCGACACCCGCGCCATCCGCGAGGGCGACTGGCGGGTGGCACCGCTGCCGGTGGCGCTGCTCGACCGCCGCGTCGAGATCACCGGCCCGGTGGATCCGAAGATGGTCATCAACGCGCTCAATTCCGGCGCCAGCTGCTACATGGCCGATTTCGAGGACTCGACCGCGCCGACCTGGGACGCCCTGTTGGCCGGGCAGCGTTCGCTGCGCGAGGCGGTGGCCGGGACGCTGGCCTTCGACGCCGCCAATGGCAAGTCCTACCGGATGAAGCCCGAGGCCGGGCGCGCCGTGCTGATCGTGCGCCCGCGCGGCTGGCACCTGACCGAGAAGCACCTGCTGGTGGATGGTGCGCGCATCAGCGCCAGCCTGTTCGACGCGGGGCTCTTTTGCCTCGACAACGGCGCCGCGCTGGTGGCGAAGGATCGCGGGCCGTACCTCTACCTGCCCAAGCTGCAGTCGATGGAAGAGGCCGCACTGTGGAGCGACGTGCTGGCGCACATCGAGCAGGTGCTGGGCCTGCCCGAGGGCTGCATCAAGGTCACCGTGCTGGTCGAGACGCTGCCGGCGGTGTTCGAGATGGACGAGATCCTGCACGCCCTGCGCGGCCGCATCGCCGGCCTCAACTGCGGACGCTGGGACTACATCTTTTCGTACATCAAGACCTTTCGCGCGCACCGTGACCGTGTGCTTCCCGAGCGTGGCCAGGTGGGCATGACCCAGCCTTTCCTGAAGGCGTATTCCGAGCTGCTGGTGCGCACCTGCCACCGCCGCGGCGCGCACGCGATGGGCGGCATGGCGGCGCAGATCCCGATTTCCGGCGACCCGGAGGCGAACGAGGCCGCGCTGGCGCGCGTGCGCGCGGACAAGGAGCGCGAAGCCGCGGCTGGGCACGACGGCACCTGGGTCGCGCATCCGGCGCTGGTGCCGATCGCGAAGGACATCTTCGACGCGGCGATGCCGGGGCCGAACCAGCACGCCGTGGCGCGCAACGACGTCGTCGCCGATCGCAATGTCCTGATCGAACCCTCGCGCGGCACCATCACCCGCGCCGGCTTCGAGGGCAACGTCGAAGTCTGCGTGCGCTACCTGGCCGCCTGGCTCGACGGCACCGGCTGCGTGCCGATCAACTGGCTGATGGAGGATGCCGCCACCGCCGAGATTGCCCGCGCCCAGCTCTGGCAGTGGCTGCATGCCACCGACCGCGGCGGCGAACCGCTGTGCCTGGACGACGGCACCGAGATCGACGATTGCCTGTTCGAGCGCGCGCTGCTGAACCTGCCCTCGCGCCTGGCTGCACAGGGGCCGATGCCGGGTGCCGACCGCGTTGTCGAGGCCATCGCGATGCTGGAAGCGCTGACGCGCAGCGCGGAGCTGGAGGAATTCCTGACCATCCCGGCGTACGAACGCCTCGCATGACGCCGGGTCGCAGCAAGAACCAATCACCACCCTGTGGGAGCGGCTATAGCCGCGATCAGATTCCCGACAAGGCCATCACCAGTCACCTCTGTAGGAGCGGCTATAGCCGCGACCGAGTTCCCGACAAGATCATTCGCGGCCATGGCCGCTCCCACAGGAAGCAACTCTCATAGGAAGCCGCTCCCACAGAAGGCTTTTTACCGCGGCTTCGGCCGCCCCTCACTGAAGACAGGTTCACCGGAGGACTCCCCACATGAGCACGACGCTGCAGACCGCCGAACAGATCAACCAGGAATGGACCACCAGCCCGCGATGGGCCGGCATCACCCGCAACTACACCGCCGAGGACGTGGTGCGCCTGCGCGGCACCGTGCACGTCGAGCATTCGCTCGCCCGCCTCGGCGCCGGGAAGCTCTGGACTTCGCTGCACGAGCGCGACTATGTCAACGCGCTGGGCGCGCTCACCGGCAACCAGGCCATGCAGCAGGTCAAGGCCGGCCTGAAGGCGATCTACCTGTCCGGCTGGCAGGTCGCGGCCGACGCCAACCTCGCCGGCCAGATGTATCCCGACCAGTCGCTGTACCCCGCCGACTCCGTACCCTCGGTGGTCAAGCGGATCAACAACGCGCTGCTGCGCGCCGACCAGCTACACCACGCCGAGGGCGATGACTCCATCGACTTCCTGCAGCCGATCGTGGCTGATGCCGAGGCCGGTTTCGGCGGCGTGCTCAACGCCTTCGAGCTGATGAAGGCGATGATCGAGGCCGGCGCCGCCGGCGTGCATTTCGAAGACCAGCTGGCCAGCGCCAAGAAGTGCGGCCACATGGGTGGCAAGGTGCTGGTGCCAACGCGCGAAGCGGTGGAGAAGCTCAACGCCGCGCGTCTGGCCGCCGATGTCTGCGGCGTGCCGACCCTGATCGTCGCGCGCACCGATGCCGAGGCGGCCGACCTGCTGACCAGCGACGTCGACGACAATGATCGTCCGTTCACCACCGGCGAGCGCACCGTCGAAGGCTTCTACAAGACCCGCAACGGCCTCGACCAGGCGATCAGCCGCGGCCTGGCCTACGCGCCCTACGCGGACCTCGTGTGGTGCGAGACCGGCAAGCCCGACCTCGGCTTCGCGCGCGCGTTTGCCGAAGCCATCCACGAGAAGTATCCCGGCAAGATGCTGGCCTACAACTGCTCGCCAAGCTTCAACTGGAAGAAGAACCTGGACGACGCGACGATCGCGAAATTCCAGGACGAGATCGCGGGCTATGGCTACAGATTCCAGTTCATCACGCTCGCCGGCTTCCACGCGCTGAACTACTCGATGTTCAACCTGGCCCACGGGTATGCGCGCAAGCAGATGAGCGCGTTCGTGGAGCTGCAGGAGGCGGAGTTCGCGGCGGCCGACAAGGGCTTCACCGCGGTGAAGCACCAGCGCGAGGTGGGTACGGGTTACTTCGACGCGGTGACGCAGGCGATCCAGCAGGGGCAGTCCTCGACGACGGCGCTGACTGGGTCGACGGAGGAAGAGCAGTTCCAGGCGGCCGTCGCCTGACCCGGCCGCCATCAAGACCGGCCCCTGCCCCCGCAAGGCGGGGGCAGGAGCCCGAACAAGCATCAGCAAGCTGTTCGCCGAATTCGCTGGCAAAACTCCTGGCAGCACCGACGGGCTAGGGTTCCATTTCCCGTTCCATGGATTGGCAGCCTTCTGGCGGGCGCTCCGGTCTTTCCCGGGCAAGAATGGCAACGAGGTTATACAGGTCGCTCGATTGCTGTCGGTCCAAGGCGACCGTCGGTTTCACCGGATCCGGCCCGCGCACTGGAAGGGTCACCACGTACTCGCGCTCCAAGGTCAGAGCGGCATCCTCGCCTGTCGCCAGCTGCAGGATGTCCTGCCTTTCCCCGGTCAGGTGGCGCACCTGGATCGCTCCGGACTGGCGTGGCACATGCAGGTTGTAATCGGTGACCTCCGGCCGGTTGCAGCAGCCGCCGTTCCTGACCCACCTCACCCGATCTATCCGCGCGCCACCGTCAAGGAAGAAGTAATAGTGGCGACCTGCTGAATCCTCGGCTTCGGCCACGCAGTGCGACCATGGGGTCGCTGCCTGTACGGGACCAGCGGCCAGTCCGAGCACTGCAGCCGTGAGCAAGGGTCGGTACATGCCAGGCGCTCCCTGCCTGTTCTGAGAGCGCCGAGCGTATCAGGTGCTTCAAAGGGCTCGAGGAGAAGCAAGCGCGTTCTGGATGAAGAGGTGTGTCAGAACGGGACCATTCTTGCTTCGGTGACGTGCGAGATCTTTGCGCCGTCCCAGTGGTACTGCAGGTGCGGTCCCTGCCGCACCGGCTTCAACATGTCCGGATAGAAGGCTGCCAGGCAGGTCCCGCCCGGGGCGCGCACGCTGTCATAGACGATGCCGTTGCTGCCGCCTTCCCGCAATTCCACGGCGAAGCGTTGGCTGGCCACGTAGCTGTCGGGGTCGTGCAGTTCCGGATGGCCGCGGCGGATGTCGTGGAAGCGGCCGTCGACGTCGCCCAGGTAGCAGCGCATGTCGAGCACGCAGGCGGGTTCGCGGGTGGCGGCGAGGAAGCGCGCCTTGTGGAACACGGTTTCGGCCACCGCGGTCTGCTGTTCGCGCGCGCAGTAGTAGACGCCGAACCAGCCCGGGGTGAAGCGCGAACCCTCCGGATTGAGGTGGGTAAACGAGGCCATGATCGGCGTGGTGCCGGGACCGGCGATGCGCCGCTTCGGCGGCACCAGTTCGATCGCGCCCAGTTCCTCGCGAATGCGCGGGTTGGTCATCGACTCCAGCTCGATCAGCGCGGGGATGTCGGCGGGCTCGGCGACGGCGTCGAACACGCCCACCGGTGGGAAGCGGCTGGACACCACCCGGTAGGCCGGCCGGATGCGTACCCGGGCGGTGGCCGGCACCTGCATCAGACCCAACCCCGTTGGGCGTCGAGGTACTGGCGCACGATGAACAGGTCCGCGACCTGGCCGCCGAGCATGCGCTCCAGCGCGGAGCGGCCGCCGAACAGCGGCGCAGTATTGCCGCGGCTGATCCACTCATCGGCCTGGCGGTCGCTGCTGAAGAGGATGTGCAGCGCTTTATAGATGCCCAGCACGTAGCTGATGCGCTCCAGCACGTCGTGCGGAAGCTGGCCGGAGAAGTCGCGCTTCCAGCGGTAGAACGTGGAGCGGCCGGGGCTGCCCAGGAGCAGGCGTTCCTGTTCGTTGCCCAGGCCCCAGCGGGCGGTGATGTTGAAGAAGGCGCGAAGCGCGGGCGCGGCCAGGTCGCGGCGGTCGAGGGCTTCGGTGATGCGGGGATGGTTCATGTCGCGTGTCCTCCAAGGGACTCGGCATGGATTATAGTCCCAATAGGGACTTACCGCAAACAGGTCCACCCCGTATCAGGCTGCCAGCGGCTGTCCCCGGGGATCGATGCCCCGATAACCCAGCGCTTCGGCAAGATGCGCGCTGCCGATGGGTTCGCTGCCCGCAAGATCCGCAATCGTGCGCGCCACCCGCAGGATCCGGTGCATGGCCCGGGCGGAGAGCTGCAGGCTGTCGATCGCGCGCTCGAGCAGGGCCTGGTCGTCGGGGGCCAGGCGACAGTGCGTAGCGGTACCAGACTGGTCCAGGTGGGCATTGAGTACGCCGGCGCGCTCGAGCTGCACGGTGCGGGCGGCGACTACGCGCTCGCGCACGGCGGCGCTGGATTCACCGGGCGGCGCGTCCGGCCGGAGCTCGGCGGACGATACGCGCGGCACGTCGACGTGCAGGTCGATGCGGTCGAGCAGCGGCCCCGATACCCGCATGCGATAGCGTTGCACCGCGTCGACGCCGCATTGGCAGCGGCCGGAGGCATCGCCGGCCCAGCCGCAGGGACATGGGTTCATCGCGGCGACGAGCTGGAAGCGCGCGGGGAACTCGCTCTGCCGCGCTGCGCGGGAAACGGTGACCGTGCCGGATTCCAGCGGCTGGCGCAGCACTTCCAGCGCGTGGCGGCTCCACTCGGGGAGTTCGTCGAGGAACAGGATGCCGTTGTGGGCCAGCGAGATCTCCCCCGGGCGCGGCTCACTGCCGCCGCCGGCCAGGGCGACCGCGCTTGCGGTGTGGTGCGGAGCGCGGAACGGACGCTGCAGCCAGCGTGCCGGATCGATGCCGCGGCCGCTGACCGAGGCGATGGCCGCGGTCTCCAGCGCTTCGGCTTCGCTGGCTTCGGGAAGGATGCCGGCCAGCCGGGACGCGAGCAGGGTCTTGCCGCAGCCGGGGCTGCCGGTCAACAGCAGGTGGTGCCCGCCGGCCGCGGCGATCTCGAGCGCGCGGCGCGCGCGGAGCTGGCCGCGCACGTCGGCAAGGTCGGGGATGCCCGCAGCCGGCCCCGTGGCGGCCGGTCCAGCCTCGGCCTTTGGCAGCGACCGCTGTCCTGCCAGGTGCGCGCAGACCTCCGACAGCGTGCGCGCAACGCGTACGTCGACGCCGCGCGCCAGGGCGGCTTCGGCGCCGTTCGCAGCCGGCACCACCAGCACGCGGCCCGCCTCGCCGCAGGCCAGGGCGGCCGGCAGCACGCCGTCGACCGCGCGCAGCTCGCCGGTGAGGCCCAGCTCGCCCAGGAACTCGTGGCCGGCCAGTGCGGTACGTGGCAGCTGTCCGCTGGCGGCGAGGATTCCGAGCGCGATCGGCAGGTCGAAGCGGCCGCCCCCCTTGGGCAGGTCGGCCGGGGCCAGGTTGACCGTCGTGACCCGCGGCGGGAACTCGAACTGCGCGCAGCGGATCGCGGCGCGCACGCGATCCTTGGACTCGCGCACCGCGGCTTCGGGCAGCCCGACCATCGACATCCGCGGCAGGCCGCCGCTCATGTAGACCTCGACCGTGACTTCCGGCGCGCGCACGCCGGCACGTGCACGGCCGTGCACGATCGCAAGCCCCGGCATGGCGGAGGCCCTAGTGCGGTTGCTGCGGCGCGGGCGGCATGGACTGCGCCGCACCGCCGGCGGCCAGCCGGGCCTCCAGCTGCGCCACCTGTACTTCCAGTGCTTCCAGCTTCTCGCGCGTGCGCAGCAGAACCGCGCGCTGGACGTCGAACTCCTCGCGGGTCACCAGGTCCAGGCGCGAAAGCCCGGCCTGGAGCACGGATTTGAAGTTCTCCTGCAGTTCCTCGCGGCCCTCGCGCAGGCCCGGGGGCACCAGGCTGCTGAGGCGGCGGGCAAGGTCGTCGATATGGCCGAGGTCGATCATGGGGATGTCCTTCCGGAGTTGGCAGCAGTCTGGCCCGGGCGTGGGCCCGATGCCATCGGCCGGGCGCGTGCCGGCATGTGGGAAAAGCCCGTCCAGCGCCCGGGCCGCGGTATCCTGAGCGCTCTGCAAGCGGAGGCCGCGTGATGAAGATGATCATGGCGATCATCAAGCCGTTCAAGCTCGACGACGTGCGCGAAGCGCTGTCGGAAGCCGGCGTGGCCGGAATCACCGTGACCGAGGTGAAGGGTTTCGGCCGCCAGAAGGGTCACACCGAGCTCTATCGCGGCGCCGAGTACGTGATCGACTTCCTGCCCAAGATCAAGCTCGAGGTCGCGGTCACCGACGACCAGGCGGAGCTGGTCACCGAGGCCATCCTCAAGGCCGCCTCGACCGGCAAGATCGGCGACGGCAAGGTTTTCGTCTACAACCTCGAACGCGCGGTGCGCATCCGCACCGGCGAACTGGACGCGGACGCGCTGTAAGTGGCGGCTGCAGCACCGTTGCGCACTTCGAGGTATCGAAGCTAAGCTTTCAGAACACTTCCGGGGGGGCGGATGATGCGACTCATTGCGGCTGTTTTTGTATTTTTCGTTGCCTGGGTCCTGATCAGTATCGTGTTCAGGTTTGTGGGCTTATGGGGCATGGGGTTGTTTGCGGGATTGCTCGCGGTAATTCCGGCATGGCTGGTCTATCGCAGGGTGGGCGAGGGGGCTGCCAAGGGCGGCGTGCCTGCCGTGGCCAGCAGCAACAGCAGCGGTAGCGCTGCAACCTTTTCCTGGAAGGGGGTCGATGTCTACCAGGACCAGGGCTTCTTCACTTACCGCGGGCGCGAGTACCAGATCGCCAACGTCACGAGAACCAGTTACGAGACCTCGGGCCGGCACGGTTGCATGGGTGGCACGCACTACAAGGTGCACATCCACATGAAAGACATGCAGATGCCGCGCGTAACGATTGGCGCAGGCAACGTCACTGCGGGTGGCAACGATGACACCGAACGCAACTACGAGCGCCTCGGCATCGCGCTTGGCTGCCATTGACGCGATCGGGAGAACATTGATCGTTTCGGGGATTCACCTGTATCGCCGATGGTTGAGAAGCCGGTTGCGCAGGAAGTGCCTGTTTGACACCAGCTGCTCCGAGTTTGTCCTGAGAGCTGCGCGCACCGACGGCACTCTGCCGGCACTCAAGGCATTCGCAGTCCGGTTCAGGACCTGCCGCGGTGACTATTCGATCGCCAGCGTGCACGGCGTACCGCACGCGCTGTCACGATGCGGGTCGTGCCTGCCGCTGCATGAGCTGGCGCCTGCAGTCCGGGAGGAAGTCGAGCTTGCCTATTCGGAAGCCCGCGATGCGTCGTCGGCCAATTGTTGATCAGGAATCCAGTGCTTCCGCCACGAACGGCGGCAGCACCTGCGCCGCCTTGTGGATGTCGGCGCTGTAGTACTTCGTCGCGAATGACTTCGCGCGCGCATCGTCTCCGCGGAAGTCAAACCCGCGACCGCCCTTGCGCGCCAGCGTGCAGCTCCACCAGCCGGTGGGATAGCAGGGCTGCGGAAAGGGCAGGGTCTGGAAGCTGTCGAAGCCGGCCTTGCCCATTTCGGCGCGGATGTCCTTGATCAGGTCCAGCAGCACCAGCGGCGATTCCGACTGCTGCACCAGGATGCCGTCGTCCTTCAGCGCGCGGAAGCAGCTGTCGAAGAAAGCCTGGTTGAACAGGCCGGTGGCCGGGCCGACCGGATCGGTGGCGTCCACGATCACAACGTCCAGGCTGCCCGGCGCGCAGTTGGCCATGTACGCGATGCCGTCGTCGAACAGGATCTCGGCGCGCGGGTCGCCGTTGGACTCGCACAGCTCGGGGAAATACTTCTCCGCCATGCGCGTGACCTGCTCGTCGATGTCGCACTGCACCGCGCGCTCCACGCCCGGGTGACGCAGCACCTCGCGCAGGGTGCCGCAGTCGCCGCCGCCGATGACCACGACGTTCTTCGGGGCCGGATGGGTGAACAGCGCCGGGTGCGACATCATCTCGTGGTAGAGGAAGTTGTCGCGCGTGGTCACCATCATCGCGCCGTCGATCAGCATGACGTTGCCCCAGTCGGTCGACGCGAAGATCTCGATCTTCTGGAACGGCGACTGCACCTCGTCGAGCTTGCCGGTGATGCGGTAGCCGATGGCGGAGCCGGAAGGGTCGAAGTTCTCGTAGAGCCAGTTGGGGGCGGTCATCGGGGGGCGTCCATGTAGCAGGGGCGAAGGCCGCGGATTGTAGCGGACCGCCCGTGGCCGATCGTGCATGCAGGCGTGCCGGTCACGGGCCATGGCCGTGCGAAGGCTAGAATGCGCGCCTCACCCCACGGCTCCGGATTGCGCACATGACCGCATGGTCCATCGACCAGGCCCGCAAGACCTACTCGATCCCGCACTGGTCCTCGGGCTATTTCGACGTCGACGACGCCGGCCGCGTCGTGGTCCGCCCGCGCGGCGCCGGCGGGCCGGCGATCGCGCTGCCGGAGGTGGTCGATCGCGCGCTCGAGCAGGGCGCCAACCTGCCGATGCTGGTGCGCTTCCCCGACGTGCTCGGCGACCGCCTGGGCGCGCTGCAGGCGGCGTTCGCGCAGGCGCAGGCCGACTGGGACTACGAAGGCGGCTACACCGCGGTCTATCCGATCAAGGTCAACCAGCACCAGGGCGTTGCCGGCACCCTGGCATCGCATGCCGGTGAAGGCTTCGGCCTGGAAGCCGGCAGCAAGCCGGAGCTGATGGCGGTGCTGGCGCTGTCGCGGCCGGGTGGCCTGGTGGTCTGCAACGGATACAAGGACCGCGAATACATCCGCCTGGCGCTGATCGGGCGCAAGCTCGGCATGAACGTCTTCATCGTGGTCGAAAAGCCCTCCGAGCTGCGCCTGGTCATGGAGGAATCGAAGGCGCTGGGCGTGGCGCCGGTGCTCGGCGTGCGCATGCGCCTGGCGACGCTGGGTGCGGGCAAGTGGCAGAACTCCGGCGGCGACAAGGCCAAGTTCGGCCTCAGCCCGCGGCAGCTGCTGGACCTGTGGAAGTCGCTGCGCGACGCGGGCATGGGCGGCGCGCTGAAGCTGCTGCACTTCCACATGGGTTCGCAGATCTCCAACGTGCGCGACATCGCGCGCGGCATGCGCGAGGCCACGCGCTACTTCGTCGAGCTGTCGCAGCTGGGCGCGGACATCGATTACGTCGACGTCGGCGGCGGCCTGGGCATCGACTACGAGGGCACGCGTTCGCGCAGCTACAACTCGGTCAACTACGGCATGGCGCAGTACGCGTCGAACATCGTGCAGCCGCTGGCCGACGCCTGCGTCGCCGCCGGCCTGCGCCAGCCGCGCATCGTGACCGAGTGCGGCCGCGCGATGACCGCGCACCACGCCGTGCTGGTGGCCAACGTGTCCGAAGTCGAGGCCGCGCCGGAGGGCCGCGTTCCGGATATGCACGATGACGAGCCTGCGGTGATCCGCCACCTGCGCGAGATCCACGCCGAGCTCGAGTCGCGCCCGGCGGTGGAGCTGTTCCACGAGGCCCAGCACCACCACGCCGAAGGCCTGAGCCTGTACGCGCTCGGCCAGCTTGACCTCGTGCACCGCGCGCGCATCGACGACCTGTTCTACGCCATCGCGCACGCGGTCAAGGCGCGCCTGACCTATGACGAGAAGAGCCACCGACCGCTGCTCGACGAGCTCAACGAGCGCCTGGTCGACAAGTACTTCGTCAACTTCAGCGTGTTCGAATCGATGCCCGACGTCTGGGCCATCGACCAGGTGTTCCCGATCGTGCCCATCGAACGCCTGGACGAGGCGCCCACGCGCCGCGGCACCATCGCCGACCTGACCTGCGACTCCGACGGCAAGATCGACACCTACGTCCAGAACGAGGACCTCGACAGCTCGATGCCGCTGCATCCGCTGCGCCCGGGCGAGAACTACCGCCTCGGCTTTTTCCTGGTCGGCGCCTACCAGGAGATCCTGGGCGACATCCACAACCTGTTCGGCGACACCGACGTCATCGCGGTCAAGGCCGACGGCGAGGGCTATGCCATCGCCCGGCAGCGCCGCGGCGACACCACCGACGTGATGCTCGACTACGTGGGCTACGCTCTGGACGAGCTTCGCGCGGAGTACGACGCCAAGGTCGCTGCCGCGCAACTGCCGGCCGCCGAGTCGGCGAGCCTGCGCGAAGCGCTTGAGGCCGGCCTGACCGGCTACACCTATCTGGACGACGCCCCGCTGGAATGACGCGGACCCGGGTAAGCGGTCTCAGGCCGGCGCCTTCCACGGCGCCGCCACCAGCAGTACGCCCAGCAACACCAGCACGGCGCCGGCGATCCGCGGCCAGTCCGCCGGCCGTTGCGCCTGCAGCACGCCGAAGTGGTCCAGCAGCAGCGAGGCCACCACCTGGCCGAATACCGCCAGGCAGATCGCCGCCGCCGCGCCCACGCGCGGGATCAGCAGGGTGAACACCGCGACGTAGACCGCGCCGAGCACGCCGCCGATCCAGATCCATGCCGGGAAGCGCGCATCGGGCGCCGCGCCCCAGGGCGTGCGCGACGCCAGCAGCCAGCTGCCCAGCACCACGCTGCCGACCAGGAACGAGACGAAGGCCGCCATCACCGGCCCGTGCAGCGCCGTGGCCAGGCGCGCGTTGACCAGTCCCTGCAGCGGCAACACCGCGCCGATGGCGACGATCGCGAGCATCGCCAGCCACGCGTTCACGGCGTGCGCTCCGTGGTGCCCGCGCCGCGGCGGCGTTCCGCGTATCCCGGCCATGGCCGGCGCGGGCTCACGCGTGCGGATCCCGGTGGATCTGCAGCCCGGCCAGCGACTGGCTCACCGGCATCACTTCCAGGCGGTTGATGTTGAGGTGCGGCGGCAGGTTGGCGATCCACCAGGTGGACTCGGCGATGTCGGCTGCGGTGATCGGCGCGGTGCCGGCGTACAGCGCGTCGGATGCCGACTGGTCGCCGCCGGTGCGCACCAGGGTGAACTCGGTCTCCGCCAGCCCCGGTTCCAGCACGCTCACGCGCACGCCGGTGCCGTGCAGGTCCGAGCGCAGGTTGAGCGAGAACTGGTCGACGAAGGCCTTGGTCGCGCCGTAGACGTTGCCGCCCGGGTACGGATACACGCCCGCGATCGAGCCGATGTTGACGATGGCGCCGCGGCGCTCGATGAGCGTCGGCAGCAGCCGGTGGGTGATGGCGACCAGGGCGGTGACGTTGGTGTCGATCATCTGCCGCCACTGCGCCAGGTCGCTGGCCTGCGCGGGCGCGGTGCCGAGCGCGAGGCCGGCGTTGTTGACCAGCAGGTCGAGGTTGCGGAAGCCGTCGGGGATCGCATCCATCGCGGCGGCCATGGCGTCGGCGTCGCGGATGTCGAAGCAGGCGGTGTGGACGCGGTCGCGGCCGAGGCGTTCGGCCAGGGCGTCGAGGCGCTCCTGGCGACGGCCGGTGGCGACGGCGCGCCAGCCAGAGGACACGAAGCGCTCGACGATCGCGGCGCCGAAGCCGGCGGTGGCGCCGGTGACAAGCAGGGCCTTCATGGTCAGCGCGCGCGGATCGCCAAGGCCTCGAGGCCGCCGTTGCCGAGCTTCTGCTTGGCTTCGGCCAGCTCCGACGCGGTGCCATAAGGCCCCATGCGCACGCGGTGCATGGCGCGGCCGTCGATCTCGGCGGTCTCTACGCGGGCCACCAGCCCGAGCATCGCGATGCGCGCCTTGAGCGCCTCGGCGTCGCTGTTGCTGGCAAAGGAGCCGGCCTGGAGGATGTAGCGGGCGCCGTCGGCGGCCGGCGCGCCCGCCGCGGCAGGCGGGCGCGCCGTGGCCGCCGGAACCTGCGCTGCCGATGGCGCCGGACTGGGCGTGGCGGCATCGGCAAGGTCCGCGGCGTCCGCGCTGCGCTCCTGCTGCCGGGCCGCCCGCTCGCGGGCGAGCAGTTCGTCCTGGCGCGCCTGTTCCGCGCGCGCGCTGGCGGCGAGTTCGGCGTCGGTCATGGCCACTTCCTGGCCCGGAAGCAGGTCGTAGAACTCGTAGCGGGTCTCGGGCGCCGCGGACTCGTCGGCGGCGTCGGCAGCCGGTCGCGGCCGCGCGGGCGCATCCTCGGCGACGCTGTCGCCGGCCTCGGGACTGGCCACGGCGGGTCGCGCGTCCGGATTCGGGGTCGGGCGGAAGAAGCTCGATTCGCCGTCCGACTTCAGCAGCCGCGGCGCCACCAGCACCACGACCACCGTGAGCAGGATGCCGATGACCATCCACGCCCAGCCGGGCAGCGGTGCGCTGCTGCCGCTGTTGCGACGGGCCTGGGACTTGCCGCGCTTGACTGCCACTTACATCGCCTCCGGGGCCTGCACGCCCAATACGTCGAGTCCGTTCGCCAGCACTTGGCGGGTCGCGAGCGCGAGCGCCAGGCGGGCGTCGCGGACGTCCTTGTCATCCACCAGGAACTGGTGGTCGTTGTAATACGACTGGAACGCCTGTGCCAGCTCAAGCAGGTACTGCGCCACCAGGTGCGGCTCAAGCAGCTGCCCGGCCGCGGCCAGGAGCTCCGGCCAGCGGCTGATCGAGGTGACCAGCTCGAGCGTGGCGGGGCTGTCGAGATCCAGCGGCTGCGCCAGCCCGTTGTCGAGGTCGAAGGCCAGGCCGCGCTCGTCCACCTGCCGCATCAGGCCGCAGATGCGCGCGTGCGAGAGCTGCACGTAGTACACCGGGTTGTCGAGCGACTGGCTGCGCGCCAGGTCGATGTCGAACACCAGCTGCGAGTCGGGCTTGCGCGCCACCAGGAACCAGCGGGTGGCGTCGCGGCCGGCCTCGTCGATCAGGTCGCGCAGGGTCAGGTAGCTGCCGGCGCGCTTGGAGAGCTTCACTTCCTCGCCGCCGCGCATCACCGTGACCATCTGGTGCAGCACGTATTCGGGATAGCCCTGCGGGATGCCGGCGTCGAGCGCCTGCAGGCCGGCCTTCACCCGCGCCAGCGACCCATGGTGGTCGGCGCCGAGCTCGGTGATGGCGCGCTCATAGCCGCGCTGCCACTTGCCGAGGTGGTAGGCGACGTCGGGCACGAAGTAGGTGTAGCTGCCGTCGGACTTGCGCATCACGCGGTCCTTGTCGTCACCGAAGGTGGTGCTGCGCAGCCACAGTGCGCCGCCTTCCTCGTACGTGTGGCCGGCGGCGACCAGTGCGGCCACGGTCTCCTCGACCTTGCCGTCGGCGTACAGCGACGACTCGAGGAAGTACACGTCGAAGTCGACGCCGAACGCGGCCAGGTCGCCGTGCTGCTCCTTGCGCAGCCAGGCCACGGCGAAGCGGCGGATGGCGTCGAAGTCGTCGGCATCGCCGTTGCCGCTGACCACCTGGCCCTCGACGTCGACGCTGGCGCCGTCCAGGAACGCGCGCGCGACGTCGGCGATGTAGTCGCCGCGGTAACCGGCTTCGGGCCAGCCGGCGTCGTCGGGGCGGATGCCCCTGGCGCGGGCCTGCACGGAATGCGCCAGGTTCTCGATCTGCACGCCGGCGTCGTTGTAGTAGTACTCGCGCTTCACGCTCCAGCCGTTGGCATCGAGCACGCGTGCGATGCAGTCGCCGATCACCGCCGCGCGGCCATGGCCGACGTGCAGCGGGCCGGTGGGGTTGGCGGAGACGTACTCAACGCCCGCCACGCGGCCCGCGCCGCTGGCATTGCGACCGTAGGCGGCTCCCTGCACATGGACTTCGCGCAGCTGGCGCTGCCAGGCGCCGGGGGACAGCCGGAAGTTCAGGAAGCCGGGGCCGGCGATCTCGACCGCGGCGATGTCGCCGCCAGTGGGGATGGCTTCGGCCAGCGCCTGCGCGATCGCGCGCGGGTTGCTGCGCGCGGGCTTGGCCAGCAGCATCGCGGCGTTGCTGGAGAAGTCGCCGTGCGCGCGGTCCTTGGGCCGCTCGATCACGAAGTCGGGCGTGGCCAGGTCGGCGGGCAGGGTGCCCTGGTCGCGAAGGGTGGCGATGCCCTGTTCAACCAGGGCCTTGAGCGTGGATTTCACTGGGATTCGCAGCGGGAACGTACGGCCTTACATTGTACGCGAGGGGCCCGCGCCGGCAGGCCCGCGGCTGAAGCGCCTAGACCCAGCCCCGGGCCGCCAGCGAGACCGGCGCGCCGTCGCCGATCACGAAATGATCCAGCAGGCGCACGTCGACCAGGCGCAGGGCCTGCTTGAGCTGGGCGGTGACCGCGCGGTCGGCGGCGCTGGGTTCGCTGCTGCCGCTGGGGTGGTTGTGGCCGACGATGACCGCGGCCGCGTTGTGGCCCAGCGCCCGGCGCACCACTTCGCGCGGATGCACTTCGGCGCCGTCCACGGTGCCGCGGAACAGCTCTTCGAACGCCAGTGCGCGATGCCGGGTGTCGAGGAACAGGGCGGCGAAGACCTCGCTGGGATACCCGCGCAGGCGCCGGGCGAAGTAGCGGCCCGCGGCATGCGGATCGGTCAGCGCCTCGCCGCGCTCCAGCCCAGCGGCCATGTGGCGGCTGGCAAGCTCCAGCGCGGCGGCGAGCTGGCAGGCGCTGGCGGGGCCCAGGCCGGGCAGCTTGACCAGTTCCGGGCCCGGGAGGTCCAGCAGGCGCCGCAGTGGGCCGTGCCCGGCGAGCAGCCTGCGTGCAGTGGCGACGGCATCCAGGCCACGCACGCCGGACCCCAGGAACAGTGCCAGCAGCTCTGCGTCCGAAAGCACCGCGGCGCCGCGTGCAAGGAGCTTCTCGCGCGGGCGTTCGCCGCTGGGCCAGTCGCGGATGTGCATGGGCGTTGCTCCAGGGAGGGTGGTCGTCGGCCGCCGGCGCATCGCGACAGGGGTGGGCCGCATGGCTGGTGGAGCGGGGGGCCTGCACCGGCTGCCGACGTGGATCCATTGCACGCGATACGGCCTCGCGCCGCCGCCGGCGCGCCACGGGGGTTCGGGTAAGCTGTCCGACCGTTCCCGGGTCAGGACACTCCGAACGCCCATGGCCAAGGTCGACAGCCAGCTTGAAGGCGAGCGCATCCTGCTGTGCGTGTGCGGCGGCATCGCCGCGTACAAGTCCGCCGACCTGGTGCGCCGCCTGCAGGACGCAGGTGCGCAGGTGCGGGTGGCGATGACTGAAAGCGCTACGCACTTCGTTGGCGCCACCACCTTCCAGGCGCTTTCCGGCGAGGCCGTTCGCACGTCGCTGTGGGACCCGGCAGCCGAAGCCGCGATGGGCCATATCGAACTTGCGCGCTGGGCCACGCGCGTGCTGGTGGCGCCAGCCACGGCCAATACGCTGGCCAAGCTCGCGCACGGACTCGCCGACAACCTCGTCACCACTCTGTGCCTGGCCACCACCGCGCCGCTGGCCCTGGCGCCGGCGATGAACCACCGCATGTGGCTGCACCCGGCCACGGTGGCCAACATGGCCCTGCTGCGCGAGCGCGGCGCCATGGTAATGGACCCGGTCGATGGCCCGCTTGCCGAGGGCGAGTCCGGCCCCGGGCGTATGGCCGAACCGCTCGACATCGTCGCTGCGCTGGCGGCCACGAAGGCATGAGTCGAAACCCGCTCGCCGGCCTGCGCGTGGTGGTCAGCGCGGGGCCGACCTACGAGGACATCGACCCGGTGCGCTTCATCGGCAACCGCAGCAGCGGCAAGACCGGCTTCGCGATCGCCGCCGCGGCAGCGCGCCGCGGCGCGGACGTGGTGCTGGTGGCCGGCCCGGTCGCGCTGGCCACGCCCGGAGGCGTGACGCGTATCGACGTGCGCTCGGCCGCGCAGATGCACGACGCCGTGCTCGCCGCGCTGCCGGCCGACATCTACATCGCCGCCGCCGCGGTCGCTGACTTCACTCCGGCCGCCGTGGCCGAAGGCAAGATCAAGAAGCAGCCCGGTGAAGACGGCCTGGTGCTGACGCTGGTGCGCACCGCCGACATCCTTGCCGACGTCGCGTCGCACGCGCTGCGCCCGCGGCTGGTTGTCGGCTTCGCGGCCGAGACCGGCGACCTTGAAGACAATGCCCGCGGCAAGCTGCAACGAAAGCGCGTGGACCTGATCGCCGCCAACCGCGTCGGCGTCGCCGGCAGCGGCTTCGAGTCGGATGACAACACCCTCCACGTCTTCAGCGCCGACGGCGTGCAGGTGCTCGGCCCGGCGCCCAAGACCGGACTCGCCGACGCGCTGCTCGACATCGTCGCCGCGCGCCTGGCCTGAATCCGCACACTCCGCGCGCCACGGCGCTTACAAGGACGCATCACGCCATGCAGCACACCCTGGACCTGAAGATCCTTGACCCGCGCATCGGCGCTGAATGGCCGCTGCCGGCGCACGCCACCGAAGGCAGCGCGGGGATGGACCTGCGCGCGGCGATCGACGCGCCGCTCGAACTCGCCGGCGGCGACACCGCGCTGGTGCCCAGCGGCATCGCCATCCACATCGGCGATCCCGGCTTGTGCGCGATGGTGCTGCCGCGTTCGGGCCTCGGCCATCGCCATGGCCTGGTGCTGGGCAACGGCACCGGCCTGATCGACGCCGACTACCAGGGACCGCTGATGGTCAGCCTCTGGAACCGCTCGCGCGAGGCCTATTTGGTGCAGCCCGGTGACCGCATCGCGCAGCTGGTGCTGGTGCCGGTGGTGCGCGCGGGGCTGCGGGTGGTGGATACTTTTGAACAGAGCGCGCGGGGCACGGGTGGATTTGGCCATACGGGCACGCGCTGAAAGGGGGCGACACAGGCATGGATCTCAAGGTTTCCAACAAGGCCCGGCAAGCCGTGGCGCAGGCGCGGCCCTTGCTGCTGCTATTGGCCGGGCTCGTGGTGGTGCTGGCGCTGTGGCTGGCGTGGACGGGCTGGCGACAGATGCAGGACCAGGCGCGCCGCGACTCGCTTGCCGTCAACCGCGACGCCTTGGCGCAGTCGGTCGCGCGCTCGCTGCAAACCGAACTCGAGCGCCTCGAGGAACGCCTGGCTTCGCTGCCCGTGCGCGATGCGCTGGCGGCCGGCGACTTCGCCGCGGCGGCCGAGGCCCTTGGCCGCGACTGGCCGAACCTCGACCACGCCGTGATCCAGGACATCACATTGGCCGATGCCTACGAGGCGATCGCCGATGCCGGCTACGGCCGGATCCTCGTGGCCGAAGCCGCGATCGCCGAGGGCAAGCCGGTGCTGTGGGTGGTGCGCGACGGTGGCGCGCCGATGCTGGCCCTGGCCGGGTCTGCGCGGGTGGACGGCGAGCCGGTGGGCGTGGCCTACGTGCGCCTGCCGCTGGTCCGCGCGAGCGCCAGCCTCGCCGCCGTGGACGTGCCGGGCTCGACCTACCTCGCGCTCCGCCAGGGCGGCTTCACGCTTGCCGAGCGCGGCGACGCCAAATACGCCGAATCCGCGGAACGCATGGCGGTGCCGGTCGCCGGCAGCGGGATCCGCGTCGCCGCCGGCCTGCCGGCGCGCCCGCAGGCGCTGTTCGGCCTGGCCGCGGCGCCGTCGTTCGTGGTCGCCGGCGTGCTGCTGCTGCTCGGCTACCTGCTCGCACGGCTGCCTTCGCTGCTTGGCAGGCCGGAGGATGAAGACGCGGGCGATGCACCCACGCTCGAACAGGCGCTCGAGCTGGGGCCGATTGCCGATGGCAGTGCCGTTCCGGCAGCGCCGGTGCGTGAAACGGCGTCGGCGGCGGTGGCGATCGACCCCGGCATCTTCCGCGCCTACGACATCCGAGGCATCGTCGGCCAGACGCTGGACGTCGGCGTCGCCGAACTGATCGGGCATGCCATCGGCTCGCTGATGCACGAGCAGGGGCTGAAGGACATCGTGATCGGCCGCGACGGCCGCCTGTCCGGTCCCGACATGGTCGCCGGGCTCACCGCGGGCCTGCGCAAGGCCGGTCGCGACGTCATCGACATCGGCATGGTGCCGACGCCGGTGGTGTACTTCGGCGCCTATCACCTGCGCACCGGCTGCTGCGTGTCGGTGACCGGCAGCCACAACCCGCCCGACTACAACGGCTTCAAGATCGTGGTCGGCGGCGAGACGCTGGCCGGTGACGCGGTCACCGACCTGTACGCGCGCATCGCCGAGGACCGGCTGCACACCGCGCCCGCGCCCGGCGGCGTCACCGAGCGCGATATCGCCGATGACTACGTCGAACGCATCGCCTCCGACGTCCAGATCGACCGCCCGCTGAAGGTGGTGGTGGACGCCGGCAACGGCGTCGCCGGCGAGATCGGCCCGCGCGTGCTCGAAGCCATCGGCGCCACGGTCGAACCCTTGTTCTGCGAGATCGACGGCACCTTCCCCAACCATCATCCGGACCCGAGCGACCCGGACAACCTGGTCGACCTGGTCAACATGGTGGAGCGCTTCGACGCCGACCTGGGCATCGCCTTCGACGGCGACGGCGATCGCCTGGGCGTGGTCACGAAGAACGGCGAGAACATCTTCGCCGACCGCCTGCTGATGCTGTTTTCCGCCGACGTGCTGGAGCGCAACCCGGGCGCGGTGATCGTGTACGACGTGAAGTGCACCGGCCGCCTGCAGGGCCACATCCTGCGCCACGGCGGCAGTCCCCTGATGTGGAAGACCGGGCACTCGCTGATCAAGGCGAAGATGCGCGAGACCGAAGCGGAGCTGGCCGGCGAGATGAGCGGACACTTCTTCTTCGGCGAGCGCTGGTATGGCTTCGACGACGGCATCTACGCTGCCGCGCGCCTGCTCGAGATCCTGGCCTCGCGCACGGAGTCGCCCGGCGAGGTGCTGTCGGCGCTGCCGGCCGGCATCGCCACCCCGGAGATCAAGGTCGATGCCCCCGGCGGCAACCCGCATGCCTTCGTCGAGCGCTTCGTGGCACAGGCGAAGTTCGAGGGCGGCGCGCGTCCGTCGACCATCGACGGCCTGCGCGTGGATTTCCCCGATGGTTGGGGCCTGGTCCGCGCCTCCAACACCACGCCGGTGCTGGTGCTGCGCTTCGACGCCGACAGCGAAGAGGCGCTGGATCGGATCCGCGGCGAGTTCAGGGAGCAGCTGCTCGCGATCGACCCGGAGCTGCCGTTGCCCTTCTAGCCTGTCGTCAGTTGGGGCGCCGCCATGGCGGCGATCGCGGCCATGGCCGCTCCCACAGGTGCAGGGGCGGCGACACAGGTGCCAGGGGCAGCCTTGCTAGCCGCCCTTCATCGCGCGGTAGCGTTCGAGGGCACCGTCCAGGTCGCTCCCCAGCGATGCGCGATCGACCAGCTGCCGCTCCATGATCGCCTGTTGCCGCAGCAGGTCGCCGTGCTGTGACCGGACACCATCGGCCAGGGCCTTGCCCACCGGTTGTTCCAGCAGCTCGCGCTCCGCCGCCTGGCGCAGCAGCGACAGCAGGCTCTGGCGCAGGTTGGCGATGCTGAGCTCGGAGGTCTTCAGCGACTCATCCACCAGCAGGATGCGTTCGCTATAGGCGCGGCGCAGGTCGTTCTCGGTGGCATAGGACTCGACCATGGCCAGGTCGCGGCGGTGGCGTTCGGCTTCGGCCATCTCGGCCTCGGCGGCGGCGCGGGCGTCGGCGGCGGCGGCGGTGCGCTCATCGCCGGTCAGTGCACGCGGCACTTCCCCGGTGCGGTTGCCGCTTGCGGCGCTGATCTCGGTGCGGGCGCGATCCAGGGCGCTGGCCGGCACGGTGTCGCCGCAGACCTGGACCCCGCCTTCGTCCCAGCAGTAGAGCTTCTTGTTGGCGGGCGCCTTTTGCGCCACGGCCGCCAGCGGCAGCGTGGCCAGCGCGATGCCGGCTATCCAGTTCATGGTCTTCATGGTGTCCGTCCCCCCGGTCGGCCGCGTCAGCCCGCCGCGCTGCCATAGCGCGTGCGGTAGGCGAACAGGCGCTCGCGCTCGTCCGACAGTGTCGCGTTTTCGCCGGTGAACGCAAGCAGGTCGCCGAGGCTGGCGATCGCCACCACCGGCACGCCCTCGTTCGCGGCTACCAGCGCCGCGGCCGAGCGGCGGTCGGCGGAATCGCCGTCCAGCACTTCCTCGCGGTCGAGCGCGATCGCAACGCCGGCGGGCGTGCCGCCGCCGTCGCGGATCAGCGCCAGCGCCTCGCGCACGGCCGTGCCCGCGGTGAGCACGTCATCGACCACCAGCACGCGGCGGCCGGCCAGCGGCGCGCCGACCAGGTTGCCGCCTTCGCCATGCGCCTTGGCTTCCTTGCGGTTGTAGGCCAGCGGCAGGTCGCGGCCGCGGCGTGCGTATTCGCAGGCCAGCGCGGTCGCCAGCGGAATGCCCTTGTAGGCGGGGCCGAACAACAGGTCGAAATCGAGGCCGGTGGCGTCGATGGCGTCGGCATAGCAGGCCGCGAGCGCCGCCAGCGTTGCACCGGAGGCGAAGCGGCCGGCGTTGAAAAAGTAGGGACTGGTGCGGCCGGACTTCAGCGTGAACTCGCCGAAGCGCAGCGCTTCGGCCGCCAGTGCCAGCTGCAGGAACCGGGAGCGGTGATCGGACATGGCGTGTGCAGGCGGCCGCGGCGGGGTGGCCATGTTAGCAACCCGCCGGGGTTGACCTCCGTCAACGCCCCTCCGCGGTCGTTGACCTATGGTTGACCGTGATGATGGCCTGGATGCGGAGACGCGTGATGCACGTTCGGACGAAGCTTGCAGTGTCGGTTGCCATGGCGCTGGTGGTGGCCACGGGATGCGGACAGACCGGTGGCGACGGGGTGGATGCGGGCGTGGCCGGAGCCGCCACGGCCGACGTGGCCGCCGCTGATGCCGCGGCCCCGGCCGGAACCGCGGCCGAACCTGCCGGCGCGGCGGCGGCGGGCGGCGTGCCGGGCACGGCTGAGACCGCGAACGCGGCGGAGCCGGCGGTGGCCGATGCCGATGGCGATCCGCTGCGGGCCATGGCCGCCGCCATGTTCGGCACCATCCCGGCCAGCGTCGACGAACTCCGCGGCAAGCCGCTGGTCGCCGGGCAGGTCGAGCTGGGCCGCATGCTGTGGTTCGAGCCGCGGCTTTCACAGAGCCACCTGATCACCTGCAATACCTGCCACAGCCTTGGCACCGGCGGCGCCGACAACGTGCCGGTCTCGATCGGGCACGGCTGGCAGAAGGGCCCGCGCAATTCGCCGACCATGCTCAACGCCGTGTTCAACGCCGCCCAGTTCTGGGACGGCCGCGCCGCGGACCTGGCCGAACAGGCCAAGGGGCCGGTGCAGGCGAGCGTGGAGATGAACAGCACGCCCGAGCTCGTGGTCCGGACCCTGCAGAGCATTCCCGAATACGTGGATCGGTTCGGCGAAGCCTTCCCCGGCGAGCGCCCGGTGAGCTTCGACAACATGGCGCTGGCGCTGGAGGCGTTCGAGGCCACCCTGGTGACGCCGGACGCACGCTTCGATCGCTGGGTCCTGGGCGACGACAGCGCGATCGACGCCACCGAGCGCCGTGGCCTGGAGCTGTTCGTCAACAGCGGCTGCGCGTCCTGCCACAACGGCCGCAACTTCGGCGGCCAGACCTACTTCCCCTTTGGCGTGATCGAGCGCCCGGGCGCGGAGATCCTGCCCGAGGGCGACAAGGGCCGGTTCACGGTCACCAATACCGCGACCGACGAATACGTGTTCCGCGCCTCGCCGCTGCGCAACGTCGAGCTGACCGCGCCCTATTTCCACAGCGGCCAGGTCTGGAACCTGGAGCAGGCGGTGGCGATCATGGGCACGGCGCAGCTGGGCCGCGAGCTCGACGAGGAGGAGTCCGGCGCCATCGCCGCCTTCCTGCGCACGCTGACCGGGCGCCAGCCGGTGGTGGAGTACCCGGTCCTGCCGCCGAGCACGCCGGATACGCCCAAGCCGGTCGCGATGTAACCGGTCGCGATGTAACGCGCGTGCCTGCGCGCTGCCGGCGGCCGTGCCGGCGGTGCGTTAACCTTCACGCCATGCGCATCATCAGCTTCAATGCCAACGGCATCCGCTCGGCCGCCAGCAAGGGGTTCTTCGACTGGTTTCGCGCCCAGGATGCGGACATCCTCTGCGTGCAGGAAACCAAGGCCCAGGAGCACCAGCTCCTGGCCGCCGACGGCAACGGCCTCCACCCCGACTTCCTTCCCGACGGCTACAAGGCCTGGTTCAAGGACGCGAGCACGAAGAAGGGCTACAGCGGCGTGGCGATCTACAGCCGCCGCGAGCCCGACGAGGTGCGCACCGCGCTCGGCTGGGCGCCGTTCGACGATGAAGGCCGCTACATCGAGGCGCGCTTCGGCAACCTGAGCGTGGTGTCGTTCTACATCCCGTCGGGCTCGTCCGGAGAGCTGCGCCAGGGCTTCAAGTTCGAGGTCATGGACTGGCTGCGGCCGATCCTCGACCAGTGGCTGGCCAGCGGCCGCGACTACGTGCTGTGCGGCGACTGGAACATCGTGCGCTCGCGCAACGACATCCGGAACTGGACCGGAAACCAGAAGAATTCGGGCTGCCTGCCGCCGGAGCGCGCCTGGCTGAACACGATGATCGCCGACGGCTGCGGCGACGGGCTGGGCGAGGCGCCGGCGCATGGCTGGGGCGACGCCCTGCGCATGCTGCGGCCCGACGCGGCGGACGAATACACCTGGTGGAGCAACCGCGGCGCCGCACGCGCCAAGAACGTCGGCTGGCGCATCGACTACCAGTTCGCGACCCCGGCGCTGGCGAAGCGGGTCGAGGCCTGCGCGGTGCACGGCGAGCCGCGCTTCTCCGACCATGCGCCGCTGGTCGTGGACTACCGCGAGTGAGCACGGCCGCGGACGGAGCGACGCCGCCGACGCCGTCGGCCTGGCGCGCGTTCGCGCAGCCTTCGGCGCGGACCATGTTCTTCTTCGGCTTTGCGTCGGGGCTGCCCTTCCTGCTGGTCGCCGGCACGCTGGCCTACTGGCTCCGCGACGGCGGGCTGGAGCTGCGCGAGATCACCATGATCGCCAGCGCCGGCCTGGCGTATTCGTTCAAGTTCGTCTGGGCGCCGCTGGTCGATCGCTGGCGGCTGCCGCTGCTCGGCCGCTTCGGGCAGCGCCGCGGTTGGCTGCTGTTGGCGATGGCCTGCGTGATGGGCGGGCTGCTGGCGATGTCGATGCTGACGCCCGAGCGGCTGGCGGTGTTCGTGGCGCTGACGCTGTTCGTGGCCTTTTCCGGCGCCACGCTCGACATCGCGGTGGACGCCTATCGCGTCGAGATCGCACCCGCCTCCGAGCAGGGCGCGCTTGTGGCGACCTATTCGCTGGGCTACCGGATCGCGCTGATCGTGTCCGGTGCGCTGGCGCTGGTGCTCGCCGACCACGCCGCGTGGGCGAGCGTGTACCGGGTGATGGCGGCCTGCATGCTGGTGCCGATGGTGGCCTGCCTCCTGGCGGCCGAACCCGACGTGGTGCGCGTGCGCACCAAGGGCTGGGCGGCCGGCCTGCGCGAGGGCGTGGTCGAGCCCTTCGCCGACTTCTTCCGCCGCTTCGGCAGCGGCATCGGCCTGGTGGTGCTGTTGTTCATCCTGTCGATCAAGATCTCCGACCAGGCGATCGTCGGCGGCATCATCGGCCCGTTCTACCTCGACCAGGGCTTCAGCAAGACCGAGATCGCCGCGGTGACCAAGGTCTACGGCATCTGGGTCGGGATCGCCGGCGCCTTCCTCGGCGGCGTGGCCGTCGCGCGCTGGGGCATCCACTGGCCGCTGCTGGTGGCGATCATCCTCGGCGCCGCCAGCAACCTGCTGTACCTGGCGCTGATAGGTGCCAACGGCGACATCGGCCTGCTGACCCTGGTGATCTCGGGCGAGAACCTGGCCCAGGGCTTCCTTGGCACCGCCGCGGTCGCCTACCTGTCGGCGCTGGTGAACCAGCGCTACACCGCCACGCAATACGCGCTGTTCTCGTCGCTGATCATGCTGCCGGGCAAGGTGCTGGGCTTTTTCTCGGGCGCCATCGTCGAGACCAGCGCCGGCGGCTATGCCACCTATTTCCTGATCACCGCGGTGGTGGCGGTGCCGGCGGTGCTGCTGTTCTTCTGGCTGAAGCCGCGGCTGCGGCTGGGCGACGAGGCGGGCGGGGTCGCGGAGGACGCGGCGTGAACGCGGGCCGGGCCTTGCCCATCCGGCCGCGTCGTCGTATCTATGGCGCGTTGCCGTGACCGATGGCGACTACTGGACGCGGGCCATGACCGACATCGTGCTCAAGGACATCGACGAGGTGCTGCTGGAACGCATCAAGCGCGTCGCCGACCGCCGCGGCTGGGCGCTGTCGCACGCGCTGCTGCAGCTGCTGGAGCGCGGCCTGTACGCGGCCGAAGGCGACGGCAAGCTCAGCTTCGACAGCTCCGAGGCCGACGTGCTCCAGGCCGCGATCGCGGCCCTGGAAGGCGTGCCCGACGGCGATTTCTCGCTGATCGGCCAGCTCCCCCAGTAGGAGCAGCTACAGCTGCGACCGGGATCTCCGGCCGGAGCCCGATTGGAGCCCGATTGGAGCCCGATTGGAGCCCGATTGGAGCCCGATCAGACCGGGTGGATGGCGCCGAGGATGCGTGGGCCGGCGGCGCCGGTGACGCTGGCGAGGTTGCCCGGGCGTCCGGCCAGGGTCTCGCGCGCCAGCCAGGCGAAGGCCATGGCTTCGATCGCATCGGGATCCAGTCCGTGCGCGGCGCTGGATTCGACCGCGATGCCCGGCATCTCCGCTGCCAGCGCCTGGGTCAGGCGCGGATTGTGCACGCCGCCGCCGCAGGCGATCACGCGCGTGGTGGAGGGCTGGGTCGCGCGCAGGGCGTCGGCCACGGTGCGCGCGGTCAGGGCGAGCAGGGTGGCCTGGACGTCGGCCGGTGATTCCGTGCCCGCGAGCCGCGATTCCACCCAGCCGAGGTGGAACGTGTCGCGCCCGGTGGACTTCGGCGGCGGCAGGGCGAACCAGGGTTCGTCCAGGAGGCGTGCCAGCAGCGCGGCGTCGACCCGGCCCTCGGCGGCGAACGCGCCGCCGACGTCGAAGGCCTTGCCGCGGTGGCGCAGGCACCAGGCGTCCATCAGGCCGTTGGCCGGACCGGTGTCGAAGCCGCGCACCGGGCCTTCGCCGGGCAGCAGGGTGAAGTTGGCGATGCCGCCAAGGTTGAGCACCGCGCGCGATTCGGCGGGATCGTGCAGCAGCGCCGCGTGCAGCGCCGGGACCAGCGGCGCGCCGTGGCCACCCGCGGCCACGTCGCGACGGCGGAAGTCGGCCACGGTGGTGATGCCGGTGCGCTCGGCGATGGTCGCCGCGCAGCCGAGCTGCAGGCTGAAGGGCAGGGCGCCGTGCGGGCGATGGCGCAGCGTCTGTCCGTGCGAACCGATTGCGGTGACGGTCGCCGGTTGGGCGCCCGAGTCGGCCAGCGCGCGCAGTGCGGCGGCGGCGAAGGCGCGCCCAATGGCGACGTCGAGCTCGCCCACCGCGTCCAGCGACAGCAGCGCGTCTTCCTGGCCGAGCGCCACCAGCCGTTCGCGCAGGACGGGGTCCCAGGCGTAGGTGCGCGCGAAGCGCAGGGTCGGGCGCGTAGTGGCGGCGTCGTCTTCGAAGTCGACCAGCGCGGCGTCGATGCCGTCTGCGCTGGTGCCCGAGATCAGTCCGAGAAAGCCCTGCCGGCCTGCCATGCGTGAAGCCCCCTGTGACGCCGCGTAGGCGGCGCGGCGATCAGCCCTGTCCGCGGCCGGACGGCGCGTCGCGCCTCGCCTTGGCCACGCGGGTGCCATCGGCGGCATCCGGTACCTGGGCGTAGATGATGTCTTCGACGGTGCGGATGCGCGCCAGCGCCGGCCCGGTCTGGGCGTGGAAGGCGGCCAGCGCGACGCCCTTCAGCGGCTCGGGCTCGGGCATGGTGTGCTGCAGCGGGTTGCGGTGCACGCCGTTGATGCGGAACTCGTAGTGCAGGTGCGGGCCGGTGGACAGGCCGGTGGTGCCGACGCGACCGATCACCGTGCCCTGGCTGACGCGCTGCCCCTGGCGGATGTTGCCAAAGCCGGACATGTGCGCGTACAGCGTGGTGTAGCCGCGACCGTGGTCGAGGATCACGGTGTTGCCATAGCCGCCACGCCAGCCCTTGAACTGCACCCGCGCGTCGCCGGCGGCCATGATCGGCGTGCCGGTGCGCGCGGCGTAGTCCACGCCCTTGTGTTGGCGGACGTTGCCGCTCACCGGGTGCCTGCGCGAGCCGAAGCGCGAGCTCAGGCGCGCGTACTGGATCGGCATGCGGATGAAGCTCTTCTTCAGCGGCCGGCCTTCGGCGTTGTAGTACTCGGTCTTGCCGTCCTGCTCGAAGCGGAACGCGGTGAACGGCTTGTTCTTGGCGGTGAACACAGCGGCCAGGACCTTGCCCGTACGCAGCAGTTCGCCCTCGCGGTAGACCTGCTCGACGACCACGCTGAAGCGGTCGTTCTGGGTGACGTCGGTGTTGAAATCGATGTCGTACTGGAAGATCTCGTCGGTCAGCATGTTGATGCTGGAACCCGACAGCCCGAGCTTGCGGGCGGAGTGGAACAGTGAGCGGCCGACCTTGCCGCTGACCACGGAGGTGCGGACCTCGATGGGGCGCTCGATGACGGTTTCGACGACCTTGCCGGCGTCCAGCGCGAGCTCGACGCGCTCGGCTTCGCCGCGGTCGTAGCGCAACGCGTGCAGGCTGCCGCGGCCACCATTCTCCGGGGCCGGGTTGAAGGCGAAGCCGAGCTGCACGCCGGGACGCAGCCGGGTCAGGGCATCGCGCGCGCCGGGCTGCTCGAGAAGCGCGTGCATGGTGCTGGCCGGGATGCCCAGTTCGTCGAAGATGGCGCCGAGGGTCTGGCCCTTTTCCACCGTCACCGGCATCCAGTTCGCGGCCGCCGCTTCCGGCTCCGGCTGCACGGGAAGCGCCGGCAGCGACAGCGACAGCGTGGTCAGGCGCGCGCTGTGGGGTACGTCGACGGCGGTATTGAAACCGGGCACGATGGCCAGCAGCAGGGCACCTGCGGTGGCGATCAGGCTGGCATGGGCCCACTGCCGCCGCGACCAGCGGCGGTTGCCGGTGGTTTCGGCGGAGGCTTCAGCCTGGTGGCTGCTGGTGGTGGCCTGGCGCTCGAGTTCGCGCAGGTTTTCGAGGCGGACGCGCTCGCTGCGCTGCGCGTCGGATTGATGCGATTCGGGCGTGGTCATATGTGGATCGGACCCCCGGGCCCGTGCGTGACGGGCGCGTCACCGGGCCACCATAATCACGCGAAGATCACGCGTCAAACGATTGACGCGGCTGGAGTTTCTTCTTGGTAATAATTTAACTTCCAGTTAACAACCACTTGAACCCGCGTCACATTTCCATGCCGGAACGACGCCCAGCCGGACCCGAGCCTTGTCACAGAACTCCCACGAACACGCCAGCCAGCCGCACGTCCCATCCGCGCACGCGGTCGACCCCGGCGCCATCGAACTGATCGCCCGCGGCACCGACGAGATCCTCAAGCGCGAGGAACTCGAGGCCCGACTCGCCTCCGGCCGCCCCCTGCGGGTCAAGGCCGGATTTGACCCGACCGCCCCCGACCTGCATATCGGCCACACCGTGTTGCTCAACAAGATGCGCCAGGTCCAGGACCTGGGGCATACGGTGGTGTTCCTGATCGGCGACTTCACCGGGATGATCGGCGACCCTTCCGGCAAGAGCGCCACCCGCAGGCCGCTGACCCGCGAGGACGTGCTGGCCAATGCGAAGACCTACGAGGACCAGGTGTTCAGGGTGCTCGACCACGAGCGCACCGAGGTCCGCTTCAACTCCGAATGGTTCGGCAAGATGGCTGCCGCCGACATGATCCGCCTGGCTGGCCAGCACACCGTGGCGCGCATGCTCGAGCGCGACGACTTCGCCAAGCGCTATGCCGCGCAGCAGTCGATCGCGATCCACGAATTCCTCTATCCGCTGGTGCAGGGCTACGACTCGGTGGCGCTCGAGGCCGACGTCGAGCTCGGTGGCACCGACCAGAAGTTCAACCTGCTGATGGGCCGCGGCCTGCAGGAGCACTACGGCCAGAAGCCGCAGGTGGTGTTGACGATGCCGCTGCTGGTGGGCCTGGACGGCGTCAACAAGATGTCCAAGTCGCTGGGCAACTACATCGGGGTCACCGATCCGGCGATCGACTTCATCAACAAGACCATGAAGATCGGCGACGACCTCATGTGGGACTGGATCGAATTGCTGAGCTTCGACATCGGCATCGACGAGGCGACGGCGCTGAAGGCGGGCGTGGCCTCCGGTGCGCTGAATCCGCGCGAGGTGAAGCTGCGCCTGGCGCGCGAGCTGGCCACGCGCTTCCACGATGCCGCAGCGGCGGAAACCGCGATCGCAGGCTGGCACGCGGCGGTGACGGGGCAGGGCGACACTTCGCTGCTTCCGCTGCAGGACGTGACGGTGCCGGCGGAGGGCCTGCGCATCGCCGCACTGCTGACCGCGGCCGGGATCACGCCGTCGAATTCGGAGGCCAATCGCAAGTTGAAGGAGCGCGCGGTGAAGGTGGACGGCACGGTGGTCGATGATGCGGGCACCACGTTCGCGCCCGGCTTCGAAGGCGTGCTGCAGGTCGGCAAGCGGAACTTTGCGCGGGTGCGGCTCATCACCGGCTGATCGGGACTTGGCCGCTTTCGGATGGAAAAGCCGTTACTGCATTGTGCTCGTACGACGTCCGTCGTCGAATCCAGAGGAAGAACATGAAAGCCCCGCTCTCGATACTATCCATCGCAATGTTGGCCGCAGCGATCGCCACACCAAATGCGCACGCCGGCACGAGCGCGCGTATGAGCCAGGAGAGCGGTTCCCGGGCCTGCCAGGGCGCACTGCCCGCATTCGCCGGGACGCTGCGCGCCCGCCCCCTCGGAATCGGCAACGAAGGGGCCGCCCCTGCGTTCGTCACCTGCGCCTGGGAAGGCTGGGATGGTGGATACGGCCGCACCATGAGCCAGGCGTCGCTGTACATGGGCAACACCGGCGCAGAGGCGGTGACGGTTAACTGCACCTTCGTGCACGGCCATGCCATGGGGTCGAACAATACATACGCCCCGGTCTCGCACACGCTCAATCCCGGCGACGGGACCTTCGTCCATTTCCCGACCAGTCAAATGGGCTTAGACCAGCTCTATTGGCCACAGGTCAGCTGTGCGCTCCCGCGGGGCGCGGTCATTCACTACCTTTACCAGTATTACAACGAAGAAATCGGCAGCTGAGGGGCGCTTCCCGGATGCCGGAAATGGGACGGCGCCTTGCGGCGCCGTCCCATGCAGCCGTTCCCGGCCACGGGTCGTCAAGGCTTACTGCGCGCCGGTACGCATCGCGTCGCGCGCGGCCTTGAAGGCGTTGCCTTCGTACCAGTTCGGCCAGCTGCCGTCGTCAGCCAGGGTACGACCCACGCCGTACAGCACTTCCAGGTCCTGGATCACGCCGTCGAGGTTCCATGCCGGGTCGAACTCGTCGGCAGGCTTGTGGTACGCGACCTCGGTGTAGTGGCGCGCATGTTCCGCGCCCGCGTCCTTGCCGCCGTCGAGCAGGTCGTCGCCGCCCTTGGCGTACAGCGCCGGCACGCCGGCCTTGGCGTAGTTGAAGTGATCGGAGCGGAAGAAGAAGCCGCCGGCCGGGTTGCCTTCGGACACGATTTCACGGTCCTGGCCATCGGTGAAGGTCTTCAGTACGTCCTCGAGCTCGGAGTTGCCCTTGCCGACCACGACCATGTCACGCGACGGACCGGCGACGCTCATCGCGTCGAGGTTGACCACGGCCACGGTGTCCTGCAGCGGGAACACGGGGTGCGCGACCTGGTACTTGGAGCCGAGTAGGCCGGACTCCTCCAGGGTCACGGCCACGAATGCGATCGAGCGCTTCGGCTGGCCGTCGGCTTTGAACTTTTCGGCGATCTCGATGATGCCGGCGATGCCGGTCGCGTTGTCGATGGCGCCGTTGTAGATCGTGTCGCCCTCGCCCTCGTGCGTGCCCAGGTGGTCCCAGTGGCCCATGTAGACGATTGCCTCGTCGGGCGCTTCGCTGCCGCGAAGCACGCCAATGACGTTGCGCGACGAGCTCTCGCGGGTGGTGCTGGCGAGGTCGAAGGACACGCGCGCGTCCAGCGGGACCGCGCTGAAGCCGCGCTGGTTGGCCGCGGTGTACAGCGCCTCCAGGTCCTGGCCGACGTCGGCGAAGAGCTTCGTCGCGGCCTCGGCGCTCAGCCAGCCCTGGGCCGGCAGGCGCGGCTCCGGATCGTCGGATGCGCGCAGGTCGAACTGCGGGCCGGACCACGAATTCTTGACCACGTCCCAGCCGTAGGACGCGCCCGCGGTGTCGTGGATGATCAGCGCGGCGGCGGCGCCCTTGCGCGCGGCCTCTTCGAATTTGTAGGTCCAGCGGCCGTAATAGGTCATGCGCTCGCCTTCGAACAGCGAGTCGTCCTTGGCATGGAAGCCGGGGTCGTTGACCAGGATGACCACGGTCTTGCCGGTGACGTCGATGCCGGCATAGTCGTTCCAGCCGAGCTCCGGCGCGTCCACGCCGTAGCCGACGAACACCAGGTCGCTGTCGGCGACCTTGACCTCGGCCTCGCCGGTGCGGGTGCCGATCACCATGTCGGTGCCGAACGCGAGCTCGCGGGGCTCGCCGGCGACCTCCATGTGCAGCACGGTCGATTCGTCGGCGGTGGTCTCGACCATCGGCACGGTCTGGAAGAAGCTGCCGTCGTCGCCGCCGGGTTCCAGCCCGATGCGCTCGTACTGCGCCTTGATGTATTCGACGGTCATCTCGCCACCGGGCGAGCCGGGTGCGCGGCCCTGGAATTCATCGGAGGACAGCGTCTTCACCATCTCGGCGAAGTCGTCCTTGCTCAGGTCGGGGCTGAAGTCGTGCGTGGACGCTTCCGCGGCCGGCGCGTCGCCGGTGGGGGCGGCGGTGGCGGGTTCGCCGTTGCCGCACGCGGCCAGGGCCGTGGCCACGGCGAGGCTGAGCACAAGGTGGGTCGGTCGCATTCGTCGGGTCCTGCAGAAATGGAATCCCCGATTCTATGCGTTCGGCGCCCTGCGGGGGCGCGGGCTTCAGTCGCTGGTGCGAGGCGGCGCGGTCGCCGTCGAGTAGGGCACCGGCGTGGCGCCGCTGATTTCGCCGACGCGGGCGCTGTCGTGCACGTACAGCGTGACCTCGCGTTCGAACTCCAGCGGGCCGTCGACCACGGCGCCGGGCCCGATGATGATCCGCTGGCGGCGGGTGCTGATGCGGATCGGCATCCAGTTGGCGCTGGGCTTGTCGACGTGCAGGCGTCCGCGCACGTGCGAACCGGTGCCGATGGTCACGTTGCCGCTGCTGGTGCCGACGTCGCCGGCCACGACCGTCGCGACCAGGCCGATGGCGCCGTTGACGGTCTCGACGTCGCCCTCGACCTCGCCGCCGCGGCCGATGAACACGCCGCCGTTGACGGTCTCCACGCTGCCGCCGATGCGCGCGCGTTCGCCCACGCGGATGCCGCCGTTGACCGTGGACAGTCCGCCGCTGGCGATGTCGTTGCCGGCGCGGATGGCGCCGTTCACCGTGTTGGCGTCGCCGGTGCGGGCGCCATCGTCCAGGGTGATGCTGCCGTTGACGGTTTCCAGCTGGCCGTGCCCGGTGCCGGCGCTGGCGGTGATCGCGCCGTTGACGCGGTTGATGTCTTCCGCGGCCAGCGCGGAGCCGGCCGCGAGCGCGGCGATGAAAACGAGGGCGAATCGGGGAGCTTGACGGATGTTCATGGCCCGAGTCTGCGCCGGCCGGCGCTACAATGCATGCGTCCAACGTCACAGGGTCGAACGTCGTGCCTGAGCCCGATTCCGTCCGCCGGCCGAAGCCGGTCGTGCTGCTGATCCTCGACGGCTGGGGCCATCGCGACGATCCCCGCGACAACGCGCTGGCGCTCGCCGACCTCCCCAACTGGCGGCGCCTGTTCGCCGCGCACCCGACCACACTGGTGCATACCGAAGGCACCCACGTCGGCCTGCCCGACGGGCAGATGGGCAATTCCGAGGTCGGGCACATGAACATCGGCGCCGGGCGCGTGGTCTACCAGGACCTGACCCGGGTCGATGCCGCGATCGCCGACGGCAGTTTCTTCGCCAATGACGGCCTGCGCGCGGCCTGCGCCGCGGTGAACGCGTCGGGCGGCACCCTGCACGTCATGGGCCTGCTCTCGCCCGGTGGCGTGCACAGCCACGAGGCGCACGTGCTGGCGATGCTCGCGCTGGCCAGGCGCGAGGGCGTGGCGCGCGTCGCCGTGCATGCGTTCACCGACGGCCGCGACATGCCGCCGCGCTCGGCCGCGCCCAGCCTGCGCGCGCTGGCCGATGCCTGCGCGCTGCACGGCAACGCGCGCATCGCCAGCGTCAGCGGGCGCTACTACGCCATGGACCGCGACCAGCGCTGGGAGCGCGTGCGCCTGGCCTGGGACGCCATCGTCGAGGCGCGGGCGGAGCACGTCGCGCCCGATGCCATGGCCGCGCTTGACGCCGCCTACGCCCGCGGCGAGAACGACGAGTTCGTGCTGCCGACGGTGATCGCCGGCGCCGAACCGATGCGCGACGGCGACGCGATGGTGTTCATGAACTTCCGCGCCGATCGCGCGCGCCAGCTGGCCGCGGCGTTCGTGGCCCCGGCATTCGATGGATTCGCCGCGCGGCGGCCGGTGCTGGCCAGCTTCACCTGCCTGACCGAGTACGACGCCACCCTGCCGGTGGCGCTGGCGTTCGCGCCCGACGACCTGCGCAACACCCTGGGCGAAGTGCTGGGTGCCAATGGCCTGGCCCAGCTGCGCATCGCCGAGACCGAGAAGTACGCCCACGTCACCTTCTTCTTCAACGGTGGCCGCGAGACCCCGTTCGACGGCGAGGAGCGCATCCTGGTGCCGAGCCCGAAGGTTGCCACCTATGACCTGCAGCCGGAAATGAGCTGCCCCGAGGTAACGGAAAAGCTGGTGGCCGCGATCGCCTCCGGCCGCTTCGACGCCGTGGTCTGCAACTTCGCCAACCCCGACATGGTCGGCCACACCGGCGACCTGCAGGCCGCGATCAAGGCCGTGGAGGCCGTGGACCGGGCACTTGGCGAGGTCGCCGCGGCGGTCGCCGCGCAGGGCGGCGAGCTGCTGGTCACCGCCGACCATGGCAACGTCGAAATGATGCGCGACCCGGTGACAGGCGAGCCGCACACGTCGCACACCGTTGGTCCGGTGGATCTCATCTATGTCGGTGGGCGCGGCGATGCGACCCTGCGCACGGGTGGTGCGCTGCGCGACCTTGCGCCGACGATGCTCGACCTGCTGGGCGTCGCGAAGCCGGTGGAGATGACCGGTTGCAGCCTGCTGGCGTGAACCTCGCGCCGGCCACGCCGCCGCGCCGCGACTGCCTGCACCGGCGCGTTCCGGCGCGGCCGCTGCTGGCCGGATCCGTGCCGCTGCTGCTGATGCTGTCGGCGTTGCTGGTGTTGCTGGCATTTCCCGCCGGGCCGGCATCGGCCCAGGACAGCCGTGACGCGCAGCGCCGGCTGGACAAGGTCAAGCGCGAACTCAACGAAGTCGGACGCGAGCGCCGCCGCATCGAAGGCGACCGCGGCAAGGCCAGCCGTGAGCTTCGCGACGCCGATGAGCGGGTAGCCCGCAATGCCCGGGAACTTGCCGCCACCGGGGCGGCGCTGGCGCGGCAGCAGCAGGCGCTTGCGGATCTGGAGACGCAGCGTGACGCCCTCGCGGAAGGCCTTTCGACGCAGCGCAAGGAGCTTGCCGGGCTGCTGCGCGCGGCCTACACCGTGGGCGGGACCACGCCCCTGAAGCTGCTGTTGGCACAGGATGATGCCGCGGGCGCCAATCGCAGCCTGGCCTATCACGGCTATCTGCAGCGCGGCCGCAGCGCGCGGATCACCGAGCTGTCAGCCGAGCTCGCCGGGCTCGAGGAGATGGAGCAGGCGATCGCCGCCGAACGGGCGGCCCTGGTCGCCACCAGCGAGCGCCAGCGCGCGCAATCCGAGGCGCTGGAGCGCGAGCGTGCCGAGCGCGCCAAGGCGGTGGCCGGGCTCGATGCCAGCTACAGGGACCGCAGCGAGCGCGAGAAGGCCCTGGGCGCCGATGCGAAGTCGCTCGAACGCCTGCTCGCGCGCCTGCGCGAGGCGGCGCGCAAGGCCGAAGCCGAGCGCAAGGCCGAAGCCGCGCGCCGCGCCGCCGCAGCCACCGCGGCGCGCGATGGCGACAAGCCCGGCGCGGGCGCCGGGGCCGGACGCAATCCCGTGCCCGATGCGCCAAAGGTCGCGGTCGCCCGCACCGCCGCGGTCCAGGTCGGCGGCCTGTCCTGGCCCCTCAGCGGCAGCCTGCTGGCCGGCTATGGCGCGCGCATGCCCGACGGCCGCCGCAGCGACGGCGTGCTGGTCGCCGCCGCCGCCGGCACCCCGGTCACCGCGGTGGCCGAGGGCACCGTGGTGTTCGCGGAATGGATGACCGGCTACGGCCTGATCCTGATCGTCGATCACGGCAACGGCTACATGAGCCTGTACGCGCACAACGACAGCCTGCTCAAGAACCCCGGCGACCGCGTCCGCCGCGGCGATGCGGTGTCCACCGTCGGCACGTCCGGCGGCCAGGGCCGCGCGGCCCTGTATTTCGAGCTGCGCCGGGAGGGCAAGCCCGTCGATCCCCGCACCTGGCTGCAGAAGCGCTGACGGGGCCCGCGCCGCGCCGGCGGCATAATCGACTGAACCCGCGCGCGGATGCGCGGTCCAATTCCCGTTCCCTCCCGGAGTCCCGCATGCGCGCCAGCCTGTTGACGCTCGCCCTCGCCAGCCTGTTGGCGCTGCCCGCCATCGCCCAGGACGCGCCCGCCGTGCCCGCCGCGCCGCCCGCCGAATCTGGCGCCGCGCCGGAGGCGGTTGAGCCCGCGCAGCCCGCGCAGGCGGAACCGCAAGGGCAGGCCGGGCCGCAAAAGCAGGCGGGCCAGCCAGAGCAGGATGGAGACGCCGACGCCGACGCCGACGCCGATGCCGACGCCGACGCCGACGCCGATGCCGATGCCGATGCCGACATCGCCGCTGCAGAGCCACCCCTCGACGGGGATCCCGCCAGCGCGATCCCGCTGGAAGAGATCAGCCGCTTCGTGCTGGTGTTCAACGCCGTGCGCGCCGGCTATGTCGACGAGGTCGAGGACCGCGAGCTGATGCAGGCGGCGATCCGCGGCCTGCTGCTCGACCTCGACCCGCACAGCGCCTACCTCCAGCGCAGCGACGCCGAGGCCTTCGAGGAAGGCACCACTGGCGCCTACGAGGGCATCGGCGTGGAGGTCATGCAGCTGCCCGACGGCCGCATCCGCGTGATCTCGCCGATGGACGACAGTCCGGCACAGCGCGCGGGCATCCGCTCCGGCGACATGATCGTGGCCGTGGATGGCGAGGAGCTGACGCCCACCAGCCACGAAGGAAGCGGACCGTTGCGCGGGCCACCGGGCACCGAGGTCGGCGTCACCATCGTCCGCGAGGGCGAAGCCGAGCCGCTGGAGCTGCGCGTCGCGCGCGCGGTCATCCGCACGCCCAGCGTGCGCGGCAGCATGCGCGAGCCCGGCTTCGGTTATATCCGCATCGCCGGCTTCCAGGCCGATACCGCCAGCGACTTCGCCGATACCCTGGACGGACTCCAGGCCAAGGCCGGCGGTGACGGCCTTCGCGGGCTGCTGGTCGACCTGCGCAGCAACCCCGGTGGCCTGCTGACCTCGGCCGTACAGATCGCCGACGACCTGCTGGAGAGCGGCGGCATCGTCAGCACCCGCGGCCGCATCCAGGTGGGCGACACGGCCTTCAGCGCGACCCCCGGCGAGCGCATGCGCGGGCGTCCGGTGGTCGTACTGGTGGACGCCGGTTCGGCCAGCGCCTCGGAGGTGCTGGCCGGTGCGCTGCGCGACAACAACCGCGCCTGCATCGTCGGCAGCCGCAGCTTCGGCAAGGGTTCGGTGCAGACGGTGATGCCGCTGGACAACGGCGATGCGGTCAAGCTGACCACGGCGCGCTACTTCACCCCCAACGGCACCTCCATCCAGGCCCGCGGCATCGAGCCCGACCTGGTGCTCGACGTCAAGGGCGCACCGGTTGCCGGTTTCGGCGAAATCACGCTGCCCGGGCACCTGGTCGCCGAAGGCGAGGAGGGCAGCCGCGCGGGCCAGGTGCTCGACGGCGACGAGCCGGTGGTGCAGGCGATGGCCGCGCTGCGCCGCCTGGCCGAGGGCGACGACTGCGTGCCGCCGCCGGTGGCTCAGTAACCCTTCTGCCGGCGCAGGCGGCGCGCGATGGCGCGCCGCGAGAACAGGGCGAAGACGACGCCGAACGCGAAGCCCGCGACGTGCGCCGACCAGGCCACGGCGCCGAACGCCGGACCGATGTAGGCGAACACCACCTGCAGCAGCGCCCAGATCCCGATCAGCAGCGGCGCCGGCGCGCGCACGAACTCGAGGAACAGGCCCAGCGGCAGCACCACGCCCAGGTGCGCGCGCGGGAACAGCGCCAGGTAGGTGCCGATCAGCGCCGACACCGCGCCGCTGGCCCCGATCACCAGGCGGTCGGGCGTGTCGATGACCAGCACGGTCGCGAGGTTGGCCAGCGCGCCGCCGACAAGGAACAGGGCCAGCAGCCGCCATGGCCCCATCACCCGTTCCGCGGGCAGCCCGAAGATCAGCAGGAACACCAGGTTGCCGAGCAGGTGGGCCCAGTCGGCGTGCACGAACAGCGCGGTCAGCAGCCGCACGCCGCGCTCGCCGTCGGCCCAGGACACCAGCAGGTCGCCCGGCCCCAGCGCGCCGGTCAGCGCGCCCCAGCGCACCATCAGCGCCTGTTCCACGGCTTCCGGGCGGGTGCTGGCCCACAGGTAGACCACCCACAACGTTGCACACAGCAAGGGGGTTGCCCAGCGCATCGCGGGGCGGGAACGCGTCGGGATCGAGACGAACATGCGTTGCGGGCCGGGCAGGGGCGGGTTCACAAAGATAACCGGCGGCAGGCGTGACGCGGGGCAGCTGTGCATGACCATCCGCCACGGTATAGTGCGCGCCACACCAATATCCGCAAGCCCTCTGTCAGGAGTTTTTCAATGCGTATCTCCCCCACTCTGCAGGCTTCGGCCCTCGCGCTCGGCATCCTCGGCGCACTGGCCCTCGCCCCCGTCCACGCGTCCGGTTTCCAGCTCAAGGAAAACAGCGTCAAGGGCCTCGGCGCCGCGTTCGCCGGCTCCGGCGTCAATGAAGGCGACGCATCGGTCGTGGTCAACAACCCGGCCACGATGACCCGCTTCGAGGGCACCACGGTCCAGGCCGATCTTTCGGTCATCGACCTGAGCTACCGCTTCGAAGGCAGCGGCACCGACGCGCTCGGCCGCCCGCTCAACGGCGGCGACGGCGGCGAAGCCGGTGACGTCACCCCGATCCCCGCGTTCTCGGTGATCCACAAGCTCGACAACGGCCTGGCGCTGGGCGCCATGGTCAGTGCCCCGTTCGGCCTGAAGACCGAGTACGACCCCGACTGGCAGGGCCGTTACTTCGCCGACACCTCCGACATGCAGATCGTGAACCTGACTCTGTCGGCGGCGCTGGATCTCAACGACCACCTGTCGGTCGGCGTGGGCGCGGTGTACTCCAAGGCCGACGTGACCCTGTCCAAGGCCGTCGACTTCGGCACCCTGCTGTTCTCCAACCCGGCCACCCGCCCGCTGCCGTTCGCGCTGCCCCAGGCCCGCGACGGCCACGCCGAGATCGAGGGCGACGACACCGGCTTCGGCTGGCTGGTCGGCTTCAACCTGCGCCCGACCGATCGCCTCGCGATCGGCGTCAGCTACCAGTCCGAGATCGACTACGAACTTCGCGGCACCGCGGAATGGGCCGTGCCCGGCGATGTGCGCGCAGTGTTCAACAGCAACCCGATGACCGCGCAGCTGTTCAACAACGGCGGCGTCGGTGCCAAGCTGACGACGCCGTCGACCTTCGCGGTCGTGGCGCGCTACGACTTCACCGACCGCTTCGCGATGATGGCCAACTGGACCGAAACCGGCTGGTCGTCGCTGCGCGAAGTGCGCGTCAACTTCGACAACGGCGATCCGGATTCGGTCGAGCCCTTCGGCTGGGAAGACACCGCGTTCATGTCGCTTGGCGCGGAATACAAGCTCAACGAGTCCTGGACCCTGCGCGGCGGCGTTGCGTATGACGAGACCCCGACCAGCCTCGAGCACCGCACCCCGCGCCTGCCCGACGACGATCGCCGCTGGTACTCGATCGGCGCCACCTGGAACGTCAGCGACGCGATGGACGTGAGCTTTGCCTTCACCCACCTGAAGCCGAAGGATCCCAAGATCGACTTCGCGAGCGGCGGCAGCACCATCACCGGTCCCTACGACGGCGACGCCAACCTGTTCGGCGTGTCGGCGCAGTACCGCTTCTGACGGCAGGCGCCAAGCCTGCAGTTGGACGACGAGGAAGCCCCGCGCAAGCGGGGCTTCTTTCGTTTCAGCTCATGAGCTGGTGAACGTACAGCGTGCGCACGCCCACGCCAGGCGCCAGCGTGCAGCTGGTGTTGAATGGGGTGCCGCTTCTGGGCGCATAGTCGGGCAAGTCGGCGGTCGACCAGGAAATCCCCGCGACGGTGCCGGCCGGCAAGGTGACCGATTTCGTCGAATATTCGGGCGGGTCGTTGCCGGCACCGCCGCCCATCACGCCCGTACAGCTGACGGTGACATCGACCGCGGAATCATTGGCCAGATAGACGCTCTGGCCAAAGGCATGCATGTCTCTGAACTGCACGCTTGTCGGCGAGCAGGTGACGAACGCCAGTGACGTGCCTTCGTTCTGGATAGCCAGCGGGCGCTTGCGGATCTGCCCCTCGTAATTGGGCAGCGCGGCCTGGCAGGCGCCGCTGCCGTTGACCTGCAGCGACTGGGTGAGGCTGCCGGCACTGGCCGGGAGGGCCAGCGCCAGCGCGCCAGTGAGGAGAATGCTGGTGAATGCAGTTCGCATGATGGATCGTCCTCCCGTTCCTGGATTCACTAGATGGACACCCCATAGGATTGGACGGTGCCGATTCCGGTCCCCGGCGGCAGGTTGCAGCTCGTCACCCACTTGCTGCTTCCGTCAGTGTCTTTCCAGTTGAGGATTCTCGTCGCACCGGACGGAACGCTGATCGCCTTGGATACGTAGATCGTGGGGATCTGGCCGATGGACACGCCGGTGCAGCTCACGGTGGCCGCCGAGCTGCCGTTGTTGATGAACGTGACGTCCAGGCCGTAGTCGCCGTCGGCGAGGCCTGTGAACTGCGGCGGCGCGCAGGTCACGAAGGCGGACGCGGTGCCTTCGTTCTGCAGCGCCAGTGGCCGTTTGCGGACCTGGCCCTCGAAGGCGGGCAATGCCGCCTGGCAGGTTCCTGGACCCGTGGACATCTGGTCCAGGTACGCGGACTGTGCCGACGCTGGCGTGGCCGACAGCACCAGCAATGCAACGGCGGCAGTGGTGAGCAGGGGTCTGGCGATGTGCATAGGATCTGTCCTTCGATACCCGTGGATGAGCATGGGGTATACGAGCTGCCGGATGGCAGCCGGACATTCGCCGTGCTGGGCGCTCGTCGTCAGTCGCCAAGCGTCAGCAGCGAGGCATTGCCGCCAGCCGCAGTGGTGTTGATGGTGACGACCTTCTCGGTGGTGAAGCGCGGCAGGTAGTGGGGGCCGCCGGCCTTGGGCCCGGTGCCGGACAGGCGCTGGCCGCCGAAGGGCTGCACGCCGACCACCGCGCCGACCTGGTTGCGGTTGACGTAGACGTTGCCGACCCGCGCGCGCGCGGCGATCAGCTCCACGGTGTCGTCGATGCGCGAGTGGATGCCAAGCGTCAGGCCATAGCCGGTGGTGTTGATGGCATCGATCACCTGGTCGAGCTGGCCGGCCTTCCAGCGGATCACGTGCAGCGCGGGACCGAAGTTCTCGCGGTCCAGCTGCGACAGCGACTTGAGCTCCCAGGCGCGCGGGGCGAAGAAGGTACCGTGCGCGGTGTCGTCGCCCATCGCAGCGATCGCGATCAGCCGCGCCTCGTCCTGCATGCGCGCGGCGTGGCGGTCGAGCATGCCCAGCGCGTCGGCATCGATCACCGGACCGACGTCGGTCGACAGGTCGTCGGGATCGCCGACCTTGAGCTCGGCCATGGCGCCGGCGAGCATGGTGATGACCTTGTCGGCGATGTCGTCCTGCACGAACAGCACGCGCGCGGCCGAGCAGCGCTGGCCGGCGGAGGTGAAGGCCGAGGCCATCACGTCCTTGATCAGCTGCTCGGGCAGCGCCGAGGAGTCGGCGATCAGCGCGTTCTGGCCGCCGGTCTCGGCGATCAGGGTGCCGATCGCGCCGTCGCGCGCGGCCAGCGCGCGGTTGATCGCAAGCGCGGTGCCGTTGGAGCCGGTGAACACCACGCCGGCGATGCGCGCGTCGCCGGTGAGCGCCGCGCCGACGCTTGCGCCGTCGCCGGGCACGAACTGCAGCACGGCGTCCGGCACGCCGGCCTCGTGCAGCAGCTTCACCGCCTCGAAGCCGACCAGGCTGGTCTGCTCGGCGGGCTTGGCCAGCACGGTGTTGCCGGTCACCAGGGCCGCGGCGACCTGGCCGATGAAGATCGCCAGCGGGAAATTCCACGGCGAGATGCAGGCGAACACGCCGCGCCCGGCCAACTGCAGGGTGTTCGTCTCGCCGGTCGGGCCGGGCAGGATCTCCGGCGCGGACATGCTGCGCGCCTGGCCGGCGTAATAGCGCAGGAAGTCGACCGCCTCGCGCACTTCGGCCACGCCGTCGGGGATGGTCTTGCCGGCCTCCAGCGTGCACAGCGCCATGAAGCGCGGCATCCGCTGCTCCAGCAGGTCGGCGGCGTGCTCGAGCAGGGCGGCGCGGCTGGCCACCGGCGTCGCGTCCCAGGCAGGCTGCGCGGCGACCGCGTTGACCATCGCGCGCTCGACCGTGGCGGCGTCGGCGGGCTGCCAGCGGCCGACGGTGCGACGGCGGTCGGCGGGGCTGGTGACGTCGATCCAGTCGCCGGCGCTGGCGGCCCCCGGGACCAGCGGCGTGGCCTGCCAGTTGCCGGGTTCGGCGGCCATCGCCGCGGCCAGGCTGCGCAGGTCGTCGTCGTTGGCGAGGTTGATGCCCATGGAATTGGTCCTGTCGGTGCCCTGGCTGCGAAGCATGTCGGCCGGGAGCGGGATGCGCGGATGCGGGATGCTGTCGAATGCGGCCACGACGTCGACCGGGTCGCGGACCAGGTCGACGATCGGCACGTCGGTGTCGGTGATGCGGTTGACGAAGCTGGAGTTGGCGCCGTTTTCGAGCAGGCGCCGCACCAGGTAGGGCAGCAGCTCTTCGTGGCTGCCCACCGGCGCGTACACGCGGCAGGGCACGCCCAGGCGGTCGGCCGGGATCACCTCGTCGTAGAGATCGTCGCCCATGCCGTGCAGCTTCTGGAACTCGAACGGCCGCCCGGCCGCCAGCCGGTGCACGGCGGCGATGGTCTGCGCGTTGTGGGTGGCGAACATCGGGTACACCGCCGCGCCGGCGTCGAGCAGGCGGCGGGCATTGGCGAGGTAGCTGACGTCGGTGTTGGGCTTGCGCGTGAATACGGGGTAGCCGGGGAAGCCCTCGACCTGGGCGCGCTTGACCTCGGCGTCCCAGTAGGCGCCCTTGACCAGGCGCACGGGGACCTGGCGCCCGCCGCGGCTGGCGAGGCCCGCGATCCAGTCGATCACGAACGGCGCGCGCTTCTGGTAGGCCTGGACGACGATGCCGAAGCCGTTCCAGCCCTCGAGCGAAGGATCCAGCCAGGCGGCCTCGATCACGTCCAGCGACAGCTCCAGGCGGTCGGCCTCCTCGGCATCGACGGTCAGGCCGATGCCGTGCTGCTTTGCGCGCTGCGCCAGCTCCAGCAGGCGCGGCGCGAGTTCGGCCAGCACGCGCGCGTGCTTGGCGTGTTCATAGCGCGGATGCAGGGCCGACAGCTTGACCGAGATCGAGGGCGCGACGATGGCGTCGGCGGGGCGGCCGGCGTCGCGCCCGGCGTCGCGCCCGATGGCATCGATCGCGGCGCGGTAGGCCTCGAGGTAGCGGTCGGCGTCGTGCCGGGTCAGCGCGGCCTCGCCCAGCATGTCGAATGAATAGAGGTAGTGCGCATTGCGGCCCTTGCGTGCGCGCGACAGCGCCTCGCCGATCGTCCGCCCCATCACGAACTGGTGGCCCATGATCTTCATCGCCTGGCGCACGGCCAGGCGGATCACCGGCTCGCCCGCGCGGCCGACCAGGCGCTTGAAGGCGCCGTGCACGTCGCGCCTGGTGCCGTCGGCCAGGTCGACCAGGTGGCCGGTCAGCATCAGGCCCCAGGTGGAGGCGTTGACCAGCACCGAATCCGATTGGCCGACGTGGCGCTTCCAGTCGGCGTCGCCCAGCTTGTCGCGGATCAGGCGGTCGGTGGTCTCGCCATCCGGGATGCGGAGCAGGGCTTCGGCTACGCACATCAGCAGCACGCCCTCCTCGCTGCCCAGGTCGTACTGGCGCATGAAGGATTCGACCACGCCCTGGTCGGGCGCGCGCAGGCGCACGCGGCGGACCAGATCCGCGGCGGTGGCGGCGATCGCGGCCGCGTCCCCGGGCGGCTGGCGGGCCTCTTCGAGCAGGGCGCGGACCCGCGTCGCCTCGTCCGCCAGCCAGTGGCGGGTGATGTTGGCGCGCAGCGGATCGGACGGCGGAGGCGGGGCAACCGGGAGGAAATCGTTCACTGGGGTCATGCGCGGGGAGGGAACTCGAATTCTAGCCGTCGGGGCGGGCCAGAAGCGCGCCCGCAGGGCACCTGCGAAGCCGCCGCGCTTGCCGGTCAGGCAGCGCGGCGGCTAACATCACGACGATCAGGCGCCCCCACTGGGGTGTGGCCGGTCCACTTGCCGGAGCGTCATGCCGGCCGGGGGGCCTTCCGAACAACCGTTCCAACAGGCGGCCAGCCGGCCGCCACCGACGACATTGGGGTTGCACGCATGAGGCAGGCGCGATTCTTGCGGTGGATTCTGGCGGCCGTTGCCGCGGCACCGGCAGCGGCATTGGCGCAGGCGGCCGACCCGACGCGATGGCAGCTGAACATGGGGCGCGGGGTCACCTCCTCGTCGCAGAACGCCTACGAGGCGCACATGCTGGTGCTGTGGATCTGCGTGGCGATCAGCGTGGTCGTGTTCGGCGCGATGGCGTACGCGATGTTCGCCTTCCGCAAGTCCAAGGGCGCGGTGGCCGCCAAGTGGAGCCACAACCTCAAGGCCGAAGTGGTCTGGACCGTGATTCCCGTGATCCTGCTGGTGATCATGGCCTGGCCGGCCACCGCCAAGCTGATCGCGATGTACGACACCCGCGACTCGGCGATGACCGTCAAGGTCACCGGCTACCAGTGGATGTGGAAGTACGACTACCTCGGCGAGGACGTCTCCATCACCAGCCGCCTCGACCGCGAGAGCGACCGCATCCGCCAGAGCGGCGAGCGCCCGGACCTTGCCGCCAATCCCCACTACCTGCTCGACGTCGACAACGAGCTGGTGCTGCCGGTGGACACCAAGGTCCGCTTCGTGATCACCGCAGACGACGTCATCCACTCCTGGTGGGTGCCGGCGCTGGGCTGGAAGCAGGACGCGGTGCCGGGCATCGTCAACGAGGCCTGGACCCAGATCCACGAGCCCGGCGTGTACCGCGGCCAGTGCGCCGAGCTCTGCGGCAAGGACCACGGCTTCATGCCGATCGTGGTCCGTGCGCTGCCGAAGGACGAGTACGCAAGCTGGCTCGCGTCGATGAAGCAGTCCGGCGCAGGCGTGCCGAGCGAGCCGTCGGCGGTGCCGCAGGGCGGTGAGGGCAATGCCCCGAGCTCGGTCGACCCCGATATGGTCGAAGACGTGCTGCAGGGCGAGGAGCCCACCGCCCCGCAGGCACCCGCCCCCGCCGACGCTTCCAGCGCCGGCTGACCGAACACGAAAGGCCGACAGTCATGTCCACGCATACCGCAACCGCCGAACACCACCACGACGAGGGCCACAAGCAGGGCTTCGTCCAGCGCTGGTTCTTCTCCACGAACCACAAGGACATCGGCACGCTGTACCTGCTCTTCAGCTTCATGATGTTCATCATCGGCGCGGCGATGAGCGTGGTCATCCGCCTCGAGCTGGCGGTGCCGGGGCTGCAGCACGTCGACCCGCACTTCTTCAACCAGATGACGTCGATGCACGCGCTGGTGATGATCTTCGGCGGCGTGATGCCGGCCTTCGTGGGCCTGGCCAACTGGCTGATCCCGCTGCAGATCGGCGCGCCCGACATGGCGCTGCCGCGCATGAACAACTGGTCGTTCTGGATCCTTCCGTTCGCCTTCACGATGCTGCTGATGACCCTGTTCCTGCCGGGCGGCGCACCGGCCGGCGGCTGGACCATGTACCCGCCGCTGTCGCTGCAGGGCGGCTCCAGCATGGCCTTCGCCATCTTCGCCATCCACATGATGGGCATCAGCTCGATCATGGGCGCGATCAACGTCATCGCCACCGTGCTCAACATGCGCGCGCCGGGCGTCGACCTGCTGAAGATGCCGATCTTCCCGTGGACCTGGCTGATCACCGCATTCCTGCTGATCGCAGTCATGCCGGTGCTCGCCGGTGCGGTGACGATGCTGCTGACCGACAAGTTCTTCGGCACCAGCTTCTTCAATGCCGCCGGCGGCGGCGACCCGGTGATGTACCAGCACATCTTCTGGTTCTTCGGGCACCCGGAGGTCTACATCATGATCCTGCCGGCCTTCGGCGTGGTCTCGGAGATCATCCCGACCTTCAGCCGCAAGCCGCTGTTCGGCTACCAGGCCATGGTGTACGCGACCGCCGCGATCGCTTTCCTGAGCTTCATCGTGTGGGCGCACCACATGTTCGCGTCCGGCATGCCGCTGGGCGGCGAGATCTACTTCATGTACGCGACCATGCTGATCTCGGTGCCCACGGGCGTGAAGATCTTCAACTGGGTCAGCACCATGTGGAAGGGTTCGCTTACCTTCGAGACACCGATGCTGTTCTCGATCGCCTTCGTGATCCTGTTCTCGATCGGCGGCTTCTCGGGCCTGATGCTCGCGATCGTCCCGGCCGACTTCCAGTACCACGATACGTATTTCGTAGTCGCCCACTTCCACTACGTGCTGGTCACGGGCTCCGTGCTGGCGCTGATCGGCGCGGTCTACTACTGGTGGCCGAAGTGGACCGGCCGCATGTACAACGAGGCCTGGGGCAAGTTCCACTTCTGGTGGACGATGGTGTTCGTCAACCTGCTGTTCTTCCCCCAGCACTTCCTGGGCCTGGCCGGCATGCCGCGCCGCATCCCGGACTACAACGTGGTGTTCGCCGACTGGAACCTGATCAGCTCGATCGGTGCGTTCGGCATGTTCGTCACGCCCTTCATGATGTTCGGCATCCTGTTCCACTCGCTGAAGAAGGGTGCCGTTGCGCCGCAGCGTCCGTGGGAAGGCGCACGTGGCCTGGAGTGGACCGTGCCGTCGCCGGCGCCGCACCACACCTTCACCACGCCGCCGGTGATCGGCCCGGGCGACCTCGCCCATGGCGACCTGGATCCGGAAGGCGGCGAGATCGAGCCCGTCAACGATGCCCGCCGCGCCTGACAACCGCGATCCCGCACGCGTCGCCGAACAGCGGCGGCGCGCGCTGCGCATGGCGCTCGTGCTGGGCGCGGTCGCGCTGGCGATCTACATCGCATTCATCCTTTCCGGAGTCCTGGCGTCATGACCGGCAAGCGCTCCAATACCGCCGGCATCGGCAAGATGGTGCTGGCCGCTGGCGTCGCGTTCGCGTTCACGTTCTCGCTGGTGCCGCTGTACCGGATCGCCTGCGAGAAGGTCTTCGGCATCCGCCTCGACAACACCGCGGCTGATGCCGGCACCGCGGCCGCCGCCGGTGCCGCGGCCGAGGCGCGCATGGTCACGGTGGAATTCGACGGCGGCGTGAACTCCTCGCTGCCGTGGTCGTTCCGGCCCAACCAGGCGCGCATGCAGGTGCAGGTGGGCCAGCAGTACGAGACCACCTATTTCGCGCACAACGACAGCGAGCGTTCGATCGTCGGCACGGCCACGCCTTCGGTGGCACCGGCGCGCGCGTCGGGCTATTTCGCCAAGACCGAGTGCTTCTGCTTCACCGCGCAGACGCTGACCGCGGGCGAGACGCGCGACATGCCGGTGCGTTTCATCATCGACCCCTCGCTGCCCGACGACGTCAAGACCATCACCCTGTCCTACACTTTCTACAAGAACGACGTCCTGACCGAACGCGAGCAGGCCACCGTCGCCGCCGCGGCAGCGACGACCGTGCCGCACGCGGCACCTTGACCCAGCAACAACGGATACCGACATGGCACAGGCCCAAGCCAACCACCAAGACCCGAACGTCTATTTCGTCCCGCACGACAGCAAGTGGCCGCTGTTCGCATCGGTGGCGCTGTTCGTCCTTTTCTTCGGGCTCGCGAGCTGGTTCAACGAGGTCTCCTGGGGCAGGACCGTGTTCTTCGTCGGCGCGGCCGGCCTGATCCTGATCCTGTTCAAGTGGTTCGCCGACGTGATCCTCGAGTCGGTCTCCGGTTACCACAACCGCCAGGTCGACGGCTCGTTCCGGATGGGCATGGTGTGGTTCATCTTCTCCGAGGTGATGTTCTTCGCCGCGTTCTTCGGCGCGCTGTTCTACGCGCGCGCGCTGTCGCTGCCGTGGCTTGGCGGCGCCGGCGATGGCGTGATGACCAATGCCCTGCTGTGGGAAGGCTACAGCGCGGCCTGGCCGTCGGCCGGCCCGGGCGCGATCGGCGGCACCTTCCAGACCATCCCGGCCTGGGGCCTGCCGCTGCTCAACACGCTCATCCTGTTGACGTCGGGCGTGACCCTGACCATCGCCCACCACGCGCTGAAGGCCGACAACCGCCGCCAGCTGCTGGTCTTCCTGGGACTGACGGTGCTGCTCGGCTGCACCTTCCTGTTCTTCCAGGTCGAGGAATACATCCACGCCTACCGCGACCTCAACCTGACCATGGGTTCGGGCATCTACGGCTCGACCTTCTTCATGCTCACCGGCTTCCACGGCGCGCACGTGACGCTCGGCACGATCATGCTGGCGATCATCTGGTTCCGCTGCCTCAAGGGCCATTTCACCAAGGACAACCACTTCGCCTTCGAGGCCGTGGCCTGGTACTGGCACTTCGTCGACGTGGTCTGGCTGGCGCTGTTCCTGTTCGTCTACGTGGTCTGAGGCGCGCGCCCGCCAGGGCGGCCGTCATGGAATGACGAAGGCCGGCGATTGCCGGCCTTCGTGTCTGCGCCGCCGGACCGGATCGACGCCGCGGGACGGCGCCACCCGGTCGGCCTGGCTCAGCCCTGGATGCCGTGGGGCGTGATCCACCCCATCCAGATCGACAGGAGCACGATCAGGATCAGCGCCACGGACAGCGCGATGCGCTTGGTGAGTGCGTTCACGGTGCGCTTGGTGGTGCCCTTGTCGACCAGCATGTAGTACAGGCCGGCGCCCAGGTTCCATACGATCAGGATCAGGAATCCGATGATGAGCAGGGTTTTCAGCGAATCACTCATGCGTGGCCTCCAGCGGGCCGGTGCGATCCCCGCAGTATCGCACTTGGGGTGGGCGACGCGATGAGCCGCAATGCGACTCTGTCCTTCGGCTGGGCGCTGGCGCTGCTGGCCATCGCGGGCTTCTGCGCACTGGGCCAGTGGCAACTCGGCCGCCAGCACCAGAAGCAGGCGATGCTGGACGCCGTGGCGGCGACCGTGGCCGCGCGCGCGCCGCTGGCGCTGTCGGCGGCTGCCGATCCCGCGCGCGTGCGCGGATACGACTGGGTCGCCGGCCCCGGCCATTTCGCCGAGGTGCCCGCGGTACTGCTCGACAACCAGCAGCGCGGCGGCCGCGCCGGCGTGCGCGCCTACCGCGTGTTCGTGCCGGAGGCGGGGAGCGATCCGCTGCTGGTGGAGCTGGGCTGGCTGCCGCTGCCCGGCGACCGCACGCTGCCGCAGGTGGCGCGCCCGGTCGGTGGCCAGATGCTGGCCGGGCTGCTGGCGCCGCCGCCCTCGCACGGCATCGGGCCCGCCGGCTTCGCCGCGCAGGCCGACGGCACCCTGCTCGCGATCGGGTTGGACCCGGCCGCGCTGGCGGCGCCGCTGCACCAGCCCGGGCTTGCGCCGCGGGTCCTGAAGCTCGATCCAGGGATCGAGCTTGGCTACGCCCGCGACCTCGACGTGCTGCCCAACACCTTGCCGCCCGAACGCCACCTCGGCTACGCCGTGCAGTGGTTCGCGCTTGCCATCGCGGTGCTCGCCACCGCCGTGGTCCTCACCTTCCGCAGGCCCCGCAAATGACCGACCCCACGCCCCGACCGCCGGTGACCCCGCGCCAGCGCAACCGCAACCGCACGCTGCTGCTGCTGATCGTGGCGGTATTCTTCGGCAGCGCGCTGGTGGCCGGCGCGCTGCGCTTCTCCGGCTGGCGCCCGGCAGGCATGAAGAACCACGGCGAGCTGCTGCAGCCGCCCGGCGATCTGCGCGAGGTGGTGCCGCGGCTGGTCGACGGCGGCGAATACCACTGGAACCCGGTCGAGCGCACCTGGCGGATCGTGGTCGCGCCGCCCGCGGACTGCACGACGGCCTGCGTGGCCCTGTCACAGGACCTGGACAAGGTCTGGCGCCTGTTCGGCCACAATGCCGACCATGTGCACATCCTCTGGGTCGGCGCGCCGCCCGAGGGCGCGCTGCAGAACCGGGTCTGGCACGTCATCGAGCCGGTGCCCGCGTTCAACGCGGAGCTCCCCGGACTTGATGCAGGCGGCGCGCAGGGCGTGCCGGTGTATGTTGTCGACCCCCACGGCTTCGTCATCCTGCGCTACGCGCCGGGCTCCGATCCCGGCCACCTGCGCACGGACCTGGCGCGCCTGCTCAAGCTGAAGTGATGACCAACGGCAACGCCACGCACCACGGATCCCGCCACATCCACCGGCACTTCCACCGGATCGCCTGGCTGGCGGTGGCGCTGGCGCTGGGGGTGATCGTGTTCGGCGCCTTCGTGCGCCTGTCGCACGCCGGCCTGAGCTGCCCGGACTGGCCGACCTGCTACGGCCGCGCCACCTGGCCGCAGGCGGCGGAGCACGTCGCCGACCACGCCGCCAGCAGCATCCGCGAGTTCGAGGACCACAAGGCCTGGCGCGAACAGGTGCACCGCCACGCTGCGGCGATCCTGGGCCTGCTGGTGCTGGCGATGGCGCTGCTGGCCGCGCGCCGGCGCCCGCACGGCATCACCCAGGTGCTGGTGGCCGCGGGCGTGGTGGCGGTGGCGATCCCGGTGTACATGTCGGGCGCGCACGTGGCGGCCTCGGTGCTCGCGGTGGCGGGTGAAGCCATCCTGCTCGCGGCCGCGCTGCGCTGGCGCGGCGGCGACCTCGCGCGCGAGGCCTCGCTGACGCTGGCGGTGATCATCTTCCAGGCCCTGCTCGGCATGTGGACGGTGACCTGGCTGCTGAAGCCGGTGGTGGTGATGGGCCACCTGCTGGGCGGGCTGTTGACCTTCTCATTGCTTACCTGGATGGCCTGGCGTGCCCTCAACCGGCCGATCGTGCTGGCCTATGCCGGCCGGCTGCGCTGCCTGCTGTGGGGCGCGCTGGCGGTGCTGGGCGTGCAGGTCGCGCTGGGTGGCTGGGTCAGCGCCAACTACGCCGCGCTGTCCTGCGGGGCCGGCGGCTGGTCGATCGCGAACTTCCCGCAGTGCGCCGGCATGTGGCTCCCGCCCACCGATTTCAGCGAAGGCTTCGTGCTCTGGCGCGGCATCGGCGTGGACTACGAGGGCGGCGTGCTCGATGGCGTCGCGCGGATCGCCATCCATGTCGCGCACCGCCTGGGCGCGGTGGTGGCCGCGGCCGTGCTGCTGTGGGCCGCGGTGCGCATGCTGCGAACGCCGGGCCTGCGCGGCTGGGGTACGCTGCTGGCGCTGCTGACCGTGGCCCAGGTCACCCTGGGCATCCTCAACGTCAAGCTGTCGCTGCCCCTGCCGGTGGCGGTGATGCACAACGGTGGCGCGGCGCTGCTGGTGTTCGTGCTGGTTTCGTTGCTGGCGCGCCTGCGCGGGGTGGACTGAGATGGCTGCGAAGTTCGGCCAGTACTGGCAGTTGACCAAGCCGCGGGTAGTGGCGCTGATCGTGTTCACCGCGTTTGTGGGCATGTTCATGGCGGTGCCCGGGCTGCCGCCGCTGCGGGAGTCGGTGGCCGGCTTCATCGGCATCTGGCTGGCCGCCGCATCGGCCGCGGCGATCAACCACCTCATCGACCAGCGCATCGACAAAGTGATGGTGCGCACCGCCAACCGCCCGCTGGCCACCGGCAGCCTGGCGCCGGCGCAGGTGCTGGCGTTCGCGGTGTTCCTGGGCGCGCTGTCGATGACGCTGCTGGTGGCGCTGGTGAACGTGATCACCGCGCTCCTGACCTTCGCCTCGCTGATCGGCTACGCGATCGTCTACACCGGCTACCTGAAGCGCGCCACGCCGCAGAACATCGTCATCGGCGGCATCGCCGGCGCCGCGCCGCCGCTGCTGGGCTGGTCGGCGGTCACCGGCATGCAGAACGAATGGGACTGGGCGCACGCGCTGCTGCTGGTGCTGATCATCTTCGTATGGACGCCGCCGCATTTCTGGGCGCTGGCGATCTTCCGCCGCGAGGACTACGCGCGCGCGCTGGTGCCGATGCTGCCGGTGACCCACGGCGTGCAGTACACGCGCTGGCAGATCCTGCTGTACACGGTGCTGCTGGTGGCGGTGACGGTGCTGCCCTGGGTGGCGGGCATGAGCGGCCTGTTCTACCTGGGCGGGGCGCTGGTCCTGGGCCTGGTGTTCCTGTGGTACGCGTGGCGGCTGATGGACCCGCCGGACGAGTTCTTCGCCATGCGGGTGTTCAACTACTCGGTGGTTTACCTGATGGCGCTGTTCGCGTTCCTGCTCATCGACCACTGGCTGCTGCCGTTCCTGCAGCCGGGGCCGCTGCTTGAGCTGCGGCGGGTGGGGTAGGCCGGTGCTGCGTGACAGGGCGCGGGAAGAGCTTTTTTGCCACGGATTTGCGCGGATAAGCGCGGATAGGGCAAAAGCATTTTTGGCCGTGGATGCCCAGACGATGCAGCAGCCCTTGTAGGAGCAGCTATAGCTGCGACCTGATCTTCCCCGGGTCCAGGAAAAGGCGCCTTTCAGCCGCGGATTGCCGCGGATTACGCGGTCCCATCGCTGAAGATGCTCCTGGAGTCTGAGTTCCGGCGAATCGTCTTCGCAGCTATAGCTGCTCCTGCAAATACGAAGGCTTTTGCTCTATCCGCGCTTATCCGCGCAAATCCGTGGCAAAAAAGCTCTTCGCCTTCACTCGCCCGGCCGCGCCCGCGCCGCGACTTCGGCCAGCGTGGCCGGCGTGATGTCCCACTGTTCCGGCGTGTCGTAGTCAAACTCGACGGCCATGCGCCCGCTGTCGCGCCACAGGCGCAGGACGCAGGCATCCCAGGGTTCCTTGCCGGGCAGGCGGGTGGCTTGGCGAAGATCGTCGAGGGTCGGACCCAGCGTGCCGTCGTCCGGCGTGGCGGCGGCGTAACCGCCGTCGGCGGCGTAGCGGAAGCCGGTCATGCGGCGGGCGAGGGCGCCGTCGCCATAGCGGACGATCAGCGCATAACCCTGCCATTCGCCATCGGACACGGCCGGGTCCGCCACCAGCAGCTTGCCGATGCGGGCGATCAGTTCATTGCGGTCCAGCGCGGGGCCTGCGTGCATGCGGGGCAGTCTGCCGTCAGGCGGCGGCCCTGTCGATCATGTCGGGCATGCGGTTGGAGGCGATGGCGTCGAAGGACTGGCCGTCGCTGTTGCCGAAGGCGAGCAGCGAGGGGTCGTAGACGACGCTGCCGGTCACCGGATCGATCACTTCGTAGTCGACATGCACTTCGTCGGGGCGGGCGGCGTCCTTGCGCACCAGGTCGATGTCGATCCGCACGTCCATGCCCGCGCCGAGCCAGTCGCTCCACTCCTGCTCCATCCTGGCGTAGGCGCCCTGGTTGAAGTTGCTGAACTGCGGGAACATGTTGACCTCGCCATGTCCCTGCGCGAAGCGATAAGCCATCAGGTGGCCAACGTCGTCGCCGCTGCCCTTCATGTCGTTGTCGGTGCGGAATCCGCTCTGCGCATTGCCCTCGATGCGGTCGGAGTCGCGGCCGCGGCTCGAGGGTTCCCAGGTCAGCACGGCTTCGGCGCCGGTGGGGCGGCCTTCGGCGTCGAGCGTCCAGGTGATGTCGTTGACTTCGCCGGAGCCTGCTTCGGCTACGGTGCCGCGCACCTCGCCGGGCTCGACGTCCTCGCTCACGGTCACGGTGCCGTCGGGCACCTGGCCGGTCAGCAGCATGCGGGTGTACTGCGCAAGGTCGGCGCCGGCCGGGTCGGACAGCATGGTGGTGTGGCGGGTGAAGTCCTCGCGCTCCAGCGCGGGGGAGCCGGGGCCGCCGTCGCGCGGGGCGTCGAACAGCTGCTCCGAGCCGGTCATCACCCGCAGGCCCTTCTTTTCGGTCATTTCAAGCGACAGGCGCAGGTCGTCGATGGAGGCCAGGTCGTTGGCCGCGGCGAGCTCGCGGAAGGCGGGTTCCAGCGCGGTGCCTGCGTAGTCGGCGCCGTGCACCTCGATCCGGGTGCGCAGCGGGATGGTCGCGGGATCGAAGGGATTGACCGATGCCATCGCCGCCGGCGTCGCCTCTTCGTTTCGCAAAGTGACCTCGTAGCGCACCGGTACATTGGTGGCGGCGCCGTCGGGGCCGTGCACGGTCATCTGGCCGCTGGCCTCGTAGTGGGTATTCCACTGGTCGGAGCGTTCGTTGCCGGTCACCACGCTGCGCGGGTCGAGCTCGAAAGCGACCTCTTCGGGCCGTGCGTCCAGCAGCGCCGGATCCAGCGCCGGCTTGCCGGCGTCGGGGCGCAGCAGATTGCCGGGCCCGTCGCCCCAAGGCTGCGGTGGGGGCAGGGAAGCGAGCAGGCTGTGGGTTTCGAACGACATGCGTCAGGCACCGGTCGGCGGAAGCGTCTCCAAGACGATACGGGGCCGTACCCATGGCCACCATTGGGGGAAACCCCTGTCTTCCGCATGACACATCAGACCCCGACCGCCCTTGTAGGAGCCGCTATAGCGGCGATCGCGGTTGCGGGGTGGCCTGCAGGCCTCCGGCAGGCCCTGAGACTCTGCAGGCAGGGCCTCCGGGATTCAGGTGTTTCGGGCCTGCAGCAGTTCGCGCAGTTCGGCCTTGTCGGCCGCGTCCAGGCCCTCCTCGCGCTGCTTGGCGAGCAGTTCGTCCACGCGCTGGCCCAGGGTCTGGCGGTCGAGCTGGGCGATGGCGTCCAGGAACTCCAGGCGCCAGCCGGCCTCGTCGCCGGGCAGGTCGAGGCTGGCGAGCTTCTGCAGCGCGCCGGCCTCCTCGCGGCCCTCGAAGTGGCCGAGCAGGGTGCCGGTGCCGATGTCCGGGCGCGCGCTGACGATGGCCACCAGTTCGGTCAGCAGTTCGATGCCCGGCTGGCGCAGGGCCACGAAGCGATACGGCGACTGCAGCTCCAGCGCCAGCTGCGGACGCTGCAGCAGCAGGGTGATCGCGCCGCGCACCATGCTTCGGCGTGGTGCGTTGCCGGCGGGCGCCCGGCGTGCGCGTGCGGCCGGGACATGCACGTTCGATGCAGCCGCGCGGGCGCCGACGCCGGTGAGTTCGGTCAGCCGCTGCTGCATCAGGTCGGCGAAGGCGCCGTCGGGCAGCTGCGCCAGCATCGGCTTGGCGCGCTCGGCCAGGCGCGCCTTGCCGTCCAGCGTCGCCAGGTTGATGCCGTCCTCGGCGAGGCTGTCGAACAGGAACTGCGACAGCGGCGTGGCCTGGGCCAGGCGGGCGTCGAAACCGGGCGCGCCCTCGTTGCGGACGATGGTGTCGGGGTCTTCGCCGTCGGGCAGGAACAGGAAGAAGGCCTGGCGGCCGTCCTTCATTCGCGGCAGCACCGATTCCATCGCGCGCGTGGCGGCGCGTCGGCCGGCGGCGTCGCCGTCGAAGCAGAAGTAGACGTCCGGCGCGTTGCGGAACAGCAGCTCGGCGTGGTCGGGCGTGGTCGCCGTGCCAAGGGTGGCCACGGCCTGGGTGATGCCGTGCTGGAAAAGCGCCACCACGTCCATATAGCCTTCCACCACGATCAGCCGCTCGATCTTCTGGTTGGCCTGGCGCACCTGCCACAGGCCGTAGAGTTCGCGGCCCTTGTGGAACAGCGGGGTCTCGGGCGAATTGAGGTATTTTGGCGAATCCTCCGGCTTCAGCACGCGGCCGCCGAAGGCGATCGCACGGCCACGGCGGTCGTGGATCGGGAACATCACCCGATCGCGGAACTTGTCGTAGACGTGGCCGCGGTCGTTCTTCGACAGCATGCCGGTGCGCTCGAGCAGCGACACCCGGCGCGGATCGGTGCCGAGCGCGTCCTTGAGCGCGGAGAAGCCGCCGGGCGCGTAGCCGATGCCGAACTGCTCGCGGATCGAGGCGTCCACACCGCGGGCGTCGAGGTAATCCAGGGCTTCGTTCCCTGACATCAGGGCGCCGCGATAGAAGCGGGCCGCTTCATCGAGCACCGTGTACATGTCGCGGGTGTCCGGGTTTTCATTGTGCTGCCGCGTCTCGCGCGGCACTTCGATGCCTGCGCGCTTCGCGAGTTCGTCGATCGCATCGAGGAACTCGAGCCGATCGAAGTTCATCAGGAACGAGATCGCGGTGCCGTGCGCCCCGCAACCGAAGCAGTGGTAGAACTGTTTGTTCGGCGACACCGTGAACGAGGGCGAGCGCTCGTCGTGGAACGGACAGCGGGCCGAATACTCGCGGCCCTGGCGTTTCAGCGGCAAGCGCGCGGCGATCACCTCGACGATGTCCGTGCGGGCGAGAAGGTCGTCGATGAAAGCGTCGGAGAGGCGGGCCATGGCTGCGGCCATGATCGCATGCGTGCGCAGGCCCACACCGGCCCCTAACCCCCCGAACCCCAGCCTTTTTTCGACATCCCGATAGGAGCAGCTATAGCGGCTCTTGCGGGGCCGGGGCGGTCCGCTGCCGCCGGGCGGTCCGCGCGTCCAAGCGCCGACGCACGTCCGACAGCCGCCAGCGTTCATCGATCACCGCCGTGATCATCGCGCCCACGAAAAACACCATCGCCGCGTAGTACAGCCACACCAGCAGCACCACCAGCGTGCCCATCGAGCCGTAGGCGCTGCCGGGCGCGGCCTGGGCGATGTACAGGCCGATGGCCCAGCGGCCGAGCACGAACAGCAGCGCGGTCAGCAGGCCGCCCATCAGCGCCTGGCGCCAGCGCACTCGGCGGTCGGGGAGGTAGTGGTACATCAGCGCGAACGCCAGCGCATACAGCACCAGCGCCGCCAGATTGCCGAGCACCGGCAGGGTCGGCGAGCCGCCGAACATCACCTCCAGCGCCGTGGTCAGGGCCGCCGAGACCAGCAGCAGGAAGCCCAGCGCCAGCACCACGCCGAAGGAGAACACGCGCTTGCGCAGCCAGGCCCGCAGGCCTCCGCGGACCTTGTCGCCGGAGGTGTGGAAGATCAGGTTCAGCGTGCCCTGCAGGCGCGCGAACACGGCGGTGGCGCCGAAAAACAGCAGCCCCGTGCTCCACAGTCCGGCCAGCGAGCCGACGTCCGGCTCGGCGCGGGCGTTCCGCAGCACGGTGTTGGCGACCTCGCCCGCGCCCGTCCCGGCGATCGCCTGCACCTGCTCCAGCAGCGCGTCCTGGGCGGCGGGGTAGAGCGAGGCCGTCAGCCACAGCAGCAGCACCAGCAGCGGCGCCAGCGACAGCAGGGCGAAGAAGGTCAGCGAGGCGGCGTGGGTCAGGATGTCGACTTCGACGAAGCGCTGCGCAATCGCATATGGCAGCGACTGCTGCAGGCGTTCCAACCTTGCCTTCAGGCGCCCGGTGATGAGTTCAGCCATGGCGCGCAGGATGCGGCCGATCCTGTGCACGCACCGTGGCGGTGCGCTCGAACGTCTCTGTGGGAGCGGCTATAGCCGCTCCCACAAAAGTCGAGTGGCTGGGCCACCAGGGGCCAGTGGCAGGTCCTGCAAGAGGCCAGGGCAGGACCTGCAAGAAGCCCACGAATCAGCCGGCGAGGGACTTCTTGACCAGCGCGGACACCTGGCCCATGTCGGCCTGGCCGGCGAGCTTCGGCTTCAGCACGCCCATCAGCTTGCCCATGTCGGCCGGGCCGGCGGCGCCGGTCTCGGCGATCGCGGCGTCGATGGCGGCCTGGACTTCGGCTTCGCCCATCTTCTCGGGCAGGTAGCGCTGGATGACCTCGATCTCGGCGCGCTCGATGGCGGCAAGGTCCTCGCGGTCGGCGGCCTCGAACTGGCTCACGGAATCCTTGCGCTGCTTGACCATCTTTTCCATGGCGGCGAGCACCTGGGCGTCGTCGATCTCGACGCGCTCGTCGACCTCGCGCTGCTTGATCGCGGCGTTGACCAGGCGGATCACGCCCAGGCTGGCCTTGTCGCCGCTTTTCATGGCGGCCTTCATGTCTTCGGTGAGGCGCTGTTTGAGGCTCATCGTTGGTTCTCCGTTTGCATCAACACAAGAAGCCGGCGACGCTTGCGCGTGCCGGCTTCAGGGATGGATCACGACCGCGGCGCAGGGCGCGCCGGCAGGCCGGATCAGTACATGCGCTGGCGCTTGGTGACGTCGCGCGAGGTGCGACGGACCTGGCGCTTCACCGCGGCCGCAGCCTTGCGCTTGCGCTCCTGCGTCGGCTTTTCGTAGTACTCGCGCTTGCGGGTCTCGGCCAGCACGCCGGCCTTTTCGCAGGTGCGCTTGAAGCGGCGGAGGGCAAACTCGAAGGGCTCGTTTTCGCGGACTTTGACGCTGGGCATTGGGAATCTCTAGGTTCGGAGTGCGCCGGTTTCCCCCCGGCGAGCCGCGTATGATAGCCCCGTCTCCCGCGCCGCGCAAATGCGCCGGTCCGCCCAGGTCCACATGATCGTCCTCGGAATCGAAACCAGCTGCGACGAAACCGGCGTCGCCGTCTACGACACCGCGCGGACGGGTGCCGACGGCCTGCGCGCGCACGCCGTCTACAGCCAGATCGCCCTGCACGCCGAGTACGGCGGGGTGGTCCCCGAGCTTGCCAGCCGCGACCACGTGCGCAAGCTGCTGCCCCTGGTCCGCCAGACCCTGGCCGACGCCGGGCTCGGGGTCGGCGATCTCGACGGCGTGGCCTACACCGCCGGCCCCGGCCTGGTCGGAGCACTGCTGGTCGGCGCCGGCGTTGCGCGCGCGCTGGCCTGGGCGCTGGAGCTGCCGGCGGTGGCCGTGCACCACATGGAAGGCCACCTGCTGGCCCCGCTGATGGAGGCCGATCCGCCGCAGCCGCCCTTCGTGGCCCTGCTGGTGTCGGGCGGCCATACCCAGCTGGTGGCCGTGGACGCGATCGGCCGCTATCGCCTGCTTGGCGAGACCCTGGACGACGCCGCCGGCGAGGCCTTCGACAAGACCGCCAAGCTCATGGGGCTGCCGTATCCGGGCGGGCCGCAGCTGGCGGCCCTGGCCGAGACCGGCACGCCCGGCCGCTACGCCTTCCCGCGGCCGATGACCAATCGCCCGGGCCTGGATTTCAGCTTCAGCGGCCTGAAGACCCAGGTGATGCTGGCCTGGCGCGCGAGCGACCAGTCCGACGCCACCCGCGCCGACATCGCCCGCGCCTTCGAGGACGCGGTGGTCGACACCCTGGCCATCAAGTGCGAACGCGCCCTGGACGCGGCCGGCTGCGACACCTTGGTTGTGGCCGGCGGCGTTGGTGCCAACCGGCGCCTGCGTGCGCGCCTGCAGGCGATGGCGGCCGCGCGCGGCGGCCGCGCGTGTTTCCCGCGGCCCGAGCTGTGCACCGACAACGGCGCGATGATCGCCTTCGCCGGCGCGCTGCGCCTGGAAGCCGGGCAGCGCGCGTCCGACGCGGTGCACGTCACGCCGCGCTGGGACATGGCCACGCTGCCCGAGGTCGCGTCGGTGCCGGCGACACTGTTCGCTCCGGGCGCATCCGGGGCGATCGCGCCACCGCGTTAAGCTGGCCCGCCGTCCGGACCGCGCGCCATGGATCATGTCTTCATCGAAGGCCTCGAGATCGAGGCGCTGATCGGCATCTACGACTGGGAGCGTCGCATCCGCCAGACGCTGGTGTTCGACCTCGAGATGCGCTTCGACAACCGCGTGCCCGCCGCCAGCGACGACATCGCCCACACGCTCAACTACAAGGCGGTCAGCAAGCGCCTGGTCGAGTACGTCTCGCAGTCGGATTTCGGCCTGGTGGAGACGCTGGCCGAGCGCTGCGCTGCGATCGTGTTGCAGGAGTTCAACGTCGAGTCGCTACGATTGAAGCTCAGCAAGCCCGGCGCCGTGCGCGGCGCGCGCGCGGTCGGCGTGGTCATCGAGCGCCACCGGGCCGGCTGATCCGTCCACTCCGGAGATCCCATGCAAGTCCGACTCGAAGCCCTGCGCGATGCGCTGGCGCCCTATCCCTGGGCCTATTCCCTGCTGGTACTGGCGGCGCTGCTGCTGGTGGCATGGCTGGCCAACTTCGTCACCAAGCGGATCCTGCTGCGCGGCCTGCGCCAGGTGCTGATGCGGGTGGCCACGCTCACCGGGCATACCGGCAGTTCCATCAGCCGCATGCGCGTGGTCTCGCGGCTGGCCAACGTGGTGCCGGCGCTGGTGATCGGCAGCGGCATCGCGCTGGTGCCGGACCTGTCCCCCGGGCTGGTGGCCTTCATCATCGGCCTGTGCCGGGTGTTCGTGATCTTCACCGTGGCGCTGGCCTTCGGTCACGCGCTCGACGTTGCCAACGAGGTCTACGAGCGCCGCCCGGACGCGCGCAACAAACCGATCAAGGGCTACCTGCAGGTCGCCAAGATCATCGCCCTGGTGATGGCGACGCTGGCCTCGGTCGCGCTGCTGGCCGGCGTGGACCTGGTGCACGTGCTGACCGGCCTTGGCGCGGCGAGCGCGGTGCTGATGTTGATCTTCCAGGACACCATCCTGTCGTTCGCGGCCAGCCTGCAGATCAGCGGCGACGGCCGCGTGCGCATCGGCGACTGGATCGAGATGCCCAGCCAGAACGCCGACGGCGACGTCATCGACATCGCCCTGCACACGGTCACCGTGCAGAACTGGGACAAGACCATCACCACGGTGCCCACGCGCAAGCTGATCAGCGACTCGTTCAAGAACTGGCGCGGCATGACCGAATCAGGTGGCCGCCGGATCAAGCGCGCGATCTACCTGGACCAGCACAGCACGCGCTTCCTCGCCGCCGACGAGATCGTGGGGCTGCGCCGCTTCCGCCTGCTTGGCGACTATCTGGGCGGCAAGGAAGCCGAACTGCGCGAGTGGAACCAGGGCCTGGGCGAGTACGGCAGCGACGCCGTGAACCACCGCCGCGTGACCAACCTCGGCACCTTCCGCAGCTACGTGCAGCAGTACCTGTCCAGCCATCCCGGCGTGAACCAGGGCATGACCCTGATGGTGCGCCAGCTGGCACCCACCGAAGCCGGCCTGCCGCTGGAGATCTACTGCTTCACCGCCGACGTGCGCTGGACGGTGTACGAGGGCGTGCAGGCGGACATCTTCGACCATCTGCTGGCGATCCTCCCCGAGTTCGGGCTGCGCGTGTTCCAGGCGCACAGCGATGCGCCGGTCGAGGTGCGCCTGCTCCGCGAGGACGGGCCGCCCGCCACCGCCGGCTGAGGGGCTGCGGCCCCGCCGGGAGGCTCCGTGCGGGATCGCCGCGCGGGTGCGGCGACGCTCGCGCGCGGGCCGCCCGGTGCGCGATCATGGGCGCCCCCACGGAGCGCGGCCCATGCCCATCGCCTGCCTCAGCCTCGGCAGCAATGTCGATCCCGAACGCCACGTCGCGATCGCCTTCGCGGCGCTGCGGGAGCGCTTCGGCGACATCCTCGCGTCGGCCGCCTACCGCACGCCGGCGGTGGGGTTCGCGGGCGCGGACTTCGTCAACGCCGCCGCCGTCATCGACAGCGACCTCGACGTGCACGCGCTCAACGACTGGCTGCACGCGCTTGAAGACGCGCACGGCCGCGACCGCAGCGGTCCGCGCTACGGCGACCGCACCCTGGACATCGACATCGTGCTGTTCGACGACATGGTCTGCAGCGGTCCCGGCAACCTGCGCCTGCCGCGCGGCGAGCTGCGGCATGCGTTCGTGCTGCGGCCGCTGGCGGAGATTGCGCCAGGGCTCGTGGAGCCGACCAGCGGCCGGACGCTGGCCGAGCTGTGGGCCGGGTCGGACGAGCGCGGCGTAGCGATGCAGGAGGTTGCGCTGCCGGTGCCGGATGCTGCCCCGGGCGGCGGCTGACCACCGGTACTGACGCGGAGCGGGCCCGGTCGGTCACACTGCGCGCGCCGGCGCCGTCATGGGGACATGTGCTGGACGAGGCGGCCAATCGGCCGTGGCGGGGCGCAGGACGCAGACGGAGGGTGGGGCCATGTTCGAGAAGTTCTCGCGCAGCTGGGAGATGGTGAAGGCAAGCGCGGCGGTGCTGCGCTCGGATCGCGAGCTGATGCTGTTCCCGGTGCTGTCCGCGCTGGCCACGCTGCTGGTGCTGGCGAGCTTCGCGCTGCCGACGCTGGCGCTGCGCCTGTTCAGCAGCGGCCTCAGCGTCGGCGGCGTCCTGCTGGGCTTCGCCTTCTACTTCTGCACCTACAGCGTGATGATCTTCTTCAACTGCGCGCTGGTGGGCGCGGCGATGATCCGCCTGGACGGTGGTGACCCGACGCTGGCCGACGGCTTCGCCGCCGCGCGCTCGCGCCTGGGTGCGATCTTCGGCTATGCCGCGATCGCCGCCACCGTCGGCGTGCTGCTGCAGTCGATGAAGGCGAAGGACAACAATTTCATCGTGCGCCTGGTTGGCAGCGGCCTGGGGCTCGCCTGGACCCTGGCGACCTTCCTGGTGGTGCCGGTGCTGGTCAGCCGCGATGTCGGCCCGATCGATGCGCTGAAGCAGAGCGTCACCCTGCTCAAGCGCACCTGGGGCGAGAACGCCGTCGGCCAGGTCGGCATCGGCGCCGCGTTCGGCCTGCTGAGCGGTGGCGCCGTGCTGGTCTCGGTGCTGCTGGTGGTGCTGGCCGCGCAGGCGTCGATGGTGCTGGCGGTGGTGGTCGGCGTGGTGTGCCTGGCGGGCGTGCTCATGCTGGGCGTGTACCAGGCCGCGCTGACCGGCATCTACTCGGCGGTGCTGTACCGCTATGCGGTCTCGCATGAAGTGCCGGAAGCGTTCCGCGGCACCGGCATCGCCACGGCGTTCGCGCCGAAGCACTGAGGCGCAGCAGCGCTCGCCTACGGCCCGCGCCCGCCGTCCACCGCCAGCACGCTTCCAGTGGTGTAGCCGGCGTCGCGCAGCAGCCACAGCACCGCGCCGGCGATCTCCTCGGGGGTGCCGGTGCGGCCCAGCGGCGTCATCGCCAGCAGCCGCTGCTGCAGTTCGGGATCGATGCCTTCGTCCGGCCACAGGATCGCGCCCGGCGCCACCGCATTCACCCGCACCTCCGGCGCCAGCGCGACGGCCAGGGCGCGGGTGGCCGCCTCCAGCGCGCCCTTGCTGGCGACGTAGGCCGCGAGGTCGGCGCGCGGCGCGCGCGCATAGACGTCGGAGATGTTGACGATGGCGCCGCCGGCCGCGCGCAGGTGCGGCGCCGCCGCCTGGGCGAGGAAGAACGGTGCGCGCGCGTTGACCGCCATCATCGCGTCCCAGTGCCCCGGGTGGATGCTGCCGAACGGGGCGGGGGCGAACGCCGAGGCGTTGTTGACCAGGGCGTCCAACCGGCCGAAGCGGCCCACGCTGTGCGCCACCAGCTCCGGCAGCCGGTCGAACTCGGCAAGCTCCGCCCGCAGCGGCAGCACGCTGCCAGTGCGCGCGGACTCCAGCTGCGCCGCCAACGCCAAGGCCTCGTCGGCGGAGTCGCGGTAGTGCAGCACCAGGTCGTAACCCTCGGCGTGCAGGCGGCGCGCTATGGCGGCGCCCAGGCGGCGCGCGGCACCGGTGACAAGCGCAACGGGATGGCCTCCCGGCATGACTGGCTTCGTACTCATGACACGACACCATAACGTTCCGCGACGCCGGTTTCCGTATCCTGTCGCGCGTTACGCACCGGAATCCCCCATGCCCTTTCCCCCGCTTGATCCCGACGCGCAGGCGCACAGCGAGCGCCTGCGCGGCCTCATCCATGCCGTGATCGCCGATGCCGGCGGCGCGATCCCGTTCTCCCGCTTCATGGAGCTGGCGCTGTATGCGCCAGGCCTCGGCTACTACAGCGCGGGCAGCACCAAGTTCGGCCGCGCCGGCGATTTCGTCACCGCGCCGGAGCTCGGCAGCCTGTTCGCCGAATGCGTGGTTGAGGCGCTCGCACCCCCGCTGCGCCAGCTGGGCGCGGACAGCAGCTTCCTCGAGATCGGTGGCGGCAGCGGCGCCTTCGCCGAGGCCGCGCTCAGGCATCTCGCGACGCTCGACGCGCTGCCGGCGCGCTACGCCATCCTTGAGCCCAGCGCCGACCTGCGCGAGCGCCAGCGCGAGCGCCTGCATGCACGCCTGCCGGAAGCGCTCAGCGCCCGCGTGGAATGGCTCGACCGGCCCTTCGACGAGCCCTGGCAGGGCGTGCTGTTCGCCAACGAGGTGATCGATGCGCTGCCCACCCCGCGCTTCGTGATCCGCGGCGGCGAGGTGATGGAGGAAGGTGTGTCGGTGGCCGCCGACGGCAGCTTCGCCATCGTCGAAGTGCCCGCCGATGCGCTGATGGGCGCGGCCGTGCGCCACGTTGAGCGCCAGCGCGACGAAGGCGCTTTCCCGGATGGCTACCGCTCGGAATTGCTGCCGCAGCTGCCGTACTGGATCCAGGCGGTGATGGGCGGGATGCAGGCGGGCGCGATGCTGTTCATCGACTACGGCCATCCGCGCCGCGAGTATTACGCCGCCACCCGCGATCGCGGCACCCTGCGCGCCTTCCACCGCCACCACGTGGTCGACGATGTGTTCGCGCGCGTGGGCCTGCAGGACATCACCGCGTCGGTGGATTTCACCGCGCTGGCCGAGGCGGGCACCGGCGCCGGCTTCGACTTCGCCGGGTACAGCAGCCAGGCCATGTTCCTGATCGGCAACGGGCTGGAGCAGCGGCTGGCGGCGCAGGAAGAAGCCGCCGCGAGCGAGACCGCGCGCTACGCGCTGCGCCGCCAGGTGCAGCAGCTCACCCTGCCCACGGCGATGGGCGAGCGCTTCCAGGCCATGGGCTTCGAGCGTGGCGTGCCGTTCGAAGCCGCGTTCCTTGCCGGTGACCTGAGCTTCCGCCTGTGAACCGGCCGCGGGTGGGGCGCTCGCTCAAGCCGCTCCACCACCCGTGGGCATGGTGTGCACTGTGGTGCCTTGCGATCGCCGCGGTGGTGGTGTTTTCGCTGATGCCCGCGCCCGACCTGCCGGACGCGCCGGGCAGCGACAAGCTGCACCACTTCATCGCCTACTTCGCGCTGGCCGCAAGCGCGGTGCAGCTGTTCGCACGCTGGCCGGCGCTGCTGGGCGCGGGCCTGGGGCTGGTGCTGCTGGGCATCGGCCTGGAGCACGGGCAGGGTGCGCTGACCGGAACCCGCATGGCCGATCGCTGGGACGCGCTGGCCAATACCCTGGGCGTGATCGCCGGCCTGGCGACGCGGTTGACGCCGATGCGCGACCTGCTGCTCAGGCTGGAGGCGCGCCTGCTGTCCCGGGCCCGGGGCTGACGTCGCCCCTGCGCAGCGTGCGCGCAGCTGCGATCGCAGCGATGCGCGCCTCGCGCAGCGCGGCGCCAAAGGCGGGGCCTTCAAGTTCCCGGTCGGCGATGTCGGCGCCGGTCACCGCGGCGGCGGCGTCACGCAGCGAGACCAGTTCACGCGCCTGCGGATAGGGCGTATCGGCGAGGCCGGCGCGGCCGCGCTTGTCGGCCTCGCAGGCCGTGGCCAGGCGGCGGATGCGGTCCGGCTTGCGGAAGCCGTCGCAGCGCGCAAGCAGGTCATGCACGGTCTGGTCGCGCAGCTCAGCCAGGCGGTGCACGTTGAGGTGCTCGCGACAGGTGATCACGCCCAGGTCGCGGTGCGCCGCCGGCACCCGCAGCCGCTCGCACAGTGCGCGCACGGGGGCCACGCCGCGCTGCTCGTGCTGGATGTGCCTGGGCAGCTCGTCGGCTGGCGTCAGCGCCTTGCCGAGGTCGTGCACCAGGGCCGCGAAGCCGACCTCGTCGTCGCCCGGTGCCAGCTGCGCGGCCATGTCGCACACCAGTTCGATGTGCACGCCGGTGTCGATTTCGGGGTGGTACTCCGCGCGCTGTGGAACGCCGTAGAGCGCATCGACCTCGGGCAATACCGCTGCCAGCGCGCCGCAATCGCGCAGGGTGCGCAGGAAGGCCGAGGGCCTGGGCGAGCGCAGCGCGCGCACCAGCTCCTGCCAGACGCGTTCGGGCACCAGCTCGGCGAGCTCGCCGCCGGCGACCATGTCGCGCATCAGCGCCTGGGTCTCGTCGGCCACGCTGAAGCCCAGCGACGCGAAGCGCGCCATGAACCGCGCCGCGCGCAGCACGCGCAGCGGATCCTCGGCGAAGGCGGGGCCGACGTGGCGCAGCACGCGGATCTCGAGATCGTGCGCACCGTTGTATGGATCGGTCAGGCGGCCGTCTTCGCGCTCGGCGATGGCGTTGATGGTGAAGTCGCGGCGGCCGAGGTCCTCCTCCAGCGTCACCGATGGATGCGCATCCACCACGAAGCCGCGATGCCCGCGCGCCGACTTGCGCTCGGTGCGCGCCAAGGCGTGCTCTTCGCCGGTGTCGGGGTGCAGGAATACGGGGAAATCGCGGCCTACCGGCCTGAAGCCCGCTTCGAGCATCGCCTCCGGCGTGCTCCCGACGACCACGAAATCCCGGTCGCCCGCCGCCAGTCCCAGCAGCCGGTCCCGCACCGCCCCGCCAACAAGGAACGTCTCCACGCCGCCGCTCACCTTTCCGAAGCCGTTGTGGGAGCCGCCGCCGCTCCCACAACAGCCGCGGGACACGCGAACGCTTTGCGCACCGCGCCGCTGCGGCCGTGCATGCGATCGCTGACCGGCACCGCGCGATCGCCCAGGCGCCAGTCGTAGATCACGCTGAAGGCCAGCACGCGCGCCACGTAGTCGCGGGTTTCCTTGTAGGTGATGGTCTCGATCCAGAAGTCGGCGTCCATGCCTGGACGGTCGGCCTGCCAGCGTGCGGTCGGCGTGGGGCCGGCGTTGTAGGCGGCGATGGCGACGTAGGGCAGGGTGTATTTGTCCTTCATCTCGCGCAGGTAGGCGGTGCCGATGCGGACGTTGGTGGCGGGGTCGAACAGGGACTCCGCGCCCGCCCACGGCATGCCGAGCCGACGCGCTACGCCGGCGCCGGTCTCGGGCAGCACCTGCATCAGCCCGCGGGCGTTGGCCGGTGAGCGTGCGCGCGGGTTGAACACGCTTTCGGCGCGGATCTCGGCGGCCACCCAGGCAGGGTCGAGGTTGTTGCGCGCGCTCTCGCCGCGGATCAGCAGGTCGTGGTGCAACGGGAAGCGCAGCGTGTACAGCCGCAGTTCGTCGGGCTTGCGCTCGCCGCCGGCGTTGACCAGGCCGAACACGCCGCGGTCGAACCAGCCGTTGGCCTGTGCGATCTCCACCGCCATCTGTCGCTGCCGGTCGCTGAAGCGCGACAGCGCGTCGCGCCACTCCCGGGTCGCCCATGCGGCGCGATTGATGCGGAACAGCGCCATCGAACGCTGCATCGCCGGATCGGCGGCGACGGCGGCCTTCTCGGCCGCGCTGCCGCCGTGCTCGATCGGGCACAGCGCGTAGGACTGGTCGATGCGGTCCGCTGCAAGGAAACCGTGGAAGTCGGGATCGCGCGCCGCGGCGGCGTACAGGGGCCGCGCGCCGGCGCGGTCGCCGGTGAGCTCGTGCAGGCGCGCGGCGAAGTACGTCCAGCGTGAATCGCCGCGCTGTGCGTCGCCCATGCGCCTGATCGCGGCCAGCGCCGCCGGCCAGTCGGAGCGCGCCATCGCTTCGCGCACGCGCCATTCGTGCAGACGCTCGTCATAGGCGGCTTCAGGCACCGCCGCCAGGCGCCGTGCGCCGCCGTCGTGGTAGGACGCCACCGTCCACAGCGCGACCTGGTACAGCACGCGGTTGCGGTCGGCGTCGGTGAACTGCAGCGCCTGCGCGACCTGCGGCAGCAATGCCTCGGCGGCGTCGGGGTTGGAGCGTGCCAGCGTGGCGAGGCCGTGTGAAGCCGCCAGGCGACTGCGCGCGTTCTTCGACCAGGACACTGCGCTGGCATCGGCGTGGCCCAGGTATGCCGCGTAGGCCTCCGCCTGCTTGCGCGCGTCAGCGGGCAGGCCGCGCGCGGCGGCGCGCACCACACCAGGCTGACCCTCGGCGATCGCCGTCTCGATGCGCGCCCAGCGCAGGCCGTCGTCCATGCCGCCGCGTTCGGCCAGGGCATCGAACACCGGGTCGCAGGCATCGGGCTGCGAGCGCCCGGCACGGCGCCACAGCTGCTGCACTTCGGCCGTCCATGCGGCATCGGCTGCACCGGTTCGCAGCCGCGCTTCAAATTCGCTGCACGCAAGCGCCGCCGAACCGGTGCCGGGCACCCACGCCGCGCGGAACGGACCCCAGGCCTTGCGCCGCGCCAGCTCGCCCAACCACGCCGCGCGGAAGGTGTCGGCCACGGCCTGGCCGCGGTGGCGATCCAGGAAATCAAGCGCCTGCGCCGGCGTCAGGTTGGTGAGGTCGCGGCGCAGCCGCGCGTAGCCGATCCACCCCTGCAGCGGATGATCGGCGCGCAGCGGCGGCAGCGGCTGGCCGATCTCGGCGGCGGCAAGCGCGCGCCGCGCAAGGTCGTCGTCGGGCAGCGCCTGCGCCTTGGCTGCGATGGGGGCCGACAGCGCGAACGCCGCGGACAGTAGGATGGCGAACTTTCCTTGCGGCATGCGGGGACTATATCGAATGGGCGGGGCGCCCATGTTGAAGGAGTCGACGTGATCGAAGGGTTCTGGATGTTCCCGCTGCTCGGCATCCTGGTCGGCGTGCTGGCCGGCCTGCTCGGCATCGGCGGCGGCCTGGTGCTGGTGGCGGCGCTGGCCTGGCTGCTGCCGCTGCAGGGCGTGCCGGTGGACACCGCGATGCACGCCGCGCTTGCGAGTTCGATGGCCAGCATCGTGTTCACCGCGCTGTCCTCGGCGTGGTCGCACCACCGCCGCGGCAGCGTGCTGTGGCCGACCGTGGCCTGGATGATGCCGGGGCTGGCAGTCGGCGGCGTGCTCGGCAGCCAGGTCGCGGTGGGCCTGGACGGCATCGTGCTGCGCTGGATCGTGGCCGGGTACTGCCTGCTTGCCGGCGCGCAGATGGCCTTCAGCGGCGCGCGCGCGGACAGCGGCCGCGACATCGTGCCCACCGGCCTGCCGATGACCGCGGCCGGCACCGGCATCGGCGCGCTGTCGGCGGTGGTCGGCATCGGTGGTGGCAGCATGACCGTGCCGCTGCTGGTCTGGCGCGGCGTGCGCCCGGTGCGCGCGGTCGGCACGTCGTCGGCCTGTGGCGTGGCCATCGCGATCGGAAGCGCGCTGGGCTACGCGCTCAACGCACCGCCGGGCGGACTGCCCGAAGGCGCGGTCGGCTACGTCTACCTGCCGGCCGCGATCGGTGTCGCCCTGACCTCGGTGCTGGCCGCGCCCTTGGGCACGCGGCTGGCGCATGCCATCAGCGGTCCGACGCTGCGCCGGGTGTTCGCGCTGTTCCTGGTGGCGGTCGGCCTGAGCCTGATCCTGCAGGGCCGGGCACCCTTGGGGTAAACCCGGGGCTTGCCGCTGTTTTACATTTTGTTTACAACTGGGCTGCCGACGGCACGGGGGCAACGGGACGGCGTACAGCCACCAGGAGAGCTCCATGGCCATGCCCCCGCGTCGCCTGCTCGCAGTCGCCGTCTGCGCTGCGCTGCCCTTTGCCTCGCCCTTCGCCGCTGTCGCGCAGGATGCGCCCGAGGCCACCACCCTTGATACGGTCACCGTCACCGGTTCGCGCATCAAGCAGTCCGCGCTGGAAACCCATGTCCCGGTACAGGTGCTCAGCCGCGAGGACATCGACCGCAGCGGCTTCAAATCGGTTGCCGATGTCGTCCAGAACCTGACCGCCAGCGGTGCGGCGCTCAACACCAAGTTCAACTCCAGCGGCAACTTCGGCTTCCCGCCCGATGGCGGCGGCGTCGGTGCCGGCGCGGCGACGGTCGACCTGCGCCACCTCGGCCCCAAGCGCGTGCTGGTGCTGGTGGACGGCATCCGCTGGGTCAATGAATCGTCCGGCTCCGGCGTGGGCTCGGCGGTCGACCTCAACACCATCCCGCTGGCGCTGGTCGACCGCATCGAAGTGCTGGAGGACGGCGCCTCGTCGATCTACGGCTCCGACGCCATCGCCGGCGTGGTCAACATCATCACCCGCAGGAACGTGCAGGGCGGTGACATCGAACTGCACTACGGCACGTATGACGACCTTGGTGGCGACACCTGGGGCGCCGATATGGGCTACGGCGGCGGCAACGACCGCGTGCAGTGGTTCGCCGGCGCGTCGTACTTCAAGCAGGAAGAGGTGTCGTCGCTGGAGTACGGCCCGGCCAGCATCCCGGTGCCCGGCACCGGCCTGTCCAACGGCAGCTCCGCCACGCCGCAGGGTCGCTTCGTCTTCATGGATCCGAACACCGGCCTGGTGCACGACATCACCCCCAACACCGGTGCCACCGATCCCGGCTTCACGCCCGGCGAGGACTGCGCGCGCAGCGATGACTTCCACTGTTTCGCCGCCGGCGACCGCTTCAACTTCGCGCCCTACAACATGCTGCTGACACCGTCGGAGCGCAAGACCGTGTTCGGCCAGGTGCGATTCGCCTTCAACGACAACGTCGGCGGCTACGTGCGCGCGCTGTACAACGAGCGCCAGTCGGCCAACCAGGCCGCGCCGGAGCCGTTCTTCCTCGGCACCGACGCCGGCATCTACAACCACTGGGGCGAAAGCAGCCTGGTGATCTCGGCGCTCAATCCCTACAACCCCTTCGGCTTCGACCTCAGCACCGTGGGCGACGACGCCAACCTGTTCCTGCTTGGCCGCCGCCCGGTGGAGGGCGGGCCGCGGCGCTACGAGCAGGACGTCGAGACCTGGTACGTGGCCGCCGGCCTGGACGGCAGCTTCAGCGTGCGCGAGCGCCCCTGGGACTGGGACATCAACGTGGTGCGCAGCGAGAGCAGCGCCGAGCAGACCAACTTCGGCAGCTACAACCTGCGCCGCATCAACGAGGCCCTGGGCGATCCCGCCGCCTGTGCCGGGATCGCCGGCTGCGTGCCGCTGAACGTGTTCGGCGGCGTGGGCACGATCACGCCGGAGATGCTCGGCTTCATCCAGCCGGTGGTGCGCGACGAGAGCGAGAACAGCCTCACCCTGGCCTCGGCGAACATCACCGGTGCGCTGGCCGAACTCCCGGCCGGTTCGCTGGGGTTCGCCGCCGGCTACGAGTACCGCAAGTACGAAGGCCGCTACCAGCCCGACCCGATCACCGTGGCCGGCGAATACAACGGCGTGCCGTCCGGCCCGACCGCGGGCGACTACGACGTCAACGAGGTCTACCTCGAACTGGCCGTGCCGCTGATGGCCAATGCCGAACGCGGCAGCGCGCTCGACATGAGCATCGCCGGCCGCTACTCCGACTACTCCACCTTCGGCGGCGAAAGCACCGGCAAGCTGGGGCTGCGTTGGCAGCTGGCGGAGGAGTTCGTGCTCCGCGGCTCGTTCGCGCAGGGCTTCCGCGCGCCGTCGATCGGCGAGCTGTACGGCACGCTGTCGCGCTTCGACGCCACCCTGGTCGATCCCTGCTCCGGCGCCGCCAACGCCGTGCGTCCCGAGTGCGTGGCACAGGGCGTGCCGGCCGACTACGTGCAGACCAATCCGCAGATCTCGGTGGTGACTTCGGGCAACGCCGACCTGCAGCCCGAGACCAGCCGCAGCCTGAACCTGGGCGCGGTCTGGAGTCCCTCGTTCGCGGCCGGCGCGTCGTGGTCGGAGCGCATGGACCTGGGCCTCACTTTCTACAAGCACACCATCGAGGACGCCATCCAGGCGCCGGACGCGCAGGTCATCCTCAACCGCTGCGTGTTCGAAAGCGATCCGTTCTCGTGCGCGTCCTACGACCGCAGCGACCGCGGCCAGATCGTCCGCTTCGACGACATCCTCGACAACCTCGGCACCATCCGCACCGACGGCTGGGACCTGAGCCTGGGCTGGCTGCTGCCCGAGCGGGGATGGGGCCAGCTGCGCTTCGATGCCAAGGCGACGTTCGTCGGCGAGTACGAACTGGTGAACGAGTCCGGGCAGGCCGAGCCGCGCGCGCCCGGCGTCGAAGTGAACAACAGCGCCATCCCCGACTGGACCGCCAACCTGTCGACGCAGTGGAGCAGGGGACCGTGGGCGATCGCCTGGAACGTGCGCCACATCGACGACCTGCGTGAATCCTGCGGCGGCGCCAACGGCTTCGCCATCTGCGACGACAGCGCCAACGACATCAACCACCTGGACGCGACCACCTACCACGACCTGCAGGCGTCCTGGAACAGCGAAGCCTGGTTGCGCGGCCTGCGTGTGACCCTGGGCGTCAACAACCTCACCGGCGAGGACCCGCCGATCTGCCTGAGCTGCTCGCTCAACGGCTATGACGCCGCCACCTACGACCTGCCGGGGCGGTTCTTCTACGCACGCGTGGGGCTGAAATTCTGAGCCTGGCGGCCGGCTGGCAGCGATGCCGGCCGGCCGCGTCGAGCGCGCTCAGCGCGACGGGTCGATCAGGTACTTCCCGCCCGTCGCCTTGCGCTCGTACTCGCGAAGGATGTCCAGCTGCAACGCGTCGCGCAGGCTGATGGTGCGGGTGTAGCGGCTGGCGAAAGTAGTGGTGAGCTCGTCCGCCACGCGCTGCCGCATCCGCGCCGCGACCTCGCGCCCCGCCTTCTGCAGGAACGGAAACAGCAGCCAGCCACCCACGTTCCAGGTGAAGCCGAACGTGCGGTTGAGCACCGTCGGCCCTGTGTCCAGGCTGCCGTAGATGTAGACCTGTTTGGGTGTGTTCGAACCGTAGGGGCTGTACGCGGGCGCGGCATCGTCGCTGCGACCTGCCGCGGCTTCCATCGCCTGCAGGATCTGCCCGGCCAGCGTGCCGCCGCCGATCGCGTCGAAGGCGATGGTGGCGCCGGTGTCGCGGATGGCCTGCGTGAGTTCCGCCTGGAAATCGGGCGACGTGCTGTCGACGATGTGCCGCGCGCCGATCGCGCGCAGCACCCCGGCCTGCGCCTGGCTGCGCACGATGTTGACCAGTCCGATGCCGTCCTTGATGCAGATCCTGTTGAGCATCTGGCCGAGGTTGGAGGCCGCGGCGGTGTGCACGATCGCGCGGTGACCCTCCGCCTTCATGGTCTCGGTGAAGCCCAGCGCGGTCAGCGGGTTGACGAACATCGACGCGCCGTCCGCCACGTCCGCGCCTTCCGGCAGCAGGATGCAGTCGCGCGCAGGCAGCTTGCGCAGCTGCGCGTACATGCCGCCGCCGAGCATGCCGACCTTGCGGCCCAAAAAGTGGCGAACGTTGGCGCCGGCCTCGACCACGGTGCCGGCGCCTTCGTTGCCGACTGCCAGCGACCGGTCCAGTCGATCCTTGATCGCGCCCAGGCGCTCCCGCGGAATGTCGGCGACCACCACCGGCCGCTCCGGCGTCCCTTCCGCCCTGGCGGTCGCCATGTCGGCGGGGCCGATCAGCAGGCCAAGGTCGGAAGGATTGATGGGCGCAGCCTCCACCCGCACCACCAGCTCGTCCGCGCCGGGCGCGCCAGTCGTGACGTCTTCCAGGCTCAGGCGCAGCTGGCCGTCGCTTGTCGCCAGTGATCTCAGCTCCAGTCCGTTCATCGGCATGTCTCCAGGTAATGGACGCCCGACGGCTCAGCCGGGGAGGGTGTTTATCGGGCCTCACCGTCTCGCCCGGAAGCCTGATGTTCCTTGCTTCTGGTTGCGAGATGGAAAGCGGCATATGCGGCCATCAGGGGCGTAGAACCCTTGTCAGTCGGCACTTCCAGGGACAGGCGTTGCAAGCTGAGCTTCGATTGTGTACCAGACAGAAATAAGCCAAAGGGCAGGACCAAAGCTACCGCCGCATGCGGATTGCTGGATGTGCTGGATGTGTACGCTTGAATTTTGTCCAAGCCACGCATTGATGGTTGTCTCGAACTCAATGCCGTTACCAGCACTATCGCGTGCTACAAATCCCTTGTCACGCATAGGTGCATGGACCCAGAACAGTTTGACTTGCACGTAAGACTCTCCATGAGTGGCGGGCAGAACGAAATGTAAGAGTAGCCCGAACTAAGGGCACCGCAGCCAGGGCGCGCCCGCTGTGGGGTCTGACGCCAAACTCAACGGCTTGTCCGCTGAAATGATCTGTTAAACCTCGATCGAGTTCAGAGCCATTGCCTGGCTTCCACAATGACGGTTCTCAGTCTCTTCTGCAGCGCCCTGTGACGCCGGTAGCAAAGGTATAGCGTTTCACTTGCCGGATTGGAAAGCCAATGAATTTTTATTTGCTCGGGCTTGTTGAACGCCTCAACCGCAAAGGCCGGTAGCACTGTAAAACCCATCCCCATACTGACCGGTTCCAAAATCAATCCGATCTGGTTTGAGAATCCCCTTCTAGGAAACAGGTTGCTGTGCTGGAACTCCGGATAGTTGGCGCCAAGCAACAGGTTGGCGTGATGACTTCCGTCAGGGTGGTCAATAAAGCCCAGGGCCATCAAGGTTTTCCAATCCGGGTCTTCGACCATCGAAGGCGTCACCAACAATAGCGACTCTTCCGCGACAGGAGTGCAACTGACGTCCGGCAGGGCGGATTTCGACGTCATGAATCCGATATCCATGGTGGATTCAGCGATTGCTCTCTCTACGTCGGAATTGGGTGCAAAGCGATAATCGATAATGAGTTTTGGGTGCCTGCTCTGCAACGCCAATAGATGTGGGTATAGCTTGAGCCCAACGCTCCCCGGAGACATCACCCGAACCACTCCTTCATAAGGAGGGTCTTCTCCGACTTTTTGCTCGAGATTCGCCAATGCCAATAGAATGTCCTGCGCTTCGGCGTACAGCCTTCCGCCTGCATCCGAGAGCGAGAATTTCTTGCCCTCCCTTACGAGCAACTCGGTGCCGAGTTGCTCTTCCAACTTGCGCACATGCTGACTCACCCCCGACTGCGTCATATGCAGGCGCTCGGCCGTGCGGGTGAAATGACCAATTTCAACGAGGGCACAAAAGCTGCGTAACCAGGTAGTGTTTATCATTACGGAAAATGATCATCCTGATGGCAAGTGATAATTTCACATAATTGTAGGTGCTCGGTAACCTATTCTCAATGTTAGGAGAGGAGGACACGCAATGAGCAACGTTTACCCAAGAAATTTCTCACACATCGGCATTTCCGTGCCAAACCTTGAGCAGGCCGTCCAGTTCTACACAGAGGTAATGGGCTGGTATCTGATCATGGAACCAACTGAGATCGAAGAGGACGACAGCGCAATCGGAGAGATGTGCACGGAAGTGTTCGGAGCAGGGTGGGGAAGCTTCCGAATCGCCCATCTATCCACCGGTGACCGGATTGGTGTGGAGCTGTTTCAGTTCAAGAATCAAACAAGCCCGGCAGACAATTTTGAATACTGGAAAACTGGCGTCTTCCACTTCTGCGTGCAAGACCCAGATGTTGAAGAGCTCGCCGAGCGTATTGTGGCCGCTGGTGGCAAACGGCGCATGGAGAAACCGCGCTACTACTATCCGGGCAAGAAACCCTACCGCATGATCTATATGGAAGATCCATTCGGAAACATCGTAGAGATCTACAGCCATAGCTATGAGCTTATATATAGCGAGGGAGCCTATTGAGCCATTGGCAAGTGGAGTTCCAGCGGGCGCTCGAAGTTGGGAAGCCCGCTGGATTTAACGCCTGAACTAAGCCGCGCCGCCAAGCGGCGTCGGCTTGAATGAATTGTTAGGGCCCGCGTTCGACCGATACGTCGGTGAACGCTGGCTCTTGCATGATGAGCCCGTGGACGTAAGAGAAGCACGGATCATCAGATGACATCTTGGCTTTGCCAAAATGCGATGTATAGGAGCGCGAAGCCGAGCTGGGCGCCTCGTTGTTTTACTAGCCAGAACCCACCTAAGCCTTGGGCTAGGGTAAGGGTAAGGATGGGACCGGCAGCCACGATAAGCACCTGGTCCGCAAGGCTCACCGCACCTTTCGGTGAAACCGGATTAAACGTTGCAATCATCTCGTGTCCGAGCGCGATGCCGGTAGCCCAATGCGCGAGTTCATGGACGAGGAAGCTTGCAATGCCTGTAACGAACAACAGCGGATAGAAACGAGCGGGAAAGGTGGCCTTCGAGTTGGCGACAAGAATCTCCAGAAGGGCCTAACGCCTGAGTTAAGTTCGGCTTGAACGAATTGTTAGGCGCCGCCGGACGTGCTGAACGTGACCTTGCCTTCTTCATCGAGCACTTCGATGCTGGCGTGACCGTCATGGTCCACCCGCAGTTGGATACGAGTGCGGCCCTGTGGGTCAGCTAGCAGAATTTCGGCATCTTCGTTCTTGTTGTGGATTGCGATGCGACGCTCAACGACCTTGCTAGCTTCGATAACGTCCAAATCCGCAGGCGGGCGGGAGTTGATATGAATCCCGGCAACGGCCTCTTTGCCATCGGGGCTTACACGGGTAATCATTCCCATTGCATCGTAGTTTGGATAGTCGAACGCTAGTGCTGACACTTTGCCCATTTTGGCATCGGTAATCGCGACACCACCTACCTCGTTGCCATTGGCGTCATAAAGGACGATGCCTGCGGGTTGCACAGCGCGCGGGTATTCTTTCCCGCCTAGCTTAGGTAGCGGGAAGCGCTCAGCATTGGAAATCACCAGGCGGGACACACCCGAAGGGTCCACGACATTGATTCGTTCGACAGTTAACTCAGCCTGGCTATGCGGAGACTTGCCGGCGGTCAGTGCTACGACTCCAAGCGCGAGCGTTGTTATGACCGCATAAACCTTAAGCCAGCGGATGTCTCGGGTGACTTTAGAATGCACATCGGGCGCAGCACTGAATTTGTCGTGAATCATTCATCGCTCCTGAAGGGTTGATAGAAGCCTAACGCCTTATGTCTTGAGTTTCCCCTACCGTAGGTGCCGAGAGCCCGACGTGCGCGCCCGATAACGCCTCGGTGTCAGACCACCGTAATTCAGCAGGGGCCGCACGCCGGATCTCGCGCCCTGCGCCCGAACAGTTGATCGAGGTTTCCCTCGAACTGATAAGCGTGGGCCTCGGGCGCGATGCTCTCGGCCAATCAACTGTAGCGGAGAACGAACATGTCAGCAGGAGGGATCGATGTGGGCAAGGCCAGCCTGGATCTGGCCGTGGATGGGCAGCCGAGCGTGCTTCGGTTCGCCAACAATCGGGCGGGCATCGCCAAGCTGGTCAAGCGACTGCGGGCACCTGGGGCCACGCGGATCGTGGTCGAAGCCACCGGCGGCTACGAGGAGCCACTGCTCGAGGCCTGCTGCGATGCCGGTCTGTGGATTGCCCGGTTCAACCCTCGCCAGGCCCGCGCCTTCGCCAACGCCACTGGCGAGCTGGCCAAGACCGACGACATCGACGCCCGTATCCTGGCGCTCATGGCCCGCTGGCGCTCATGGCCCGGCTGTTCGCCGACCGCCTCAGGCCCTACGTCGCGCCGCCGCCATGGCAGCGCGAGCTGCGCGATTGGCTGCGCCGCCGCGGCCAGGTGGTGGTCCTGCTCCAAGCCCAGAGGCAGCAGGCGGCAATGGCGCCTGCTTCGGTCCGCAAGCTTGCAGCGCGCACCATTGCCGCCCTGGCCCGGGAGCTCGCCGCGATCGAGAAGACGATGAAGGCCCTATCCGTGGCGGTCGTGCCCCCGTTCGTGTTGCGCTCTACATGGCCACGCTCTCGGCCGTGCGTTGGGATCCCACGATGAAGGCGCACTACCAGCAGCTGCGAGCACGCGGAAAGCTGGGCAAGGTGGCTCTGGTGGCGTGCATGCGGAAGCTGCTCGGAATCATCAATGCCAAGCGCCGCGACGAGCTTCGGGCCGAGGGCCTGGCACTGGCTTGAGCGGCACGCTTCAAGACAGTTGCTAAGTTAAGCCGACCCGCGCAGTGGAGTGGACCAGGTGGCAAGCTTTACCTGCCGCCTGGGCCGCGTAACGAAGCGGGTTCGGCTTGAACGCATTGTTAGGCGCCGCCCTTGATCGTTGGCGTTTGTCCACTGGCTTGAACCGATGCAATGCCTGTATCGCGTGAAGCCGCCGAAGCATACATTTGACTGGTTCCGATGACTTGGTGATTGGCAGCCTTAAGCGTGAAGTAGGACTTTCCGTTACTCGATTCCTTCTTCTCGTACCGCGATGCGTCGGCCGAGTTTGACTGCACAGATGCAATGCCATTCTTCGCCGAGTCTTGGGACTTATAGAGCTCGCTGGTGAGGATGGTTTCAGCGTTGCCAGCCTTCAGAACGAAGCGGAACTGCCCATCCGAGCTCTTACCCAGTTCGAACCAACCTGCCATGTCGTTCTCCTTCTCTTGCGGTGGTGGAAATCGAGTTGCGGTGAAGTGTGTGCGAGGCCTAACGCCTGAGTTAAGCCGCGCCGCGAAGCGGCGTCGGCCTGGACGAATTGTTAGGCGCTGACCGGTTCATGCTTCAACTGCCAGAAAGAGATCTCATAGTCTTCGATATTGCCGCCTGGAGCGGACCGGTAGAACTCCACCTTGCAGAGCGAGCTCGGAAACTGCAAGGCGAGCTTGGCGCGATAGATCTCCTCCAGCGCTTCACCGAGCAAGATCACCTTGTCTTCCACGAGGTGTTCATTGTCGTTGTAGTGGATATCGGAGATGTGCAAGTGGTTCATTACCCACTCAATGGACTTTCGGCTTGATCCTTCGACGGCTTCCCATGCACGTAGGGACTTGAGCGAGAAGTCTGATCCTGCCCCTGCTTCACGGACACCCGGATAAGCGATTCAATATCGCAACCCGAGGTGAGACAGATGACCAGGAAGAAGTCAGAGACAAA
>NZ_JBSVRH010000006.1:0-32531 GCF_054052065.1 Luteimonas sp. A537
ACCTACACCCGACATCGTGAGCTATCGTTGATCGGCACCGATTTGATCTCTGCTGATGTAACTCACGGCGGTGAAACCTCCCATATTGAATACTATTTTTTTCTGGAACGCCGCTACCCGAACTACAACGCGTTGGTGACTTGGCAGCAGGCTCACGATTACTGCGCGTGGCTGGCGGAGATCTCAGGCCAGCCGTTTGCCCTGTCCACTGAGGCGCAATGGGAGTACAGCGCGCGCTCCGGCGGCAAGCCCTACGCCTTCGGTATCGCCAACCCGCGTGCGGACAAGGTGGATCCGATCAAGTTTCAGGATGATCTCGAGGCCGTCGCTGGAGTGCACAAGGGGCCCGACCATTTGTTCAACCGCCCAAGCGGCATTTATGATACCAATCCGAAAGGCTTGTACGATTTTATTGCCTTCGGCAAGGAATGGGTGAACGACTGGTATGCGCGCTATCCCACTCCAACACCCAAGCGCCCGGTGCGTAATCCGACAGGCCCTGCGAGCGGTATCGAGAAGGTCGCGCGGGCCAGCGCCGATGGCGGATGGACCGTCCTGGACCGATTTGGATTGGGGAAAGACTACCAACTCTACGACGACGATGACGACAACATCAACGACAAGCGTCAGCAAAGTGCCATCAATATCAATAAGGCTGCTTTCCGCTGCGTGGTCAACGCGCCCCGCTGGAAGTAACCATCCCGTTAACGGGAATGATCCCTCCGCTTACGCCAAGCGCGTGTCGTCCTGCTGCCACCAGGGATTTCCCATCCACGCCACATGCGTTCCGTTCTGCAGCCGGTACGCGAACGCCCGGTTGGGGACGGTGTAGAACCCGGGGGTCGGTGCGGTCTTGAGCCGGTGCAATTCCGCCAAACGTTCCTGTCCCAGCAGTTCGCCCACGAACGTATCCATCGCCATCATGTTTCCGTCCTTCACGCCCAGCTTCTGCGACGCGAACTGCTGGACGTTCTTGTATTCGTTCTGCAGATAAACGTCGTCCGTCAGCACGTTCACTGCGGAGAGAAGATCCCGGAACCAGTCCGCCACATCCTCGCCCATCTTCTTGATCTCGTTGTAGGCCTCTTCCAGCATCTTCAGCAAAAATCCCCGCACTTCCGGCAGTAACACCGCAGCCTGCCGCAGGCCGGCCGCAATCGCCTGGATCGCTTCGCGCGGGCGGTTCTTCGCCCACTCTTTCCATTCTTCGTACCTCTCTTCGAGGATATGTTCCGCCTGACCATAAAAGTCGGCAATGCGCTTGCCCTTCAGTACCGCCAGTGTCTGCATACGCAGATAAGCGTCCCAAGCTCTGTCTTCGAAGTACTGCAGATTCCGGCTGCCCGCATTGACCACTTGGTAATGGAACCACAGCACGAACTCGCCCAAGGTGAGCGGTGACACCGACGCCTCAATGCTGCCCTTCAGGCCCAAACCCCAACAAGCGCCCAGCTTGCAGTGGATACGCAACTTGCTGTCTCGGTACCTGATATAGAACGCGGCCGTCCCGCCCGCGCCGGCCTGAGCGGCTACCGACGGCGATACCTCGGCAAACGAGACGAAATCGTCACGGCTTTCCGGCTTGAGCCAACTCACTCCGCCCGAGACGGCAAGCAGCCCCTCCGCGCCGGCGAACGCGCTGACCTCGCCGCCCAGATCACCTTCCATCACCACACTCAGCTTCTTCTTCTTCAGCTGCTGGCCGGTACGCCGTTTCGCACGCGTGCCGCGGATGCCTTGCACCTGCTTTCCCTTGTCATCGGTCCCGATACTCACTTCCAGACCGCCTTCGCCGAGCACGCTAGCGCCCACGAACCCGGAAAGCTCCGTCCCCAGTTCCGCGCGAAAGGCCCCCAGAGATTCGTCTTTACCGCCCGCAACCGGCAGATACAACCCGAATCCGTTCTTGTCGGGAATGTAGAAATCCAGCGCGACCTTGCCTTCGGCCAGCGCAAACGCCGCCGTCCCCTTGGCCTTGTAGGTAGCACCGATGCTTCCCTTGCCCTTCAGGGCATCGGCGAGCGTGCCATCCACATGAGCTCCTGCCTTTACATCGGCGGTCGCGAATGCGCGGAGGAGCGTTGCTCCACCCGAAAAATCGACCGTTCTTTCTCCGTCGGCTTCGTCGGAAGCAGCTGCTTCCCGCTTGAAGTTGAAGTCCCTATTAAATTCCCGGACAAACTCAGGTGCCCACTCCTCTGCCCACTTTGCGACAACGTGTTCCCCGATCTTTTCCTTGATTTTGACGTCGCTTGCGGTAAGTTTCAGGGAGTCCTGCAGTTTCTTCTGGTCGATTTTCATTTTCCCGGTCGACTCGTCCCTCACCAGAACGGACTTCATCTCGGGCTGTTCGGCGTTGGCCAGCTTGTATTGCCTGAAATGGCTCTTGACCTTGGAAGAGCGCACATAGGTCAATGTCTTGCCCTTGTACTTGTTCTCCCTGCCCGGAAGGCTGACCAACTCCATCATCTCGTCGCCTCCCGAGAATGCCTTGATCTCGGACAACTCTTCGAACAGCGTGTCCCGCGCAGCCTCCTCTTGTCTCAATGCGCGATTTAGGTCCTCTGCCGTTGGCTGCCTGGAAGTCTCCACTTCGCGGGTTGCAGCTTGCGCGATGAACATATCTGCGATCAGTTCATCAATCAACGCAGCTTCTGCCAGTATCTTTGAGGTATCGGTTGCGCTGCAAACGTAGATTTCGCTGGTTTCGGGACGCAGGAAAAAAAGTGGTTGGGGCGCAACCCTGGCCACTTCGCGCGTTTCACGCGAGGGAGTCGTGGTGCTTTGTGCAAGCGGTGTGTTTCCGTCCATGTGATATCCCTCAGACCCCGATCTCTTTGCTGGGCAAACCACGAATCAGTTTGACTTTTGCACGTTTTGGCGTGTGAACACGCTGGGTCTCACCAGTGCGATTGGTCACGCCCTGCGCCAGCACAGTGCCGGCCGCATCGACGATGTGATAAGGCTCCCACGGCATGGGCGCTCCGCTGACTTCATCGACGATCTGGAACATCTCATTATTCAACGGCTCAGCTTTGGGTAACGACAATGCCGAAGAAGACGGTATGGAAGCCGCCGTCAACTCCTTCTTCGTCGCCTTGAACTCGATCGTCCCCGGGGCTCCCAGCTCGATGTTGCCGCCTTCGAGCTTCAGGTAGGCGCCAGCGGCCGTCAGCAGAAGGTGCTTGCTCGGTGCACTCATCTCCACGTCAGCCTGCGTGCTGGCAATCGTCACGCTCGTCTTCGCCGCCACCTTCGCCACGTTCCGGTGCGCACGCGCGCTCACCTTGCCCTGCGCCGCATGCAGCGCGATGCCGCGTTCCTTGTGGGGCTTGTCCGCCGGTGCTTCGCCGCCGTGCGTGAACAGCACCGCACCCTCGGCCACCAGCAGTACCGTCTCGCCCTGGCTCAGCCAGTTGATGTCCCGGTCCGCGCTCAGCACCGTCTGCGTGCCGGACACCCACACCTGGTCGGCCGGGGTCACGCTGGCGATGCCCGCGGTGCTCGAGCCCGCGATCACAGGAGCGCTCCATCCCGGCACCTCGCCCTCGCCGCCTTCGATCCCGTTACCCGGGGCGCTGCCGCTCTGGGTCGCCTGCAGCGTCTCCTGCAGGCTCTTCAGTGACGCTTGTGCAGGTAGTTCGTCGGGATCGCCTTCGAGCTGCGCCTGCTGGGTCTTCGCTACGTCCGCCAGCGACTGCAGCAGCTGCTCGCTCTGGCCAAGCTGCTGGTGCGCCATTGGCGCGGCCAGCTGCGGGCCGCCGGGTTCAGTCGTGAGCAGCAGGCCCTGGCCGGCCCGCAGCGCGCCGCTGGCCTGGGTCGACAGCTCCGCCCCGAACCCGCGCTCGGCGCCACGCACGTTGTCTTGCCCACCCTTTAGATGGCCGAGCGTCAGCGTGGTCTGCTGCTGGGTGGTGCTGGCCTGGGCGCGGCCTTGGCCCGGCGTGTCGTCCAGCCGCAGTTGCTGGTAGCCGCCGCTGCCGCCCTGGCTGTCGGCCAGCGCCTGGCTCTTCAGGCCTGCGTACACCGCGGCGTGCTCGTTGCCCTCGAACCACGCCGGGGCGTTGCCGGTCGCATTGGCCGCGCCGTTGCCGATCCGGTTGTGCGCGGCGTCTTCGTTGCCGACGCCGTTGTACACGCTGCCCACCACCACCGGGCGGTCGATGTCGCCTTCGAGGAACGCGACCACCACTTCCTGGCCCACGCGCGGGACCAGCACGCCGCCCCAGTTGTCACCCGCCCATGGCGTGGCCACGCGGACCCAGGTCCAGGCGGCTTCATTGGCCGGAGCGTTGTCGTCGCCACCCGGATGCGCCTGGCCGCTGCTGGCGTTGCCGCCGCGCTGCCAGTGGAACTGCACCTTGATGCGATGGTCGCGGTCGGTCAGCACCGGACCGCCGTCGCCGACCACGATCGCGGTCTGGGTGCCGATGACCGTGGGCCGGGGATGCCGGCGGCGGCCATGGCCGTCGACGGTCTGCGGGCGGTACGGGGTTGCGGCCGGAATGGCTTCGAAACGGTTGCGGTAGAAGCCTTCGCCAAAATCCAGGTTGGATCCGGCGCTGGATGCGTCAGCCTGGCCAAACGATGCCAGCTGCAGCGCACCCGGCGAGCCGATGCCCTGCAGCGCCTGGGCCAGCAGCGGCGGCGGCAGGGCCGCGCCAAGCTCGGCTTCGCTGCGCTCCACGATCCCGGCACCCAGGTTGTTACGCGCCTCGTGCCAGACCTGCAGGCAGGTGAATTGCGCCTGGTCGCCACTGTGGTCGGGGTGTTGCGCCAGTTCGAACTGCGCACCCGCACCGAGGCCGCGCCAGCTGCCTTCACCCTCGAAGGTCCGCGCCTGCACCTGCTGCGCCTCCAACTGCTGCCGCGCCTTGCGCTCGCCGTCGGCGCTGTCATGCCAGGCGTAGGGGCCGGCAATGTCGTCGTCCTCCACGCCCATGCCCGACACGTCGTCGCCTTCGGCCGTCGCCGGACGCAGGCCCAGGCTGCGATAGTCCCAGCTGGCGCGCGACAACCGCGCGGTCTGCGCGCGTCGCGTGCTGCGCCAGAGCTGGATGCTGTCCTCGGCTTCGGTGGCGTCGGCGCGGTGGTAGCGGATGCGGCCGCTGTCGGCGAAGGCCTCGTTGTGATCGGCCAGCACCAGAGTGTGGGTGCCGCGGGTTTCGCTGGACGGGTCGCCCGCGTGCTCGAACCAGTACGCGATGCCCTCCTCCGCCAGCAGGCGCTGCACGAAGTCGAAGTCGCTCTCGGCGTACTGGGTGGTCAGGCTGCGCTTCGGGTAGACGCTGCGATCGCGCAGCTCCCAGCGCCAAGCCGGGACCAGCGCGCCGGCTTCGGCGTAGTCGGCGAACACGTCTTCGATGATCTCGACGACGCTCTTGTCCTGGAACGCGTAGCTGTCCACGCGCTGGCGCAGCAGTGCCAGCCACGGCTCGATCACCAGCCCGTAGCGCGCCAGGCCGCCGTTGCTGCCCAGCAGCTCGAACGCGGTCACGTGGCCGTGGAACGGACGCATGCCGCCGGCGTCGGTGCGCAGTTCAAGCAGCACCGGTTGCCCCAACAGCTTGCCGGCGTCGAGCCCGGCGTCGGCCGACAGCACGCACAGCGACAGGCGGAAGCCGCCTTCGTCCAGGCGCTCCACCGCCGACAGGGCTTCCGCGACCAGGGCGTCCTGCCCCAACGCGGTGTGCAACTTCAGCAGCCGACCGCCTTGCAGCGGTGCGGCGCCCAACAGCGTCTGCATCTGAACAAGCGCATCCATGGCTTTGTTTTCCTGTTTACCCGGTGATCCCCACGACGCGTAGCGCCGGGCTATCGCTGCACTGCAGCTGGACCTGGCGGCCCTTCAGTTGGAGTGTGAGCTGCAGGCCCTCGGCTCCTTTCCCGCCCTGGGCCGACAGGATGCGCCAGGGATGTTGCTGCAGGTCGGCAAGCAGCATGCGCGCGTCGTGGCGCGCGGCGACAGGAGCGTTGTCGAGCAGGTCGGCGACCAGCGCCGGCTCCAGCCTGCGCCAAGCACTGTAATCGACGCTCCCCGGCTGGTACGTGCCCTGCCAGTGCTGGTGGATGTTGGCGAGGATGTTCTCGCGCTCGTTGCGGGTGTCAGTAGCCATCGGCTCCTCCTTGAGGTTGATGCCGGATCAGGTGATCCGGTACTTGAATGCGCCCTTCTTGTCCGCTGAAACCTTGATGGCCTCGATCTTACCGCCCTCGGCCATCCTCGCCAGAACGGACTCCGCAATTTCGGGAAGTGCCGTGCCATTGAGGATGTGATCGACGCTGCGCGCGCCGCTGTCGACCTCGGTGCAGCGGGCCAGCACGGCTTCGACCAGGTTGTTGTCCCAGCTGAAGACTGCCTTGTGGTTGGCCTGTACGCGATCCCGGATGCGCCCCAGCTTGAGCTGGATGATCTGCACGAGTACATCGTCGGAGATCGGGTAGTACGGCACCACCTTCAGGCGCCCCAGGAAGGCGGGCTTGAAGTGCTTCATCAGGATCGGACGCAGCGCCGCGGCCAGGTCGTCGGCCGCCGGGATTTCTTCGGCGGGCTTGTTGAGGCAGGCCTGCATGATCTGCGGCGAGCCGACATTGGAGGTCAGGATGATCAGGGTGTTGCGGAAGTCGATCTCGCGGCCTTCGGCATCGTCCATCATTCCCTTGTCGAACACCTGGAAGAACATCTCCAGCACGTCGGGGTGGGCTTTCTCGACTTCGTCCAGCAGCACGACGCTGTAGGGCTGGCGGCGCACGGCTTCAGTCAGCACGCCACCCTCGCCATAGCCCACGTAGCCCGGGGGCGAGCCCTTCAGTCCGGACACGCTGTGCGCCTCCTGGTACTCGCTCATGTTGATGGTGATCAGCTTGCGCTCGCCACCGTAGAGGATGTCGGCGAGCGCCAGCGCGGTTTCGGTCTTGCCGACGCCGGAGGGGCCGACGAACATGAAGACACCGCGGGGCTTGTTGGGATCTTCCAGCTTGGCGCTGGCGGTGCGCACGCGCTGGGCCACGGCCTCCAGCGCATGGTCCTGTCCGATCACGCGTTCGGCGAGCAGGGGCTTCAGGTTGCGCACGGTGCGGATTTCGTCCTTGACCATGCGCCCCAGCGGGATGCCGGTCCAGGCGGAGACGATCTCGGCCACCACGGTGCCGTCTACCTGCAGTGGCACCATCGGGCTTTCGCCCTGCAGTTCGCGCAGTTCAGCCAGCAGGGCCTGCAGTTCCGCCTGCTCGGGATCGGCCTTGGCCGTCTTGCCGGCCTTCGCCGACTTTGCAGCGGCTTTCTTCGCCGGCACCTTCTTTGCGGTGCTCCCTGCCCCAGCATCGTCCTCGCCCGCGGCGCCCGCAGCCGCGGCCGGCGCCACGGCGCCCCGACGGGTTTCCAGACTGCCACGCAGCGCCTGGATCTTCTGTGCGAGCGCGGTCTCCTGCGTCAGGCGTTCCTGGTTCCCGGCCAGGCGCGTTTCGGCGTCCTGGCGCTGCTGGCGGATCTCGGCCAGGCGCTCGTCGTGCAGGGCGCCAGCCGCGGCTTCGCGCTCAAGCGCGGCGATCTCGGCATCCAGCCGGTCGAGATGCTTGCGGGTGTCCTCGATGATCGCAGGCGTGGCGCTCTGGCCCAGGGCAACGCGGGCGCACGCCGTATCCAGTACGCCCACCGCCTTGTCCGGCAGCTGCCGGCCGCTGATGTAGCGATGTGAGAGGCGAACGGCCTCAGTGATCGCCTCGTCCATCACGCGGATGCCGAAGTGCTTCTCCATCAGCGGCACGATGCCGCGCAGCATAGCCGCGGCGAGCGTCTCCGAGGGCTCGTCCACCTTGACCACCTGGAAGCGCCGCGCGAGTGCTGCGTCCTTCTCGAAGTACTTCTTGTACTCGGCCCAGGTGGTGGCCGCGATGGTGCGCAGCTCGCCGCGCGCCAGCGCAGGCTTGAGCAGGTTGGCGGCGTCGCTCTGGCCCGCCTGCCCGCCGGCACCGATCATGGTATGGGCTTCGTCGATGAACAGGATGATCGGGTGCGGGCTTTTCTTGACCTCGTCGATGACGTTCTTGAGTCGGTTCTCGAACTCGCCCTTGACGCTTGCGCCCGCCTGCAGCAAGCCCATGTCCAGCACCTGCAGCTCGACGCCCAGCAGCACGTCCGGCACGTCCTTGTCGGCGATCCGCAGCGCCAGGCCTTCGACCACGGCGGTCTTGCCGACGCCGGCCTCGCCGGTAAGGATCGGGTTGTTCTGGCGGCGGCGCATCAGGATGTCCACCAGCTGGCGGATCTCGGCGTCGCGACCGATCACGGGATCGATATGGCCGTCGCGTGCGCGCTGGGTCAGGTTGGTGGTGAACTGGTCCAGCGCGGGCGTCTTCGACAGGCCCGGGGCGGGTGAGGCGTCGCCATCGTCGGTGCCCTCGGTGGCGGAGGCGTCGTTGAAACGCACGCCCTGCCCCGCTTCGACCGAACCCTGGGTCAGGCTGGCGAAGTCGTGCTTGAGTTCGTCACGCTTGATCTTCGCGAACAGCTTGGAGCCCCGGTAGGCCAGCTGCGACAGCGAAGGCTCGGTCAAGAGTGCCAGCAACAGGTGGCCGCTGCGGATGCGGCTTGTTTCGGAGTCAAGCGAGGCGATCAGCCATGCATGTTCGAACAGCGACGGCAGGTGCGGCGAGAACACCGGCGTGCGCGTATTGCCGCTTTTGAAGCGCCCGATTTCCGTATTGAGGTCGCGTTCCAGGGCATCGGTCGCGACGCCGCTGCGCCGGGCAATGAGCGCAATGTCGCCATCCGGCTGCTCGAGCAGCGCAAGGAAGAGGTGTTCCAGGTCCACCTCGTAGTTGCCGCGCGACATGCACAGGTTCGCCGCGCGCTCGGCCGCCTGGCGGCAGGTGTCGTTGAGTTTTCCGATCAGGGTCTTGAGGTTGATGCTCATGCTTCGATCAATGCCGTCCGTTTTGGCGAGGAGAAAGGTGGAACGAGGTCGTGCCTGGTCAGTGCAACGTGTGGATCGTGTAGGTGGTATCGGAGCGCGGCCGGGTATCAGGCTGGGACAGGAGGTAGGTATCCCAGCCGAGTCGCGCGCCCTTGGCGAGGTCCATGCCATCGACGTCCTCTGCCCGCAGGGTCAAGCGCACCTCGTACTCGAGGCATACGCCGGTGAGCAGCGTCAGCCACTTGGCCAGCGCACGGGCCGCCTGCCCACCGGGCAGGAAGGCATCGAACCGCGCCTTGTCCAGCGGCCCGACCCACAGCCGCATGCGCAGGTCGCGCTGCCACAGCCGGTCGCCGGCCAGTGCAGTCGAGCCCAGCGAGGCGTTGCCGACCCCCAGCCGCGTGCGGGCCTTCTCGGGCACCGGGTACCAGGCCCCAACGAACTGCTCGACCCGCACGTGGGTACCGAAGTAGTCCGCGAGGATGCGCTGCAGGAAGCTCGCCGACACCGGATGCTGGCGGATGCCTCCGGCATAGTGGGCCACGGCCTGGTCGAACACGTCGCCGTCGCCGTCGATCATCCGGTCGCGCAGCGAACCCATGCCCATTCCGGCCAGCGACAGGACCAGCGGAAGGAAACGTTCACGTCGGTCCAGTTCGTACTGGACCCCGAGCTGGTGCTTCTTCCAGGCGGCGTAGTGCAGGGACGCGATCCGGTTGAAGAAGATGTCCAGGAACGCCCGCGGCGCGCGGTCGCGCTCGTAGATCTCCCGCTGGGCCAGCAGCTCCGTGTAGTGCAGCGGCAGCACGCCACTGATTCCCGTGAAGCCGGCGAATGCCGGCGTGAGGCTCACCGAACCGACGGTCTCGGTCGCGACCGCGTGTTCGATCGCCGCGGCCTTCTCCAGCTTCACGCCGTCTTCGGACCAGGCTTCGATCGCCTCGATCTCGCTGGCGGGAAAGGCCAGCGAAAGGCTGTTGCGGAACCTGAGGCGATCCAGCGGCTCCCCCGTGCTTCCAGGCGAGCGCGCAAACATGTGCTCCAAGATCCGCATCGCCTGGAAGAATCCGAAGCGATGCGGCTCCTGCAGCAACTGCTGCGCTACGCCAGGATCGATTCGCCGCTTCGTGGCTTGCATTCGACCAGTACCTCGTCCGTCGTTGCCGACAGGATGCTGAGTTGGGTAAAGCTGTTGGCATGCACGTACAGCCCGAAGAACCGGTCCATCACGCCGGCGAACGGCGCGATGCCGGTGCCCACGAAGCCGGTTTCGTCGACGGTCAGCGTGATCTTCACGCCGCGCACGATGCTGGAAAAATGCCGTCCGGACAGCCAGGTGGTGGTCGGCTCGTTGGACAGGCCGACGATGCCGTCGATCTGCCTGCGGGTGACCGGCGACTGGTTGATGTCGTACAGGTGCAGCATCTCCTTCAGTGCGGACAGGCCGCTCTGGGTCAGCGACAAACTGTTCAGGGACAGATGCGAGATCAGCCGCCACTGCGCGCCGCGCCCGCGCGCGAAGCGACGCGGTGGCGTGGGCTTGCGCAGCAGGGAAATCGCCCGCGCCGGGCTTCCGCCCTCCTGCACCAGGTCGCCGCCCGGCAGCCCATAGGCCAGCTCGGACGGCAGGTCCCGGTTGGTGCAGTTCAGCTCCAGGCTGACCACATCGGCCTGCGGCGCGGATGCGTTGAAATCGAGGTCGACGAAGGACAGTTCGGTTTCATGGCCGGGACTGCGCACGGCCACGTCTTCGTCGCGCCGGGCCACCCAGTAGTGGCCATTCTGATCGGGACTTTCGCCGTGCTGCAGGGAGTAGAACGGTCGGAACTCGGTGATCTGCTCGCCCTGTGGCGTCTGCCTGATGCGGTGCACCGAATCTATCGAGTACACCTCGTAGGCAAATGCCCGGCGCGCGTCGGCGACCACGGGGTAATGGGTGTTTGTGTGCGAGATCCGGATGGGCTCGCCATGCATCGCGAACAGGTTCACGATTGGCGTGCATGCGGTGCGCACGTGCTGGGGACCGAGGGCTTCCAGCATGCGACTTGACGCCCAGTCGCCGCTGCTCCTGAGTACGAAATGCAGGGTGAACTCGCGGCCGATACCGGCAGGCAGCGACCCGAGATCAAGATCGAAGAAGCCGAACTTCTCCGGGAACGCGAACAGTTCCGTGAGCAGCCTGTATGCCGAATGCGATCGTTGCGGGAAGTCGATCAGCGCCTCTTCGTCGGTAAAGCCGACGGGTACCAACGGAACTTCCGGCAGCGCGACCCAGCGTCCGCCGTTGCCGGGTTCAACCCAGGCCTGCAACACCTGCAGGCAAAGCGTGTCGCGCAGCGCCGAGCGGAAGGACGCTTCCCCGTCCATGAACAGGCGCAGCTTGTCCACGCCCAACTGCTGGACCGAGGCGTCGTCGCCGTGCAGGGAAAATGACATGGAGACCTGGCCACCGGCATCCGCCGGCAATGTCACCGCCATCGGCGGAGCGGCAATCGTCAGGTAGCGCGCGGATGAAACGTTGATGGGCGCCAGGGTCACGTCGCTGGTGGTCCGGAAACGGCAGGCTACGCCGCGCACCTGGCGCGACTGCAACAGCGTTCCACGGGGCACATGCAGCGGCGAGCTCAGCTTGGACAGCGCCGCACCCATGTCGAAGTGCGCGATGGAGCATGAGGGAAACGGCCGCAGGTAGTGCGGATACATCACTTCCAGCAGCGACTCGGTGAACTCCGGGTATCCGTCTTCGATCCGCTTTGAAACCCGTGCACTGAGCAGGGCGAACGATTCGATCAGGCGCTCGACGTGCGGGTCCTGGCTGCCATCGCCGGACAGCAGCAGGCGCCCGGCGATCTTTGGATAGCGATCGGCGAACTCCCGGCCGTACTTCCGGAGGTATGCCAGTTCGCGCTCGTAATAGGGCAGCAGGTCTTCCATCGTCAGGCGACGTCTTTCAAGCGGCGCAGGCGGCTGACGGAGTAATGCTGGGTGTTGGTCTGCAGCATCGCGTCAAAGCTGATCGGCTCGCGCGCCGGCTGCAGGTTCAACAGCGCATGGATGGTGAAATGCAGGGTCGACGCGTTTCGGGAGTCGGTCTGCAGCGACACGCGGACGTTGACCAGGCGCGACTCGTGCCGCGCCACGGCCTGCTCGAGCGAGCGGCAGATGGCGGCCCTGTCGTAGGCATTGGCCAGGCTCTTGCCCGAAAAGTCGCTGAGCCCGTAGGTCATCAGTGACTGCCTGCAGTTTGGAAAAGCGTCCAGGTCTTCTTCGGTGAAGGCCGCGCGGCTGTTCAGCAGGCCTTCGAGGTCGCGCGCCACCGACTCCTTGTATTGCTCGAGTGGGACGGACTTGAGGGTCCCTGCCGCGGCGTTGCTCCTGGAGTCATCGTCCAGCAGCTTCTCCAGCAGGTTCGGCTCGTATCCCTTCATGCACGCGTCCTTCCTTCGTCTGGACCATCACGTTCCGGCCTCCTCCTGCCTCGTTGCGAAGCATCCATGAGGTCCCCCCGGAAACAAATACGGCGGTGCAACATCGCACCGCCGCATCGACTCACATCAGACGCTGTGCGTCGGCTTGTTGAGCGTGGGGCTCCACTGCGCAACAGCCTTGCCGCCCAGGCCGCCTTCGGCCTTCTGCTGCTGGTACGTCCATTTGATCGAGCCAAAGCTCAGCTGGATCGTTTCCTGCGGCATGCCTTCCTTGTCAACCGAGGTCGTCACGCGATGAACGAGCACGTTCAGCAGTTCGACCTTGTAGTAGTTGACTGCCTTGCCGTCCTTGTCGGCACGGTAGAACTCGATGGCCGCCTTCGGGAAGGTGGTGCCATTGGCCGCCGCCTGGTGCAGCGCGGTGGTTGCCAGGTCGATCTGCTTGACGACCTCGATCGGGGACAGCTCCGCGCGGGCTGCAGTCTGGCCACCCTTGGTGGAGGCCGTTGCCGAACGCGGTTGCAGAACATCCTGCGAGAAGGATTCGATCTCGATCCAGTCCTTGTGGTCCTGGTCCCGGGACTCGCCCTTGATGGTGTCGATGCTGAGGAATGCGTGTTGCATGATGTTGATTCCTTGTTCCGTTCTTCCATGAGAATTACCGGACATCTGTCCGGAGGGATGGCCGGACCATTGCGACATGCAACGGCCCGGTCTGCGTCAGAGGGTCTGCGCCCCTTGTTGTTGCAGGTCCCGCTTACGACTTTTTCGCGGAAGCCGGAAGTTCGGCCACGAGCCGGAGCGAGACAGACAGCTCATCGAGCTGGAAATGTGGCCTGAGGAAGGCCACAGCGCGGTAGACCCCGGGCTTGCCCGGGACTTCCGAAACCTGGATGGACGCCTCACGCAGCGGATACTGCGCCTTGGCCTCCTGCGTCGCGTTGTCGTCCAGCAGCACGTACTGGGCGATCCAGCGGTTGAGGAAATCCTCGACGTTGCCCGCAGACGCGAAGCTGCCGATCTTCTCGCGCATCATCGCCTTGAGGTAATGGGCGATTCGCGACACCGCGAAGATGTACTGCAGCTGCGCCGACAGGATGGCGTTGGCATTGGCCGAATCGGTGTTGTACTTCTTCGGCTTCTGCACCGACTGGGCGCCGAAGAACGCGGCGTAATCGGTATTCTTGCAATGCACCAGGGGGATGAATCCCAGGTCGCTGAGCTCCTTCTCGCGGCGATCGGTGACGGCAAGTTCGGTCGGGCACTTCAGTGCGACCTCGCCATCGTCCGTACGGAAGGTGTGGGTCGGGAGGTCCTCGACCAGTCCGCCGCCTTCAACGCCACGGATCGCGGCGCACCAGCCGAAGTCCTCGAACGCCTGGGTCAGTCGCGCACCAAAGGCAAAGGCGGTGTTGCACCACAGGTACTTGTCATGGTCGGTGCCGCTCACGTCCTCGACGTAATTGAAGCCCTCGACCGTCGTACCCTCCTTCGGATCGTAAGGCAGCCGCCCCAGGAAGCGGGGCAGCGTCAGGCCCACGTAGCGGCTGTCCTCGGACTCGCGGAACGACTTCCACTTCGCGTACTCGACGGTGTCGAACACCTTGGCCAGGTCGCGCGGCTTGCCGAGGTCGGTGAAGCTTTCCAGGCCGAACATGTCGTTGCTGGCCGCGGCGATGAACGGAGCATGGGCGGCTGCGGCGACATGCGACATCTGCTCGATGAAGTACATGTCCTCCGGCTGGCGGCCGATCTGGTAGTCGCCGATGAGTGCACCGAACGGCGAGCCGCCGAAGGTGCCGAACTCTTCCTCGTAAACCTTCTTGAAGAGCGCGCTCTGGTCGAAGTCGATCGCCGACTTGAAGTCCTTGACCAGGTCCTTCTTGGGGGCGTTCAGCACCTTGATCTTGAGCATCGACCCGGTCGAGGTCTGCTGGCACAGGTAGTGCAGGCCGCGCCAGGTGGACTCGAGCTCCTGGAACTTCGGGGCGTGCATGATGGCGCTGACCTGGTCGGAAATCAGGCGATCCAGTTCGGCCACGCGCGAGTCCAGCGTGAGGTTGAGGTTGTCGGAAACGACGACCGTGCCCTGCAGGACCTCTTTCGCAAGCTCCGAGATGATGTCCTTGGCGCGCTGGTGCTCCGCTTCGGATTTCGCGACCTTGCTTTTCTCGACGATCTGGTCGAGCAGGCCGGGTTCGACGGTCTGCGTGGCACCTTCGACGGCAGTGGCTGCTTTCGCGTTCATCAATTACTCCTGCCCGTCACCGGACGTGTCGAGTTGCCTGAGCTGCTCGGTGTTGTTCAGGACGTCGGTGAGCAGGTCTTCCAGTTTTTCGTTGCCCGCAAGCTTGTTGCGGAGATCGGCAAGCTTGGAGCGCGCCTCCAGCAGCTTGCGCAGCGGCTCCACCTGCTCCACGACGGCTTCGGGCCTGAAGTCGTCGATCGACTTGAACTTCAGGTCGACCGCGAACTCGCCACCTTCGTCACTGAGCTTGTTGGGTACGCGGAAGACCGCCCGCGGCGCCACGCCTTCCAGAACGTCATCGAAGTTGTCCAGGTCGATATTGACGAACTTGCGGTCCTTGAGTCGCGGGAGCGGCTCTTCCGGCTGGCCGCTCAGGTCTCCAAGCACGCCCACGACGAACGGAATCTCCTTCTGTTCAATCGCTTCGCCTTTTTCCACGTCGTAGGTCAACTGCACCCGCGGCGGGCGGACCTTCTGCAACTTCTTCTGGATGCTGTCCTTCTTTGCCATCGTGCGATCTCCGATTACGCCTGGACCTGCTCAGTTACCGCCGAGCTTGTCAAAAGGGTTGGTAGTGGGTTTCCGGGCTGGTGCCGGTGCGGGCGCTGCCTCGGCCGCCGGCGCGCGTGCGGGCGCACTCTGCCGGCGCGGAGCCGCGCGACGTGCCGGCCTGGAGGCAGGCTCGGGGACTCCGGCGATCTCCGGACCCATTGTTTCGCGCATCAACGTGGCCAGTTCGCGAGCCTCGCGCTGCGCCGACTCGCTGGTCAGCGCGCCACTGCTCTGCAGGCGCTGCAGCGACTGGGCCGCGACGCGGAAGCCGCCAAGCGTCAGCACGCTCTCGGCCAGGGTGTCGCTTGGATCACGCAGCAGGACTTCTTCGGCGGCCACGATGGCCCGTCCGTAATTGCCCATGTCGAAGTGGAGTTGTGCAAGCCGCGCCCACGGCTCTTTGCGCGTCGAGTCGGCCTTTGCCGCTGCCTCGAAACTCTGCAGCGCCCCCGCGAAGTCCGTGGAAGCCAATTGGCCTTCGGCCGTGGAGATCAGCGTGTCGTAGGTGGCGACGGGCTGCTTGCTCTTGCCTCCCGTCGCACACGCGGCAAGCGATGCCGCAACAAGCAGTGCCACCAGCATGCGGGCGACACGCCCGCCCCTCTTCAGATCCGTGCACATACAGCAGTCCCCCTCCCTAACAAGTCCTTGTCAACTCCCGCCTGGTGGCGACAGCAACGGTTCAGTGTTGCACGCACCGATATAATCAGGCCAGCCCTGTTCGTCAAGCTTGGCCGCCGGGCGTCAGTTGCCGACGCAATTTCACCTTTCCATTGTGACAGTGGATACCATGCGCAGGTCAAGCAATCGTCAGGTGACAGCGCGCTATGGACAGCCCCTCCCTTCTCCGCCCCGCCCGGTCCGCCAGCATCCGGGCAGGATTCCTGGTCGCGATGGCCGCAGCCGGACTGCTCGGCCTGGCGGGCTGCGCATCAAAGCCAACGCGCGAAGACGCCCCCGGCCTGATGAGCAGGGCGCTTGAGACCGTGGGGCTCAGGAAGCAATCCGAAGAGCCCGCCGCTCCGCGCGCCAAGTCGATTCCGCTGCGCCTCTGGGCCGGGGCAAACCTGAACTCGGGCAACGACCAAAAGCCATTGGCGGTGGTCGTCAAGGTGTATCGCCTGCGCGACACCCAGCGTTTCGAACGAGCGCCCTTCTCCGCGTTTCTCGACGAGGATGCCGAGCGGGACGCCCTTGGAGACGACCTGATCAGTTCGACGGAGATCGTGCTCCAGCCCAACCAGCGCCATGAGATCACGGAGAGATTGCCGCCCGAGGCAGCTGCGATGGGTGTCGTCGCATTGTTCCGGTCTCCGGCTCCAGATCGCTGGCGCTTTTCGTTCGATGCCCTCGAGGCCGAGAAGGATGGCGTGACCGTGGGACTGCATGCCTGCGCACTGACGACGTCGAGCTCCGGCTTGCAGTCGCAGATCGCGGGGGAATCCCACAGCCTGACGCTCACGCGCTGCTCGAAGGGCTGAGCAACGCCACGAACAGTGCGCCCGGTCTCATTCTGGCCGAACAGCCCGGCACGCCGGCGCTGCGGGGCGTGCTAATAATGTCTCTTGGGGTAGCCACGCTGCATCAGTGCGTGGGTCAAGGAAGCGTAACCATGAGGTGGATGTGAACCGGGGAGCCAAGGTGTTCTGGGGGGAGGGTTTGTTCCTGCGGCCCCAGCATTTCCAGCAGCAGGATGCGTATCACGAAGGCCGTCTGCGCGATCTCGCGGGCACGCTGCACCCCTACGGTTGGGGCTTGCGCAGCTTTACGTTCGACGAGGGCAGCCTTGCGTCCGGAACGCTGCGGCCCGTCCGGATTTCGGCCGTGTTTCCCGATGGCGAGCCTTATTCAGCGCCGTCCGGTGATGAGTTGCCCGACGCCCTGTCGCTGGCAGACCTGCCGGCCGGCGTCCAGTCGACCACGATCTATCTCGCCCTGCCGCTGCTGCGGCCCCAGGGCGGAAACTGTGGCCAGGAGCAGGACGGCGGGGCGCGTTTCGTCCAGGCAAACAGGCCGACCAACGACCTGTTCACCGAGGCCGCCGAGGCGGACCTTGGCTACCTGCGCAAGACGGTCCGGTTGCTGACAGAGGACGAGCCACGCGATGCGTTCACCGCGCTTCCACTGGCGAAGATCCGGCGCACTCCAACGGGTGGCTTCGAGCTCGACGACCAGTTCATCCCGCCGTCGGCGACGATTGGATCCGCCCCCGTGCTGATGGCGCAGCTGCGCCGGCTCCTCGACGGGCTGCAGGCGAAGGTCGACGCCCTTTACGGCCTGCATCGCGAACCGTCGCAGCACATCGTCGAGTTCCGCTCCGGCGACATCGCATCGTTCTGGCTGCTGCACACGGCGAACGCGTCGTTCGCAACGCTGTCCCACCTGTTCCGCCATCCGGGGCTGCCGCCGGAGCAGCTGTTCCAGGAACTTTCGCGCCTGGCCGGCAGCCTGATGACCTTCTCCAAGGCGTACACGCTGTCGGATCTGCCCTTCTACCAGCACGGCGCGCCGCAAGCAGGATTCGAGGCGCTGTTCTCGATGATCCGCGAACTGCTGGATACGGTGATCTCGGAGCGCTATTTCTCGATCTCGCTGAGCGAGGTCAAGCCCTCGTTCCACCTCGGGCGCATCGACTCCCAGCGTATCGACGAGCGCGCGGCGCTTTACCTCGCGGTCAGCGCCAACCTGCCCAGTCCCGAGCTCATCCAGACCGTGCCGGTACGGTTCAAGATCGGCGCACCGGACGACGTCGACAAATGCGTGCTGTCCGCCCTGTCAGGCGTCAAGCTCAACCACGTCCCGCAGGTGCCTGCCGCGATCCCGGTCCGCCCCGGCAACCAGTACTTCGCGCTGGAGTCGCGCGGCCCGCTGTACGAACGCATGCTCAAGTCGGGGTCGATCACGGTCTACGTGCCCTCCGGCATTGAGGACCTCAAACTCGAACTCATCGCACTGACCCAATGACCAAGTCCAAACTGCCTCCGGTTCCTTCGGCCATGCCAACCGCAGAGGCGGGTGCGCCCGGCAATGTCCCCGCGGCTGCGCCACGGAGCCTGCTCGACCTCATGTCCGACGGGTTCTACCTGCTCATGCTGATCAAGCGCGGACAGGTGCCCAACGACGGGGAGCGGTTCTTCGAGTCGATCCGGCAGTTCCTGGAGAAGGTCGAACGCGGCGCGGCCAAGCTCGAGATTCCGTCGGTGGACGTGCATGCGGCCAAGTACGCCTTCTGTGCCGCCATCGACGAGGCGATCCTTTCCCAGCAATCACCGCTGCACGCGAGCTGGGAGCGCAACCCGCTGCAGCTGCGCCTGTTCGGCGAACACCTGGCCGGTGAACACTTCTTCGACCGTCTGGAAGAGCTGCGCAGCCAGGGCGCCGCGCGGTTGGCGTCGCTGGAGGTCTACCACTACTGCCTGCTGCTCGGGTTCGAGGGCAAGTACCGGCTGGAAGGTACCGAGAAGCTGGGCTACCTGACCGCGCGCCTGGGTGACGAAATCACCTACATCAAGGGCAAGCGCACCGGGTTCGCGCCGCATTGGCTGCCACCCGACCGCGTCGTCCACGCCTTGCGGCAGATCGTTCCGCTGTGGGCGCCGGCTGCGGTCCTTGCCGTGGTCGGCCTGCTGGGGTACTTCGGACTGAACGCGTGGCTGGGCAGGGAAACCGACCAGCAGCTGGCTGCACACCAGGACATCGTGCAACTGCCGCAAGAGACGGCGCGGATCACGATCAGCTTGCCGTAGCACTACGAGAGGGACCAGAACATGGACGTTGCACAGCAGTGGCAGGAAGCACTCGCATCGCTGGCCCGGCTTTCGCCAGGACAGCGCACCATCCGTTTGCTCGAGGCACCCGGCGGTGACCCGCCTGCGGTCTTGGGCCAGCTCGCTTCCGAAGCGATCGTCGAACGCTTCTCGGGCCGCGAGGCGGTGTGCGAGGGCTTCCGCTTCGAGATCGCGGTGCTGTCGTCGTCGGCCGAGCTGGACCTTGCGCCGCTACTCGGCCAGCCGCTGGGCCTGCGCCTGGACGGACCTGCACCACGCACCTGGTTCGGCGTCTGCACCGAGGTCGGCCTGACCGGAAGCGACGGCGGCCTGGCCCGCTACACGCTGGTGATCGAACCCTTCACCGCCCTGCTCCGCCTGCGCCGCAATGCGCTGGTGTTCCAGGACCTCGATGTCCAAGGCATCCTCACCCGCGTGCTCGATGACCATCCGCTGTCCGCCTTCCGCTGGGACGTCACCCAGCCGCTGCCGGTGCGGCCGATCACCACCCAGTACCGCGAGGATGATTTTGACTTCCTCCAGCGCCTGCTTGCCGAGGCCGGCTTGGCCTGGCATTTCGAGGCCGACGAAGCCGCACCCGCTGGCCACACCTGGGTCATCCGCGATCGCGAAGCGCCGGTGCCGGACCTTGGCCCGGTCCGCTTCCACCGCATCGACGCCACCGAGTCCGACGACGCGATCAGCGTCTTCCGCGACCGCCTGCAGGCCACGCCTACGGCACGTGCGATCAACAGTTGGCAAACCGAACAGGTCGCTGCGCTGGCGGCGCAGGCCGAAGCCGATGCAACGGGCCTGCCGCCCTTGGAGGTCTTCACCGAACCGCGTTCGGGGCGCTTCACCGACACCGCCCAGGCGCAGCTGCAGGCCGACCTGCAGCTTGACGCATTGCGCGTGGTGCGCCAGGTGCAGGCCGGCGCCGGCAGTGCCCGCGTGCTGGCGCCGGGCAGTGCTTTTACGCTGACCCAGCATGACAGCCACAGTGGCCAAGCCTTCGTGGTGCTGGCGGTTGAGCACAGTGCCTGCAACAACTTCGAAGGCGGCATGGCCGCGCTGCTGGGCCGTCTGGGCCTGGGCGACGAGGCTGAACGCCATGACTACCGCAACCGTTTCGTCGCGGTGCCGATGGGCACGGCGATCGTGCCGATGGAGCGGCCGCCGGTGCGCAGCCACGGCCCGCAGACGGCGCGCGTGGTCGGCCTGCCTGATGCCGCGATCACCCCGACCCGCGAGCACCAGGTGCGGATCCAATTCGCGTGGCAGCGCGGCGCGCAGCCCAATGCGGGCGGCTTGAGTGACGCGGGCTCGACCGCCTTCCCCGACGGCCATGCGCCCGGCGACGCCACCTCCGGCACCTGGGTGCCGGTAGCCGAGTGGCTGTCGGGTCCGAACTGGGGCTCGCACTTCCTTCCGCGCATCGGCGCCGAGGTGTTGGTCGAGTTCCTGCACGGCGACTTGGACCAGCCGCGGATCACCGGCCAGCTGTACAACGGCGAGGTCGCCCCACCCTTCGCACTGGCCGATGCCAGCAACCATCCGGGCACGCTCAGCGGGCTGCACTCGCAGGCCCACGACGGCGATGGCAGCCAGCAGTGGGTGGTGGATGATGCCACCGGCCAGCTGCGTTCGCGCCTGCACACCACGCTGGCCGACAGCCGCCTGGAGCTGGGCTACCTGATCCAGCACGGCGATAGCCAGCGCGGCGGGCTGCGCGGACAGGGCTTTGAGCTGGCGACCGGCGGCTGGGGCAATGTGCACGCACCGCAGGGCCTGCTGCTCTCGACGACGGCGCGGAATGACGCGGCCTCGACGCAGCTCGACATCGCCGAGGCCGTCGCCCAGTTCAAGGGCGCAGAGCGTACGGCGCAGGCGCTGCATGAGACGGCCACCCAGCAGCAGGTGCCGGGGTTGATGGCCAACGAAATGCAGACCGCGCTGCGCGAAGTGATCGATCCGCAGGAGCAAGGCCGACACGAAGGCGCTGTAAACGGCCAGCCGGCAGTGAAGCCCGGCTCCGGCAGCCGCGAAGGCGAAACGCCGGTGGAGCGCTTTGCCGAGCCGGTGCTGGTGGCCGAAAGCCCTGACCGCATCGCGTGGACGACCCCGGCCAGCGCACTGGCCTATGCCGGTGGCAACCTGCACCTGACCAGCCAGGACGATGCGCACTTCGCTGCCGGGCAGACGTTTGCGGCGGTATCAGGCAGGCACGGCGCCCTGCTCGCCCAGTCCGGTCCGATCCGCGCGATCGCCGCCAACGGCCCGGTCAGCCTGCAGGCGCACACCGGGGAACTGGAACTGCTGGCCGACCAGTCGGTGATGGTCACCGCCACGGATGAGCGGATCGACGTACTCGCCAAGGACAAGATCGTGCTGCAGGCCGGGCAGACGCGCGTCACCCTGGAAGGCGGCGATATCACGTTCGAGTGTCCCGGTCAGTTCACGGTCAAGGCCAGCCAACACCCGTTCATGAGTGGTGACAGTGGCGCAGCAATGCTGACGCCATTGCCCGAAGGACTCACGGAACCCAAGGGCAACTCCCCCTTCTCGGTCTAGGGACAGGTCATGCTCATCAGCTATCCAATCCTTCCAGCGGGCGCCGATACCCAGTCGGAAGACGACCGCTTCAACGCCATGTTGGCGCTGGCACAGCGCGACCGGGGTCTCTATCCGGTAACCACCGGCAGTCGTTGGCATGGCGGCATCCACCTGACGCCTGACGATGAACCTATCCGGGCCATCGCCGACGGCGTGATCGTGGCCTACCGATTGGCGCCCGATACCAAGGACTATCCCGGCCAAGGCGCCTACGACACGAGTTTCGTCCTTATCCGACACGAAACCGACAGCGGCGAGAACACGCGTGTCGTCTTCTACTCACTTTACATGCACTTGCGTCCCAAAGGATTGCTGAGCAACGCCCAGCGCCAGCAACTGGCGCCCTTCCTGCGCGATCCCACCCCCAGCGACGCCGCAGTCCAGGCGCCGGCCAACAGTCGCATCTTGCGCAAGGAAGTCCTGGGCTTTGCCGGCCAGTTATACGGACACCCGACCATCCATTTCGAGATCTTCGCGACCGAAGCAAATTTCAATGCGTTCTGGCGGGACCGCACCGCTATCGCCGCCGGCAATCACGGCTCGGATGACGTGTTCGGCGACATGCATTTCGTCATTCCGGCGGGCCGTCAACTTGCAGATCGCCATCCTCGTGCGGTGGCTCCGCATCGCATCGACCTGCCGGGCCAGAATCAATTCTATGAACTGGACGTCGGTCAAGCCGGACAGAATGCCGACCGCCTGCACGTCGTCGTCAATCTGTCCAATGGCCGACGCGCCGCCACGACATACCGACTCGATGCTCAAGGTCAAATCGGAGCACAAGTCGGTCAGCCGGTGCAGCAAGACGACTACGAGAACGAGTTGTATCGCTTGGCGACCGCGCTGTATCCCGATTGTCCCAGCGCCGGCTTCGAGTATCTGCGCTTCGGACGGGTCCTTGGCCCAGACACCACCGCGCGGGTTGAGAACTGGCAACTGATCCGGTACTCGGATACTGCTGTGGGATACATCAATCTCGCTGATCCCGCACATCAGGTCAGCGTTTTTTCTGATGCCGACTTCCCGGTCCTGTGGCGCCGGCTGGAGGAAGGCGAAGCCGCAAGTCCTGCCAATGGCATCGCCAACATCGTCCGCCTGAGTGAACTACTGGAACTGCCCGCAGAACCCACCGCTCCGTCGCTGTCGGCACCGGCGGACTTTGCCACTCGCGCCAGCGGCGCAAACATTGCGGCCATTCTCCGCAACTTCATCTGCAGGCATCCCAGTGAGTGGGACGCGTCCGATTTGGAGGCCCGCTATGCCGACCTGCGGCAACCGGGCAAGCCCCTGTACGGAAATACGCCCTGGAAGGACTTCAAGGATCACGTCGACGCGATGGCGTTCTGGCCGCAAACTGGTGTCGCTGAGCGCAGCGTGTGGCACTTCCATCCGCTGCAGTTTATTCGGCACTACAGGAAATGTGCTTGGCTTAGCGAACACGAACTTGCCCGCGTCTATCCAAACACTAAATATCCCACGACCGCACTATCCACTGAAGGAAGAGGAAGAACACCTGAAACAGTGCGGGAAAGCTATCGCATTGAGATAAACACGGTAAAGCGGAAGTATCTCATCATCACTCCAGTGCGGATGACGCACTTCTACGGCCAAGGCGCGGTAGAATCACTTTTTCTTTGCCTGATGTTGGAAGGATCGGCAAATTATGCACGCAATCCGCGCCATGCCAGCTTCCAGCCGGAGGTTAACGGCTACTACGTTCCGGCCAATCGAAACGACCACCTGTTCTACTTGGAAAACAGGCTGGGTAATATCGAAGTCGGAGATGGTCCGAAGTTCAGAGGTCGCGGAATGAAGCAACTGACTGGTCGCGAGAATTATTCGAAATACTGGGTGTATCGAGGGTGGTTGGAACCCGCCACATTCACTTCGCCCTGGTGGAATCCTGCGCGTCCGGCACGAGCACCGGCAATTCCAAACCCGCAGGAGTTGTCCATCAACGCCTATAGCGCGATCGATGCCGGTGGGTGGTATTGGCAGGCGGGCGCTGCAAGCAACCAGTTCAGGACCATCAATTCCGTCGTCACTAACAACACGATAGACCGCGCGACGGTTCGCGCGGTGGCACGCGCAATTAATGGCGTCAATCGGCAAACTGGCGATCCTAATGGACTTGACGAGCGACTCGCTGAATCCGAGGCCATCGAAATCGTACTAATGGACAGGCCATGACTTTGCGCTCGCTCATCATGCTGCTTGGTCTAGTCGCCGCTTTCAAAGCCTCGGCGTGTCTGATCACGTTGACGGGATTGGAAAATCCCGTGCACGCACCATCCGTTTTTTCCGTCGTGAAGGAAACAGAGATATCGAACCGGTATCCGCGCACGGACTGCCTGTCGTTCCAAATGGTAAGCCGGCTAACGCCCGTTGGACTGTTGTGCTCGTCCACCAACTTGGACTTCCTGTCCGATTTCGGAGTTTCCAGCGAGAGCGGCGACATCGCTTCCGCCGTATCGAACGAGGGAGCGACACGCACACTCAGCGTGGCCACAGGGATGGCGTCCTATCCGCTTTTGCCGAGCACAATCGATAGCCACACTTTGTATGCGGCAGACGTGGACTGCGATGAAGCCAATAGCGTGGTTTATCGGGCGACCTCCACCTGCAACGTGGCCGTGATGCCGCTGGGAAACGGCCGGTTCCTCTACGGACATTTCGTCTTGGAGAATCACACCGACCCCTCGCAAAGTGCAACTAAACAGGATGTTCTTTCACTCTGGAAAGGTCTGGAGATTGCGAATTAGCTGCGTGTCGTGATCCTCGTCCAGCTGGCGTCGAGGCGATCGTCGAGCGGTTCTACAGACGCGAGGCGGTGTGCGAGGGCTTCCGCTTCGAGATCGCGGTGCTGTCGTCGTCGGCCGAGCTGGACCTTGCGCCGCTACTCGGCCAGCCGCTGGGCCTGCGCCTGGACGGACCTGCACCACGCACCTGGTTCGGCGTCTGCACCGAGGTCGGCCTGACCGGAAGCGACGGCGGCCTGGCCCGCTACACGCTGGTGATCGAACCCTTCACCGCCCTGCTCCGCCTGCGCCGCAATGCGCTGGTGTTCCAGGACCTCGATGTCCAAGGCATCCTCACCCGCGTGCTCGATGACCATCCGCTGTCCGCCTTCCGCTGGGACGTCACCCAGCCGCTGCCGGTGCGGCCGATCACGGTAATCCCCCCACAAGTTAGGTGATGCCAGAAGTGGAATTTTCTCGTATGTCTGTAATGACCCAGCGGTTTTTCCTCAGGTCAGGCCGCTAAATCATATGCCTCAGCGGGTGTCTTCATACCCAGTGCCTGGTGCGGGCGCCGGTGGTTGTAGAACCGGATCCAGTCGCCGATCACCCGACTGGCGTGCTGCTGGCTTTCGAAGCGGTGTCGATGTGCGCACTGTTCCTTCAACGTGCGGATGACCCGCTCCACCATTCCGTTCTGCTGCGGGCAGTACGGGGTGATGAACTCCTGCTTCAAGCCATAGCTGCGCACCAGTCGGGTGTAGTCGCGACTGGTGAACACCAGGCCGTTGTCGGAGCGCAGCAGGAACGGTGTTTGCACCAGTCCCAAGGTCCCGAACCACGCGATCAAGGCCTGCTCCAGCGCGGCGGTTGCGGTGCTGGCCTTGCCGCTGCGCGACAGGTGCCAGCCAAGCAGTTACCGGGTGTAACAATCGATCACCAGGGCCAAGGTCAGCCAGTTGTCGCGGCCACCCCAGATCCGGCAAAGGTCCGTCGCCCACCGCTCGTCAGGCGCTTGCGCGACCGACGGCAACACCTGGATCCGTGGGCGGCATCCGACCGCCCGCTTCCTTACCTGCCAGCCCTTCAGCTGGAAGATTCGCTGCACCGTGTTCTTGTTCATGTCCAGCAGCGCCGCGACCGTCCGATAGCCGAACGATGGCTCTTCTTCAAGCCATCCCCTTGATCGGCTCGGCCAGCTCAGGCCGGATCTTCGGCGGCGCCTTCGTCGGGTGGTAGTACATGCTCCGTCGTGCCACCCCAAACCACCGGCACAGCTTCACCATCAAGACCTCAAAGCCTTCGTCCCGCAGTCCCTGCTGGATCGAGACCATCAGGTCTCGTCCTTGCCCAACAGGGACGCCAATTTTTTTCGAGCGCGCAACTCCAGCATGGCCTCGCCGTAGGCTTCCTGCAGGTCCTTGAGCTGGCGCTCGTATTGATCACGAACGTCCTCGGGCTTGGCACGCAGCGCGTTCTTCATGCCGCGCTTCCCCTCATCGACCCAGCTTTCGATCTCCGACGGGCTCAGGTCGAACTGGCGGCTGGCCTCAGCTACTGTCGTCTTGCCCTGGATTATTTCCAGCACCAGCGCCGACTTCCGGCGGGCCGTCCAACGCTTGATTTCCTCTTCCATCATCACGCTCATAGGTGTCTCCTTCGAAAAGTAGCACCTGAGCAGGAATTCAGTGGGTCGCTACAAGGCGAACGAACGGGACAAGATGGAAACCCTGAGCCAAAGCGCGGAAAAAGGCCCGCTGTTCGACGCACTGTGCAAGGCGATCGATGCAGACGGAAAGGACGGGATCACTCCGATGGAGTTGCGCAGCGCGCTCGGCAAGCCTTGGCTGGCGCAGGCCCTCTCGCGGTTGGTGATCATGCATCACAGCGAATGGGCAGGTCCGATGGATCGTTGGGACGCGATCAATGAACTGATCCCGGAGCCGCGCAAGGAAGACTGGGAGAAGGAAAAGGGCCGGACCCGGGAACTGCAGTTTTGGGACGACGTCAAAGGCAGGAACGGGTTCACGGCAGAGTCCAAGGTGGATCATCTGCATCCTGTTGGATTTATTGGTAATTTCTATGGGCAACGGGGTGGCGTCACGGCGGAAATGTTGAAGAAGATATTTACATCCGCACCAGATGATCGATTGCAAAGCGTAGCGGAAGGCGTGAATCTGAATATGGATGATGGCAAACTGGACAGCGAAGAACGTCTATGCCATTTCTTCGGGCAAGTGCGACAGGAAATTGGCCCGGGAATGGCCTTCCGCGAAAACCTTCGCTACCCATCTAGCGGTCTTTTCAAAAGCAAGCTCGGCTATTATCGAGGGAACAGAGAGCGCTCTGACCGCGACGCCTACAACGAAGAAGCCATAGCAAACAATGCCTACGATGACGCGAACAGACCCGACGGCTACAAACTCGGCAACACACAGCGAGGTGATGGCTGGCGATATCGAGGGCGCGGCTTGAAACAACTGACCGGCCGATCCAACTATCAAAACTTCACCACTTGGCACGAACGGATCTGGGGCGAAATTGTGGATTTTGAAGCAAACCCGGACAAGGTGAATGAACCAATCTATGCAGTCCGTTCTGCTCTCGGGTTCTGGGTCGAGAAAAAGCTCTACGAACAAGCTGATGCGGGAATAGCAAGAGAATCGGCGGACAAGATTACAGCCGTGATCAATAAGGGAACCGATAGTTACGACGACCGCTGGAATAATGTTGAAGAGTACTGGCGAGAACACATTTTCAAAGATGCCTTCTGAGAATCAAGAAACTCACGAAGAGCGTTATCGCAGAATATTCCAAAGTACGGGGTTAGCATGAAGTATCTTCCGTTATTGTTCTTGGCCTACGTGGCCAATATTAGCTCTTCTGAGCTTCCCGCTCGCGCAGAGTTATTCACTCGCGCGGGATCGGACCAACCCATGACGGTAGAGATCTCAGAGTACAAATTCTCCCTCTCCGAGGCAGAGAACGATTACGTAATCAACGGATATGGCCCCAAAGGATCGAGCATTGAACACAAGCTGTCTCATGCCGAGTTCCAATCAAGCGAGCGTTTGTTCGCTATGAGAAGCTATGCCTGCAATTCAAGCACCATCGATCTCGTAATTCAAATCGGCCCAACAAAGAACGCGGACATTTTTAAACGTGATTACTATCGCGTCGTTTTTTCGCCGGAGCTTGGTTCGGTTATCGCACAGTTCTATGATCCAAGTATTGCCGAAGCAAATGCCGTCTTGCCGCTACAAAGCGTCGAAGGGTTGGTCAAAGGGAAAACTGGAATGAAGATCGCATGCAATGGCACCATGCCCATAGTAGCCGAAGAGTCTCGGAAGTAGTGAGTATTCCCCGGCAAAAGCCAAGACCTAGGAACCTCGGGCGTGTCCGATAGTTTTTGTGTGAGGCGGTTTGATCCTACCCCTGTTTGCCGGACACCCGGATAAGCGATTCAATATCGCAAGCCGAGGTGAAGCTTGGTCTCAAGAATCAAGTGCAACACGTTTCGAGAATGCGGCCACCTCTTCGGCCATGGCTTCATCCGGCGTCTTCCAGTCGAGCGTCTTCCGTGGCCGGCCGTTGAGCAGCCGGGCGATATCGTTGAGTTGGGTCTGGGTCACGCTCGACAGGTCGGTGCCCTTGGGCAGGTACTGGCGCAACAACCCATTGGTGTTTTCGTTGCTGCCGCGCTGCCAGGGTGCGTACGGATCGCAGAACCAGATGTCGAGCTTCAGCCGCTTGGCCAATGCTTCATGACAGGCCATTTCGCTGCCGCGATCGTAGGTCAGGCTCTCGCGCAGGAACGCCGGCAGCGGCTTCATCTGGCGGGTGAATCCCTCCAGCGCGTCCTGCGCCGTGCAGCCGTCCATCCGGCACAGAATGAAGCGGGTCTTGCGCTCGACCACCGTCCCCACCGCCGAGCGGTTGAAGCTGCCTTTGATGAAATCGCCTTCCCAGTGGCCCGGCAGCAGGCGCTGCTTGATCTCCCCCGGCCGATTCACGATGCGCAGCGCCTCCGGGATCGTCTGGCCTTTGGCCAGCGTGGTGCGGCGCCGGCCCCGGGCCGGCTTGGCTTGGCGAAGCGCTTCCACCATGTCTTGCTTCAGCGCACCGCGCGACCGCGCGTAGATGCCGCGTAGATCGTCTCGTGGCTGATCCAACACGTCGGGTCGTCGGGGTTCATGAGCCGCAGTCTGTGGGAAATCTGCTGCGGCGACCAACCCAGATAGACCAAGCGGTCATACACCTTCTGGTACAGCGGCTCTCCCTCCATCAGCTTGCCTCGACGCCCGCAGCGTGTACGGCGCTCGCGATACGCCGACCCTGCAACGGTCGCGTCGTAGCCCACAGACGCCGGGGCACCGCTGCCTTCCACCCGCTCCGGAACTCCGCGCCGGATCTCACGCGACACCGTCGAGACGTCTCGTCCCAATGTCCGGGCAATCGACCGAAGACTCATGTCCTTGCTCCGCTCGATCATGATCACGGCGCGTTCTTCCACGCCCAAATGTCGGTACTGTTCGTTCATCGCAACACCCTATATGGTCGGGGTGTTGCACTTGAAAGTTGAGCCTAAGCTGCCTCCTTGTTACTAACTGAAGCCTACAATACATTTGATGGCTCAGGATATTACTTGGCCTCGAAGCAACGGTACAGGCAGGTGAATAAAAATCTCGTTGAGCTCGGCAAACAAAGCATTAACTACTGGGCTGACCAAGGAACAGACGAGCCATCACAAAGGAATGTTACTCGCTCAATCAACCCCGGCCAACTCCATTTCAATTTCCGAACCCAGTCATTCCAGCATGCTTACTATGTTTTAAATGACGAACCGGCCCCCTCTCCAGAGTATAAAGAGGTCCCCGAGGTCTGACATGCCTAACTTCTTGAGCACTTCACTTCACCTCTCTGTGCCAGCGCTTCTTTCTGTCGCTTCGCTGACCGCGTGTGCGGAACAGCATAGAATAGTTCTAAATGACTGCAGAGTTTCTTTTATCGTCCCAAAGAATCTGGACTACATTGAGATAGAAGGTGCGACATTAGAAGACGATGTCAATTGCATTATTGCATTCAGCAAGTCTGTCCAGACGAGCAGTCCCTCAACAGTCGGACAGCCGGAAGGCTGGAGAGAACAGACCGACTATGTCATCGAAGTTAAACGCGTGAGCCTTACGTCTGCTTCTTTGGATTACTCATTAACGCCAGGTGGTGATGAAGCCTACAAACTAGATGAGTCGGGAGCCACACGCGGTCCGCTTGAGATGAGACTCGCCTCACTCGAGACATTCCAAGTCGCGAATGGAACTGGTCTCATTGCCAACATTGAGATACTCGATCGACCACGCAACATGGCAGATCGCGGCGTCGACGGCCAGGTGGTTTACCTCGTCGGAAACAAGGCTCTTTCAGCAAATTATGCATTGTGGCCATCATCCTCGAATGAAGAGGCGCAACGCGAACTCGATGCAATGACGTCTCTGTTTAAGTCGTTTAGTTTTCTCGAATAACAGTGTCGATGCCGAGGTGCAGATCGAGCTTCTGCACGGGCCTTGGACCAGCCGGGGACCACCGACCAGTTCTACAACGGCAAATCCAGTCACCCCGGGAAGCCGGTCCAGTCTTGTAATCAATCGCGGCAACTCGTTTACCAAGCCGAGCGAGGCATCCAGATTAGAGATGAAACAGATCAAGGAAGGTTTTGACGATAACACTACGGAAAAAATTCCGGAGCGCATCAGATCTATGAAACGTCTATGGGAAAACACCGGGCAAGGCGGATTGCTTACACGGAGAGACAAAGAAGCCGAACTTTTTGAGAGGGGCCTGAAATGCGATTGCTGGGAATAATTCTTGTCATGTTAGCCCCTTCCACGGCCAACGCGGAAGAGGTAATTCGTAATTGCAATGGAGTCACCAATCAGGAAATATTTGAATGCATTGAGTCACGCTACAAAATCTCAGATTCTCAGCTGAATGCGGTCTACCAGAAAAAGCTTTCGACGATCTCAGCCAAGCATAGAAAACAGTTCATCGAAACTCAACGGACTTGGATACCTTTCAAAGAAAGACACTGCGATATCGTCTATGAATCAACTTCTCCAGGGCAGGAAGCGCCAATAGAGAAATATATTTGCTTGTGGAAGGCAACAGATGATCGGGTGCGAGAAATAAATCGAATTGGTGGCGGCACTATAAATGACGAGTTCTATAATTTCATTCTCTCACTGCAAACATTAGGATTCTCACAATCTGAGATGATTTCAAAACTAAGAGATCGATATATCAACGAAGAAGGTGGCTGGCAAGATTATGCCGCTCAAAATTGTCGTTTCACTGAGTTGATCAGTTCGGAGAATTTTGAGATCTGCATGGCCAGGCTTGCCGCACAAAGAGGCAGCAACTAGAAGGTCCGGTGCGACACCGTCCAAACGATCAAGAAATAAACGTCCTGATTAGCCCCCGACCAATATGACGGCAACCCGCAAAAGTGGCAGAAGCGATGAACGACAGCAGGAAATTCCGAGTTATTCGATCCGTCGCCGTTCTCGCCTTCTTGGCAACAGCTGCTTGGACTGTATACAAAATTTATCAGGACAATGTCATGCCTCCACCCTTCGTATACCTGATCCCGGACGATTACTTCGGCCCGGTCGTAACCTTTTTCGGCCAGCCTGGCGGCATTGAAATGAAACCGGATCCCCTCGGACACGCTGTCGATGTCCCTGATAGCGGTGTGATCAGGATAAGAGCCAAACGGCAGGATGTGATGGGTATCAGCGAAGAAGGCTATCGTGCCACCTACTTCGTCTCCGCAGCTTCAGATGGATCGCGCAAAGTCATGAAGGTGCTCACCGACGTCTACCGCGAGAAGGGAATCTGGTGGCAAGGGGTCATCGATGAACGCGAGAACATGGCTCGATACGACATCGGTGAAGAAACCAAGGGTAACTTCGAGCACCTTCCAGAGCATCTTCTGAACGAGCGCATGATCGCGGCAAGACAGGGGTGCAGGTTTCGTTTCGTCAATGCCGACGAGGAGAGTCGAAAGGCTGGATGCGACGAGTTCCTGGTTATTTCACCCAATGAAAGAGAAGCTACGCGCAACTGGCTTTGGGGCGACTTTGGAAGCTATTTCGAATCGCTGGACGCGTTCGCGGAACACATACTGAAGATCCAAGACAAAAAGCGGGCGTACATCGAAGCATCCCGAGAATGACGGTAATCCCCCCCATTTTAGCCTTTGCCAAAAGTGGAGCTAAGCGGCCAATGCCCACTTCTGCATGGACGTGATGCCGCGAGCGCCATGCTCGGGCGCTCGTGGTTGCACGGGAGAAAGATGACGCAAACGTCGTCCTCTGCTCGCCATGGGCGTGGCCGGGCTTCGTATTGCTGGACACCGGGGGCCGTGCAACCCAAAGACCTGTACGGACGCGCGCTTGAACAGACCGGACAGACACAGCCAGATGAACGTAGCCAGATGGAAAGCCTGAGTCAAAGCGCCGAACAGAGCCCGCTGTTCGACGCCCTGTGCAAGGCGATTGATGCCGACGGCAAGGACGGGATCACCCCATAGAACTGCGCAGCGCACTCGGCAAACCCTGGCTGGCCCAGGCACTGTCACGATTGGCGATCACGCACCACAGCGAATGGGCCGGCCCGATGACCCGCTGGAACGCCATCGATGAGTTGACACCTTCATAACCACCCCTCGGGCACTTTCCGGAAATATAGCGACAACCGGGACATCGAATCTCGTTGATTTGCGCGACCGCACAGCGGCTGGTGGCACACCCCGGCAAGACTTGCTTCACGGCGTCGCTTCAAGCAGGGTGATGTCTTGCCGAAGATCGAGAACAGCGACTATGGCGAGACCTTCTGGCTGTGAGCACAAGATCAATCCGATCCAAAACTGTAACCGCCTGCCGTGCCGACACCCTTGATTCCCCAGGAAGTCCTTTTGCTGGAGCAGTACAGCTCCTTGGACTATTACGGTCGCGCCAGGGATGCCTGGGAAGCCACTGTCAAGCATTGCGACGACTGCCTGGAACGCTTCCTCCGGCACCTGGGTGCCGGTAGCCGAATGGCTGGCCGGCCCCAACTGGGGCTCGCACTTCCTGCCGCGCATCGGCAGCGAGGTGCTGGTGGAGTTCCTGCACGGTGATCTCTGATCTTGCCCCCGTTTCTCGGACACCCGTCTAAGCAGCGTGGGCCCGCTCGAACTGCTCCGGGCTGACGTAGCCCAGCGTCGAGTGGAGCCG
>NZ_JBSVRH010000007.1:0-14773 GCF_054052065.1 Luteimonas sp. A537
GGCTCCACTCGACGCTGGGCTACGTCAGCCCGGAGCAGTTCGAGCGGGCCCACGCTGCTTAGACGGGTGTCCGAGAAACGGGGGCAAGATCACTAGGCCAAGTTCACGTATTCGTGGACAAGGGTCTACCTTGGTGGCAATGGGGCTGGAAGCTGTGGGGCCGCACCCGCTTCGAGGTCCAGAGCTATGACTGGGCATGCGTGCGCGGCGAAGTGGTGCAATACACGATCTTCACCGGACAGGTGCCGCGGCGCGAGTCGGGGCTGGTGTTCGCGGTGACGGATACACCGGGCAGCACGACAGTGGTGCAGCGGTTCGGTGTGGGGCCGAGCATCGGCTACGGCGATCTGGAATCGCCGGTGCAGCGCTGGGAGCACATCCGCCGCTTCATGCAGGGCGAGGGGCCGGCGTGGACGGTGTACGACCGCCTGTACGAGGACTTCGGCGTGGGTTTCCGGGAGTCGTTCTGGCTGTTCCAGCCGCTGTTCGGTCCAGGCAGCGAGGAGAACCGGCGCAAGGGCGTGGGCATGTGGTTGATCGGGCTGGCGGCGCTGCCGTTCCTGCCGCTCACCGCCTACATGGGACTGGTGCGCTACCTGAGCTTCCGGATGAAGCGCGAGCCGGCATGGTCGCCGGAGGTGCAGGCCAGCCTGGGCGGCCCACCGCTGATCGATGCACAGCTGCAGGACATTGCGTTGAAGGAAGGCTGAGCAGAACGGGTCCTTGGCACGCGATCCACGCACATATTCGGCGAGCGCTTTCAGACAACGCATGCTCTTGTGTCAGTTGGGACTATCGCAGTCTTGGCCTGCGGCCTTCGTCGGTGGACGGCGAGCCGCACGGGCAGGTCTCGCCGCTGGATGGGATACGTTCGTGGGTGAGCTGCTGGGACAGGGACGCTTGGCGGAATTCCACCAACTCAAGACCGCACCGACCCCGGGGTTCTATACCGTCCCCAACCGGGCGTTCGCGTACCGGATGCAAAATGGAACGCATGTGGCGTGGATGGAAAACCCCTGGTGGCAACAGGGCGACACGCGCATGGCGTAAGCCGAGGGATCATTCCCGTTAAACGGGATAGTGGTTATTTCCAGCGGGGTGCGTTGACCACGCAGCGGAAAGCGACGGTCCTTACGACGCCGTCCGACTGGCGCTTGTCGTTGATGTTGTCGTCATCGTCATCGTAGAGTTCATAGTCCTTCCCCCACCCAAAGCGGTCCAGGACGGTCCAGCTGCCGGTGGCACTGGCTCGTACGACCTTCTCGGTACCGCTCGCAGGGCCAGTGGGATTGTGCGCCGGGTGCTTGGGCGTCGGGTTGGGATAGCGTGCATACCAGTCGTTGACCCATTCCTTGCCGAAGGCGATGAAGTCGTACAGTCCCGCTGGATTGGGGCCGTAAACACCACTCGGACGGTTCGATGTTTCGTTGGCGCCGGCGCGCTCGGCGGCAATTCTCGCCATGTCATGTTCAAGAGCTGCCGGGTCCACCTTGTCCGCGCGCGGGTTGGCGATACCGAAGGCGTAGGGCTTGCCGCCGGAGCGGGCGGTGTACTCCCATTGCGCCTCGGTGGGCAGGGCAAACGGCTGGCCGGAGATATCCGCCAGCCATGCGCAGTAGTCATGTGCCTGCTGCCAAGTGACCTTTGCGTTGTAGCCCGGGTAACGGCTCTCCACAGAGTGGTATTCAATATGGGAGGTTTCACCGCCGTGAGTTACATCAGCAGAGATCAAATCGGTGCCGATCAACGATAGCTCACGATGTCGGGTGTAGGTGTCGTACTCGGCAATGGTGACGCGCCGCTTCTGGATGAGGAAGTCGCTGAGCTGGACCGGAAAGGGGTTGTCGTCGCGAGTGCTCATGGTGATGTGCAGGAAGGTGCCATCCAGCCAGCCGCCGTAATCGCCCATGGTGAACGTGCCGCCTTCCATCAAGGCCATGTCGGCGCGGGTCTTCTGCACGAAGGCCTTCAAGTCCGCCTCGGTCGGGGCCGGCTTACTGCGCAGGTGCTCAAGAATCAGCGCGGCGGTTTTCTCTGGAAACTGGGAGCTCAACTCGTTCAATCGCCGCCACACATCCGGGGTGGGGGACGGGGTGTCGATGGCCTGGATCACGAAATCGGCATCGTAGATCGTCTTGCAGTACCGGTCGGTGGGGTTGCCACCGCGGGAAACTCCCGGCGTGCACTCGCCATTGCGGGCCTTTTGCACGTCATTTTTGAAATTCTCCTGCAGCCGTTTAACGGCCGCATTGAGTTCCTCTTCGCTCAGCCTCTCGTACCCATCGATTCCGGATTGCGAGACGGCCGGCGGTGCAAGCAGCAGGCCGCACAGAAGCATCAAGAGCATGGGGATTGATTCGGTGCGAACGGCATCCAAGCGCATCAAAGTCACCAGATTGAAAGTTGTTGCCTGTCGTGCGACAAGGCTCGTGGGATATTAGCAGCCGAACAGAGGGGGATCGGACGCAGGCAAGGAGAAGAAGTTGAAGCTCCGCCTGGACACGATCAGCGCCGAGGATCGCCCGCGGCTGGTTGGGATTTTGAAGCAGAAGATTCATGAAAATGATCTTCCGCAGGCCGGTTAAGCTCGACCCACATCACGGCTTTTTTGGACCTGACCCCGTTATTTGATCCGCATTTCCGGAAAGGAGTCCCCGATGCGTGCAGGATGCGTTTCCAGTCGTCTGCTCTCCCTGGCGTTGCTGATGCTGGCGGGTTTTACTTGCTTCGCTGCCGAGCCGCCGTTTCACGTCGAGCAGCGTGGGGACTTGGTGGACCTGTACGACCTGAAGACCGGCAAGCAGATCGCCGATCGCGTGCGGCAGGTGATGTGGATGGATAGCTACTGGAAATTTACCCGCGAGGGCCGCCATGGGATCATCGACGACACCGGCCGCTTGGTTGCGGCAGCGGTGTATGACGAGATCGGCCGGTCCCGGAAATCGGCGTTCTACATCGTCGCGCGCGACGATCGCTACGGCGTCATCGATCTGGAAGGACGCGAGCGCGTGCCCCTGAAGTACGACATGATCGATCAGTCGCTGGCGCAGGCAGTCCCGTGGGTGGTCAAGCTCGGTGGCAGGGAAGGTCTGATGGATCCTGCCGACCAGCACCTGCTGCTGCCGGTGCGTTACGAAAACATCGTACTGCGCGGTGCGTTTGTACTGGCGACCAATCCCGAGAACACAGGCAGCCCGCGCTACCAGGCGTTCGACCTGCGGGGCCGGCCAGTGCCCGGCGCCGAATCCGATGCGGAAATAGTGGGCTGGGGAGAAGACCGGCTGATCCTCGATGCAGAGCGCGTCATCGGTGCCGACGGACGGTTGGTCGTGGCGCCGGGCGAGTACACGAGCGTTCGTCAGTCGAGCGATATGAGGGCGATCATCTTCGACAAAGCCCAAGGCAAGGCTGGTGTCATCGATCGTGATGGCCGATGGGTGGTGCAGCCCGAATGGGACTACATCGAAACGCTGGGCGGCTTCTCGCACGGATGGATGCGGGTGGTGACCGGCGGTATGCCGAACGCGGGCGGCAAGGTCGGCGTGATCGACATGGCGGGCCAAATTATTCTGCAGCCGCGCTGGGAGGGTGTGGATCTGCATGATGCGAAGACTGCGATGCCGTTCTTCCAGGTAGAGCGCGACGGCCAGGTCTGGTTCCTGGACCTGCACGACGAGCCGCTGTTCGAAGCGCCGTTCGACGCAGTGCATCGCATCGACCGGGGAGGCACCTATCTGGTCGAACGTGACGGCAAGACCGGCCTGTGCATCGACGTGGCCGATGCGCGCTGTCCGATTCCGGTCGAGTACGACCAGCTCGTGGGTTTCGATCAGGCGCCATCCGGCCTGTGGATCGCGCAAAAGGAGGGTCGACTGGGCGTGCTGCAGCAGACCGACGGCCATGTGGTGGTGCCGCTGGATTACGATTTCCTGCAGATGTCGCCGGAAAGCACGGGATTGCCTTCCTTGCGCGAAACGGTCCGCGAGGTGACGATCGTAGCCAGGAAAAGGTCGCTCAACGGTACCCTGCTGCTGCGTGCGGATGGACAGGGCAACTGGAAACTTGCCGCGGAGAAGCTGGACGCGCGGCCGGCGGACTGGCAAGCGCGGGCCGCCCAAGCGGCTTGCGCGGCCTTGCCGGCATTCGAACGGGACCAAGCCGACGCCGACCTGAAGGCACTGATGCTGCGCTGGAGGGCAGGGCTGCCGGAGCGGGAGAGTGCGCCATTCGGTATGCCGTGGCCCGCTCTGGCCGGCAGCGTTGCAAACCATTCTCGGGCACAGCAATTCATCGTGGCGCTGTTCCTCCGACCATGGCAACTGCTGAACCAGCCGCGTGAAGCGGACACGTACGAACTCGGCGAGTTGTTCGCCCGGATGCTAGAGACGGCGACACCCGTCCGCTCCGGTGGCCGTTATCCAGAACCCGAGGCGGAGTTCGCCGGCTTGTGCGCGGAGGTCTGGTACCTGCGCATCCCCGCGCTGGAGCAGTCGGCGGACCCGCTGCTGGCAGGCGGCTACGCATTGCCACCTGCCGGCACGCTGGAACGCGATGTCTATCCGTTCGTCACCGTCGCGCGAACGCCGGATGGATTGCGCCTGGCCGGTGTTTCCAGTGAGCTGGTTCAAGTGTTGGGCTGGTACTACACCAGCATGCCCATGGCCGGCGTCGAAGCTGTCGATCTGGAATAGCAGGCGAACGGACATCGGCCGAGGGCAGTATCCAAGTCTGGCGCGGCACGTGGCGTGCATAGACCGCGCGACTGTCGCGCGCCAGCCGGGCCTACCGCAGCCTGTGCCCTGCACCTTGCGACATGAGGAGCGTGATCAGGACCATGGCAGCCGCGTCAGCGGGTTAGAATCCATGTCGATGGCAGGAAGCCTCCAGGATCAGGACATGAAGTCACCCCAAAGCGATCTGCCCAGCTATGTGTCTTCCGGTCGCATCGGCGCTCGCGGCTTTCTCGTACTTCTCTGTGCGGGGCCGCTTTCGGCCGCGCTGGTTGGTGGGCTGTATCTCTGGGCACGTGGCGAAACCGGAAGTTTCGTGGCCATCGTGCTGTGCGACCTGTTCTTTCTGGTGCTGATGGTAGTCGTCGCATATGCCTTGTTCCTCGGTGCCAGAAGCCGTTCGTCCAGATTCAATCGCTTCGCCGCCGGTGCGTGGATGGTGTTGCTGCTACTCCCATGGTGGTGGGTAGCCGTGTCGGGCCGGCTTGCGGGTATCGAAACGCCAAGCATCCTGCATCACTACGCTGAGCTCGTGCCCACGCTGCTGTTCCTGGGCCTGGAGGCGATTTTCCTCGGGTTGGGGCCTGTATATCTCGCTGGGGAGATCGCCAACGAGCCCTTCAGTGAGGCGACCGGACGCTGGGCGGACAAGGATTTCTCTCTTGAAATGCTCTGGCCCGGAGGGGATCCGGACGCGTTGCGGCAACATCTTCGCGCGCACGGTGCCACACCGCTGCTCGAACTCCAGCCGGTCGCGGGCCACACTGTCGGAATGCTCGCGTCGGGCTGGACAACACTGAGGATCGAAGGACGGAGAGTCGAATCCGATTCTGCCGCACGCTGGATCACCCTTGCCCTTGTAGACAACCGGCGCTCCAGCGACGGTCGCATCAGAAGCACGGAAAGCGAACTTGCATCTTCTTGGGCAGTCAGCGCTGAGGATTACGAGGCCTTGCGTGAATGTGCCGGCACCACCCGCGACGCGCGGACCGAATCCCCGCCGGTCGCCGACGCACCTATGCCGTTGGAGCTGCAGGCCGCTGCTGCCGCACTTGCGGCAGGCAACTACACGGCGGCGCTCGCCATGGCCCGGCCCCACTGCCAACATCCGGATGCCGCCGTCCGCAATGATGCCTACCGGTTGAGCGCGCTGTGCCTGTCCCGATTGGAGTGCTGGCACGAGGCATTCGAGAGCTACTACGCGCTATTCGAACACGAACCCGGCGCGTTCAACGCTCTGCAGCTGGCGTCCACATCTGTGATGGCGGGCGAATTGCTTCGTGGCCAGGCTTGGTTCGAGAAGGCGGATACGCTAAACAGCGCTGAACACGCCATGGCGCCTGTGGAGTTGCGCACAACCATTCTTTCCGCACTGGGGCAAGCGGGCGCGCATGAAGCCTGCCTTCCCCACCTCCAATGGATGGCCGGGATGTATCAGGCCTTCCAGACAACCGACAGCCACCTGCTCTGGATGCACCGGGTTCCTCCCTTCGGCGAGTTCCTGGAAAAATCGCACGCTATCCTTGTGGCGATCATGGCGCCTTCGCAGTGCGCAGAGTGGTACCGCCAGAACGCAAACAGCCTGCCTCCGGAGTGGCAAGCGATGCTTAACGACCACCTCGGGCGATTCCCGTCACCTGCTGCTCCTTGAATGACGACTGTCAACGCATTCAGCCGCGAAGCTGAAAACTGCCCATCAGCCTGTCCCACAGTGCATCGAGAGTTTCACGGCGGTAGCGGTAAACCCACCATCAAAGCGGACGAAAGTGGCGCCGCCTACGTTACGGGACGGTTGGGGAGCGGCGGCGGCATGGGGGTCGGCATCGCGAATTTCGTGGAGCGCCTGCTGGGCGATGGCGAACGGTACGTGGATGTGGGCGATTTCGGCATGGAGCTGGTCTACAAGCCGGACCGACACCAGCTTCCAGCACTTGAAACTATGCTGCGTTTCCCGGCGTCACGCCGATGAGCAGAAGCGCGAGCAAGGCGGCGCGCGACCTGCTGCTGGGAATGAAGGAACTCCCGGAGCAGGGTGGCGGTTGGGGCTTGCTTCTACCACGCGGCGTCGAGCCGGCGGAGCTGTTTCCAAACGCACATGGCGCAGTGCAGACCATTAGTCCGGCCTATCTCGAGTTCGTCCCCCATGCCAGCGTTTCGAATCGCGGGATGGGAGTTTTTTACGGGTCTTGGTTCTTGGTTGTGGCTTTACTAATGTTCGTTCCCGGAACTCCCGGGTTTCTAATTGAGTCATTCGAGGAAGGTGGTGATCAGATTGTTCCAGGTCTAGTGATGCTAGGAGTAGCATTGCTAGTAATACTTTGCCCTCTGGTATGGGCGTGGCGCTCTGCCCGGATGCCGCTGCCGCCGCCAGTGATTCTCAGCCGCAAAACGCGAAAGTTCTACTGTTGGGTAGACCGCAAGCGCGGCTGGATGGTGCTCGATTACGACGAGTTGCATCCGGCGGTGTTTCGCTCCGCCATCATCACCACGGCTGGATCGGCGACATTTTTCATGCTGGGATTGGCGAAGCTGGCGCCGGGGGCGCGAAAGATCATCGAGCAGGTAAACCCGGCCCCACCACTGTTTCCAGCCGAGCGCCCAGAAGAGGTATGGGAGTTCATTCGCACGTACATGGACGGAGCGCCGGAGGGCCTTCCATCGGTCGACCCAATGCCACCACTGGACGATTCCCGTGCCGACCACGCCCGCATGGACCGGTTGCTGCTGCAGGACATGGTCGACGAACACCATCGTCTGAAGCCGGGCATTTTCAACAAGGTCTACACGTGGTTCTGGGGAGGCGTGAGTTACTGGACCGAACGCTGCGCGTTGTGGGTACAGCGGACGGCGCCACGTCCGGAGTACCCGCCCGAGTTGCGCGAAGCCATGCAATGGCAGGGCGAGAATCCGTACCGCACGCGTCCACCGACGGAGGAAGAAAGCTTGGCTTGGGAAGGCCGGCTTCCGCACCTGAGACGTCGTTGGTTGGCCGCGGCAGCGTTCTCGACGCTGATATACGGCAGCATGTTCCTAATTCTGACCGTCGGCGCGTGGTTTGGGCGAGGTCAGTAGCCCACAAGTGATGCGGCAGAAGGGGCTGCGTGGCGTGGTCCGCGGCAAGCCGGTACGTACGACGATAGCCGACCCGGCGCGCCCGTTTCTGTTGGACCGGGTTAACCGGCAGTTCCGCGCCGACCGGCCAGGCGCGCTGTGGGTGTAGTGACCCACTGAATTCCTGCTCAGGTGCTATTTTTCGAAGGAGACACCTATGAGCGTGATGATGGAAGAGGAAATCAAGCGTTGGACGGCCCGTCGGAAGTCGGCGCTGGTGCTGGAAGTCATCCAGGGCAAGACGACAGTAGCTGAGGCAGCCGCCAGTTCGACCTGACCCGGTCGGAGATCGAAAGCTGGGTCGATGAGGGGAAGCGCGGCATGGAGAACGCGCTGCGGGCCAAGCCCGAGGACGTTCGTGATCAATACGAGCCCCAGCTCAAGGACCTGCAGGAAGCCTACGGTGAGGCCATGCTGGAGTTGCGCGCTCGAAAAAAATTGGCGTCCCTGTTGGGCAAGGACGAGACCTGATGGTCTCGATCCAGCAGGGACTGCGGGACGATGGCTTTGAGGTCTCGATGGCTAAGCTGTGCCGATGGTTTGGGGTGGCACGACGGAGCATGTACTACCACCCGACGAAGGCGCAGCCGAAGATCCGGCCCGAGCTGGCCGAGCCGATCAACGCGATGATTGAGGAAGAGCCATCGTTCGGCTGTCGGACGGTGGCGGCGCTGCTGGACATGAACAAGAACACGGTGCAGCGAATCTTCCAGCTGAAGGGCTGGCAGGTAAGGAAGCGGGCGGTCGGATGCCGCCCACGGATCCAGGCGTTGCCGTCGGTCGCGCAAGCGCCTGACGAGCGGTGGGCGACGGACCTTTGCCGGATCTGGGGTGGCCGCGACAACTGGCTGACCTTGGCGCTGGTGATCGATTGCTACACCCGGCAACTGCTTGGCTGGCACCTGTCGCGCAGCGGCAAGGCCAGCACCGCAACCGCCGCGCTGGAGCAGGCGTTGCTCGCGCGGTTCGGGACCTTGGGACGGGTGCAAACCCCGTTCCTGCTGCGCTCCGACAACGGCCTGGTGTTCACTAGTCGCGACTACACCCGACTGGTGCGCAGCTACGGCTTGAAGCAGGAGTTCATCACCCCGTACTGCCCGCAGCAGAACGGAATGGTGGAGCGGGTTATCCGCACGTTGAAGGAACAGTGCGCACATCGACACCGCTTCAAAAGCCAGCAGCACGCCAGTCGGGTGATCGGCGACTGGATCCAGTTCTACAACCACCGGCGCCCGCACCAGGCACTGGACATGAAGACACCCGCTGAGGCATATGCTTTAGCGGCCTGACCTGAGCAGAAACGGCTGGGTCATTACAAGATCAACGACCGCAAGTACCAGGCCGTCCGGCTGGTGTTCGCGTTGCACAACAAAGGCGAGAACGACCCCATCGCCCAGGCCGAAGTGTGGAAAGCAGGTTGAATACCGAGACCCGAAACGTTCAGACCGAAGTGCAGGCCGAGGTTGGTCTGTCGCCGCCCAACTCGCAGGCGGTGCTGCTGCCGCTGCCAAGCGAGCCAGCCGGGAAGGTGGCCCGCACCTGGGATGGTGTGATGCGGGTGTATCCGAATGCGCTGGCTCTAGTAGATCAGTTAGGTGCGATGCGCGGATATTTGAGCGCGTTCGGAATTCTAGCCGCGCCTTTGGGAGCAATGATCCTGTATGCAGACTTTTCAAGAGGATCGTTCGTTTGGGGGATAATTTTTCTGCCGTTTTGGTTGTTGACGCTAGTCTTTATTCAGATCGACTGGGTCGGCTTCCGCTACGCCCCCGTGCTGGTCAATCGCGCCTTGGGCAAGGTCCACGTCTTTGTGGACAAGGGCCTGCCGTGGTGGCAGTGGGGGTGAAAGCTATGGGGCCGCACCCGGTTCGAAGTACAAAGCTACGACTGGTCGTGCGTGCGGGGGGAAGTGGTGCAGTACACGATCTTCACCGGTCAGGTGCCGAGGCGCGAGTCGGGGCTGGTGTTCGCGGTGACGGACGCGCCGGGCAGCGCGACGGTGTTGCAGCGGTTCGGGGTGGGGCCGAGCATCGGCTACGGCGATCTGGAGTCGCCGGTGGAGCGTTGGGAACACATCCGCCGCTTCATGCAGGGCGAAGGTCCGGCATGGACGGTGTACGACCGCCTGTACGAGGACTTCGGCGTGGGTTTTTGGGAATCGTTCTGGCTGTTCCAGCCGCTGTTCGGTCCGGGCAGCGAGGAGAGCCGGCGCCACGGCCCAGGGATGTGGCTGCTCGGGATCGCCGCACTGCCGTTCCTGCCGCTGACGGCCTACATGGGACTGGTGCGCTACCTGAGCTTCCGGATGAAGCGCGAGCCGGCATGGTCGCCGGAGGTGCAGGCCAGCCTGGGCGGCCCACCGCTGACCGATGCGCAGCTGCAGGACATTGCGTTGAAGGAAGGCTGAGCAGGACGGATCCTTGGCACGCGATCCACGCGCATATTCGGCGCACCCGAAGGCGTGACGGCGACCTGCGCCGCGATGCGATGCTGGCCGATCTGCGCGACGTGTTGTCGCGCTTCCGTACGCGTGCACCGGGCGAGGTGCCGGAGGAGCCCGGCGTATGTCTGCCCCATGCCTTCATCGCCGACGAAGGCAAGGGCGACCTGATCCTGCTCCTGCTTCACGGACACCCGGATAAGCGATTCAATACCGCAATCCGAGGTGAGACAGATGACCAGGAAAAGGCAGGGACGAAGGCAGAGCGTAAGCGGTTCAGCCCCGAGTTCAAGCAGCAGGCGCTGGGCATGAAGACACCCGATGAGGCATATGATTTAGCGGCCTGACCTGAGCAGAAACCGGTGGGTCATTACATTAAGCGGGTGTCCGAGAAACGGGGGCAAGATCAAGTCTTGCCCCCATCCATAACTGCTACTTCAAGCGATGTTGTCGATACCTTCCCTAGAAGAAGAAAGACGACTTGCGGCAGCCTTTTGGCACTTTCACAAGTTCCTGCCGGAATCCCTCCGCGACCATGCAGCGCTCCATCTCCGCGCCTTGGCAGTTGCAGGCCCGAACGCACTGCAGCCGCGCCTGCTGTGGTGTCGTAGAAATGGAGTCACTGGCGGCCACCCACCGCGTCTGCGTGCCTCCTCCGCTCCTTCCATGAATACAACATCCGGCCACGGCCATTGCGACCACGACCGGAATCAGAATCTTGCACCTGCCCATAACAACCAGGAGCTTCCGGGCAACCGAGCTCATTCGGCGGGTACGTGGTGACACCACTGCGGCCATCAACGCATTCCGCCACGAAGCTGGAAACCGCCCATCAGCTTGTTCCACAAGGCATCAAGAGCGTCCTGGTCAATGCCACGCGCGCCGTCGGCCAGAAGCTCCGCTTCGATTTCCGGCTTATAGGGGTCCATCGGCCGCCCTGCGGCATGCCAGAAATACTTGAAATCGTCACCGACGCCCGGGTCTTCGGAAGGGACGCTGATGGCCACCATCCCACCGGTCTGCCCACCGTACTCACGCTCGCCCTCATGCAGGCGTTTGACCTGTCCGCCCAGTTGGGTCAGTTCGGCAAGATCACGCGCAACGCGCTGCGCGAACGCCGGTTCCTTGCTGGGCTCCACGAGTCCATAGATGCTCAATGAAAACGACACACCCGGCATGTCGGGGAAGGTAACGACGAGCTGTGCATCACCGGCCACGTCCTTGCCATCCTTGAGCCTGAAGTAACCGTTCGCAGTACAGAAGGCGTTCGCCGGTGGCGACGTGTCCCGTTCGCGGGGGCTATAGCGGGAAATGGTTTCAAGGACGCCATCGCGTACGGCGGGATAGCGGCTTGCCTGGCTGCTCTCGCCTTCGAACACGTAGTGCCGCCCATCCTGTACGCGATGGGCCTCGATCGTGAATGCAGCTGATGGTCCGGAATGCTCGGCGATGACAGCGGCTTCGCCACTGGTGTCAAAGCCGACCAGCCGGCTGTTGGAGAACGCGGCCTGCGGATTGGCGCCCGCGGCGCGGTAGAGTTCGGCGGTTCGGTCGCTGCGTGGCGAGTCCTTGGCTTCTGCCGCGTCGGAACGTTCCCGCAGCGAAGCCACGACCATATCCCATCGCGCGGGGCCCTTGTCCTGGTCGCGCAGGCCTGCATAGGTGGAGGTGACCTTGGCTTTTGCGCCCGGCGGCAACGCGACTTCGTGAAGCCCGACGCAATAGGGCGTGCCGGAGGATGTGTTCACTTGCTTGCCTCCGGTCCGGGCGTGCGCACAGGCTGTACCCGCGAGAGCCATGAGCAAAACGGCAAGGAGTTGGAGGTAGCGGAGCGGGGCGTGGCTTTCATTCCGCTTCCCCAATGAGTTTAGCGATCGAGTGCAGGGTGATCTGGCGGAGGTTTTCATCGTCATAGGATGCAGCATGGCCTTCGCTCATTTTTTCGAGCTTGAAACTTTGTCTCACATTTCCACTGCCGCGGATGAACGGTCCGGCACCGGAGTTGTGGGGCACGGTGTCGTCACCGGCTTCGGCGGCAGCCATGATTTCGAACACGACATGGCCATCTCCCTGCGCAACCCTGGCTGGATCGCTGTTGTCTTTCCCGAAGGTGAAGGCGAGCTTGAGCGCCGCCCAACCCTTTGCGTTTACTGACGCGGACCCAAGCAGTTCATCCTGGTCCAGCGTGACCTTCTGGCTGGTTTGCCAGACGATATTCTGGTAGCTGTGGCGCGCCGCGTCCGCACCGTAATGCGAGTAGGTCGGAGCGTGGAAGGTATTTCCGGTGTTCGCATGGAACTCGTCGGCCACCACCAGGTTCGGCAGATAGGTATCGAGCCAAGGATCTGTCGCGACACCCCCGGTGGCCTTGCTGGCGCTGGAGCGGTTGGCCGGGTCGATGAGGGCGGGATCGATGAGCCGCCACCACGGTTCGCGCTTGACGTAGATTTCGAGGTAGGGGTCTGCCTCTGGAAGCGCGAAAAGTTCAGCGGTGCTCCCTGGGCCGTTCGACACGGCCTTGAGCCAGCCCTTGCCGTAAAGCTTGTTGGGCAGCAACTCAAGGGGACCGCATGCGTTTGCGAAGATCGCGGTGACCTGGGCGCCATCCTTGCCCAGGACGAACCGGCTGAGGCCGGTGTAGCCGCTGCGGACGTGGTGATACGACGCGGCGGCACCATCCGCCGGCATGACTCCATGATTGATGCCGAGCACTTTCGACGCTGCTTTGCCATAGCTGCTATGTACCGCAGCCCGGGAAACCAGCCCACCCATCGAATGGGTCACGAGAATCACTTTGTCGCAGCGGTACGGCTTTGAACCACCAACTTCCTTGTCACGCCATTCGGCGATGATCTCATCTATCCGCTTGGCCAGATCAACGGCGGATTTGCCGTTGCTTTGCAGCCAGTTGTAACCGGCGCCATAGACAGGACAGAGCACGTCCCAGGCATCCTCGGACTCTGGCTGGTCGAGCGGCGCGGGCGCACTTTCGGCACCCCATTCCGCGGGTGCCTTACCGACCAGCGATTCCCAGGGGTTGCTGGTGCCCGCGTTCAGGGCCGGCTCGAACCAGGCCATGAACTTGCCGTAGCCATAGTTGGACACGGTGCCCCAGCCGCGTTCCCGCAGCTGCTCTTCGGTCAATTTTTGCGTGGTCAGGTCATCGCCGGTGTATTCGGCGACCTCCGGGATCTTCCCTTCCGGATCGGCCTCGGTTGTCTTCGGGTCAAGCTTGGTCTGCCGGGTTTTTGCGGACTTGAAGGCCCACTGCAGCGCCAGCTTGAGCACGGAGCCCGCGTTCCACACGGACTCCTGGGTGTCCTTGTTGCGCAGGTTGCTGCCCATGATCCCGGGCACGAACAGGATCGGAACCACCACGTCGGGCGGCACGACGACTTCCGCACGCGCGGTGGACTGCGTTGGCGAAGTGAGTGATCGCGCAACCGGGATGCCTTGTTCGTTGGTCGATGTACCGACCCTGCGAGTTGTTTCAGCCGTCATCAACGACGCTCCTTGTCATGCCTTGTCGGCGGGGCCCAGCAGCCTGATCAGGAGGCCGTCCATGGATACGCCCTTCTGCAGGGGTGTCCAGCCGTCCGGGTCGGTCACGCCCTGGATCCTCGCGCCATCAGCGCGCTCGATTTCATAGCGGTAGTTCGCTGCGGGCTTGCCGTTCCGCTGCACCAGTCTGAATTTTTCGTCGAACTTCGATTCGGGCCAGGAATTCATCTCGCGCGAGAGGTGTGCGGGCCCGAGGAACGACTTCTTGCCCGCATGCACCTTGATCTCGCCGGGGCAGGCCACGGTGATGTTGCCGCCCTCGATCGTCAGGCTGGCGCCGCCCGAGGTGGCCAGGTGCACCGTCTTGCCGGCGGCAAACTCGACCTCGGCGTTGGCGCTCACGATCTTCAGCTGGTCCTTGGCCTGCAGCTTGATCTGGTCGTGCTGCGCCTGGATGTCCAGCTCGCCTTCGCCTGTCACCAGACTCAGCGAGGCCTCTTCGGTCGGCGCGCCGTCCACGGCCTCCACCAGCCAGCCGATCGCCTGGCCGGTGTGCAGGCGCAGGTTGCTCGCAACGGCCAGGTTGCTGGCCTGGCCGCTGGCCAAGGTCAGCGTTTCGCCGGCGGCCCAGTGCAGGCTCTGGCCTGCCACCTGGACGATGCCGGCGGGCGCGGCCAGGCCCAGGATGGGGTCGCCGGTGTGCGGCACGCGGCAATCGCCGGGGGCGGGGCTGCGGTCGGCGGCTTCGCCCTTGGCCAGATCGTAGTCGTCGCCCGGCACCGTGGTCTTCGCGCTCATGAGCAGTGCGGCAAGCGGGGCCTGATCGTCGATCAGCTTGGATTTGCTGCGGCCCACGCCCTCATGGCCGGCCAGCTTCACCGTCAGGTGCGTGCCGGCTGCGCCGCTGAACACCTCCGCCACGGTTTGCGCCTGCTTCAACAGCGCCGCCGGGCCCACGGCATCACCAGCGGGTGTCTCGCCGGGAGTCGCA
>NZ_JBSVRH010000008.1:0-10294 GCF_054052065.1 Luteimonas sp. A537
AGCCGAAGCCGCTTCGTTACGCAAATCACATGGCAGATAAAGCTTGCCATGTGCTTCGCTTCACTGCGCGTCTCGGCTTAACTCTGGCGTTAGGCCTCAGGAGCCCGCTATGCCGCGGCACGAGAAGATCAACTACGTTGAGTATCCGTCGCGAGACTTGGAGGGAACGAAGCGATTCTTCGTCCAGGCATTCGGCTGGGCGTTCGAGGATTACGGTCCCGACTACGTCGCATTTTCCGACCAGGGACTGGATGGCGGCTTCTTCAGGTCTGACCTAGCGGCTCGCACGGAAGCTGGAAGCGCACTCATCGTCCTTTACAGCGACGACCTTGAAGGTACGCTCCGCAAGGTCGAGGCTGCAGGCGGTGACGTGGTCAAGCCAATCTTCGTCTTCCCAGGTGGTCGCAGGTTCCATTTCACAGAGCCCGGTGGCAATGAGCTAGCTGTGTGGTCGGAGCCTGAGGCCTAACAATGCGTTCAAGCCGAAGCCGCTTCATTCCACCAACCACATGGCAGGTAAAGCTTGCCATGTGGTTGGTTCCGCTACGCGTCTCGGCTTAACTTAGGTGTTAGGCCGCATATGATGATGCGCTCTTCTGACTCAGACTTTGATCGCATACGTGATCATTTCCCCGATGACGCAGAGATGACCCTTCAGGTGCTGAAAGGTCACCTCCTCGTCGAAGAACAGCTCCGTGAGATCTTTGCGCTGCTTTTAGCCTTCCCACAAGCTCTCCGCGGAGCTCGGGGGGCTAGCTTTGAGTGCCATCAGGTGATCTGCTTAGTTCAAGCTATGACCCCGCACAGCGCGCTTGAGCCATGGCTCTGGGACGCCGCGAAACGCCTGAACGGCATCCGCAACGCTTTTGCCCACAACCTTGAGCCTCTCGCCATCAACGAAAAGATCGCCGGCCTTCTCGATTTTGCAAAAGAGCAGGATTCGTTCAAAGAGGTGCTGGAGAAGTATCCGGCACCTCCTGGCATGGAGTTCAAGGCGGTCGTGCTCGCCATGTGTGGCGCTCTCTCTGCGCTCAAAGACTTAGTCATTTCGGAGCGCGGCAGTGCGGCCTAACAATGCGTTCAAGCCGAAATTGCATCGCTACGCCAGTCACATGGCAGAAAGAGCTTGCCATGTGCCCGGCTACGCGCTGCAATTCGGCTTAACTTAGGTGTTAGGCGCTATGAGGCAGTTTGGATGACCGAGCGAGCTAAAAGCCTGGTTGGCCTAGGCATTCTTCTTGCCGCCTTCGTCGGTGGCGCAGTTGTGTTTCGCGATTCGCTTGGGCTGGTCATTTTCCTGCTCCTCGGATTGGCAGTTCTTGCGCAGATTATTCGCGTTGCATTGAGCAACGGAGACGGGAGAACTCTTGGTACTCTCTGGCGCGCCCTTAAAGACGCGTTCTGGGGCATCGGATGATCTCAAGCAAGTGGGCGTGGCAGGTCGCGCCTAACAATTCATTCAAGCCGACACCGCTTCGCGGCGCGGCTTAATTCAGGCGTTAGGCCTTGCTTCCCGCACTGTTGTTGCTGGGTTCCAGGCGATCTGTAGCGCCTCGCTTATCCGGAGCGTTTGCGCCTCGCACGCGCGGTGCAGGCGTCGGCAGTCAGCCCTGCAGCACCTCGGCTTCGGACAGCCGCGACTCTTCGCAAGATTCGACCTGCCGGGTCGGCTTCGGGCAGTGCGTGGTGCGAGTTCTTGGCCGCGCGCATGGTGCGTTTCGGAAGCACCAGGCACGGCGCTTGTTGTACTGTTCGCCTCAGGGGTTGGGCTGCCGCACGTCGGGCGCAGGTGCCAGGGAACGGCGGCCTAACGAGTCGTTCAAGCCGATGCCGCTTCGCGGCACGGCTTAACTCTGGTGTTAGGCCTTGTTTCCCGCACTGTTGTTGCCGGGTTCCAGGCGATCTGTAGCGCATCGCTCATCCGTAGCGTTTGCACCTCGCACGCGCGGTGCAGCCATCGGCAGTCAGCCCTGCAGCGCCTCGGCTTCGGACTGGCGCTACTCTCCGCAAGATTCGACCGGCCGAGTCGGCTTCGGACAGGGCGCTGTGAGAGTTCTTGGCCGCGCGAGTCGCTGGTTTTGGCTTCGGGCCCTGCAAGTGCCAGCCTCAGGCCGTTCGGCCAGACTTGTTGTAGTGTTCGGCTCAGGGGTTGGGCTGTCGCAAGGTCGGGCGCAAGCTCGGAGTGCGGCGGCCTAACAAGTCGTTCAAGCCGACGCCACATCGGGGCGCAAACCACATGGCAGGTATAGCTTGCCATGTGCTTCACGCCCCGCTGCGGCGCGGCTTAACTCTGGCGTTAGGCCACACTCGGTGCGAGTTCCGACATCCCGCTCTTTTGGTGTGTTCCTTTCGGCCGGTTTCGCCAAGCCCACTGGGTCGCTTCGTTCAACATTGCGTGGCGCAGCATCCGACTCGCCTGAGCATGACGGGCCAAGAGTTCTGGCGCTCACATCTATAGTGGACTTCGGGTAGCCAGCACGCCCAGGCGCCGGAGCAAGCTTGAAGCGCAGACTCTTTCGCTCGGTCCAGGGCCGCCGTCAGAGCGTAGCAAGTTGTTGTAATGTTCCGGCTCAGGGTTAGGTTGCGGCGATTCCAGACAAGTGTTCGCGGTGTCTGGTGGCGGCGGCCTAACAATGCGTTCAAGCCGAAGCCGCTTCGCGGCTCGGCTTAACTTAGGTGTTAGGCCCCGCATGAAGAATTCGGCAACTGAAGAGATGATACTTGGCCCCGAGGGGGACTCAGAGCTTCTTGCCCGGTTGAAGTCTGCTGTTCTTGCCGCGAGGGGCACAATGTCCGAGGCTTCCCATGTTGTCGCCGGATCCCAAGAGGTCATCACCTTTCGCATTGGGCTTCCGGATGGTGAACTCATCGCCACGTCAGAGACGTATATAGGCTTATCCATCAAAGGCCCGGCGCACTTGATCAAGCAGCTAGAGCACGTGCGCGGGGCCTAACAATTCGTTCAAGCCGAAACCGCTTCGTTACACCAACAGCATGGCGGGTAGAGCTTGCCATGTTGTTGGCTCCACTACGCGGTTCGGCTTAACTCAGGCGTTAGGCCTTGTTTCCCGCACTGTCGGTGGCAAGGTCCAGGCGGGCTCAAGCATCTCGCTCACCCACGGCATTTGCACCTCGCACGCGCGGCGGGCGCATCGGCAGCCGGCTCTGAAACACCTCGGCTTCGGATAGGCGCGACCCTCTGCAAGATTCGACCTGCCGAGTCGGCTTCGGCCACGACGCGGTGAGAGGTCTTGGCCGCGCGAGTCGAGTGTTCTGGCTTTGGCCCCGGCAATGCCAGCCTCAGGCCACTTGGCCAGACTTGTTGTACTGTCGGCTCAGGGGTTGGGCTGTCGCAAGGTCGGGCGCAAGCTCGGCGTGCGGCGGCCTAACAAGTCGTTCAAGCCGAAGCCGCTTCGTTACGCAAAACACATGGCAGGTAAAGCTTGCCATGTGTTTCGCTCCACTACGCGTCTCGGCTTAACTCTGGTGTTAGGTCTGCCATGACGACTCTGCTAATCCTGATTGTGCTCGCTGCCATAGGTTATTGGCTCTACAGTCGATCTCGCATAGGTGACGCTCCTGCAATAGATATCTCCCACTTGCCCGAGCAGTTCGTGGTCTTTGACTTAGAGACAACTGGGCTAGATGCGTCCAAGCACCAGATCATTGAAATCGGAGCTATTCGCGTCAATCGTAATTCGGACAGGCATGACACGTACCAAAGTTTGATCACAGCCAAGCGCAAGCTCCCCAAGAAGATCGTAGAGTTGACCGGCATCACCGATGAATTGCTCAAATCAGATGGTGTCGCGCTTGAAGAAGCGCTGAGAGGCTTTGCAGAGTTCGTCGGCAACCTCCGGCTCATTTCGTTCAATACAGATTTTGATCTCGCGTTCCTACATAACGCGGCCGCTCAACACAGAATAGAATTTCGCAATCCGACTTCCTGCGCTCTGAAAATGGCAAGGCAGGCTTGGCCAAGACGCGACAGCTTTCGCCTCGTTGACTTAGCCAGAGATGGCAAACTATCCATGTCGAATCAGCATCGCGCACTTGGCGACTGTGAGCGCGCATTGCACGTGTACATTGCTGCAGCTTCAAAGCTCAGGTCTGTGTAAAGCGCAGACCTAACAATGCGTTCAAGCCGAAATTGCATCGCTACGCCGTCAACATGGCAGAAAAAGCTTGCCATGTTGCCAGCTACGCGCTGCAATTCGGCTTAACTTAAGCGTTAGCCGCTGATGGGGACAGCAATGCGAATGGCAGGTCGGATTACGGACTGGAATGACGACAAAGGCTTCGGCTTCGTAATCCCCAACGGGGGCGGTACCCGCGCGTTTGTCCATATCAACGAGTTTCAGCGTGCTTCACGTCGGCCTGTTTCCGGCGACATGATCTCGTACTTGCCAAGCGTCGATGCGCGAGGGCGGACAAACGCCCGGCAAGTTCGTCACGCCGGCCAGAGAATCGAAGTGCCGCGAGCTCCTTCGCGAGTTCCCAGGGCGATCCTTGGCGTATGCGCCTTGGTGAGCGGCGTTGCTGCCGCTGTCAGCGGCCTTCTCCCGACACTGTTAGTAGCAGCGTACTTTGCATTGAGCGTCCTCTCGTACCTCATGTACAGATCCGACAAGATTGCGGCGCAAGGCGATGCGCAACGCACGCCGGAAGCGAGCCTTCATCTTGCAGATCTTCTCGGGGGGTGGCCGGGGGCGCTGATCGCCCAACAACAGTTCCGCCACAAGACCGTGAAGCACTCGTTTCAGGTCACCTTCTGGGCTACTGTCATCCTCAACTTGGCCGCCGTCACTTGGCTACACAAATCGGGTGTGCTTGCAGATTTGGTTGGGCGCGTCAGCAGCTAACAATTCATTCAAGCCGACGCCGCTTCGCGGCGCGGCTTAATTCAGGTGTTAGGGCTCATGTCAAAGACTCTGGCACTTCTATTTCTCACAATGCTCGCGATTGGATGCCACAAGGCAAGCCCATCCACATCCGCTGAGATCGTTGCTTCTGAGCTAACCCACGCCTCCGGGCGTTCCGCCAAAATGTGCGGCTTGATCCGGCTTGGCGAAGATCAGTCTTCCGCGATCTCGTGTGCGCAAACCGCTGCAAAATCGATTCAACCATTTTGGGTAGCTGTTGAGCACCCCGGCATTGACTCGTCAATCTGGAACGGCGCACTACTCAGCACCGCCGGGCTGCACCAGGTATTCCACTACGACTCGAATCCTTATGGCCGTAAAGAGCTCCTACCCAAGCTCACTCGCGAGTCGTGCCATAAGCTCATTTTCACTGGTAATCGCGACAAGCCCTTTGCTTGCGGATTCCGTGATGAGCCCTAACAATTCATTCAAGCCGACGCCGCTTCGCGGCGCGGCTTAATTCAGGCGTTAGGCACCATATGTCAGCATTAGGCGCAACGGATGCTTTTATTCTCGCTCCAGTAGCTGCTTTAGCAATTGCAGCAATCGCGCGGCCGGCGAGTCGCCGCCTACGCATCGCGTCCGTGATATCTCTCGCGTTAGTAGCATTTGTCTACACCGCACTTCGACCTTCTGCTCGCGCAGCGAGGACGTACTACGAGAGCATTGGCGGAGTATGGTCTGAGGATTGGCTCGCTGGCGTCGAGTCTTTGCTGGCAGTCACGCGGCACCTGCCCACTGTTGTCCTGCTTGCCGCCTTGCTGTTGGCCATAATTGCGTTACGCTCCAGGTAATACGGGCATCGCGGCTTGGTGGGTGAATTCAACCACCAAGTGCGACAGTCCTGATCAAGCGCGGATTCGCTGTTCGGGCGTTTCATAGTCGTAGCGCTTCCTCGGTCTGGTATTGAGTTTGTGTGCGATCGCATTGCACTGCTTCTGGGTCAGCTTCGCCATGCTCTTTCCCTTTGGCAGGTACTGGCGAATGAGTCCGTTGGTGTTCTCGTTGGTGCCACGCTGCCAGGGGTGATGGGGACGCGCGAAGTAAACCGTCGCACCCGTAGCGATCTCGATTTCGGCATAGCCATGGAACTCGGTACCGTTGTCCGAGGTGATCGTTAGGCAGGGCAGCGGCGCAGCCTTGATCATCTCGATGACACGGCGGTTCAACGCCTTGGTCGTGCGGTTTGGTAGCTTGCCGATCATCAGGTAGCCGGTGGCGCGCTCGACCAGGGTCACGATGCAGGGTTTCTCCCACGATGCCCCCATGACCGTATCGATTTCCCAGTGGCCAACCTCGAGCCGCGCTTCGATCTCGACAGGCCGCTCCTCGATCATGCGCTTGCCCTGCAGCCTTCCGCGACGCTCCAGCCCGTAGTGCCGCTTACGGCGCTTGTAGCGGCGACGCAGCTCCAGATACAGCGTGCCGCCCGCACGCCAGTCGCGCCGTACGTGTCGGTAGATGGACTGGAAGCTGATCGCAAACTCGTCCTGCCGAAGTACGCCAGCGATCTGCTCGGGACTCCATTGCTGCATCAGCAGCGCCTCGACACGGGCGTACTGCAACGGCGCATGGTGCGGGCCGCGGCGGCTTCGTCGGAGCCGTCCGTTCCGACGCTCCTGGGCCTTGCTGTAGCAGTAGTGTCCGCCCTTGGGGCAGGGCGTCAGGTTGCGCTTGATCTCGCGGTAGATCGTGCTCCTGTGGCGGCCCAGGATCTGGGCGATCTCGGCCACGCTGTGCCTGGTCTTGCGGAGCTTGGAGATCAGGTATCGTTCGTCTCTGGTGAGCTGGCAGTACTTCACGGTCGGGGCTCCTTTCTTGCCGGATAAGAGTCCCTTCCAGTCTGCCAGCTCACCTCTCCTTTTCGGGGCGCTGGATTTGTCGCACTTAGTCTGGCAATTTCTGCGGTCTAACAATTCATTCAAGCCGACGCCGCTTCGCGGCGCGGCTTAATTCAGGCGTTAGGCCGCTCGGAGAGAGCTATGGCGAACGGATGCATTTTCTGCGAGGTCATCGCCAAGGACGCGCCGGCCAGCTTCGTGAGAGAGGACGCTCTTACCGCAGCCTTCATCGACACACGGCAGTTCCACCCCGGCCACGTCTTGGTGGTGCCAAAAGCTCACTTGTCGGACATCCGCGAACTTGATGGAGAGACTGGAGCGGCTCTGATGGCGGCTGTGGTTGACGTCACTCGCGCCGTGTCCAATGCGCTTTCCTGTCAGGGCATAAGCGTGTGGAACTCCAACGGGGAGGCGGCGGGCCAAGAAGTGCCGCATCTTCACTTCCATGTTCACCCACGCTCGCAGTCCGACCGGCTTCTGGAGGTTTATCCGTCGCCCCCAGGATCGCCAGATCGTGCAACACTCGACGCATTGGCAGCATCGATACGGCCGCACCTACTATCCGGTAGCGCGGCCTAACAAATCATTCAAGCCGACACCGCTTCGCGGCGCGGCTTAATTCTGGTGTTAGGGCTCATATCGTGCATCGCTACTACTTCATTGATTCAAGTGGCGAGGACACTAACCTCCAGCTTTATTCGCTAAAGCAAGCCAAGCATCAATGGGCCGCGCTCCAAGATGATCTATCAGCCGGAGACGAGGTCGAGCATTTCCATGAGCGTTGCATTTTCCTTATCTGCACGATCGGGCTCAGCCTGTCCCAGCTGCTCGGGCAGAACAATCCTGAACCTAGTGACCGAGTGCCGTCTCCTAAAAGCATCTTTGATTCACTGGTGGATAGGCACGGACTTGACCCGACATTGAAGAGCAAGTTCAAAGAGTTCATAGACACTTACGATCATTGTCGTCATTTCGGACTGACTGATGATGGCTCCAGGCATTGGCAAGTGAGCCAAGTGACCCTAGACAAAACTCGCGAGACCTATGAGTTTGGGCTTTTGGTATGGGACACGGTCATTAGCGTCTTCCGGCGAGACCCGCAGAACGAGCTGGACGAGCTGGATCTGTCAGTAGTACAAGATGAGTCCTAACAATTCATTCAAGCCGACGCCGCTTCGCGGCGCGGCTTAATTCAGGCGTTAGGCCGCTTATGAAGCTCCTTGGCGTGTTGATGATGCTCCTCCAAGTCTCGGTCGGCCCCTCTGACCCGGATGATAATTGCCCGGTCCTGCTAACAGACTCGGGGATGACTTGGACCTATCATCAGACACAAGATGCTGGCGTCTGCTATGCGATTGAGGCTGCTTCTGGGGAACAGGCCTTTGGAGTTTATCTTGGCGATGCGCCAAGATTGGACACGTCGTTGGCTAAAGCCGTTGGTGGTGGGAGTGTTGGTGGGCATTCTGTAACTTGGTATGAGCTGTCCAGCGGATACGTCTTCGCAGAGCCACCAAATTTCTCGCAGGAGACACTGATTGAGTTTGATCACGCTGGGCGATATGCCCATGTTTGGGTTACAGCAGCATCTCCGGTCCAGTTTGCACAACGACTCGCGGCTCTTGAGAGAATTAAGTTTCGGTGATGTGGGCGCGGCCTAACAATTCGTTCAACCCGAACCCGCTTCGTTCCACCAACAACATGGCAGGTAGAGCTTGCCATGTTGTTGGCTCCACTACGCAGGTCGGGTTAACTCAGGTGTTAGGCCTTGTGTCCCGCACTGTTGTTGCCGGGTTCCAGGCGATCTGTAGCGCCTCGCTCATCCGTAGCGTTTGCACCTCGCACGCGCGGTGCAGGCATCGGCAGTCAGCCCTGCAGCGCCTCGGCTTCGGACTGGCGCTACTCTCCGCAAGATTCGACCGGCCGAGTCGGCTTCGGACAGGGCGCTGTGAGAGTTCTTGGCCGCGCGAGTCGCTGGTTTTGGCTTCGGGCCCTGCAAGTGCCAGCCTCAGGCCGTTCGGCCAGACTTGTTGTAGTGTTCGGCTCAGGGGTTGGGCTGTCGCAAGGTCGGGCGCAAGCTCGGCGTGCGGCGGCCTAACAAGTCGTTCAAGCCGACGCCACATCGGGGCGCAAATCACATGTCAGGTATAGCTTGCCATGTGCTTCACGCCCCGCTGCGGCGCGGCTTAACTCTGGCGTTAGGGTCCAGAGCATGCGTCCACTGCTACTGACTGCAATGCTGTTTATATGTGGCTGCTCTGCCGAGCAGAGTGCGGCGACCCAAGCACCTGAAGTGCTAGTTCCGGACTATTCGTTAGACGGCTTCGGCGGACACTTGATTGGCACCGATCGCGGTGAGTGGATCGGCAAGCTACTGTTCCAAGATGCTGATGGCCATCTCACGACTTTGCTCAACGAGAACGTCCACGGCATCATTAAGAACGCCGACGGCATCTTTGCTTTTACCGGATTGGCGCATCTATCCCTCAATGAGGGCTATATCTACGCCGTTACTCAAGAGCCCAATGGCCCGGTTTCGGTGGCTCGCCTAGGCCGGCTTCCTGGCGCACCCACTCGTGTTCGCCAGCTACAACGAGAGGGAGCAACATCCTTTTTGGTCTATTCTGGCTTTAGTAACAATCGGCAGCTATTTGATTGTTATCAGTTGGCCGGTAAGATTGTCAGTCGGGGCCATGACTGCTAGCCGCCTGAGTAGCTGGGCCCTAACAATTCATTCAAGCCGACGCCGCTTCGCGGCGCGGCTTAATTCTGGCGTTAGGCCTCATGACCAACATTTCCGCAAACTTTAAGAAGCGCTTCATAGCCTCCTTGCCAGAAGTTCCGGCGGAGCTAGATCTCCATCTAGATGAGTTCGTCGTATTCGAGCCTGACGCTCTGCCATGTCGCCTAGCCAAAGAGGACTTGATCTTCTCCTGGAACAGGGCTTGCCCCGTGATGCCTCACCATTCCTTACGTTCTATGCGTACTCGCAACCTGAAATCGAGTCGCGCAAGGAAGTCTTCGGCATACCGGAATCTTGCTTTCCAATCGGTCACAACGGCTCTGGCGATGTTCTCGTTGTTGACACAGATACCCGAGAGATCATCTATTTCAATCACGACAATCACAACGTGAGAGTGCTAATAAATTCATCTCTCCCGCAGTTTGCGGAGAGTCTATGCATTTACCAAGAGCACCTGACAAAAGGAGCAGTTGGCGTTTGCATGGCCGCAATTGCCGCCATTGACACACGTGCAGTAATTCAAGGGTCAATGTGGCAATCCGAGATAAGCTCGGAGATAGCAAATGAGGCCTAACAATTCGTTCAAGCCGAAACCGCTTCGTTACACCAAAGGCATGGCAGAAAAGCTTGCCATGCCTTTGGCTCCACTACGCGGTTCGGCTTAACTCAGGCGTTAGGCCTTGTTTCCCGCACTGTTGTTTGGACCGACCAGAGTTTCATAGACACTCACTGGCCGCTCTGCGCGTAGCGCCGTTCAAACTCTACCGGTGAGACGTCGCCAGCGGAACCAT
>NZ_JBSVRH010000009.1:0-9861 GCF_054052065.1 Luteimonas sp. A537
CGCACGTCGGGCGCAGGTGCCAGGGAGCGGCGGCCTAACGAGTCGTTCAAGCCGATGCCGCTTCGCGGCACGGCTTAACTCTGGTGTTAGGCCTTGTTCCCCGCACTGTCGTTGTCAGGCTCCAGGCGGCTTGTGCATCTCGCTCATCCGCGGCGTTTGCATCTGGCACGCGCGGTGACGGCATCGGCGGTCAGCCCTTCAGCACCCCGGCTTCGGACAGGCGCGACTCTTCGCAAGATTCGACCTGCCGGGTCGACTTCGGACAGGGCGCGGTGACAGCTCTGGGCCACGCGATCCGGACCTTCCCGCTGCGAGCTCAACAGGCGCCAGCCCCGAGCTGCTCGGCAAGACTTGTTGTACTGTTCGGCTCAGGGGTTGGGCTGTCGCGAGTCGGGCGCAAGTGCCAGGCAGCGGCGGCCTAACGAGTCGTTCAAGCCGATGCCACATCGGGGCGCAAACCACATGGCAGATACAGCTTGCCATGTGCTTCACGCCCCGCTGTAGCACGGCTTAACTCTGGTGTTAGGCCGCAGCCACACTCTTACCTGCATGCACATCTATAAATTTCTCGCCTTATCATATCGACAGTGGTACTACCGTATGACAACGGCGGGGCTGGATCGCTATGGCGCGACAACTGGATTCGCCACCCTGCAAGGGCTGAACACCTTCAGCCTAGTATTGCTACTCCCGGTTAAGGCTTTCCCAATATGGCTATTTGTCGTTGTTCCGTTTATCGGAGGTGGCTGCAGCTATTGGCTTGCCAACCGGATCTATAAGGCAAACCCGGTTAGGCCTACTTATGCCGCAAAACTCACGGATAAGGTGCCAGGTATTCGAGAGTTTCCGGCTGTCTACGCTTATCTCCTAATTTCATTGGCCTTGTTTTGTATCTGCATGTGGGTGGCAGTTCGCAATGCGGCCTAACAGTGCGTTCAAGCCGAAATTGCATCGCTACGCCAACAACATGGCCGATAAAGCTTGCCATGTTGTCGGCTACGCGCTGCAATTCGGCTTAACTTAGGCGTTAGGCGCCACGTGGAGGTCACATGAGCCTTTCCCGTCTGATTCCAATGCAACCGGTCAAGAGCATGCCGGAGAGTGTCGTCTTCTACGAAAAGCTTGGGTTTGTCGTTGAATCCAGGAACGACGATTGGGGCTGGGCCAAGCTGCGCTGCGGCAGCTGCGAACTCATGCTCGACCAATCGATCAACCTGCACGCCGGCATCCCAAGGATCTCCGTCCTTTATCTCTACCCAGAGGACGTCGCGGAGTTCCACCGACAAACGCGCGAGAACGGGTTGAGCGTCCCCGACCTAGACGCCACGTTCTACGGCATGATGGAGTTTCGCTTGGAAGACCCGGATGGGAATCGTCTTTGGGTTGGCCAAGAACAGGGTGCTGCGGGCGGCGCCTAACAATTCATTCAAGCCGATGCCGCTTCGCGGCACGGCTTAATTCTGGTGTTAGCCTTCAAAGGGGACTTATGCACGCACTCAAAGTTGCGGCCGCCGCGGCCCTCTGCATCCTTGCAATTGTTCCTTCCATCGCACGTGCTAACGAAAGCTTGGATACGCAGTTCGTGGGGTTCTGGGAACTCGATTACGACGAGGACGGCACTCCAAGGGACACCATGGAGTTCACCGCAGAAGGGCGGTATGTGATGCATGGCATTGAGTGCGATCTCATGGAGAGCTTTCCATATCACGTCTATCGTGGAAATCTATTCGTAGCTCTTGATGTTCCAGATAAGGGGCCGATCGCGATGATCTTCCATAGCAATGTGGATGGGCGCTTGAGCTTTACTTCTCCGCGCACGCGCCAGAACGCCTACTACAAGCGATTGTCAGCCGACCCATGCAATGATGAAGATGAAGGCTAACAATTCATTCAAGCCGACGCCGCTTCGCGGCGCGGCTTAATTCAGGCGTTAGCGCGCATATGCATATCGTTGGGGCTGGTAGAGACGCATTTCTCGAGTTTCTGCGGAACCTGACTCCGCAGGCTCTTCTGCTATCGGCTGGAATCGTCGGTCTTTCGCGTATTGAAAGGCCATTCTCTGATTGGACTAACGCTGGCTACTGGCTCCTAGTTGTTACTTTGCTCGCAATCGTCATTCTCGCTGCCGCCGCAAACACGTGGAAGTTCTTGGACAATGCCTTTAGCGGCTCAGAATGGGCGCGGAGGACAGTAAAGCGCCTTAAGCGGATCCACTCATCACCTCTACGAAGGTCGTGGATGCTTCTCGTAGCAAGTTGGCGGTTCCGCCGCGTTCTGTTCTGGGAGTTCCTCGTGGCCGTTGTTGTGGTCTACGCTTGTCTCATTGCGGTTGTTTCCATGGCTACACATGGCACGCTCAGGTCGCTCGGTGCGCGCTAACAATTCATTCAAGCCGACGCCGCTTCGCGGCGCGGCTTAATTCAGGCGTTAGGCCCCATGTTGAGCAAACTCGCCAGCTTTGTAGATCACAAACTTGCTCGGGGCGCTCTGACAGCCACCCTAGTCGTTGCATGCGCTCTACTTGGGCCACTGTCCGTTATTGCTGCTGCATTTGGTCTCAGGGAGCCAATTCTTATGGCGTTGGGCCTCTGTGGACTTGCCGGGCTCACCGGTGCGGGTGCTCGCCTCGGATTCGGGCCACGCTTCTTCCACGTATCACGCTGGCTCAAGTCCTTGGGGCTGGCTTTCCTTGCACTTGGCTCAGGCGCCGCCTTTGCGGCTTCGTTTGCCCTTCCCTGGCATATCTACATGGCTACACTTATGCCGCTGGTCGGACTACTAGGCTTGGTCCTTCTGGCCGGTTCCATCAAGCCGGGGCCTAACAATTCATTCAAGCCGACACCGCTTCGCGGCGCGGCTTAATTCAGGCGTTAGGGCGCACTCATGAAACATCCTCTCACCCTGATGGCATCTATCCTTCTACTGAGCGCTTGTCAGAAAGCTGCGCCACTTCAAATTCCGGAGGCGTCAGAACTGCCCACTGCTGACGCCGAACCCGCGCTGGTGGATTACCCAGGGGTCCGAGACAAGGCTAATGTGTACAAGCTGCCGCCCACGGTTGTGCCGATATCTGACACCGCTGAAAACTTTGGTATTGACCTAGCGAGCCTTGATGAGAGGGACAAGGAAATTGTCACTTCCGCTTGGAAGAATTATCAGCTGATTGTTCAGGGCAAACGTCCTGATTGCCCTGCGGCATATGGCCTTTCTGACGGAGGCAGCGTTATGTATGACTGCGGCTCGTACGAGATCATGCGCATCAAGGGATTATCCGGGGCGTTTGGCTATGACTATGGACCATCGCTCAATCTACTCAACGGACAAACGCTGGAGCGGCTCAAGTACCTCACGCCAAAGGAGATGGAGCGGCTGGAAAGTGCGCCCTAACAATTCATTCAAGCCGAACCCGCTTCGCGGGTCGGCTTAATTCGGGCGTTAGGCGCCAGGGGAGGCGTTCCGGTGAGCCAAAACTTTGAGCAAGCTATGGAGCCTGTGACACGCGGCATTTCTGAGAACTATCTTGGTCAGATGCGCAGCGCAGCAATCGGCGGCGGCAGCTTTTCAGCCGCCATAGTTCTGGTGCTACTGCAGGTTGGCCTCTCCAGCGTCCCGCTTCGCATTTCCTTCTACGCCGCCGCACTCGGCATACCGGTTTGGATCGTCGTGTGGCAATACGTACAGCCCTATCTTCTTTACGGTCCTGTCTCATACAGCCACTTCCGCAAGGCTCGTAGCATCGGCGTAGCTGCGATTCTCGCGGTGATCGGCCTGGTTTCACTCACCGTGAGCTTTACATCACTTCTGTGGCACGTGTCACTCTGCGTGGCGATAGTATTTGCCTTACTCAGCGTGGTTGCCGTTGTTCTCATTCTTGCGCATGGCCAGTCAGTACTCGCTGCTGTCAAACGGGCAGATGATCGGCCAGGCGCCTAACAATTCATTCAAGCCGAACCCGCTTCGCGGGTCGGCTTAATTCAGGCGTTAGGCCTTGTTTCCCGCACTGTTGTTACCGGGTTCCAGGCAGTCTGTAGCGCATCGCTTATCCGCAGCGTTTGCACCTCGCACGCGCGATGCAGGCATCGGCAGTCGGCCCAGCAGCACCTCGGCTTCGGACTGGCGCGACTCGCCGCGAGATTCGACCGGCCGATTCGGCTTCGGACAGGACGCTGTGAGAGTTCTTGGCTGCGCGAGTCGATGGTTCTGGCTTCGGTCCCGGCAAGCGCCAGCCTCAGGCCGCTCGGCCAGACTTGTTGTACTGTTCGGCTCAGGGGTTGGGCTGTCGTGGGGTCGGGCGCAAGTTCGGCGTGCGGCGGCCTAACAAGTCGTTCAAGCCGAAGCCGCTTCGTTACGCAAAACACATGGCAGATAAAGCTTGCCATGTGTTTCGCTCCACTACGCGTCTCGGCTTAACTCTGGCGTTAGGCCGCTATGGCAACAGTGTCGCTACTGAAATGGATGGTTTTCTGGGCTGTTGCTGGCCTCGCCGCGGCTGCGGTTCTTCTAGCAATCTTTTCCGTCTCACCTGGGTCGTGGCATCAGCACCTTGAGGCGTGGCTCGTGGTCCTGTTCCCTGCCTCAATCATTCTTATGGCTGCGGAGGCCTGCCAAGGCTGGCTTACTTGGTGCTCTGCTCAGTACATGCTGCTGGCAAGCCTTCTCAACTCTCTGCTCTACGCGTTGATCGGAGCCATTCTCTGGCTGCCGGCGCGGGTGCTATCGTCGGTTCTTGGTCGCAGGCGCGCGGCCTAACAATTCATTCAAGCCGACGTTGCTTCGCAACGCGGCTTAATTCAGGTGTTAGGCAGCATGTCACGCGCATCACCAGCTCCAAGAGCGATCTCTGACCAGGAAGCGGCTGTCGTCGAACGCGCGCTCGCTGTCGCGGGTGTTCACCCTGAGGCTTTGGAGCTCACCGCAACCATCCACTCGCTACGTGTCGTGGACGTCTGCGGTTGCGGCTGTGCATCCGTGGACTTCCTCGCCCTACCGTCCGGCGTAGTTCCGCACATCGTCGCTGATGCCGCCGCCACTGCTCCAAATGGAGAGGATCTGGGACTCCTTGTCTGGGCGGCTAATGGCGCACTCGCTGGCCTTGAGGTCTACAGCTACTCAGACCATCCAGCGCCGCTGCCTGATCTCGCCTCTATCCAGGCAAACCCCAGCGCGTCGGGAGCTGCCTAACAATGCGTTCAAGCCGAAATTGCATCGCTACGCCGTCAACATGGCAGAAAGAGCTTGCCATGTTGCCAGCTACGCGCTGCAATTCGGCTTAACTTGAGCGTTAGGCCGCTATGGCAACAGTGTCGCTACTGAAATGGATGGTTCGCTGGGCTGTCGCTGGCCTCGCCGCGGCTGCGGTTCTTCTAGCAATCTTTTCCGTCTCACCTGGGTCGTGGCATCAGCACCTTGAGGCGTGGTTCGTGGTCCTGTTCCCTCCCTCAATCATTATTATGGCTGCGGAGGCCTGCCAAGGCTGGCTTACTTGGTGCTCGGCTCAGTACATGCTGCTGGCAAGCCTTCTCAACTCTCTGCTCTACGCGGTGGTCGGAGCCATTCTCTGGCTGCCGGCGCGGGTGCTATCGTCGGTTCTTGGTCGCAGGCACGCGGCCTAACAATTCGTTCAAGCCGAAACCGCTTCGTTACACCAAAGGCATGGCAGGAAAAGCTTGCCATGCCTTTGGTTCCACTACGCGGTTCGGATTAACTCAGGCGTTAGCTGCATGAAAATACTCGCATTCTTGCTCTTGCTGGTTGCTACTCCTGCACTCGCAGGGGATAGTCGTGCGCGTGCCGTTCCTGCGGACCTTCTTTCGGTGGAGAGCTCTCGCGATCACCGGATCCTTGTGTTTCAGGTCTGCTCGCCGGAGCACTGCTGGAATGACTTCTTTGTGCAGGAACTTCCTGAAAGGGACGCATCAAACCGCCCCACATGCACCGCACCCGTTGCGGAGCTCAATAGGACTTCTGACTATGTCCTCCAGGCCACCTCATGGGCCGACGGAACTGCGCCAGTGCTAGAACTCACGGTAGTCTCATCCCATGGCGCTTTTGTGCCGCACACGGTGACTTTGACGCTGGGGCCCAAATGCACGTACTCGCTTCAGCCAACTGCGCCTAAGGCAGCTAACAATTCATTCAAGCCGAACCCGCTTCGCGGGTCGGCTTAATTCAGGCGTTAGGGCTCGCACCCCACTTTATGGAGTCTCTGATGACAACTACGGACGTTGTTCTAGTTGCCGCACTTTCCGCAGCCACCTCCATCTTTGGAGCCAACGCTGCGACGGCGTCTGAGCCAGAAAGCCTTTACAACACTGTGGCCGCATTGGACACGGCGGTGTTCAATACATTCAACCACTGCTCTGAACCTGGGCAGCTCGAAAAGCACGCGAGCTACTTCGCGGTGGACGTTGAGTTCTACCACGACAACGGCGGCGTCACCTGGACCCGTGAGGATATGATCGCGGGTACTCGCAAGCATGTTTGCGGCAACTTCCGCCGCGAGCTCGTAGCGAACTCCCTAAAGGTCTATCCGATCAAGGGATTCGGCGCAATTGCGCAGGGCTCGCACCGCTTCTGCCAGTTCTCAAGCGGTGCGTGCGAGGGCATCGCTGACTTCACCATGATCTGGCGCGAGCAAAATGGCAAATGGGAAATCACCCGGGCGCTCAGCTATGGCCATCGAGCTGCAAGCGAGCCCTAACAATTCATTCAAGCCGACGCCGCTTCGCGGCGCGGCTTAATTAAGGCGTTAGGCGCCACTGCATGCGTCTCTGGTCACTGCACCCAAAATATCTAGACCCGCAAGGGCTCGTTGCACTTTGGCGTGAGGCATTACTGGCCAAGGCAGTGCTTCGCGGCCAGACGCGCGGCTACACCCGCCATCCTCAGTTGGAGCGTTTCAAAGCGCACCCACATCCGCGCTCGGCCATAAACTCGTATCTGGCCGCTGTCCATGCCGAGGCAACTCATCGCGGCTACGCTTTCGACCGCTCCAAGATCGGCCCAGTCCGGACTGTTCAACCAATCCTTGTCAGTTCGGGCCAAATTGCGTGTGAGTGGCTGCATTTGCAAAGCAAGCTGTCGGTGCGCAGCCCAGCCGTGCTTGCCCAATGGAGCGGCGTGCTCACTCCAACGTGCCACCCGCTGTTTCATTCGCAACCTGGGCCCGTGGCATCATGGGAGCGGGCGCCGGGTGGCGCCTAACAATTCATTCAAGCCGAAACCGCTTCGCGGTTCGGCTTAATTCTGGCGTTAGACCTCATGAGACCTATCCGGCCTTGGCGAGAAACGATTGCGGACTGGGCGCCAGAGCTTTCGACCAAGCTTGGCCGACCCGTAGACGTGATCTTAGGCAAGGGCCTTGGAGCCTTGGACTTTGGCGCAAGCTCATCCGTCGAGATTAGGGACCCTGGCGGCATGACTACTCGCATCGAGCTCGCATTTGCCTTGATTCGTACAGAGCAGAACATTGCGGCCGTGTTCTCGGAGCATTGCGGGTACTTGGAGTTTGATCTCAGGGAGGATTCAGTAGTGGCAGAGATCCGTGAGGAGATCTACACCCACCGGGGAGACCCAGAGAGTGAGGTCTAACAATTCATTCAAGCCGATGCCGCTTCGCGGCACGGCTAAATTCAGGTGTTAGGCTGCTATGGATACCCTGTCGCGCATCGAGTTCTCAGTTCGCTATCGACTCGGAGAGTATCTGCATTTCGTAACGGAGCACGCCTTCGATACAGATGATGCCTTGAGCACGCTGAGCGGAGTAAGACGGCATTTGGCGCGCATCACGCTCCAGTGTGTTGCAACAATCGGGTTCGTGTACAAATCGTCTCGTGTCGGCCGATGCGACTTCACTATCGACGCTACGGGTGTGAGTAGACGCACCAAGGGCGGTCCAGGCTCTGTTGGTTGGTCCAGGGTGAAGGCAGTCCACACTTACAGCCGTGGCTTTCTTATTGAGCTCGAGAGTGGCGCCATGCCCATACCCTTCCGCGTACTCTCGCCCGAACAGCAAGCCCAGTTTCGTCTACTGGCAGCGGACCAACTTTTCGCGGGGCCGCAGCCTAACAATTCATTCAAGCCGACACCGCTTCGCGGCGCGGCTTAATTCTGGCGTTAGGCCTCATCCAAAATTTTGTGCGGCCCGCATCCAAACCACAGGACCTGTCATAACAGCATGAACCATGCTTTGAGAGCTAAGATTATCCAAGTCTGCGATAGCAAGATCGTCGCAAAAGGGCCCAACGTTGGCCTGTCTTTCTACGCCTTTTTCTCAAACAAGAATGATGACCCCACCGCACTAATGGATGCTGCCAAGTGGTGGATACTTGAGAACAAGCTTGATCACTTTGAAAAAGCGGTCAAAATCCGGGCGCTGGCTATGGGCGACCAGCCACCATGCACTGAGGCCTAACAGTTCGTTCAAGCCGAAACCGCTTCGTTACGGCAAAGGCATGGCAGAAAAAGATTGCCATGCCTTTGCCTCCACTACGCAGTTCGGCTTAACTCGGGCGTTAGGGGGCTTTGAATGGCTATCGCAAACGATGATCAACTGCGCGAAGCGGCCGAAGAAGTCTCCGCGCTCGTTCAAGAGATGCAGAATTACTTGGGCGAGAGAAACGCAGATGAAGGAAAAATTCGCTTTCCTTACGGGTTCATTAGAACTGCCAGCCACTTCCGTGGACGGGTTGCATTTCTTGATGACCACACCCTTCAATCTAACATCGCATACACACTAATCTTGTCGGATGTTCTTCGCTGGGCTCTCAACCGGATGCACGTCGTTGGCACTGCAAAAGAGATGCTTGCAAAGCAAATAATTTGCGTAATGGGCGGTGTAGCGGAGAGCACCACGAAGCACTATCTTCGTGGTCAAGTTGGTGCCAATGCGGGTTACAAGCCTAGGACAACAAAGCTGGTAGAGATAGGCGCTATAACTCAAGAGATAAAAGGCGAACTGGATTGGCTCTGGGACACGCGAATGAACGAACATCTGTTCTTGGTCGGAGAGCGTGAGTACCAGCGATATTCGGTAAGAGAGTCCAATCGTGCAGTTAGAGCGTTCAGAGCTTTGCGAGATTCTCTAGAGGTACACCATGCGGTCGCCCCCTAACAATTCATTCAAGCCGAACCCGCATCTTGGTTTCGTCCAAGCCAAAAGTTTCTGTTGTAGTCTCGGCTCACAACCGATCCGTTGCGGGTCGGCTTAATTCAGGCGTTAGGGCCCATGAAAATCATCCGCGTACTTGTAGCCAGCGCCATCGTCTTCTTCCTGCTTGGAGGATTGGCCCGGCATGTCGACGCTTCTGATCCACCAGTCATCGAGGCTCGTACGCAGTCCGCTGATGGGAAGGGATCGCCCAACGGTTCTAGCGCTGACGAGAAATATCTGAGTTGGCTTGTTCCAACACAGGACCAGGGGTACGGCTACACCAAGACAAAGCCCGTCCAGATCGGTGGCTTTCTAGAGGGCGCTGGACATAGCTGGTCCGGACAGTACTTCGCGTCGTTGCTAGGCCTTGGCGGAGAACCTACACACTTTGAGCGAGTCGGAAGCTGCTGCGGTTTCACCTTGGCCGACGAGAGGTTCGTTGCTAAGGGCTTGAAAGTTGGCTTTCTTGACGTGTATGACGTTGTCATAGGTGATTCGCCACCGGTGAAAATTTACGTTTCGCTGTACGGCGAGGAAAGAATCCATGCTCCAGCGGGGTTCACGACTCGCGGCGCTGGGCCCTAACAATTCATTCAAGCCGACACCGCTTCGCGGCGCGGCTTAATTCAGCAACTGTCTTGAAGCGTGCCGTTCAAGCCAGTGCCAGGCCCTCGGCCCGCAGCTCGTCACGCCGCCTGGCATTGATGATC
>NZ_JBSVRH010000010.1:0-8650 GCF_054052065.1 Luteimonas sp. A537
GAACTCATCCGTGTACTGCTTGCTGCTCATAAACGCCCCTGCTGTTGCCATGAATTATGGCCTGCGGGTGTCTACAAAAGGTTGGCCGGTCCACTTTGCTAAATACTGCAACTGGCCAAGCCCTTACTTCCTGCCGGAGGACAATGTTTCAGTCATAGCCGGCGGCTCCACTTTTGGCTGGCTGGATGGCACCGATACTTGCGAGGCGATCGGTGCCATCGAAGAGATCGTTGGGACAAAGATGGCACCTGCATTCTGGGAGGCAGCCGGGGCCGGAACCATGGGGCAGCTTGTAGATCGTTTGCGCGTGGCAAGCGGGCCCTAACAGTGCGTTCAAGCCGAAATTGCATCGCTACGCCGTCAACATGGCAGAAAAAGCTTGCCATGTTGCCAGATACGCCCTGCAATTCGGCTTAACTTGAGTGTTAGGCCGCTATGAAGTATGTCGCACGACCTAGAGAGTTCAAACGCCCAGGCATGCGCACCATCGGGCACATTTCTGGTGGCGAGTTGATCAAAAGCGGCGCAATGCTATTGCCAGACCGCGTCGAGATCGAGCCAGAGCCTGGAGGCGATCACTACTTCCTCTACCGGTACACCAAAGGTGGGGAGGTTTGCGGTGACACTTGGCACGAGGACCTGGAGGCAGCGTTTGCGCAAGCGGAGTATGAATATGGCCTCACCGCCTCAGACTTCCTTACAGTCCATGACAGCAGTGCAGGTAGCGCCCGTGGTGGCGCGGCCTAACAATTCATTCAAGCCGACGCCGCTTCGCGGCGCGGCTTAATTCAGGCGTTAGGCCTCACATCAACAGGAGTCGCAAGTGTCGCTAATCAAGTCCGCATCATTCCTCTGCTCTTCTCTTCTACTGGCCGGGTTCTCACCGGCAATTCAAGCCCAGTCGCAACAGCTCTCTTCCGGGGACCTTGCAGCCGTCAACTCATCTGCCCTTGTGGAGATCTCCGAGGATCGAGCATTTACGCTTCTTACGGCCGCCCTTAAAGAACATCAGGTCTCGGATCTTGAGTGCCTAAGCTTCGGCTCGGAGAGCGATGTTCCAGCGGGCTCAAAGGCCGCATCCTGGGAGTTCGCCGCCCGCGAAATCCATAATGAGGAGTGCGGCGGTGACCCTTCAACATCACCCGTTCGCGACCGGTACAAAGTTAGTTCCAACGGTGAAGTCTCGGTTTACGATTTCCCGAGCGGCGACTACACGGCACTCTGAGCGCTGGTATCGGTGCGCTAGCAGAGGCCTAACAAGTCGTTCAAGCCGACGCCGCATCGAGGCGCGGCTTAACTCTGGCGTTAGGCGCACATGACTCGCAGCGACTACATCCGCGATATTCAGATCATCCTCGACGCACATAGCCGTGAGGCAGCTTCACGAGTTCTTGCGGTGCTGGGGCTAGTTCCACCCAAGGCTACGGCTGTCACAATTGACGTGCACGTGGATCAAGACGGCGAGGGGTTTCTCGGCGTTCGTGTTGGTCTAGCTGGGCCGGATTTATTTGTACTCAATCGGGCTATTTCCCCGCATGCACAGCTCTTTGATACGCGCATGACGACGACCGGACTTGAGCCGCCACTCCCGCTAATGGAGCCACTTGGTGAGGATTTTTCTGTTCAAGATACACTGACAGACTGTGCAGCCATCTGGGTGACCGCCGTTTGGGCACAGGCCAAACCCCAGGAATTCAATCTTCCCGTCACGGTCATGTCCTCTGAGGGTTATGGCACCATCACTCCAATCAAATTGCAGTAGGCATGGCGCCACGGTAGCGCGCCTAACAATTCGTTCAAGCCGAACTTGCTTCGTTACACCAAAGCCATGGCAGAAAAAGCTTGCCATGGCTTTGGCTCCACTACGCAAGTCGGCTTAACTCAGGCGTTAGCCCTCTTATCGAGATCCCACATGATTCGTTACATCTTCGCCATCGCTCTCGCCTTCTGCAGCCTTACGGCGTCTGCTGATGAGCCATTGCCAAAAGAGCTACCACCAGATCAAGAAGCTGCCGCACTAAAGGCAGCCGAAACTACCGGTCTAACCATCTACCGGCATGATCAGGCTGCTTCTGTCGCAACCGACGCAGCCTTTAAGCTTCGTCAGTTCAAAAAAGACAAGCGCATTAAGGGATGGATCACGGAAGAGAAGCCGGACCAGATTGTCGTCACCTTCATTGATCAAACGCCTGCCGCACTGTATCGGGTTGCCGTTTCAAAAGATGGAGTTGCTGGGCCAGTAACGACACTGGAGACACCAGTCGCGCTTACTCCCTATGAGGCAGGCGCTGCTGCTGCTCGCGCAGCCGCCCTGGCATCCAAATTCCAACCCTGCTCTGAGAACTACAACTCCGTGGTGCTGCCATCCCCTAATGCAACTGAAAATAGTTGGGTGGTTTACCTAATCCCCGGAACTACCAAGAACAATGTCGTCCCAATAGGCGGCACGTATCGCGTAGACGTTAGTGGCTCCAACGTCGTCTCGCAGCGTGGGTTCACTCGAACCTGTATTGCTTTGCAGACTGACCCGAGGGCGGCCGGTCTCATGATCACCCACTTGCTGGACTCGATTCCTACGGAAGCACATGTGTTCTGGAGTCTCTGGGCCAAGAAGCCTATGTACGTCGCTACCCCACCAAATGGAACTATCTGGGTCGTTGAGGACAACAAGATCAGGTTAGTTGAGCGCAAGGCGGCAGAGGGCTAACAATTCATTCAAGCCGAAGCCGCTTCGCGGCTCGGCTTAATTCAGGCGTTAGGCCCCTATGGACAGACTCCCGACGTGGGTCGTCATCGTAATTACAGCCATTTTTCTGTTCGGTGGCCTTGAGGTCGCGGCGCTCCTCTTTGAGCTGCCCACGGATGAGCCTGCTCTCACGGATCCAGATCTAGCTGAGGCACCACTCAGCTTGTTCCTCGGCGTTGGCATTCTTGTCTACATTTTTGAGGCACTATTCTGGACAGTTCTCTTTGTTGAGCTCGGTGCCAAGTACGCAAAGTCGCCGCTGCTAGGTGCGATCCTTGGGCTTCTTGGTTATGGAGTTGTGTTTCATTGGTCCGGCGGGTTCTTCTCGGTTCTAGTGTCCAGCTGGATTGCCCTGGTTCTAAACAGCAGCTATGTTCTCCTGCGTCAGCGATCACGCACGGTTGCAATTCTCTCCACAGTGGCGCTCAAAGTTATCTTCATTCTTTCCGTGGCCTTTGCCATCTACAGGTAGGGGCCTAACAATTCGTTCAAGCCGATGCCGCTCCGCGGCACGGCTTAACTCAGGTGTTAGGCGGACATCATGGACTTTCTCGTTCCCGTAGCTCTCGTCGTCGCAGTCCTGGCGGCTCTCATGATCTATCGAAGACTTGTGGCTAACGGAACTACAAGGCAACAGAACGCAAGACTGATTGAACGGCAGAGGGCAATCCAGTCCGCGATCGACAAGGTTGGATCCACTCTCAAGAGCAGCAGCACCACGATCCAGGAAGGCGACGACGCTATGCGGATCGCACGCGATGCACTTCACCAACTGGATTCGCAAGGAGACCTTTCAGAACTGATCGCTGACAATGAGCAGTTTTTCAAGGAGTGGCGGGCATCGCGGGTGTCCGCCTAACAATGCGTTCAAGCCGAAGCCGCTTCGCGGCTCGGCTTAACTTAGGTGTTAGGCCCACGGGGAGTTTGCGGCAAGATGAAAAAGCGCATCGCGAGAGTCATGGATGAGCACCTTTCCGAGATTGCCGCGATGACGGTTTTGTTGGCGTTTGTCATCGGATACGCTGTCCTTTGTCTCGTCGTACTGCATAGACCCGAGTGGCTGCCTAGTCAGTCCATCCTCTATGCGTCACTCGTTGGCCCGCCACACTGGCTGGTCTGGGGCACTGGGGCTAGGAGCATGTTTTGGGGCTCTACCGCTGCAATCGTTGTCGTGGCAGCTGTAGGTGCCAGGTTCCAGGCCCTCGTTCTACCTGCGGCCAGTCTTTGCTTCCTGATCTGGCTGGGCACGGGATTTTTGTCGGTGGCCATGTCTGTATAGGCAGCGGGCCTAACAATTCATTCAAGCCGATGCCGCTTCGCGGCACGGCTTAATTCAGGCGTTAGACCTATGAAAGAGATCATCGCAATCTTGTTCTTGTTCGTCGCAAACTCTGCGCAGCGCGCAGATGTGAAGGAAGCATGCGCGCCGCTCCCGGAAGGTTTTCGAACTCTTGAGCATAGCTATTCGGTCGCGGAGCTTGAACAGCTTGGATTAGCTCTTGCGGCCCGCAATCCAGCCGTCCCACGGCTTCCATTCGCTTATGGCAACAGTCAGTGGGAGCATTTCAAACAACTCTATCGTCCTGGTGACAAGCTCTTGGAGTTTGATAGTCCGCATCTTGGTCCAGCGCCGAGAATTTCACCTGATGGCTACGTTCTGATGCGTGGTTCCTGCATGATCGCCTTTATGGGCCTTCGAATTGCATAGGCCTAACAATTCATTCAGGCCGACACCGCTTCGCGGCGCGGCTTAATTCAGGTGTTAGGCCTGCCATGAGAGCAATCGGCAACCTGCTAGCCCTATCTCTTTGCAGCTCGTCAGCTGCGGCTGCTGGTGTGGGGCCGATTCCAAGCTGCTCGTCTGAGCTTGCTCCTCTGTCCATCGTCGCTCCGAGGCTGCCACCTCGGTTACACAACGAGTTCGTCGGAAAGGCCCAAGTGTCGTTCGTAATCGGCCGCACCGGACGTGTTGAATCGCCCAGTATCGTTTCGACAGATTGGCAGCCGGTCGGGCGCAGCGCTGGCCGACCGATTGGCTACAGCGAGGCGATTCTCGCTGCTGTTGCCCAATGGCGGTACCCGCCCCGTAAGAGCGCTTGTGGCCATGAAATTCCCGTAGAGTTCCTGATAGATGAGGCCCCGGACTCCGGTGCGGGCAGGCCTAACAATTCATTCAAGCCGACACCGCTTCGCGGCGCGGCTGAATTCAGGCGTTAGGGGGCATAGGTAGCAGCATGGCAACTCGGACATTGATTCTCGCCATCGCTTTGGTTCTCTCGCTTCCTGCATTTGCTCAACAGGTGCGCTTCACCGGAGACACCACGGCGAACGAGACTCTACTCGTAGACACACTGAGAACGGTGGCATTGCTTGGCCCAGGTCAGTTCGATTGCCCCACAGTAGAGGCTGTGGAGGCGCAAGTTCTCCCAGAGTCGTTCTCCCCACCGGGCAATGACAACCCAGAGGGGTCAAGTCCAACGACCTATGAGCGCTGGGACGCCACCTTCTGTGGAAAAACGGTCCCGCTTCTAATCGCATACTGGCCCGCTTCGGAGGGAGGCATGATGTTCCGTGTTGGTCTGCCCTTCCCGGAGACAGCGAGTGCCCCCTAACAATTCATTCAAGCCGACACCGCTTCGCGGCGCGGCTTAGTTCAGGCGTTGGGCTGCACATGAAAGTTCTCTTGCTCCTGCTTGCTTCCGTACTAGCCGCCTCTTGTGCCGCACCTGGGCAACAGTCTGTTGAACCAGGTAGTAAGGTTTGGTCCAGCAGCGAACTGAACTCCAGGAAACAGGAGATGGATGGCGTTGAGGTGCTCGTAGATGCGTACCTGATTCACGAGCCAGAGAACTACAGCTTGTGGGACAACGAGCAGGCTAGGAGCAAGGGCGATCCCGGTTCATGCATCTCGCTCGTCTACCCTGAGTCTCTGTCTGAAGTTGTTCGTCAGTCCAACCGCAAGCCGGTTCGCCTACGTGGCACGTTCCTCCGAGATGTTACTTCAGACGGAGGTGTGTATCTCGGGCTGTGTAATTACACAGGGTTGCGCGTTGCGGAGATCTTGCGCTAGTGCAGCCTAACAATGCGTTCAAGCCGAAGCCGCTTCGTTCCACCAACCACAGGTGAATCTTGCCACGTGGTCGGCTCCACTACGCGTCTCGGCTTAACTTAGGTGTTAGAGGGCCAATGAGAACATTATCGGGATCCGTGCTGCTGGCCATCGCAGTTTCAGCCTGCTCTAGCCCGTTGGAGCCGGTGCCACTCAGCGATCATCCGTGGTCGATTCACGGCATCGTTCGAGACTCGGACGGGGACGTGCAGTCCGATGCGACCATAATCCTTCACCGGTTCCAACGCACCCCGAGCTGGTGCGGCTTCTGCGAAGTGCGTGCCGCTCAATTTGAGACCAAAGCAGATGCAAATGGCGCATTTAGCTTAAAGAGTAATCTGAAAGGCGAGTACTCCATTTTGGTTACGAGACGAGGAAGCATTGGATGTGGAGATTCCATTCCCCTTGGTCTGCTTGATACGCAAGAACTCAAAGTCGATCTCCTGCTCAATGACGGCCAGTGGTGCGGTGTGGCCCTCTAACAATGCGTTCAAGCCGACACCGCTTCGTTACGCCAAGCACATGGCAGGTACAGCTTGCCATGTTCTTGGCTCCACTACGCGGCGCGGCTTAACTTAGGTGTTAGCCCGCATGTACAACTGTCCACATTGTTCGACTAAAAGCATAAGGACCTGGCGCAAGGTGATAGCCACACCGCTCTCCCCAGCAATTTGTGGCAATTGCGGCAAGGCGAGCTACGTTTCGCAATGGAGTAGCTTTGCGATCAATCTTTTGACACAGGCCTTGCTGCCTATTGCAATTCTCTTCGCCATCATTGTTCGCAGCTTCTACGGGCTCTTGGCATATCCCGTAGCTGTCATCGTCGCAGTGTTTCTTCTCGCTCGCCTCTTTCCTCTTACTGCCGCTACTGATTCAGTACTAGAGACCCGGCACAAAGTTGTAAGGCGTACTTGGGGCCTTGTTGCGCTTGCCGCCGTAGTCCTTGTCGTGCTTTCCTTGGGCACCCGGTATGCGGGCTAACAATTCATTCAAGCCGACACCGCTTCGCGGCGCGGCTTAATTCAGGCGTTAGGCGCGGGGACCAATGGATAACCTGTTTCGAGTAATTTCCGCAGCGGAATTGGCATTGGCAACGGCATCTGGGCTGGTTCCGCGCTGCCCGTCTGATGAGCGGAGCAACTGCGTGAATTTGAACCACCGGATTGATGTTGAGACCGTGGCCAACTTGTACTTCACGCCAGACGAAGCGCCGGTGGCCCTGGAGATACGACGCTCAGACATAGAGGAAGACTTGGCCTTTGCGCCTCCTACTGAGGGAAAGCCTTTCGGTCAGGTCACACTGGCTCGGCCGAACATCTTGCTTACGTTAGTGGTCGCAGTGCATCCACTTGATGTTGTTCAACTCAACAACTTGCCTACGTTCAAGTTCGCTGCAGGCGCCTAACAATTCATTAAAGCCGAACCCGCTTCGTCGCTTCGTTCAAATGTGTCGCAGGTGTTGTAATGTCAACTCACGGCCAGCGCATTGCGGGCCGGCTTAATTCAGGTGTTAGGGCCTATGGTCGACATCAGCGCTAGATCCAAACTATCGGAAGCAGCAAGAGCATTGGTTGCTGGCCGCATTACCAACGACCAGTTCGAGGCTCGCGTTCCTGAGTCCGCTGATCCAGCAGTCCGAGAAATCTTCAACAAAGGATTCTGGCCGCTGTACAACGACCTCAAAGCCTACAAGCTGACAGGATCAGATCGCATGGATGCAGATAATCGAGCGTTCGCGTCACGCTGCATTCTTTTTCTCAAGACCTCACGACCCTATGCATGGCCTTTTCACTCGGGGTTAGACGCGCTCCGGCTTGATCTCATCAACCTTCTGACCTTGGGCTTCTCTGGGCGTCGTTTCAGGCGCCGCCTGCAAACCATCGGTGACGTAGATGCTTGGCCGTTTCTTACACATGCGGACTACCTAGCTGCCTTGCGTTCCCCGCCCTACCTCACCGGCTTGGGCCCTAACAATTCATTCAAGCCGAAACCGCTTCGCGGTTCAGATTAATTCAGGTGTTAGGCGCTGCCAATGAAGATTCCGGACAGCATGAAGAACGAGCTCGGCCAGTGGAACAATGGCCGTGGAATCGACCTTGTGAGCTGGGTCGGCTGCATGGGCAACTTTGCTCTTGCTACTGGCTACTTGAGCCTCTTCTGGCCCCGTTTCGTAGAGTTCGAGGGGTACATCCTTAGGGAAGACTGATCTTGCCCCCGTTTCTCGGACACCCGCCTAAGCAGCGTGGGCCCGCTCGAACTGCTCCGGGCTGACGTAGCCCAGTGTCGAATGGAGCCGCTCTCGATTGTAGTCAACCTCGATGTACTCGAACACCTGCGCCTTGGCCTCGGCACGGGTGGTGAAACGTTCGCCGTGGATCGCCTCGACCTTGAGGCTGTGGTTCCAGCTTTCCATCGCAGCGTTGTCGTAGCAGTTGCCTCTGGCGCTCATGCTCGCGATCAGGCCGTCCTGATCGAGCAGGACGCGATGCTCACGAGAGCAGTACTGACTGCCCCGGTCGGTATGCATGATCACGCCACGAGGCCGCTTGCGCCGGAGCAGCGCCATCCGAAGCGCATCACACACCAGCGTGGCCGTCATCCGCTCCGACATCGACCAGCCCACCACTTTTCGGGAGAACAGATCCAGCACCACGGCCAGGTACAGCCAGCCCTCGTCCGTAGCGATGTAGGTGATATCGCCCACCCACACCTTGTTCGGACGCTGCACCGTGAAATTCTGCTTCAGCAGGTTCTCCGCCACAGGCAGCGAATGGTTCGAGTTCGTCGTCGCCTTG
>NZ_JBSVRH010000011.1:0-7623 GCF_054052065.1 Luteimonas sp. A537
ACCAACAACCACGGGCCGATCGATGTCGCCCTCAAGGAAGGCCACCAGCACTTCCTGTCCCACCCGCGGCAGGAACTGCGCACCCACGCCCGGTCCGGCGTAACGCTGTGACACGCGCAGCCAGCAGGAGCGCTCGGCCGTGGCTTGGCCGCCGGCCTGCCAGTGGAACTTCACCTTGATCCGGCCCAGCGCGTCGCTGCTCAGCACGTCGTGGCCACCGTCGTCGGCGACCACGATGGCGCTCTGGTAGCCCGGGGCGGTCGGGCGCGGGTTGAGGCGGGTGCCGGTGTCGTCGTGCAGGCGCGGCCGCCAGGGCAGGGCGCGCGGTACCGACTGGAAGGCGTTGGCGTAGCCATGGGCGTCTGCGTGCTGCCACAGCTGCTGCATGTCGGTGGTGTCCAGCGGCAAGACTTGGGGCAGGGCGGGCCAGCCGGGTGCGGGGCCGAGCAGCTCGACCAGGCCGTCGCGCACGGTGTCGGGCAGGTTGTTGCGGCCTGCGTGGCGCAGGCCCTGCAGGAAGAAGGCGTCCACGTCCTCGGCGTTGCGCGGTGCATCAGTGAGCGTGAACGCGGTGCCGGCACGGAAGCTGCGCACGCCACCTTGGCCCTGCCAGCGCCGCCGGCCGGCTTCGCGCGCTTCGCCCAGCAGACGGGCGTGGCGCGAGGCCTGGGCGGCGTCGGCGAACGCATAGGCGCCGGACGGGTCGTAGGATTCACCGTAAACGGGCGCACTGTCGGCGCCCAGGGGCAGCTGCGCCGCCACGGCCTGCACGCTGCGGTAGTCCGTGCCCAGCATGCTCAGCTTTGCCGAACCGACGCGACGGCTGGTACCGATGGCGTGGATCGTGTCTTGGGCCTCGGTGGCGTCGTCGCGGTGGAAGCGGATGCCGCCGCCAGTGGCGATGGCGTCCTCGGGCTGCGTCGTGCTGTCGGCGAAGATCACCAGGCGATGGCCGGCCGGTGCTTCGGCGTCCTCTTCCCAGCGCCAGCCAAGGCCTTCTTCGGCCAACAGGCGACTGACGAAATCGAAGTCAGTTTCCCGATACTGCACGCAGTAGCTGCGCGGATGGGCCTCGGCAATGAACGGGCCGACCTCGTCGGACAGCTGCCACTGGGCAAGCGGCGCGTAGCCCTCGAACACCGCTTCGGCTATCTCGATGACGGTCCGGTCCTGGAACACGCGGCTGTGCCGGCCCTGCGTCATCCACCAGGTCCACGGCACCAGGCACAGGCGATAGCGCACCAGGCCGCCGTCGCCGCCCAGGCAGGACGCTTCGCGGATCACGCCGCTGCGGCGGGCGCTGCTGCCGTCGGCCAGACGCGTGGCGAGCGTGGCGGTGGTGCCAAGCAGTTCATCCAGGGCCCAGGACGAGTCACCGGACAGCACGTCCACCCACCACTCGTATCCCAGCGACACCTGCTCCCAGCCCTGCCAGCGCTCAACGGCGCAGTCGGCGGGGAGAGCGTCGCCCTCCAGCTGGTACAGCCGGTCGGTGCCCACGTACTGGGCCAGGGACGCCAGCATTTGCTGGGTCTGGGCCAACGGATCATTCATCGTGTCGTTCCTTGAAAGGCCCGCTCGCACAGTCCCACGCATGACTGTTCACCTGGGCCTCCTTGGCTCTGGCCCGAATTTCAGTCTTAACCCCAAGTGTTTCTATCAGAAGTCCCGTTCAGGGTCACGCGACGCCACGCGATCAGCGTCACGGTTTCGGTGCCCGTGGCCCGGAATGACGGACGGTGTCGGGGCGATCGCCGGCTTCAACCGGACTGCTTCCTGAGCGAGACAGTATTCGATCCCACAATGCCATTACGAGGCTGTCGTCCACTCCTCCTTGCGGAGAGGTGGCCTCTTCGTCACCGGTCAGGGCTTACCAGGGCTTTCGGACTCTCGCGACTGGGCTTCTTCGTGCGCGTCTCTGCATAAGTCGAAGGCAACGCTGTAGTGACCCACTGAATTCCTGCTCAGGTGCTACTTTTCGAAGGAGACACCTATGAGCGTGATGATGGAAGAGGAAATCAAGCGTTGGACGGCCCGCCGGAAGTCGGCGCTGGTGCTGGAAATCATCCAGGGCAAGACGACAGTAGCTGAGGCCAGCCGCCAGTTCGACCTGACCCCGTCGGAGATCGAAAGCTGGGTCGATGAGGGGAAGCGCGGCATGAAAAACGCGCTGCGTGCCAAGCCCGAGGACGTTCGTGATCAATACGAGCGCCAGCTCAAGGACCTGCAGGAAGCCTACGGCGAGGCCATGCTGGAGTTGCGCGCTCGAAAAAAATTGGCGTCCCTGTTGGGCAAGGACGAGACCTGATGGTCTCGATCCAGCAGGGACTGCGGGACGAAGGCTTTGAGGTCTTGATGGTGACGCTGTGCCGGTGGTTTGGGGTGCACGACGGAGCATGTACTACCACCCGACGAAGGCGCCGCCGAAGATCCGGCCCGAGCTGGCCGAGCCGATCAAGGCGATGATTGAGGAAGAGCCATCGTTCGGCTATCGGACGGTGGCGGCGTTGTTGGACATGAACAAGAACACGGTGCAGCGAATCTTCTAGCTGAAGGGCTGGCAGGTAAGGAAGCGGGCGGTCGGATGCCGCCCACGGATCCAGGCGTTGCCGTCGGTCGCGCAAGCGCCTGACGAGCGGTGGGCGACGCTGATGGCCACCATCCCACCGGTCTGCCCACCGTACTCACGCTCGCCCTCATGCAGGCGTTTGACCTGTCCGCCCAGTTGGGTCAGTTCGGCAAGATCGCGCGCAACGCGCTGCGCGAACGCCGGTTCCTTGCTGGGCTCCACGAGTCCATAGATGCTCAATGAAAACGACACACCCGGCATGTCCGGGAAAGTAACGACGAGCTGTGCATCACCGGCCACGTCCTTGCCATCCTTGAGCCTGAAGTAACCGTTCGCAGTACAGAAGGCGTTCGCCGGTGGCGACGTGTCCCGTTCGCGGGGGCTATAGCGGGAAATGGTTTCTAGGACGCCATCGCGTACGGCGGGATAGCGGCTTGCCTGGCTGCTCTCGCCTTCGAACACGTAGTGCCGCCCATCCTGTACGCGATGGGCCTCGATCGTGAATGCAGCTGATGGTCCGGAATGCTCGGCGATGACAGCGGCTTCGCCACTGGTGTCGAAGCCGACCAGCCGGCTGTTGGAGAACGCGGCCCGCGGATTGGCGCCCGCGGCGCGGTAGAGTTCGGCGGCTCGGTCGCTGCGCGGCGACTCCTTGGCTTTTGCCGCGTCGGAGCGTTCCCGCAACGAAGCCACGACCGTATCCCATCGCGCGGGGCCCTTGTCCTGGTCGCGCAGGCCTGCATAGGCGGAGGTGACCTTGGCCTTTGCGCCCGGCGGCAACGCGACTTCGTGAAGCCCGACGCAATAGGGCGTGCCGGGGGGCGAGCTTACTTCGTACCCTGAAGTTCGGACGTGCACACAGCCTGCCACTACGGCAGCCAACAGCGGGACAGCGACGATTCGACACCAGCGAAATGGGACACGAATTCCTTTCCCAGAGATACTCCCAACGTCCATATGGAACCCGTCCACGATACCTAGAAGAAAGACGACTTGCGGCAACCTTTGGATACCTCAACGACTTCCTGCTGAAATCCTTTCTCAACCATGCAGCGTTCCATTTCCAGGCCGTGACAGTTGCAGAATCGAATGCAGCCCGCGATGGGGATCACGATCCATGCACTTGGTAAACGATGCGCCCTTGCGTGGCGTTCGCAGGCCATGGCCATCAACGTCCGACCGCACCCGGACGTAGCCGAAGGGTCCCGAGCAGCATTTCCCAGACAGCGATCGCCTGTTCGTCGGACTCGAACGGCGCATTGATGATCTCGCCATCGGCGTCGCTCTTTGCCGTCGTACTGAGTTGCAAGGAAAGAAAGGGAAATTCCAAGGAGTTCGCGCGCCCCTGTGACTCCCAGAGAAATTCGTACGATGTCTTGCCGTCTCCATCACCACGTATCAGGAGCTCCTGGCCTTTCGCCATGCCAAGGTCAAGCTGCGAGCGACGCAGGGTTTTCATGCGCGCCGCGATCTCCTCGTAACCCGGCGGAATGGACGATGCCCGCGTCAGGAGTTCCGCATCGGGCTTTCCCGTCACGTACGACATGAAGGTGATGGTGACACTGGGGTATTCGTTCAGTCTGACGTCCGCGGTGACCTTCTCGCTGTTCAGCTTGCTGCGTGCGATGAAACCGGTATCGATGCAAAATCCTGGCTCCACCGGAACCTCGGCAGGATCCCGAAACCGCAGCGATTGCGTGAGCAGGTCTTTTTGGTAGCGCGACGCCAAGCTGCGTGCGCGATCAGTTGCATTCCCTTGGCCTGTCAGGTGGTACAGGACCGACCGCGTTGGCTGGTAGCCGAACATGTCGTAATGGATGACGCGCGTGCTGTGGGCTCCTGGCCAGGATGCGAGGGCAACGTGGTTGTCGTCAAATTTGTCCCGACCGACGAACAGGCTCTCATGCTGCCTGTGTGCCGCTTGTCTCAGATGTTTCTCACGACCATCCACTTGCTCATGGAAACCTTTGACATCGACGCCTTTGATGGTTGTCGCGTCTGCATCGGCAAACACGAACTTTGCGTTGACGCGCGCGTCGGATGGCAGGTCGATAAGGTACCTGCCAAGGCAATGTGTTCGCTCCCCTGTTGCCATTCGATGCTCCTCGGTATGTCCTTGTTGCGCGGCGACCGCCGCCAATATCAGCACAGCCGACAGGCGCGCCGAACTCACGCCCAATCAGCCTTTTGGGCGATTTTGATCCGCTGCTCGTGCAACGCAGCGAAATGCACGCATTGCCGGACTTCTGGATGGATGCTCATCATCTCTCCATCGGCCCAGTCCATCTTGCCGTCGGCGATGCGTGACATTCCCGCCAAGCCAACAGAGGCGACCGTGTCGAAGATGCCCATGAAGTCCAAGGTCATCGGCACGCCGCCGATGTTGTGGCCGCAGCCACTGCCCCAGACCTGCGCAACCTCGAACAGGCGATGCGCGAAAGCGCGGGCCTGCGCGGCGCCGCGTGAGAACCCGAATACGGAGATATTGAGCGAACGCACCCTGCGCTGGTGGTTCTTGACCACATTTTCCAGACGTCGAGCGACCGCGCCCAACATATTTCGACGCAAGTGTCCTTCGAATAGACGGGTCCTGCTCATCTCATTGGCGAGGACCCGGGCCTGCTCAAGTTCTATCAGCCGGGCACCGGTCAGATAGCGATGGACCGCATTGATGATCTCAATGATCGCCCAATGGATGCGGTCGGCCCCGTACAGAGCCGCGCCCGCGCCGAGTGCGCTCCCGTCCTGGCTGTTGTCGCCCACTTCCGGAAACGGTGTGCCGACGCCGGGGATGTATATCCTGAACAGGCCATTCTCCGGCTCGTCGAATGACGCTTCCCACAGCCGCGCGACATTGCTGTGCCCATTGCGGGCCCGCTGCGTTTGCGTGCCTCGAGTCTTCGGCGGGTTGCTCACGAACACGCCATTCCAGCCACGATTGTTGCCGGTGCCATCAAAGAAGAGATTGACGTGGACCTGTCCTTGGCATTCCGAACTGTTCTCCCGTAGGCACGCCAGTGCCTGCTTGCGGGCTTGCGCGGCATTTGGCGATAGCAAACGTCGCCCACTCTCCGGCATGGGGTGTGCACCGATGCTCGTCCTTGTCATCGTCGCTTCTTCCTTGTCATATCGCGCTGACTGTCGGTGTCACGCCGTTTCAGGGATCCCATGGGCCACGCGGCGGCTTGCCAGGTTCAAGGCCCGCTTCTTCGCCCTTCAAGGGATAGTCGGGATGCCAGAGATCATACTTCGTGGAAAATACCTTAACCTCACCGTTGCGCAGGAAGTGGACCGAGAAGTAACCCGCTGTCTCTACTGTATATTCCGGCACGGGCACCACTCGCTCTTGTTCGTTCTCCGACCATCCGTCAACCCAGCGAATGGTCACTTGGAGACCAGGTCTCCACTTGGCGGGAATGCTGGCGCAACATGTCAAACTCCCCCCCTCCGCTATGCGGCGCCAGAGCAGATCCCCCGGACCCACCATTGATCTGGAACTCACCGATCACTTCATCGGTATGGTTGTACCCACGGATACCAACGGCATACATCTTCTCCTGGCACGCGGCCAACAGCGGCAACAGGCAGAGCAGGCATATCGCTACCAGTGCGCGCCAGCGAGGCCTCACCCCATGGTTGACGTAGCCATGGAAACTCATCATCGAGACACGCTCCGGAGTCCAGCAAATTGTTCGGTGCCGTATTGCCATAAGGGGATTCCTGTCAACCAGACGTCTTCGGGTAACGCCGTCGCCCAGTCCGTGAACGAGTCAGGCAGCGCCAGGGCATTCTCTGCCAGCCGCTCGATCACGGAAGGGTGCTCGCGAAATCCGCCCGATGTGTACAACGCCAGCAGGAGGTACTGGGCATGATCGTCCAGCATGGCCAACCCATGAGCGAAGGAGTCACACAGGTGGGCGCTGATGAACGGGTACAAGGTCCGGTACGGCACCTGTCGTATTTCTTCAGGAATGATTCGACGCAGCTGGGCGATGGCCGCATCCGGTGTGCATGCATCCAGGAAGTTGTTGTACTGGTCTGCATCCAGGCGCAACGGCGGCAACGCCGGAAACCCTTCGGCAGGCCGGGCAGGCAGGATCAGTTCCTTCATGTCACCGAAGCGGTCGTAGTAGCGCCACTCGCAGATAGTCCCGATGAAAGAGGATTGCTGATCGGGGCGTAGCAGCTGCATCCAGATCGGGAGAATGCGGGTGTCGTACCACCGCACCAGCATGTCTTTTTCGCCGTGTTCCGGGACCCGAACCAGGTGGAAGCTGCGGAAGTGCGTGGCCAATTCATCCATCGACGCGTCCGACGCGATCAAGCTCACGGCGGGCTTGCGTTCGCCCAGGGAACGGAGTTCGCGGTTCAACGATGAGTTATCGGTTAGTTCGCCGATATGTTCTACAAGCAGCGGGGCGATATCTTTCAGCGCCTGCTCTGCGGTTCCATCGAACAGCGAGCGGTACGGTGTTCGCAGGTTCTCCAGCCGCTCGTGAAAATGCGGGCGCTGCGCACTGTCCACCAGAGCGTAGTGGACGGTCATACCAGGACTCCGGGGCTGCCGTGGCGCATGGCATCCAGGATGCAACTCTTGCAGCTGCTGCGGGGAAACTGCGGCAACGGATAGTTCCTTTGAACGGGCCCCACGAACGATTTCTTGCTCGCATGCACCTTGATCTCGCCGGGGCAGGCCACGGTGATGTTGCCGCTCTCGATCGTCAGGCTGGCGCCGCCCGACGTGGCCAGGTGCACCGTCTTGCCGGCGGCAAACTCGACCTCGGCGTTGGCGCTCACGACTTTCAGCTGGTCCTTCGCTTGCAGCTTGATCTGGTCGTTCTGCGCCTGGATGTCCAGCTCGCCTTCGCCTGTCACCAGACTGAGCGAGGCGTCTTCGCTTGGTGCCCCGTCCACGGCCTCCACCAGCCAGCCGATCGCCTGGCCGGTGTGCAGGCGCAGGTTGCCCGCAACGGCCAGGTTGCTGGCCTGGCCGCTGGCCAGGGTCAGTGTTTCGCCTGCTGCCCAGTGCAGGCTTTGACCGGCGATCTGGACGA
>NZ_JBSVRH010000012.1:0-6933 GCF_054052065.1 Luteimonas sp. A537
CGCACGTCGGGCGCAGGTGCCAGGGAGCGGCGGCCTAACGAGTCGTTCAAGCCGATGCCGCTTCGCGGCACGGCTTAACTCTGGTGTTAGGCCGCTAAACTAGGCTCCGTACAGCATCGAGGGGGAAGTTATGTACAAGCTTGTTGGATTCATCGCGATCTTAGCCTTGACAGGCTGCGCAACCGCCGTAAAGCATTCGAACGCACCGCTCAGTCAGTACGACAAGAACACTGACTACGGAATCGAACCTAGGCCAGATGGCTTTGCTATTTCCATCTACTATTCTCGCTACCAGTTCATACCAGAAAGCGACGCAGTGGCCGCTGCCTGCAAGCAAGCGCTGACTTCTATCGCGCACGAGCAAGCTGATAAGCAAGGGCGTGAGATTGACCCTATCAACGAACAAGCTATTCGCTTGTCAATGGGTCGCAACGGGCTGACTGGCATCACATCATGCCGTGCTCATGCGCCGGCCAAGTGGAAGTAGCCGCGGCCTAACAATGCGCTCAAGCCGACACCACATCGGGGCGCAAATCACATGGCAGGAACAGCTTGCCATGTGCTTCACGCCCCGCTGCGGCGCGGCTTAGCTCAGGTGTTAGGCCTTGTTTCCCGCGCTGTTGTTGCCGGGTTCCAGGCAATCTGTAGCGCCTCGCTCATCCGCAGCGTTTGCACCTCGAACGCGCGGTGCAGGCATCGGCAGTCAGCCCTGCAACACCTCGGCTTCGGACAGGCGCGACTCTTCGCAAGATTCGACCTGCCGGGTCGGCTACGGGCGGTGCGCGGTGAGAGTGCTTGGCCGCGCGCATGGTGCGTTTCGGCAGCACCAGGCACGGCGCTTGTTGTACTGTTCGCCTCAGGGGTTGGGCTGCCGCACGTCGGGCGCAGGTGCCAGGGAACGGCGGCCTAACGAGTCGTTCAAGCCGATGCCGCTTCGCGGCACGGCTTAACTCTAGTGTTAGGCCGCTCAAAGGAGTTTCGCGTGAGTTACAAGATTGAGCAGGACGACTCAAAGCGCGAGTCTTTCGCGGCGTACAAGTACCGCATTTACCAAGACGGTCGATTGATCGCCCACTACTGGCATGACTATCGAGGCGATGAACATGGCATCGAGTTCGTTAGTGGCGCAAAAGAGCTTTCGCCGCTTGGACAAATGACTGACTTCATCGAGGGCGGCGGCCCGCAACCGCTGGTGCTATCCCAGCGTGCGGTGGCATACATCAATGGCAAGCTGGCGTAGGGCTAGTGCGCGCAACTACTCGGCAGCGGCCTAACAATTCGTTCAAGCCGAACCCGCATCGGGGCACCGCCTGGGTGCTTATCCGCTACGCTAGCACCCAGTCGCCGCCCCGCTACGGGTCGGCTTAACTCAGGCGTTAGCTCTCAGGGGGAGGATTCGCGGTGACCCAAACAATAGCCGTCGTCCTGTTCGGAGTTCTATCATTTGCAACTGGTGCAGTGGGCCAGCTCATGTACCCGGGTCTTGATCTTTCACCGGTTGATCTTTGGACCATGCCGGTGTTTCTGCTGCTGGTCTTCTGGTGGTACAGGCTGGACACAACTCAGCTAGGTTATAGACGCACCCCGTGGTTGAACGTAGGCGTCATTGCTGTTGCCGTCTTGGCGCTGCCGTACTACTTCTTCCGGTCAAGGGGGCTCAAGCGTGGCCTTCTCGCGACAATCATCATGCTCGCAGTGTTCATTGGTTCTGGCCTTCTCACTTTCGTTGGCCAGACCGCTGCGCGTGGCCTGCAGAGCTAACAGTTCATTCAAGCCGACGCCGCTTCGCGGCGCGGCTTAATTCAGGCGTTAGGCCTTGTTTCCCGCACTGTTGGAGCAGGGCATCCGGTCGCTTGATGCACTCCGCTCATCCAGCGCAGTTGGCACCTCGCACACGCGGTGAAGGCAACGGCAGACATTCGTGATGCATCTCGGCTCCGGACAGGCGCATCTTCGGCGCAAGTACGATCATCTAGAGTCGGCCTCGTGCTGGCTCACGGTGGGGTCTTCGGCCGCGCGAGTTGTGAATCCTCGCCTCCGCTCTCACAGGCACGGCCAAGGCTCGGCAAGTTGTTGTAGTGTTCGGTTCAAGGGTTGGGCCAGGTGCCAGGCATCGGCGGCCTAACGTGTCGTTCAAGCCGATGCCGCTTCGCGGCACGGCTTAACTCTGGTGTTAGACCTACTGGAGAGATTTGTGAGTCCGATAGAAGAAGACGAAGAACCGCGGGCTCCGGATTTCTTGTTCCTCAATGAATCCGATAGAGAGGGCGCAACCTCGGCTCTCAAGGCCGCTGGCTTCAACTACAAGAAAAAGCGCCTTGATTCGTCTCCCCAGAACTGGGAGACGATCGTAGAAGCCCTAGAAATTCCTTCTTTGATTGCAGTACTTGGCAAAGCCACTACTTTTACATTCAGAAATATTACGAACCCTGACTATGCGGATGTTTCAGATCGCCTGATTACAAAGCTCTCAAGCCTAAAGCACGTCATATTTGTTCATGAGTCCATTCTTACGGGAGCATCCGCAAGAGCTGACGACTTTTCAGAGGACGGCTACTTTGGCCCAAGTCCCTATTTCGTACCCCCTGAAAGCATTATCGTCGACCAAGTTCTGGGAATCTTTAAGAAGCATCGAATCAACATGGTCGCGTACACCACGAATGCGGAGCTGAGCGTTCTAGCGTCGCATTTTATTGAACAGAACCAACGTAATTTGATCTTTAGAGTGTACGTACCAAGTGATGGAATCTTTGCAAATGAGGCAAAAAAAGTACTCGAACTCTTTCATATTTACTTGACTCGAGTTTCAGATCTCCGCATCACTCACGAGCAAAACACAACGGGTAACGGGATCGTGCACGAGTTCTTTGCCGACCATTCCGTTAGTGCTGAGCAGATCAATAGCGAATTCGAGAGCTTCACAGAAGTTGTCTCTGATTCGGTCCAAGACCCAAGCAGAGCGATCATGCGCATGGAACAGAGCGGTGTGCCTACAAGGGACACAGCCGCTCTTGTTGAGAAATTCGCAAAGGAGGCACGCAGGCTCCGGACGGACATACGGCATGACTTAGAAACAAAGATGCTCTCAATCCGTCACCGTCTGGAAGATGCCCTCTCAGAAATGGGTCTAGCCTTGGAAAATTCTGAGATTCTTGAGATCGCCGCAGCCGCTATCCCACCTACACCGACTATTGTTTCAGCGGTTGGCGCATCAGGCAGCGTGGGCTCTCAACCCCCTAACATTCTTGTAAATCACGGCGTGATCGTTTCGGGAACGGTTCATGGAATCGTGTCTAAAGAGCTCACTGGGCAAGCAAATCTTGGGGCGAGCGCTGCTGAACTGATGACGCTGATCACCAAGTATGGCGAGGCTCAACAGCAAGAGCTAAAAAATTCGCTTCTTGAACTTGTTGATGAAGGTACAAGCCAAACCAACAAGATTGCCGCGCACAGCAAACTCAAGACCTTTGCGTTGTGGATTGGCAAAGAGATCGGCTCCTCTGCTATAGATCTGCTGAAAGAGGTCGTCAAGAGCCATATTCCAGGACTGTAGGTCTAACAATTCGTTCAAGCCGAGACCGCTTCGTGGCCTCGGCGCCAACCGGTGCGCCTCGGGCGGTCCGGCTTAACTCCGGCGTTAGGCGCCATACCAATCACCCATGCAAACGTCAGACGCATACGCCGCATTGGCCAAAGAGCTGGACGCAATCCGACAGCTTCCCATGCCAGATTTGCTCGCTCTAGTGGGCGCGCCTCCTATTGGGCATGTTTTGGACATCTCTGGCGAGAGAGTTGAGCTTGAGCTATCCGTTTCATGGCGTGACGACACCCATGCGTCAGTTCGGGTTACTGGCCACGCGCGCGGCCCAAGCACTTGGCACACCGAGCATCTGCAAGAGAGCATTACAGTTCCAGTTTCTTCGGGCGCTGCAGGTGGCGCCTAACAATTCATTCAAGCCGACACCGCTTCGCGGCGCGGCTTAATTCAGGCGTTAGGCCTAAAGGGGTCGTTCTATGAGGTTCCTAAGAGCATTAGTTGTTGTTGCCATGCTGCTGGCGGGCTGTGCGGATGGTTCTGCTGTTGAAGCAGCGTCTGCGGATGATCTCGCCGGCACGTACGTAAGACGGGATTCAGATACGAACATTTACTTGCTGCTTGTCAGTGATGGGCGCGGCGCAACAATCGCCGAGCAGCCCACCGGCGAATGGACGATGCTGATGACATTTGACTGGAGCCTTGAAGGAGATAAGTTTCTTCAGACGCAAGTTGGTTGGACTACGGACGGAGAGAAGTTCTACCAGTCTCATGACGACAGCACTCCGTACAGACGCGACGGTCACGCCTTTGCAACCCGCATCAAAAAGACCGGAGAATGGGTTCGATGGGAGCCCACAGAGACCGATATCTTTGAGAAAGCAAGCAAGGCGATCTCTGTCAAGTTTCCATCTCAGCAATAGTCGCTATTAGGCCTAACAATTCATTCAAGCCGACACCGCTTCGCGGCGCGGCTTAATTCAGGTGTTAGGGCCCAATGAGCCTATTTCGGCAACTGATACTTGTTGAGGCTGCAGCGCTCCTTGCGTTGCTCATGGTCGCTCTTGGCATGGGCAGCTATGGCGCCATAGACTCGATGCTCCATGAGGACTCGCTGCTAGATCCATTGGACTCGGTGAAAATCGTGTTCGCCTACACCGTTATCCTCGGCTTCTTGCCCGTCGTGGTCATAGGCGCGCCCGGCTACTTAGCTCTACTCAGATCCAATCGTGCGAGCTGGCTGCATGCCGTTCTGCTTGGCATGGCTCCAGGTCTCGTAGCGCTTCCTTTCGGGGCATGGACAGGATTCTTGGCAATTGTTTGTGGTGCAGCTGTGGCAACCTTGACGCACCTAATGTGCCGTCGGTTGGGCCCTAACAATTCATTCAAGCCGACGCCGCTTCGCGGCGCGGCTTAATTCAGGCGTTAGGTTGCTATGACAAATGACCCGCGGGTTGAGTCTCTTCTCGAGTGGAACGACCTCTCTCGCGAGAGCGCAGAGAACGCAGTTGTCGCTTCAATGTTTGAGGCCTCGCACAAAGCCATCGAGCCCATAGATACTTTTACAACGTGGTTGCTTGTCGGCACAGCGGCTGTTGCTTCTTTCCTTGTTGGCAATGCCGACAAATTAGTGCCAATCATTGGCAGTTCTGGGTTTCTGGCTTGTGGAATCCTTCTTTGCTTCTCGTGTCTGTTCGGACTGCTCTCAAAGATCTTTGCGTTACTTGGGCGAGTTGGGTACGAGGCTGGAAATACCGTGAGCCAAGCCATTCCTGCGCTCCTGGCTCAACATGATGAGGTGGAACAAAAGATCCAAGAGCATGCAGAGGCGCTTGGGGTAGAGATCCAGTCTGGGGTACGAATGGATCGGGTATTTCGGGAGTTCATGGCGCCGCTGCCGTTCTGGGCCCGGTGGGCTGTCGCGCGCAGCCTCAAGAAGCACGGGAACAACCCGCAGGCCGGTTACTTGACACGAATTAAGAACCTCAACCGGCAAGGGATTTGCGCGTTTCTTCAAGCCATGACTTTCATAGCATTCTTGTTGGTTGCCTTTGCACATGCAGCCGCAACCTAACAAATCATTCAAGCCGATGCCGCTTCGCGGCACGGCTTAATTCTGGCGTTAGGCCGCAGGGGGCCGCGTGGCAGGACCAACCAACAAGCTGCTGATCGTCAGCGGCGCACTGAGTGGCCTTGCGGCCCTGACGCACCTGGCATGCCTGGCGGTGGGGGCGCCGCTCTTCCGGCTTCTGGGCGCCGGCGAGCAGATGGCACAGCTACACGCCGCAGGGCATTGGTATCCCACAGCGGTTACGCTCACGATCGCCGCTGTCTTGGCGATCTGGAGTGCCTACGCCCTCTCAGGCGCGGGCGTTCTTCGCAAGCTTCCGCTGCGTCGCACAGTTCTCTCTGCCGTTACGGCCATCTACCTCGTCCGTGGTGTGGCGGTCGTTCCCGTCATGGCCTACTTTCCAGGCAACAGCATCACGTTCTGGGTCGTGAGTTCATCAATCTGCCTCGCCATTGGCCTGGTCCACCTTGTGGGGCTTCGTCAGTCGTGGGTCAGGCTGTGAGGGTTCGCGGCCTAACAATGCGTTCAAGCCGAAGCCGCTTCGTTCCGCAAAGCACATGGCAGATACAGCTTGCCATGTGCTTCGCTCCACTACGCGTCTCGGCTTAACTTAGGCGTTAGACCTTGCATGGACGTTGACGTTGTAGCCAAACTGGTTGCTCTGTTGGTAGGCGTACTCGGCCTGCCAAAGCTCTGGCATGAGATAGCTGAGAGACGACGAACCAGACTAAGAGACCAACTTAGCAACTCAAAAGAGCTCGCAAGTTCTCTAGACTCCCGGGCTAATGCTCTGGTGATCCAAAGTGCCTATACGGCTCTAACTGGCCGAAAGCCTCTTCATCCCCGTGACATTCAGCGGCTGATGCTTCTAGAGCAGCCGTTGCGAGCGTTCTCTGCATTCCATACTGGTCAAGATTTTCTGCAGCGATCTAGCGGTGGCTTGATGCCCTTCTGCTTCAAGGAAGGCTATAGATCACGTGAGCGCCGCAAGCGGCTTCTGATTCGATTCTCAGCTCTGTACCTTGTATTCGCAGTGCTAGCGGCCGCGCCGCTTCTGTTCGCCGGTCAGATATTCTCCGTGGTCAGTGGCTATACCGTGCTTGGCCTGTTCGCGTGGGCCATCTTCTTTGGTTGGCTGGCCAAGCTCGCTCTCGATCGGTTTGAAGGCCTTATAGCTGCGGGCAGGCTTCTCAAGATCCGGGTGGCAAGGTCTAACAATTCATTCAAGCCGACGCCGCTTCGCGGCGCGGCTTAATTCTGGCGTTAGGCCTTGTTTCCCGCACTGTTGTTGCTGGGTTCCAGGCGATCTGTAGCGCCTCGCTTATCC
>NZ_JBSVRH010000013.1:0-6172 GCF_054052065.1 Luteimonas sp. A537
AGAATTGAAGCCGCAATTACGGTCTTGGACGAATGGGCAATGGCTGTGATGATCATGGCGGCGAACCAGATGACATGGACAATGTAGCTTTGGAACAAGCGCCGTCTCTGCCTGATGAGCTTGGGGATCAGAGAGGAGTCCATTGCGGCCTAACACTCAAGTTAAGCCGAATTGCAGCGCGTAGCCGGCAACATGGCAAGCTTTTTCTGCCATGTTGTTGGCGTAGCGATGCAATTTCGGCTTGAACGCAATGTTAGGCCCCCGAGTTAATTCATCCCTTCACCACCGAACGCAACACGATTTGGCTCTCCTCAATGGTGATCTCGTAGTCTGCCCGCTCCAATCCGTGAATCAGGAAGATGAGCTTTGCGAAGTCCTCACACATTAGGACAGGTGCGTCTGGCGGGAGACGCGTGAACTTGGACTGGTAGATTAGGCGAATGACGCCCGGTCGTGATGCATCCAAAATCGCAGAGCCGTCTACCACTGAGCGTTCTTGTGTTTCAGTACCCCAAGCGGTGATCTCGAGAGTCCCGTCCGCGAGCCAGGCTGACTGAATCTCGCTCAAGGCGTTCAGATCTTCGGGGCCGCCGGCACAGTCGCCCCTCACCACGCGAAAGTCGACGTCGTGCGCGAGTGCCGACTGGGCGACAACCAAGACGAGCAGGAGGGCGAGTGCTTTCATAAGGCCTAACGCCTGAATTAAGCCGAACCGCGAAGCGGTTTCGGCTTGAATGAATTGTTAGGCACCACTCCGGTAACTGTGGCTGCCGTGCACGTGAAGCTACCACCCAAGCCAATACACGGCTCAAGGGTGACGAGCAGGGGACTGCCCTGAGCGATAGCTAAGCGGTCCAGTACGTTCTCCGATGCCAGGTCACTGAGCTCGATATCCCGGACGCCAGTGAATGACAGGCCGACCACAGCGCCCTTGCCGGCAGAGGCGTCGATGTAGAAGAGGTCGAGCGTGACAGTGCCCTCAGCCGAGTAGTTGAAAGAGGTCAAGCGAGCGTCAGCGAACTCGGGCCAGTAGCCGAAGATTGACGTGACTGAATCAGATTTCGAGATCATGCCTGTGGTGCCTAACACCGGAATTAAGCCGACCCGCAGCGCGTGGGGCGGATGCTGATGGAAATCGAACCGCGACTCAGCCTGGAAATGGGACTTCGCGGGTTCGGCTTGAATGACCAGTTAGGTTGCAACCGTAGCCGAGAACACGCGCTTGCGAAAGAGCCGGCCTGGAGCAGAGCAGGAAAACCGTACCTGCGCCCGATGAACTGCACTGCCGGAATGGACCCGATGGCCGTAATACAGCCGAGCGAGAACGACGCGGCGCAGGCCACCAACTGCTTCTCCAAACCCCGATAGCGCCAGAAAAGCCACGTGTTGCGAAACCAGAAACCCCGGTGAAGCGAATCAAGAAAGTGCTACTCAAACCATTGCAGAGAAAGACGCTTTTACTGCGACCTAACACTTGAATTAAGCCGCGCCGCGACGCGGCGTCGGCTTGAATGAATTGTTAGCGCGCAACACCTTTACTCTCTGCCGCTGCCAACGCGCGTAGCAACGATTCTGCATTGTCTGTCCGCAAGCTAGTGTCGAAATCGAAGTGTGTGTTCGCGTAATGCGCGTAGATCTTCTGCACGATCTCTTGCAGAGACTCAACCGCCAGCCGCAGTTGCAAGCGACTCACCCCGGTCAAGTTTGCCTCTAGGTTCTGGACGGCAGTCTCAAGGTCGTAATGCGCCAATCGCTTGTTGCGATGGTCGGATACGAATGTGCAATGTGCTTGACACGAATCAACCAAGTTTTGGATCTCATTCCGCAGACCGAAGTCTTGGACTAGATCCGGTATTCTACGAACTGTCAGGTTCTCCTTGCCCATGCTTTTTGTAGGGCCAGTAAGTCGAGATACATGAAGAATTAAATCATCCTACATTGTGTCCTCGACTATCTGGAACAGATAGCCAGCCGTACGGTGCAGTAGCTCAAAGTTTCTCTTGTCTCCGAATAGAGTGGCGTACTCATGCCACTTCATTCCGAGCCAGAAGATGTCTTTGAACAACGGACGAAACTGCGCCGCCAGATCTGCCGGTAGGCGTGCTTGTATCTCTTGATCGAGTCCGTCGATGATGATGTTTGGCATTGCGCGCTAACGACTGAATTAAGCCGAACCGCGAAGCGGTGTCGGCTTGAATGAGTTGTTAGCCATTACCTCGTCGCCATCTCGCGTCGATCTCCTCGCATGCTGCAGCTATGTCATTCATCTTACGAACATGTGATTTGGATGCAGCGGTAACGGTACGAGTAGAGACGTCGACTACATAGCATTTGCGGTGGTCGACAATAGGCGACTTTTTCTCCTGCTGCAGGAACACCTTTGTCGCAGCGCCGACATACTCCGCAGCCTTGTCACTAAGCGGTGTTGTTTTGGGGAAGTGCAGCTTGATGGCGCCCTTAATGTCGCCGGTTACCGGATCCTTGAGGTAGGCATCTGGTCGTATAGACACTGAGACTCCGCTGATCTGCATAGCTTCTGAAGCGGAGCTCTCGACTGGCACCACAACCAAATCGTCAAGTTCGATCTGGTCACTAGCCTCAAGGAAATTTTCCATCGCTTCCGCGGACGCGAGACGATCCTGATAGGAAAAGTCGGTTCCACTGTCGTCTAGGCGAAGGCGCTTAGCAGCAGCAACGAGAGACGAGTCGTCAACCATGCCAGATGCAAGGAACTGCACGATTTCGGCGCGAGCATCAGAGTACCTTGCCGCAATGAAGGCTTTAGGGTCCTGTTGATCCATGATGATGCGTTTCCGCCGCGATGGCGTCGCAGTTAAATATTCGCCGAGCTTGTTTAGGCTGATTCTAGGTCCGGTCACGACTGATCCTTCAGTAAGGGCTAACGCCTGAATTAAGCGACCCGCGAATCGGACTCGGCTTGAGTTAATTGTTCGACCTTACTTACTCCAAGGCTTCTAAGAAGTCTTCAATCTGCTTGAAGTAGAGCCGTAGTTGTAGAAACTCATCCTTCGAGATTGACTTCGCGTGTGCATCCGGACGTCCGATAGAGTTTATCTCTTCAAGCATCATGATGAACTTCGCCTTGTCAATTGGTATTAGGTTCTGGACAGCACCCCATTCTTTGCGAAAAATGTTGGCTAATTCTAGGAGATAGAGTGGTGACGAGTCAGCGCTCAAGAGCGTACCTAGGTCTGCGTTGACAAACGCCCCTCTTCTTTGCTCTTGGAGCGCAGCTCGGACGTTGTCTGCACCTTTTTTTGCTCCATAGACAACGAGGAAGCTGGACCTGAGCAGCTTGCGCAGTGCTTTCTCCATGCTGGAACGTCGACTCGAAATTTCGTGAATCTTTTGTTCCTGCGTAAGATTCATTGCTTCGTGCTGATGTAAGCGATTCATCAGAGGAGCGAGAGAATCAAGGTTGAAGGAATAGCCGTTTTCGCTGTGTTGGATCAGCCCATACCCAACAAGGTGGCGTGTGAAAGCGGTGTTCTGGGTAGCGAATTGTTGAAAGCTGTCCGTGTCACCCTGAGCTAAGAATCTCAACATGTCGTACTCATCTGGGTACCAATCCCGAAGAACGTGGATCATCATCTCCAGATAGTCGCTTGCTGCAAGATCAAATTCGGCCTTAGCTTTTGCGTACAGAGGCTTGTCAACTCGTGCTGGGCGAAACTGCTTCGCCTTCTTGTTGATCTGGCTGCAGAGTTGTCTGATTAAGAACGGGTGTCCGCCTAGGTCTTCCGTTAGTTTTGAGTAAACAATTGGGTCAAATTTCAAACCCATGTAATCTCCTAGAGCGGACACCATCTGGGTTACTTGTTCAAGAGTGAAAGCGGGAAGATACTGGCTCGGAACCGAGGCGTAGAGGGGGTTCTCATGCCCGTTTAGAGACACCGATTCCACACAGTTCGGATTTGTTCCGACAAGCATGTAGGAATAGATAGTTGGATTCTTCTGGAAGACGCTTCTTAGCGTCTGCCAAAAGTATATAAAGTCATTCTCATCTCGCCAGTGAGCGGAAGATGCTGTTCCTGGCGTTAAGCGCTCAATCTCGTCAAAGATAAACAATGTGGGCGACGGCTTCTTGGATCTGAAGATCTTAAGGATGTCTGTCTCGAAGCTGTCGGCGGCTGCTTGCTGGGTGTATCGCCCCTCAGTGGTTATCTTGATTTTAGATTCTCGCGACGCCGCATAAAGCTGTACCAGCTTCCCGAGCAGTTCGTTCCAGCGAAGCAGATGTACAGACGGGCTTTCGCAATCGATTGATACGAACGATTCGCCAGAATTCACCAGGCGGCGCTCTATTGCATAGACGATAGAGGTCTTCCCACTTTTTCTTAGGCCAAATAGACCTGTGTGCTCACCAGATTTGAATCGATTCAAAATATCGTTGATGAGATTATTTCTTCCAAAGAAGTACGTGTCCTTCTTTAGTGGTGATAGGAACGAAAAAAGATCGCGTGAGTAAAAGTGCTTCCTGAATCTGTTCTCGATGATCTCCGGTGCGTTTGCCTTTAGGAGTTCATCGTAAGTAAGAGGAATAACAATCGCATGCTCTGGGTCCGACTTCAGGATCCGATCGACCTTTTCTTCCACATCGGAGGCTCGGCTGATTAGGATCTCGCAGACGGTTTCAGTGCGCATTTTTGGCAGCCGATCCCTGGCCTTGTCGAACATGTCGAGTGAGCGAGGTTCAAAATTGCTGTAGTCGCTGAATACGCAGAGTAGTTCGCGCTCAATATTGAACATCTCTTGAATTCGTGGGGTCGGCTTCATCAAAAAATAGTCGTATACCGACTGTGCGACGTTCAATTTCTCGCCGCTACTTGTTAGATACCAGTCTTGGGAGAGTCGATCTAAGATGCGTTGCTCGTCAGAGTTAAATCTGCTTCTTAGAAACTGCTTATGCATTCCCGGATTGACGATGCTTTTGTCGATCATGACTCCCCCTGAAGTCGATAGTGCGATGTAAGGCCTAACGCCTGAATTAAGCCGCGCCGCGAAGCGGCGTCGGCTTGAATGAATTGTTAGGTTGCGGCTACTTGGTGTCTTGCACACTGCAGCTGAGGTCGCCTGCGACCCAGCGATCTACGTCAGACGTAAGGTTTAGCTGGCTCCCTATCGCATAGTCACCTTCTTTCACCTCGACATTTGCACCACCATCGGCAGCGTCATTGATGGTCAAGATTAGAAACTCAGGCTGGTCCGGGATTCCGCCGCCACGTCGAAAGGCAGAGATAACGGTGCCTCGAACCCCTACTCTATCCTCAACAACGATGCCGTCTCGAAAGAAGGTCGCTTCTCGCGCCCAGCATTTCTCGGCCATATCAAGAAGTGATTCTGCGAGTGGTCGTGCCCCCAACACGCTTCGCAAGTCCCCCGTTTTCTGAGGCATTGAGACGCAACCAGCCAAAACCATGGTCAAGATGATAGCGGTGACCGGCATGGTAAATGCTTTCATTGCATGACTCCCCTGTGAGTTTCAAAAGCAACCTAACGCCTAAGTTAAGCCGAGACGCGTAGTGGAGCGAAGCACATGGCAAGCTGTATCTGCCATGTGCTTTGCGGAACGAAGCGGCTTCGGCTTGAACGCATTGTTAGGCCGCACCGCCAGAAAGCCTGCCCCAAGCCTGCCGAAGGCCCACAAGATGGACGAGGCCGATCAGTAGGCAGATAGAAGAACTCACAACCCAGAACGTCATGCTGTTTCCGGGGAAGTGCGCCATGACCGGCACGAATGCGACGCCCCGAACGATGTAGATGGTCGTGATTGCGGTGAGGATGGTACGCCGCAACGGCAGCTGGCGAATTACACCGGCACCGGAGAGAGCGTAAGCACTCCACCCAGCAAGAACGGCGGCAATGACCAGGGTAATGACGGTGGGATACCAGTGGCCGGCCAAGTGCAGTTGTGCCATTTGCTCTCCGGCGCCCAAGAGCCGAAACAGCGGAGCGCCTACTGCAAGGCACGCCAGATGCATGAGTGCTGCGATCCCGCTAAGGGCGGCGCCGACTACCAGAAGCTTGTTGGTTGGACTGGCCATGTAGCTCCCCAGCGGCCTAACGCCTTATGTCTTGAGTTTCCCCTACCGTAGGTGCCGAGAGCCCGACGTGCGCGCCCGATAACGCCTCGGTGTCAGACCACCGTAAT
>NZ_JBSVRH010000014.1:0-4872 GCF_054052065.1 Luteimonas sp. A537
GAGCGGATGACGGCCACGCTGGTGTGTGATGCGCTTCGGATGGCGCTGCTCCGGCGCAAGCGGCCTCGTGGCGTGATCATGCATACCGACCGGATCTGGATATCCGCTCCCCGAAAACAAATGCACGAAAATCGGGTCTGTCAAACGAACTGTGTGACCTCTTCTCTCACAGCGCTGCCAGCGGCATGCGCTCTTCGCCAAGCATGATCTGGAAGCTCTGCAGCGCCGGCTTCCAGTGGTGGATCGATTCATGGTCGCGCGGTGTCTCGGTGGCCAGATGGCCCACCCTGCTCTGTACTGTCTTGCGGCTCTTGCCGTTGCGTGCATTGCGGTTCGACCGGCCGTGGCTCATGGCCCAGATGCGCCTGCATCTCGCCTCCAGCGAGCGGTTGATCATGTGCTGCAGCATCTGCGAGAACAGTCGTTCCACGTCCTGCGACGTCTTGCAGCCCGCCGTCAGCTGCTCCAGCATCGTCTTGTCCAGGGTCACTGTCTCTGCTCCTTGCGGCCTCTCGCCGCATCCTCCCAAAGGGCAGTTACATGGTTCAAACTACAGACTCCGCTGCCAGGCTCTCAACTTCAGGGGTGCCTATTTGATGGGAAGCTTACGCCGTCAGCGCACAACCTCTTGGACGATTTCATGATGTGAGGATTCATTGAGGCGCCAAAATACAAGGGAATCCTCATTCCTTATGCTGCCTGCAAACTCGAATCCCCTCATCGATAGTTTAACGGCCATATCTGATGACAGCACATACGTGGCAACGTTCGTCGTAGTTTCATTATCTTCTCCTTCCTGACACCTGAGGATTCGACGCCCCATGAAGTCGAGCCCTTTCGGCTGTGCGCATTCTACTTTGGCGGCGGCGTCATTCAGCCATGGCAAAGATGATGAGTAGGCGCGTGTCCACTGGTCGCTGACGGCGTCATCGATCGCATCGCCAGTGGCTATTGACCTGCCCCTGCAATAGTTGCCGACGGCGATAATTTCGATATCCTCGCTAGAACGGATCAGTGTGCAGTCGATAAAGATATTGCTGGAATGAGTATCGATGATCGGCGTGAGGGTCTTGTACTGAGTGCGAGACGAAGATGTTTCATGAACGATCAAGAGGTTTCCCTTTGCATCTTTGTCTATATAAGAGAAATTCGAGCCGTGGCTACCGATAAGCCCCTGTTCGGTCGCTAGTAAACTAACAACTTCAGAAGTGCTTGATGTCGATGCGCCTGCCACGAGATATGCCCCATCCTGCTGTGCGGGTGGTGGCCCCGAAGCCTCTAGATCCTGACAAGCCGGAAGCGATAGCAGCAGCGTTTTGACTATGAACATAGCGTGCTTGCGCATTGATGCCTCTAGTATTTCCTCGAACATATGCGCATAGGCCTGTATGGTTGGAGGACTGGTTGACGTAACGACTTATTCGGGCGCCCGTGAATATGCCATACATCATGTAGCCAGCGGCGTGCTCAGGCTCCAGTGCTAGGCCCGGTTGATTGATCAGATCAATACCGAGTGGGTGTCAAAGAAAGGCTGGTCGGTCCAGGCTTGAAATTCAGCGAGCCGCTCGTTCCTCCCCAACGACGTATTCCTTTGCTGTCGTCCCGAAGCGTCAGTCGCCTGAGCTTGGCACCGACCAACTACGTGGCGATCGCTCACGCGGTTCGCCTAAATTTGGAACAGGACGGCCAACACTCCACCCTCGTCTTTGCCGCCGCCGATTCGGATTGATGGGAACTCACTGCGCTGCAGGCAGCGCCATCTCTTTGTTGCTGCAGTATTCCGAAAGTTCCGGATCGTTATTGGGTGGCCCGTATTCTCTAATGTCGGAATCCCACGAGAGTTCATAGCGCCGGGATACAAGAGATTGCGTGCGGTCGTCATAGCAATCCCGGGTGATTTCCACCCGCGCCCATTGGCCTTCCTTTCGGCCGGCTTCGTCTGCTTGAGCGCTGGTCACGAACGCATCGAGTACGTTGACGTAGCCATTTTGCGGGCAGGCCAGATAGCCTAGGTGGTGGACGATGTCGTGGTCGCCATAGACGCCAGTGAAATCCTTGATCAGGAAGTCGGCCAAGTTGTCGCCGTTGAAGTTCGGCCGGCTGGAAACGAATGTCTTACCGAATGCTTCTGTATATAGGCAGTCACCCTTTCCGTCCAGCCGGCAGACACTGACCTTCCTGTTAGCATGTTCCGTGATGTCCATTCGCGCCTCGTCCGTGACATTCGTACATGGATTCACAGATGAGGTAGTAAAGCTATCGTGTTGACCTTTCTCTGTGTTCGTCGGCCTGCCATCTGTATTGCAGGCAACTAGCAATAAGGTGCTAGATAGAAAGAGTGTGGCTCGAACGTTGTTCATATGCCTGCTATATCCAAGGTAAAGGAGCCTCGCCTGTCAGAAAGGGCACCGAGGTCGTTTCCCAGGATGTAGTGGCGACCGTCCCGGCCTGCATAGGCGGGCCTGATCTTGCCCCCGTTCTCGGACACCCGTCTAAGCATCGTGGGTCCGCTCAAACTGCTCCGGGCTGACGTAGCCCAGCGTCGAGTGGAGCCGGTCTCGATTGTAGTCAACCTCGATGTAGTCGAACACCTGCGCCTTGGCTAGTTCGCGAGTACTGAAGCGCTCGCAATGCGCGGCCTCGATCTTCACGCTGGAATTCCAGCTTTCCATCACAGCGTTGTCATGGGAGTTGCCCTGGGCGCTCATGTTGGCCATCAAGCGTCCGCGTCGACAGCGTGCGGTGCTTGCGCGAACAGTACTGGCTGCCACGATCGGAGTGTACGATCACGCCACGAGGCCGTTAGCGCCGGAGCCGGGCCATGCGCAGCGCGTCGCAGCCCAGGGAGACGTCGGAGAGCCCCGACGAAGCCCTGGCAGACGAGATGGCGAAATTTCATCCAGAGTTTCGCTTCCAAGTTGAAACCTAGCAGCCTGCTTCTAGAGTTTTGGCTGGCGTTGATTGGGAGCCCATAGACAGAATGTATCGCCATAATCACATTCAACGGACAGAAGCATATCGCCTTTTTTGAAGTAGCGACGCGATTCCGACTGCGCGGGTGTGTACCACCATCCCGATTGGGAACAGTGCTGGCCAGCCTGGATGCGCTCCGTTCTGATCGTATTAACCTCGCCCAAAAGGTCGGACAACCCGTCTTCGCTGTCCTTGTCTGTAGTGCGCTCAACCAAAATCCAGCTGCATTCCGCTTCAGAGACGTTCTGCATCGTTTCGGGGTCATAGCCGATCTGAGAGGCCGCTGGCATTGGGCTGCGCGCTGCGCTGTCACGCGAATTGGATCCGCACCTGATGCTCGCGGGTGGGGGTGACTGCGGCATCGGGCAGGCCGACGACGCGGGCCGTCTGCGGGCCGTGGCTGCGGTCTGCCAACTGCTGATCGCAGGTGCCGTAGGCGTGGCCTACAGGCAGTCGCGGAAGACGCTGATCGCGTCGTCGGACTCGGTCGCGTCGAGGCGGTGGAAACAGACCGGGCCAAGGTCCGGCACCGGGGCATCGCGATCGCGGATGACCCAGGTGTGACCCCCGTACGCGGCTTCGTCGGCCTCGAAATGCCAGGCCAGACCGGCCTCGGTCAGCAGGCGCTCGAGGAAGTCGAAATCGTCTTGGCGGTACTGGGTGGTGATCGGCCGCACCGGCAGCGGCTGGGTGACGTCCCAGCGGAAGGCGGACAGCGGATGGTCATCAAGCACGCGGGTGACGATGCCTTGGACATCGAGGTCCTGGAACACCAGCGCATTGCGGCGCAGGCGGAGCAGGGCGGTGAAAGGTTCGATCACCAGCGTGTAGCAGGCCAGCCCGCCGTCGCTGCCGGTCAGGCCGACCTCGGTGCACATGGGCGGCCTGGGCGAGCGGGGCGCCGTGCCGGCCGGACACCGCGTCAAACGTCTGCCCAGCGGCCAGGTGCGCATCGTCCGGATCAGGGTACCCAATGCGCGCTTCAGTGCGATGCGCTGGTTATTCCGGGGATGCTTCGATGTACGTCTGCTTCTTGTGCTGGATATTCCGCACGTGTTCCGTGAACGCGTCCAAGGATTCAAAATAGCTTCCAAAGTCACCCCAAAGCCAGTTGCCTATCTCCATATCCTTATCTGGCGAGATGACAACAAACTCATCGCAGCCGGCCTTCTGGCTCTCTTCGTCGGCATTGACGAAACGAAACCTGCACCCCTGTCTTGCCGCGACCATGTGTTCGTCTCGAAGATATTCCGGGAGGTGTTCGAAATTTCCCTTGGTGGCTTCGCCGATGTCGTACCGGGTCATGTTCGCGCCTTCATCGATGACTCCTTGCCACCAGACGCCTTTCTCGCGGTAGACATCGGTGAGTACCTTCATGATTTTGCGTGACCCATCGGGAGCTATCGAGACAAAGTAGGTTGCGCGATAGTCTTTTCCGCTGATACCCATCACGTCTTGCCGCTCGGCTCTTATCCTGATCAACCCGCTGTCAGGGACATCGACGGCGCGTCCAAGGGGATCTGGCTTCATTTCAATGCCGCCAGGCTGGCCGAAGAAAGTTACGATCGGGCCAAAGTAGTCGTCCGGGATCAGGTACACGAAGGGGGGTGGCGTGGCATCATCCTGATATATTCTATACGCAGCCCAAGCGGCCGCTAGCAATAAGGCGGAGACGGTAAAAAATCGAATAACTCTGAGGTGGTTCCTGTTGTCGTTCAACGTTTCTGCCATTTGTGAGGACCGACGTCATATTGGTCGGGCGACCTCGCCGTTGTACAGCTGGCCGGTGATGCGCGGCTGGTCGAGTGATCCTGCCCCTGCTTCACGGACACCCGGATAAGCGATTAAATATCGCAATCCGAGGTGAGACAGATGACCAGGAAGAAGTCAGAGACGAAG
>NZ_JBSVRH010000015.1:0-4174 GCF_054052065.1 Luteimonas sp. A537
GATCATCAATGCCAGGCGGCGTGACGAGCTGCGGGCCGAGGGCCTGGCACTGGCTTGAACGGCACGCTTCAAGACAGTTGCTGAATTAAGCCGAACCGCGAAGCGGTTTCGGCTTGAATGAATTGTTAGGCCCCGGCATTTAGGAGCAGTCCCATGCGAAGAGTACTGCTTGACAGTGTCGGCACACGAATTTGTAGAACGATGGATCGCCTTTGGGCTTGTAGTGCTCGAGAATGCGCGACCACTCGGTGGGGCTGACATTGAAGTCAGGGATATCTTGTACTCGGCCCTCATCAGCAGCCGCCTGGATGTCTTGGACCGTGGCGTCGCCGTGAAACTCACAGATGTCGCTGCAATGCTGCAGCCAATTCTCACCTTGCCAAGAGTCGTACCCGGGAGTCTTATGCTCAACCTCGTCTGTTACAGATACCGGAAGGCCGACGTCTGAGAAGGACCAAGAGTCAGAAAATGAAGCGGAAAATCTCCTCGCAGCGGTGCCGTCAGCGATGCACCATGGGCAGAGCGAACTTCCAAGTTCTTTGATCGAGTACACGGGGCCAACATAAATGTATCCCCGCGCCAACTCACAGCAAACGCAGACCTCCGGTCCGGAGCGAATCGCACCGGTCGCGATGGGATTGGGGTGGTAAGGGAAGCTTGGAAGTGACATTAGGGGCCTAACACCTAAGTTAAGCCGCGCCGCAGCGGGGCGTGAAGCACATGGCAAGCTTTTCCTGCCATGTGGTTTGCGCCCCGATGCGGTGTCGGCTTGAACGCATTGTTAGGCCTCTGCCCCGCTGGTGAAACGAAGCCCGAGCCAGACCGCCGCAACGCCCACGAGGACGCTGCCAAGAATGTACAGCAGGGCAAGGCTGGTCTCTCCGCGGCGCAGAAGGGTGAGCGACTCCAGCCCGAACGCCGAAAAGGTCGTGAAGCCACCGAGGATGCCAGTGACCAGGAAGAGGCGAACCGGCTCCGAGACGGATGCCTTGGCAGAAGCGCCTACGAGCAGGCCGATCAGCAGACAGCCCAAACAATTGACCGCGAAAGTAGCCCACGGAAAGCGATCCGTCGGCGCAGCACCCAACCCGACGCTCACAGCGTAACGGGCCATCGAGCCGATGAAGCCGCCGAGTCCTACCCACAAGTACGCGCTCATATGTGTTTGAGGCCTAACACCTAAGTTAAGCCGCGCCGCAGCGGGGCGTGAAGCACATGGCAAGCTTTTCCTGCCATGTGGTTTGCGACCCGATGCGGCGTCGGCTTGAACGCATTGTTAGGGCGCATCTGCCGGAGGCAACGGGTCCGTTTTCAGACGAACCCACGAGAGCGGAATAACCTGCCCCTCTGAGAACGCAAGCATGTGGTAAGTAACAGAAGCATCACTGCAGAAAGCGAAGGCCATGTTGTGAACGCAGGCAAGGGTCGTATCGACAAGATACGTGTCTTTAGTGAACTCTTTCACTTCAGCTGAAGTAGAGACTCTCAAGGCACAATCCCGGCCACAAGTTACGTCCTGCCAAGTTCCATCTGACCGGCGATCTTCAACGTGCCACTGCCCTTCAACCAAACTGAGCCTGGCTACCTTATTGGTAACGGTTCCTTTGTTGCTCACGAGAGCAAACACTCCCTGGTCTAGAGGATCCAAGGCGAGCACCGGCGAGGTTGCCAGAGACAGAACTATCAAGCTGAGAAAGCGTTTCATATGCGGCCTAACGCCTGAATTAAGCCGCGCCGCGAAGCGGTGTCGGCTTGAATGAATTGTTAGGCGCGCACACGACCTACATGAACCAGCTAAACGGACGTGTGATCACCTTGTTGTCTATCCGAAGCGTCGCCTCTTCCCCTTTAACATCGAGGGTGAACGAACCCGGCTCTCGTCCCGCGTTCTGTTGCACGAACTCGATGAACAAGATGCGCTTCTTGACGTCGAACGCAACCGTGTTGAAGTTGCCATAAAGGTGTACGCCAACTGGCGTACGGGGCGTGCGGACATTGAGACTCGCAACCACCGGCTCAGTGTCGTGACCAATCTCCATGGAGATTGAGTATCCGTCACCACCGAATCCGAGAGACGTCGTTGCAAGCAAGGACGATGCCCAAAGGAGCATGGAGCAAAAAACCATCAGTCTGACGAGTTGCATATGCGCGCCTAACGCCTGAATTAAGCCGACCCGCAACGGATCGGTTGTAAGCCGAGATTAAAGCAGAAACCGAGTATTTCAGCGAAGCCAAGATGCGGGTTCGGCTTGAATGAATTGTTAGGCCTCATCCGCGAACTTGCGATACAACACAGCTCCAGACTCCGACGCAACCAAAAGCACCACTTTGTCGGTGGTGAAAAAGTCAGTGGTGTGCTTGAAATCTGGGGCGGGCGAAATGTTGGTTGTGATGTGGTCAAAAACGGCGCCCATGTCACGACCCCAAGCGACGTTATGTATGTTTGCCCGTCCGCCAGAGTAGCCTTGGTTGACGTGCCACAGCGCTCTTGGAGCAGAATGGAAACGTGGTCAGCGATGTCGCTTGTCATGAGGCCTAACGCCTGAGTTAAGGGGTGCCGCGAAGCGGCATCCCCTTGAACGAATTGTTAGGCATCAGCCGACGTGCCGCGACGACGAATGCCTAAGGTCGTGCCTACCAGCAGTGCTACCAAGAGGGTAATCCACTCCACTGCTACAAGTACAAGATGAGGCTTGGTACCAAACAAATACGACATTAGTGAAGCCAGAGCGAGAGAGAGCGCCACCACCAGCGTGAGGGCCAGGCATGCGTGCACAAATGGCCGCGCATCAGTGCGGGTGGCCATCGCCCAAAAGATGGCGGTAGTCAGAAGGAGAGAGGCCAAGCTACCAAGCAGCAGCTGCGCTAAGGCAGACCTAACGCTACTAGCGCCAAAACCGCCTTCAACGAAGCCGACCAACGTCTGTGCGACAAGGAGAGCAGCGGCACCGAGGATGATCGTCTTCCAGTTCATGGCGGTGCTCATCTGGTGCCTAACGCCTAAGTTAAGCCGAACCGCGTAGTGGAGGCAAAGTCATGGCAAGCTTTTCCTGCCATGACTTTGCCGTAACGAAGCGGTTTCGGCTTGAACGCATTGTTAGACCGCACCCCGGGGAAAAATGCGTTCAAATTCTTGGAATACGATAGGCATATCAGTTTTAGGGGCGCGGCCGCTCCCTTCAAACTCGCGGCTGTAATAGGCCCAATGGACTTTCCGCCACCACTCGAGAGTGCCATCTCCCTCACCTTCTGTTCTGGCGTTCGATTCTGTTATTTCATTGAAGGGGATGACTTGAACACCTGTCGTGCGGATAACACACACGGCATTGCCGCCCCAATCTGTGACTATGTTCAGATCCCCTATCTTCGGAAGAGTCTCGTCGCTACTTTCGAAGGACCAAAGTGACGAGGCTGTTGCCCGCTTTATGTCCAATGCAACAAGACGTGCGCAGTCATTAGCATCTTCCTCGTTGTCGCAGAAGTACCACGCTTTAGGCGGCTCTTCTGTGAGTGAAGAAGTCCGTGGTTGCTGGGCTAAGAATTCAGCCCACATGGCCTTTATGGATGGATGCATAGAACTATTCCTGCGGTCTAACGCCTGAATTAAGCCGCGCCGCGAAGCGGTGTCGGCTTGAATGAATTGTTAGACCTGCAACTGCGATCGCAGAGCCACAACAGTTGCCTCCCAGTCTGAGAGTTCATCTGCTTCCTCCCACAGCTCTCGAAGTTCAGAGTTCTCGCCGATGACCCGATCCAAGACTTGCACGGCTTGTTGTACCAAGCTTGGATCGACTGCTGGTTTGACGCGAGCCAGCCATTCCGATAGCTCCTCTTCTTCCAGGGCTGCCGGGGTTGCCCGACCAGCTGCCGCAGCTACTATTTCCGCTGCAGCAATGGCCTGACTGGCATCAGGCGCCTCAAGATACTCCTCAGCGCCGAGCACAGTAGCGAAGATCTCACCAATCAATGCTAGATCCGAACTGTCAGTGACGTCCGCAAGGAAGTCCGCAAGGAAGTCCGCAGCATCGTCGTTATCGAACGACCCATTTCCCCAAGCCCCCATCTCTCTCTCCCTGCAGGTCTAACGCCGGAATTAAGCCGACCCGCGAAGCGGGTTCGGCTTGAATGAATTGTTAGCCGCCACGCGGCACACGGTGCGCTGTACCAGTGGCTT
>NZ_JBSVRH010000016.1:0-3220 GCF_054052065.1 Luteimonas sp. A537
CTTCGTCTCTGACTTCTTCCTGGTCATCTGTCTCACCTCGGATTGCGATATTTAATCGCTTATCCGGGTGTCCGTGAAGCAGGGGCAGGATCATCTGGCTGTTCGTGGTCTCAATGGCAATCACATCGCGGCGCATTGCACCCGCTGGGTCGACACACTTGTGCCAGAGGCGCTTGACCCGTCTGACAGCATCCACTCCACCCTGCACACGCCACGCCTCATGCACTCCGCTGTCGCTGGCTTAGATATTTTTGGGGTAGAGCCAATGGTGGCCAAGCTCTTTGTGAGTCCCGCTGTAAGGGCTGCGATAGAAGCGGCGGGCCTTACCGGGCTAGAGTTCTATTCTGTTGAGTTTGCATGACCCAGGTGCCGCCTAACAATTCATTCAAGCCGAAGCCGCTTCGCGGCTGGGCTTAATTCAGGCGTTAGGCCGCTCATCGCGTCAGTTCGGGGAGACTGATCCATGCCGCAAGCTCTGGTTCTGCCAATGGCCGCGCATGTCACGCTCACAGCATTCCTGTATGCCCTGCTCACCGTCGCGCGGGCTCCGGCAGTGTGGGGCTTGGGGCGTCGGGCGGACGGGAGCAACCCGTGGTCGGCCATTGAGCCACGGATCAGCGCCAATCTGTCCAACCAGTTCGAGTGGCCGCTGTTCTTCCACGTCGCCTGTCTCTTCTTCTTGCAGTTCCAGACCACCCAGACAGTTGTCGCCCTTGCCTGGATCTTCGTTGGCGGCCGCATCCTGCATAGCGCCATACAAGTTTTTACTAGCAACGTTCGGCTCAGAGGCTTGGTGTTCACAGTCAATTTTCTGGCAGTGATCGGCCTGTGGTACTTCGTGGTCTCGGCTTCGGGTAAGGCAGCCGCGGCCTAACAATTCATTCAAGCCGACACCGCTTCGCGGCGCGGCTTAATTCAGGCGTTAGGCCTCAAACACATATGAGCGCGTACTTGTGGGTAGGACTCGGCGGTTTCATCGGATCGGTGGCCCGTTACGCTGTGGCCGTCGGGTTAGGTGCTGCGCCGGCGGGGCGCTTTCCGTGGGCCACTTTCGCTGTCAATTGTTTGGGCTGTCTGCTGATCGGCCTGCTCGCAGGCATTCTTTCCAAGACATCCGTCTCTGAGCCGGTTCGCCTGTTCCTGGTCACCGGTATCCTCGGTGGCTTCACTACCTTCTCGGCGTTCGGGCTAGAGTCGCTCACCCTCCTGCGGCGCGGAGAAACCAGCCTTGCCCTGCTGTACATTCTTGGCAGCGTACTCGTGGGCATTGCTGCGGTCTGGCTAGGTCTTCGTTTCACCAGCGGAGCTGAGGCCTAACAATGCGTTCAAGCCGAAGCCGCTTCGTTCCACCAACCACATGGCAGGTAAAGCTTGCCATGTGGTTGGCTCCACTACGCGTCTCGGCTTAACTTAGGTGTTGGGCCGCACTGGGTGTGCGTCTAGTTGTGTCGCTCAACAGGATCTTCGGACAGTTCTCGGCCAGGGTGTGGGGTCGCTTCGTTCGGCATCTAGCCTTCCGGCACCTGGCTTCGATCTAACACCGTAGCCTGTTGCCCGCCGCGCTCACGCCAATCGCTGGCTTCGGCTACACGCAGCCTCGAGCGCCGGGGCCAGACCCAGCGCGGACGCCTTGTTCCAACCGGAAACCTTGGCCAGCCTGAGCCAAGGTGTTGTAGTGTCTCGGCCAAGGGGTCAGGCTGCGGTGGACCGGGGCGGGGCCCACCGTCACGGCCATTGCGGCCCAACAATTCGTTCAAGCCGACACCGCTTCGTTACACCAAACACATGGCAGAAAGAGCTTGCCATGTGCTTGGCTCCACTACGCGGCGCGGCTTAACTCAGGCGTTAGGCCTTGTTTCCCGCACTGTTGTTGCTGGGTTCCAGGCGATCTGTAGCGCCTCGCTTATCCGGAGCGTTTGCGCCTCGCACGCGCGGTGCAGGCGTCGGCAGTCAGCCCTGCAGCACCTCGGCTTCGGACTGGCGCGACTCGCCGCGAGATTCGACCGGCCGATTCGGCTTCGGACAGGACGCTGTGAGAGTTCTTGGCTGCGCGAGTCGATGGTTCTGGCTTCGGTCCCGGCAAGCGCCAGCCTCAGGCCGCTCGGCCAGACTTGTTGTACTGTTCGGCTCAGGGGTTGGGCTGTCGTGGGGTCGGGCGCAAGTTCGGCGTGCGGCGGCCTAACAAGTCGTTCAAGCCGAAGCCGCTTCGTTACGCAAAACACATGGCAGATAAAGCTTGCCATGTGTTTCGCTCCACTATGCGTCTCGGCTTAACTCTGGCGTTAGGCGGCATGAGACAGGCGGCGATCGTTCTAGCACTTCTTGCCTACCTGCTGCCCTTGGGGTGGCAGATCGTTCTGCGATCCGAATCTGATGAGCCTATCCATGGCATGTTCTGGTTCGTGACCACAGCGGGATCATTAGTCCTTGCGTTGGGGCTGTCGGGAGTCGCGACGGGCCTGCTGGTTGCAGCGCGTCGAGATTGGTCTCAGCCGGTGCTGGGCGCTTCAGCGCTTACTCGTGCAGAGCTCATACTCGTGGCGGCACCAGGTGTGGCAGTTACACTCCTGGCCGTGGCGGTGTTCGGCAGTCGAGTTGCCGCCTAACAATTCATTCAAGCCGACACCGCTTCGCGGCGCGGCTTAATTCAGGTGTTAGGCTGCTATGGATACCCTGTCGCGCATCGAGTTCTCAGTTCGCTATCGACTCGGAGAGTATCTGCATTTCGTAACGGAGCACGCCTTCGATACAGATGATGCCTTGCGCACGCTGAGCGGAGTAAGACGGCATTTGGCGCGCATCACGCTCCAGTGTGTTGCAACAATCGGGTTCGTGTACAAATCGTCTCGTGTCGGCCGATGCGACTTCACTATCGACGCTACGGGTGTGAGTAGACGCACCAAGGGCGGTCCAGGCTCTGTTGGTTGGTCCAGGGTGAAGGCAGTCCACACTTACAGCCGTGGCTTTCTTATTGAGCTCGAGAGTGGCGCCATGCCCATACCCTTCCGCGTACTCTCGCCCGAACAGCAAGCCCAGTTTCGTCTACTGGCAGCGGACCAACTTCTCGCGGGGCCGCAGCCTAACAATTCATTCAAGCCGACACCGCTTCGCGGCGCGGCTTAATTCTGGCGTTAGGCCTTGTTTCCCGCACTGTTGTTGCTGGGTTCCAGGCGATCTGTAGCGCCTCGCTTATCCGGAGCGTTTGCGCCTCGCACGCGCG
>NZ_JBSVRH010000017.1:0-3182 GCF_054052065.1 Luteimonas sp. A537
GGGTTGGGCTGTGGCAGTCTTGGCGCAGGTGCCGGGTAGCTGCGGCCTAACAAGTCGTTCAAGCCGAAGCCGCTTCGTTCCGCAAACCACATGACAGAAAGAGCTTGCCATGTGGTTCGCTCCACTACGCGTCTCGGCTTAACTCAGGCGTTAGATGCGATGATCAAATTTCTAATTACCGCCTTCTTAGTCCTGGCTTCTGGCTCGGCCATTGCCTGCGGCTGCGATATGCCCCGTTCCACTGAAGATTTGCGTCCGGAGGCCATCGTCTTCGAAGGTCAGGCCATTTCACACCTGATACGCCCCGACTCACCAAGTTGTGTTTCTAATGGAGTTCCTGTACTCAGCTCCGGCGGGGAAGTCGTCACATTCAAAGTGACCAAAAACATCCGCGGCTCTACTGACGAATACATAAACATCAGCGTTAACGGGAACACGTCGTGCGATCTACAACGCTTTGATTTTAAGCGGGGCGACAAGTATCGCCTGTCAATACTTCCACACGCAGGCCAGACCGGTGCGACCGACCACGACGCTTATTGGAACAGCATTTGTGATTTGCGGGTTCGCATCTAACAATGCGTTCAAGCCGAAGCCGCTTCGTTCCACCAACCACATGGCAGGTAAAGCTTGCCATGTGGTTGGCTCCACTACGCGTCTCGGCTTAACTTAGGTGTTAGCCGTGCATGAGATTTGATCGCAAATGACAGAGTTAGCAGCCCAGCCAAACCCATGGTTCTCTATGTGGTCAAGGCCTCGCGAAACGATCCAATCCATAGTAAGCCGAGATCCGACGCATCTGGTCGTGCCGTTAGCGGCCCTGTCTGGCATCTCAGAAGCACTCGACAAGGCGAGCACAAAAAGTCTAGGCGATTCGATGGAGTTGCCTGCCATTTTTGCGCTCGCGATTGTTGCGGGCGCCATTAGCGGGGTTGTCGGCCTCTACATTCTTTGCTACCTGCTGAAGCTCAGTGGGAGATGGCTAGGCGGGAAGAGCAGCTCGGTCAATATTAGGGCCGCGACAGCCTGGTCATCTGTGCCAATAATCTGGGCACTGCTTCTATGGGTCCCGGAGCTGCTTATTTTCGGGAAAGACTTGTTCACAACTGCTGCGCCAAGCATCACTGCCCGTCCCGCGGTCTATTTTGGATTTCTAGGCGTAGAGCTGGCAATTGCAATCTGGGGCGTGGTGGTTTTTTGTAAAGCCCTTGGCCAAGTGCAAGCTTTTTCCGCCTGGCGAGCCCTTGGCTCAGCCGTGTTGGCCTTTTTCATTGTTGCGCTGCCTATCTTGCTGCTCGGATTTCTTGTGTCGGGCATCGGGTGAGCACGGCTAACAAATCATTCAAGCCGACACCGCTTCGCGGCGCGGCTTAATTCAGGCGTTAGGCGCTATGGGCAGAACTTCTGAACTTGCAGGTGTAGCTCACAACATCGCTCACCATGCCGGCAGCGGCCTCAGCTACCTGTCACCGCACCTTTCCGAAGCGTTGAAAGCTGCGGGTGCAAGCACTACTTCGGTGGAACTGCTATCCGACGATCCTTATCCTACCAATGCTCCCCAGCTTGAACCGCTTAGGCTTGCTCTCCTTACGCTTCGCCAGACCGTTCTGTCATTGCTGGCTACTCACCAATTTTCAGGTTCGGACGTAACCTCCGTCGTACTCCACGCGACACCCGCGCGGTGGGACAGCTCCGGCTATTCTCTGCATACGCGTGCGGTGGTTACATCCAGAAATGGGCGCACCTTTGATTCAGGGTGGCTGCAATGAGGGCCGCGCCTAACAATTCATTCAAGCCGACGCCGCTTCGCGGCGCGGCTTAATTCAGGTGTTAGGCGCCTAGGGGAACTGCGTGGACAATTTCGTGCTAATTGTTGGGGTAGCCTTCGTCCTGGTCGGTGTATGGGATGTGTCACGATTTCTTCTCGCAGGACGCGTACCTGTACGGGGCTCTGAGGAATCTGACGTATTGAAGAACGGCCAAACTGGAAAAGAACTGCGGCTTGTTGGCTCGATCGCCAATGGATGCCTGGGTGTCGTATTTGTAACCGTCGCGCTGCACCCCTCGGCTCCGGGCTGGATCGCTATTGCGGCCATTTTCTTCTACGTAGTACTTTCTGCCGGCATTCAATTGAGGCGTACCGGCGCCTAACGATTCATTCAAGCCGACACCGCTTCGCGGCGCGGCTTAATTCTGGTGTTAGGTGCCATGGGAGAGTCACTCTGTTCTCGATAAGATCAAACTCGTCAGACCGAGAGTTGGTGTTCCTTTCGCCACATGGTGACTATTTCACCGTCGAACTCAGAGGAGCTTCTGTTCAAGCGACACATACAGTTTGGGCGCATACGGATGCAAGAGGACTTGCCAACCTGTTCGCTCGGCTAGCTACGTACGAACGCCCGTGGAGTGGCAACGAGCGCTGGGAGTCAATAGAAGGAGAGTTTTTACTCTCCGCAACTTGCTCCCCGCTTGGAGAAGTCAATTTCTCAGTGCGGATTCTTGGCTTACAAGGTGCCCCAGAGGAGTGGCAGGTGTCCGCATCGCTTACTACCGAGCTTGGCCAACTACCAAAAGTCGCTGCGGGTGCTCATCGGTTCTTCGGTGGCACCTAACAATTCATTCAAGCCGACGCCGCTTCGCGGCGCGGCTTAATTCAGGCGTTAGGCCTTGTTTCCCGCACTACCGGATCAGCATCTTCGGTCGCATAATGTTCGCCGCTCATCTGTGACTGTTGGCGTCTCGCACGCGCGGTGAGTGGCATCGGCGTCAGGGCCTGCTGCACCTAAGCTTCGGACAGACGCGACCCTTCGCAAGATTCCACCTGCCGAGTCGGCTTCGGAGAGCTTTCGGTGAGGGTTCTTGGCCGCGCGAGCCGCAGCTTTCGGCTCTGGCCCGAGAAAGACTAAGCCTGCGTCCACCGGCAAGACTTGTTGTACTGTTCGGCTTAGGGGTTGGGCCGCTGTAACAGGCACGGGTGCCGGGCAGCGGCGGCCTAACGAGTCGTTCAAGCCGACGCCACATCGGGGCGCAAACCACATGGCAGATACAGCTTGCCATGTGCTTCACGCCCCGCTGCAGCGCGGCTTAACTCTGGTGTTAGGCCTTTGAGGAGAGTTCTATGCGACTTGCCGTCCTTCTAACTGCACTCGTGGGTTTGAGCGCCTGCGTCAGTCAGCCCAAGA
>NZ_JBSVRH010000018.1:0-2562 GCF_054052065.1 Luteimonas sp. A537
GGTGTTGGAGCCCAGCATGCCTTGGGCCATCCGCATCGTCGCGAAAAAAGTGGACAACAAAGAAGCGTTGGTGGCGTACTACGCGCATCATCCGGGCAACGTGGCCTTCATCGTCGCGCGGCGTGGCAGTCAACTGAAGCATGAGATCGGGACAGTCGAGCCGGAAGCGACGGAAGCGCGCAAGAATAACGTCTTGACGGTTGAACTATCCGCACAGCTGGATGTGAATGTCTATCGCGACGCTTGGGCGGAGGTCGTCATCTATGGCGATCCGGACGCGAAGGAAGCTCCGCTGGTGGACCAGACCCTGAGGGAGAGCTGAGCGGATGCCCTACGATCAAGACGACGGCGTGTTGGTGCCGGAGTGGAAGCAGCCGGAGCCGGAATTGGAGTTCACTGCGGAGCAACGAAGGAAAAACATTTACGCTAAGAAAGGCCCGTTGCGGGTGATGCCGAAGGATAAACGTCAGCCTGTACACACAGCACCGTTAGCACATAATGCAATTTTGCGAGTTCGGCCGGAAGCGGTTGAAGTCGGAACTATTCAGGGGGCGGGAGTTGCTAATTATCTGGGTATTAGCGGGATAATGCTTTTTTGCGTTTTGCTGATTCCTCTTTACATGGCGTTTTTATTCTCCTTCTCGGAGAATGGATCATATTTTTTCTTGGCTTTCTTTGTTCCAGTTTTACTATTAATAATGGTTTCAGTCGTTTTTATTCGAAGGGGGTTTTTTAGTCCCGCCGATCATCCAGTTCTATTCAATCGTAAGACCCGAGAAGTCCATGTCATCCCAATCCAGCGGTTGAGCTTCCTTAGGTTCTGGGAGAAGGGCGCGCCCGGCGCGCTGCGCAGCTATCGCTGGGAAGACGTGCAGGCCCGTACCTATCGACGACTCGACGTACCCGGCGGCACGGTAGCGCGCACAGAAACGGTGATGCAGATGCTCTGCACGACCCAAGAGCAGCCTACGCAAGTGGACCTGATGGTGGATCTGGGGGTAACCGGCACTTGGCGCGATGCGACGCAGGTGCAACTGTGGGAACACATCCGCCGCTATATGGAAGAAGAGGGCCCGCCGCTGAATCCGGGCGATACATTGCGCAAGACCAATTACGACAAGCTGCCGGATTTTCCGCCGCACGTCGTTGCTGCAGCTGGTGGTCCAGCATTGAGCGAAGTCGAGCTCGTCAAATGGACGGTGAAGCAGGCATAGAGATAGTTGAGGACGTGTTCTCGGATTATGCTGGCGCATCGGTATCGGCCGGATGCCGGAAGATGAAGATTAACGACTTCGGGAAATTGCGAGAGAAAGATATGCTGGCCTTTGGTGTGAGCGATACCAGGTACATGACTCAGAAGGAATGGTCGAAAGCTTTCGGAAGCGCAATCACGGACGTTGGGATTGCCTCGGAGCGGTAATCCTCCCACGGGTTGGCTGACGCCAGAAGTGGAGTTTTCTCGTACCCTTTCCCGAGGAGGTTCCATGAAGAAGCTTGGTCTCAAGAACCAAGTGCAACACGTTTCGAGAATGCGGCCATCTCTTCGGCCATGGTCTTCATCCGGCGTCTTCCAGTCGAGCGTCTTCCGTGGCCGGCCGTTGAGCAGCTGGGCGATATCGTTGAGTTGGGTCTGGGTCACGTTCGACAGGTCGGTGCCCTTGGGCAGGTACTGGCGCAACAATCCATTGGTGTTTTCGTTGCTGCCGCGCTGCCAGGGTGCGTACGGATCGCAGAACCAGATGTCGAGCTTCAGCCGCTTGGCCAATGCTTCATGACAGGCCATTTCGCTGCCGCGATCGTAGGTCAGGCTCTCGCGCAGGAACGCCGGCAGCGGCTTCATCTGGCGGGTGAATCCCTCCAGCGCGTCCTGCGCCGTGCAGCCGTCCATCCGGCACAGAATGAAGCGGGTCTTGCGCTCGACCACCGTCCCCACCGCCGAGCGGTTGAAGCTGCCTTTGATGAAATCGCCTTCCCAGTGGCCCGGCAGCAGGCGCTGCTTGATCTTCTCCTGTAATGACCCACTGAATTCCTGCTCAGGTGCTACTTTTCGAGGGGCTTCACCGTTCCCAGTGGGTCACGCACCGACGGACAAGTGATTCGGCGATAGACCAGTCCTCCGAGATGGAAGTAGATGGCGTTGCGGAACCGCTCGCGGTTCCGGAAGCCGCAGGCCCGGAGTTTGATGCGCTGGATGCGGCTGTTCATGCTCTCGGCGTGGCCGTTGTGCAACTGCAGGACGATTGCGTTGAGCACGCCCCACAACTGGTGCTTGATGGTGAGTGCCGCCGATCGCATCGGTGCCGCCGGCAGCGTAGTGCCCAAGCCAGCCATCGCTTCCAGACTTTCAGTGCCCAGGTCCTGCTCCGGTAGTTCCAGAGCTGCATGGCCATGTCCTTGATCGGCCGCGCCCGCGCGGTCTTCAAGGTGCTGTCGCATAGCTCGACGAAACGTTGCCGCTGGGCCGTGGTTTGATCCTGCCCCTGCTTCACGGACACCCGGATAAGCGATTAAATATCGCAATCCGAGGTGAGACAGATGACCAGGAAGAAGTCAGAGACGAAG
>NZ_JBSVRH010000019.1:0-1566 GCF_054052065.1 Luteimonas sp. A537
GGCTCCACTCGACGCTGGGCTACGTCAGCCCGGAGCAGTTCGAGCGGGCCCACGCTGCTTAGACGGGTGTCCGAGAAACGGGGGCAAGATCAGCTCTCGGCGACGGCGTTGTCATGATTCATCCGCCACGCAATGGGTCAGCCAGCAATCGGGTGGCGATGCAGGCAGGGCGGACTGGATGCTGAAGTCCGCCCTGAGCATAGAGGGCCTGCTTGCCATCATCGACCAGCAGGGCGAAGCCAAGAAGCAGCAGTACACCGCGGCCGGGTACGCTCAGTACAACGGACAAAGCATGTATGTGGCCCAATTTGAGGGGCTCAAGCGGTCGGGGGCGTTGCCTCCGGACGCGTCCTTCGCGCCGCAGACGACGCACGATGGCATGGCCAGGTCCGTGGACTACAGCAAACCGGGATTCGTGACCGTCCCCGATGCGCGAGGGATCGATAGCGATACACGCTCGCTCAAGGACGAAGTGCACGACAAGCTACAGGCCAATGGCGGCACGCATGCCCACACCCGGTTCCTCGATACGTTCAAGGCCAAGACGGAAGACGACAGCCGCAAACTGGCTCGAGTGGAGCTCGACTACAAGGTTCTGTTCGACAGTGCCGCGCGCAAACTGGTGACCGGTCACGATTTCGACGAGGACTACATCTTCGATGGCGTGTTCTATCTGGTCTGCGTGTGCAAGCTGACCTATGCCGGATATCTGACCGACAATGGCCTGGACTGGTACCAGAAATTCCTGACCGACAATCCGAACGACAAGGAAAACCTGCTGTTACGCGCGCTCTTGGGCAACCAGAAGAGTGCGTTCGCCGAATGGGTGGCGAAGGGCAGTGGGCCATATGGACGCCTGAGGTCGATCGTCAGCCAGTTGGACAAACTCAAGCCAGAGGAACTTGGCGCTGAGGGCAGGGCGATGCTGCGCTATCTGCCTTACTTCAAGCTCGTGTTGGCCGGCTATGCCAGCCCCGTGTTGACGGTCATGGGTGCGGTAGCCACCGGCCTGAGCAAGCGCCAGCAGATCTCGGTTGCGTTCCGGCAGAAGTTGGCGGCGCTCGCGGGTCTGCTGGGCGGACACGCCAGTGGCGCCAATCCGCCCGCACTGCTCAAGCTGAGCCTGCCGATGCCGGACGCGGCGCGTATTTGGCGGCAACAGGTCGGCGCCATCCAGAACGCCGTGCGCAAGTTCGCGGGGACGGTCAAGGGCGAGCGCGTGCAGAGCCTTGTTCTGGAGGGCGCCATCGCGCTCGAAACGCGTGGCGCGCAGCAAGCGGGCGATATCCTGGTCGATGTCTATCTTTGGGTGGACGATTTGCCCGATGCCGTGGGGGACGCGTTTGAGGGCGAAGGATTTTCCCGATCGAATTTCGGCGGGGGGGGCGCGGCGGTGGCAGCGCGGCTGAACGGGTACGTGCTGCGCCCTGCGGCCGCCAACCTCTACGGACGTGCGGTAAGGCGGGGGTTGAACTCTGATCTTGCCCCCGTTTCTCGGACACCCGTCTAAGCAGCGTGGGCCCGCTCGAACTGCTCCGGGCTGACGTAGCCCAGCGTCGAGTGGAG
>NZ_JBSVRH010000020.1:0-1380 GCF_054052065.1 Luteimonas sp. A537
GTTAGGGCTCAATCGTGGCATCTGCTGATCTCAACGAACTCTATAACGACGCGCTTGGCTTCGCTCAGCACATGCTTCTGACGCATGGCGAGTTCATTCCGTTCGGGGTCTCAATGGACACGGACGGCAACGTTGCTCAAATCGCTGGAGATTTTGGCATCGAGCACCCAGCATCAGTGGAGATGGTTGAGTTCTTGCAGGCGTCGTTTGAGCAGCAAGCTCGCCAAGGCTCAATTCGCGCGGCGGGTGTGTGCATTGATATGCACGTTGTCCCGCCTGGCCGCGAACAGAAATCTGACGCTATTTGCATTCGCCTCGCCCACGTTTCAGGAGAGGACGCTGAGGTTTTTGTACCCTATACGCGCGACCATAATGGGGCGTTCCAGCTGGAGCCGGCGTTCGCACAAGCAGGTGAGTCGTTCCGGCTGGTTGAGCCCTAACAATTCATTCAAGCCGACACCGCTTCGCGGCGCGGCTTAATTCAGGCGTTAGGCCTCATATGAAGCTTCTCGCCGTCATTGCCTTCTTCATGGTTTTTCTGGGCGGCTGTGGGCTGATTGAGCCGTCCGCCACCGACCGCTTTAGTACTAAACCCGGCACGTCTTCGGAAGCGATCTTCGCTTGTGCGGAGACCACTATTCGCACACTTAAGATCCAGCGCGGAACATGGAGTGACCTCATCACGGCACGGGACGCTAGTTCTGGCTTGTTTGAGACCAACCGGTTCAATGAGTCCAACATCGTTGGCATCCGGACACAGATCAGGTACGAGCCAGAAACAGGCGACGGACGCATCAAGGTCAAGGCAAGTGGGCCATACTTCGCTGACCTAGGGGCTGATCAGGCAGCCGCGCAATTTGCGAGCGGCATTGCTGCGTGCCTGAGGCCTAACAATTCATTCAAGCCGACACCGCTTCGCGGCGCGGCTTAATTCTGGCGTTAGGCCTTGTTTCCCGCACTGTCGTAGCCAAGCTTCAGGCGACCTTGAGCATCGCGCTCATCTGCGGCGTTTGCATCTCGCACACGCGGTGAAGGGCATCGGCAGTCCGGCCTGAAGTACCTCGGCTTCGGACGCGCGCGACTCTCCGCAAGGTTCGACCCGCCGAGTCGGCTTCGGCGGTAGCGCGGTGAAGGTTCCTGGCCGCGCGAGCTGCCCGGCTCAGCTCCGCCCGCGGCAATCGCCGGCCCAAGCTGCCCGCCAAAACTTGTTGTACTGTTCGGCTCAGGGGTTGGGCTGTCGCGGGGTCGGGCGCAAGTTCGGCGTGCGGCGGCCTAACAAGTCGTTCAAGCCGAAGCCGCTTCGTTACGCAAATCACATGGCAGATAAAGCTTGCCATGTGCTTCGCTTCACTGCGCGTCTCGGCTTAACTCTGGCGTTAG
>NZ_JBSVRH010000021.1:0-1238 GCF_054052065.1 Luteimonas sp. A537
TGATCCTGCCCCTGCTTCACGGACACCCGGATAAGCGATTAAATATCGCAATCCGAGGTGAGACAGATGACCAGGAAGAAGTCAGAGACGAAGGCAGAGCGTAAGCGGTTCAGCCCTGAGTTCAAGCAGCAGGCGCTGCTGCGGGCGGCGAAGGACGGGATCCCGGCGGTGGCACGCGACCTGGGTCTGGAACCGGCGCAGTTGTACGGGTGGCGGACGAAGTCCCAGCAGCAGGGCGAAGATGCCGAGGTGCGGCGCGCCCAGCAGGCGGAAACGGCCCAGCTCAAGCGAGAGGTGGCGCGCCTGGAGGAAGAGGTCGCGTTCCTAAAAAAAGCGGCGGCGTACTTCGCGAAGCAGCCCAAGTGAAGTACGCCACGATCAAGGCGCACGAACCCGAGTTTCGGGTCCGCGTCATGTGTCGGGCTCTGGGTGTGTCGCCCAGCGGGTACTACGCGTGGCGGAACCGGACGCCGTCGCAGCAGGCGCAGGCCCGCGCCACGCTGGATGCGCAGGTGCGGGAGGAGTTCGAGCGGCGCAAGGCTCGCGCCGGCGCGCCGCGCCTGTCGCGGCACCTGGGGCGCGGTCGCCGCCAGGTGGCGCAGAGTCTGCGCCGGCAGGGCCTGCGAGCGAAGGCGGCGAAAAAGTTCAAGGCGACGACGAACTCGAACCACACGCTGCCGGTGGCGGAAAACCTGCTGCAGCAAGACTTCACCGCGCAGCGTCCGAACGAGGTGTGGGTGGGCGATATCACCTACATCGCTACGGACGAGGGCTGGCTGTACCTGGCCGTCGTGCTGGATCTGTTCTCCCGCAAAGTGGTGGGCTGGTCGATGTCGGAGCGGATGACGGCCACGCTGGTGTGCGATGCGCTTCGGATGGCGCTGTTCCGGCGCAAGCGGCCTCGTGGCGTGATCATGCATACCGACCGGGGCAGCCAATACTGCTCTCGTGAGCATCGCGCCCTGCTCGATCAGGACGGCCTGGTCGCCAGCATGAGTGCCAGAGGCAACTGCTACGACAACGCGGCGATGGAGAGCTGGAACCACAGCCTCAAGGTCGAGGCGATCCACGGCGAGCGCTTCGCCACCCGCGCCGAGGCCAAGGCGCAGGTGTTTGAGTACATCGAGGTTGACTACAATCGAGACCGGCTCCACTCGACGCTGGGCTACGTCAGCCCGGAGCAGTTCGAGCGGGCCCACGCTGCTTAGACGGGTGTCCGAGAAACGGGGGCAAGATCA
>NZ_JBSVRH010000022.1:0-1031 GCF_054052065.1 Luteimonas sp. A537
GGGTTGGGCTGTGGCAGTCTTGGCGCAGGTGCCGGGTAGCTGCGGCCTAACAAGTCGTTCAAGCCGAAGCCGCTTCGTTCCGCAAACCACATGGCAGAAAGAGCTTGCCATGTGGTTCGCTCCACTACGCGTCTCGGCTTAACTCAGGCGTTAGGCCGCTCGAGTCAAGAGCGATGCTCGTGTTCGCTTGTACCGATGGTTCGCGGGGCAAGCCGTTGGCTTACGGACACAGTTGCCGTCGCCCGCTCCAGATCGCGCGCGGGGCAAGCCGCTAACTCACGGACACGATTGCCGTTGCTCACCCCGGATCGTGCGCGGGGCAGGCACTTCCTCCAGCCAGGATTCCGGTACAGTCCACTCGTGGGGGCGTTGGGCTCACCGGTCGGCGGCCTAACAATTCGTTCAACCCGAACCCGCTTCGTTCCACCAACAACATGGCAGGTAGAGCTTGCCATGTTGTTGGCTCCACTACGCGGGTCGGGTTAACTCAAGCGTTAGGCCTCAAGAGACACATCATCGTGACTGAAACTGAAGAACGAAAGCTGCTGAAGCAGATCCTTGAGGCCCTTGACGAGACCACGAAGAAAAGGTGGTCGTGGCAGGCCTTTGCCGTAAACGCTGTCTCATTCGCCACCCTAGCCGTCATTGCATTGTGGCTATTTCAGAACCCGCATCTTCTGGATACCCCGCGCGTCGCCTCGCTGTTAGGGGCCGTCTTTGCCGGAGCCCTGATCGGTGCGCTGAGTACGTGGCAGCTGCTTTGCAAAAATGGCGCTGCTGTCCGCAAGTACATTGATGCTGAAAGGGTGCGAGCTCGGCTGGCTGAGCTTGAGCCCTAACAATTCGTTCAAGCCGAACTTGCTTCGCTACACCAACAACGTGGCAGGAAAAGCTTGCCACGTTGTCGGCTACGCTACGCAAGTCGGCTTAACTCAGGCGTTAGGGCTCAATCGTGGCATCTGCTGATCTCAACGAACTCTATAACGACGCGCTTGGCTTCGCTCAGCACATGCTTCTGACGCATGGCGAGT
>NZ_JBSVRH010000023.1:0-940 GCF_054052065.1 Luteimonas sp. A537
GCGGCCACATCCACCACCGTGAAGCCGCGCTCCAAAACCTGCTTCACCGCCTCTGCCCGGAACTCATCCGTGTACTGCTTGCTGCTCATAAACACCCCTGCTGTTGCCCTGAATTATGGCCTGCGGGTGTCTACAAAAGGTTGGCCGGTCCATTCAAGCCGAACCCGCTTCGCGGGTCGGCTTAATTCAGGCGTTAGGCCTCATGACACACGAAGTCGCAGATCACCTCTCCGAGTTACTTCAAGCGCGCAACGGCGTTCCAACTGAAGCGACGCTGCGAGATGGAAAGGTAATTACCATCCATAACGTTGCCTGGGGACGCGACATGGGGACTGACCACGATCACATCACTACCAACATCTCTCCGGCTCCCGATTGCCAGCATTCGACGGACTTCTTCGTCACAGACCAAGTCGAGCTGCTGGTTGCGCCGGAATCTGGGGCGGTCCTTTACCATAGGGCCGCGGATGAGGCCTAACAATGCGTTCAAGCCGAAGCCGCTTCGTTACGCAAAGCACATGGCAGATGTAGCTTGCCATGTGCTTCGCTCCACTACGCGTCTCGGCTTAACTTAGGTGTTAGGCGGCACAGCAATGTTCATGGCGGTTCCAAAAGCAGATTGCTACCGCTGGGTCGGTCGAGACTCGGACGTTGATGGCGCGGCGCTGTCTAAGGTGCGCACTGCTCCTGTCGCGGAAGCGTGGAATCCCGTCAATGTGTCATGGCTGCCGGAGACCGCGGGCCGCCCGAGCTGCGACTTCCCAATATTTCATCCGATCGTTCGCTGCATGAGCCAACACGCTGCCGCCGTCCTCGCCCCGTTTAGCCAAGGCAATCTTGAGTATCTTGATCTTGCCCCCGTTTCTCGGACACCCGTCTAAGCAGCGTGGGCCCGCTCGAACTGCTCCGGGCTGACGTAGCCCAGCGTCGAGTGGAGCCG
>NZ_JBSVRH010000024.1:0-937 GCF_054052065.1 Luteimonas sp. A537
CTGGTAGTGCGCCTTCATCGTGGGATCCCAACGCACGGCCGAGAGCGTGGCCATGTAGAGCGCAACACGAACGGGGGCACGACCGCCACGGATCCGTCGTTTGCCTTGGCCTTGTCCGCTGTCGCGGTTCATCGGGGCAACTCCGGTGAGCTTGGCGATCTGTCTGCGGTCGAGGTGTCCAAGCTCGGGCAGCAGCGCGAGGACGGTGGCCTGGAACACGGGCCCCAGACCCTTGCTTGATCGCAACGCCGGGGTGGAGTGTTCGTTGATCAGGGCCTTCATCGTCTTCTCGACCGCGGCAAGCTCCCGGACCAGGGCGGCAATGGTGCGGGCTGCAAGCTTGCGGACGGAAGCAGGCGCCATCGCCGCCTGCTGCTTCTGGGCTTGGAGCAGGACCACCACCTGGCCGCGGCGGCGCAGCCAATCGCGCAGCTCGCGCTGCCAGGGCGGCGGTGCGACGTAGGGCCGGAGGCGGTCGGCGAACAGTCGGGCCATGAGCGCCAGGATACGGGCGTCGATGTCGTCGGTCTTGGCCAGCACGCCGGCGGCATTGGCAAAGGCGCGAGCCTGCCGCGGGTTGACCCGGGCGATCCACAGGCCGGCATCGCAGCATGCCTCGAGCAGTGGCTCTTCGTAGCCGCCGGTGGCTTCGACCACGATCCGCGTGGCCCCGAGTGCCCGCAGGCGCTTGACCAGCTTGGCAATGCCGGCACGGTTGTTGGTGAATCCAACCACGCTTGGCTTCCCGTCCACGGCCAGATCCAGACTGGCCTTGCATACATCGATCCCCGCTGCCGTCATCTCGGTTCTCCGCTACAGTTGGTTGGCCGAGAGCATCGCGCCTGAGGCCCACGCTTATCAGTTCGAGGGAAACCTCGATCAACTGTTCGGGCGCAGGGCGCGAGATCCGGCGTGCGGCCCCTGCTGAATTACGGTG
>NZ_JBSVRH010000025.1:0-740 GCF_054052065.1 Luteimonas sp. A537
ACCCACACCTTGTTCGGACGCTGCACCGTGAAATTCTGCTTCAGCAGGTTCTCCGCCACAGGCAGCGAATGGTTCGAGTTCGTCGTCGCCTTGAACTTCTTCGCCGCCTTCGCACGCAGGTCCTGCCGGCGCAGACTCTGCGCCACCTGGCGGCGACCCCGCCCCAGGTGCCGCGACAGGCGGGGCGCGCCGGCGCGAGCCTTGCGCCGCTCGAACTCCTCCCGCACCTGCGCATCCAGCGTGGCGCGGGCCTGCGCCTGCTTCGACGGCGTCCGGCTTCGCCACGCGTAGTACCCGCTGGGCGACACGCCGAGGAGCCGACACATCAGGCGGACCCGGAACTGGGCCTCGTGTGCCCTGATCGTGGCGTACTTCACTTGGGTTGCTTCGCGAAGTACGCCGCCGCTTTTTTTAGGAACGCGACCTCTTCCTCCAGCCGCGCCACCTCGCGCTTGAGCTGGGCCGTCTCCGCCTGCTGCACGCGATGCGCCTCGGCGTCCTCGCCCTCCTGCTGGGCCTTCGTCCGCCACCCGTACAACTGCGCCGGCTCCAGCCCCAGGTCGCGTGCCACCGCTGGGATCCCGTCCTTCGACGCCCGTAGCAGCGCCTGCTGCTTGAACTCGGGGCTGAACCGCTTACGCTCTGCCTTTGTCTCTGACTTCTTCCTGGTCATCTGTCTCACCTCGGGTTGCGATATTGAATCGCTTATCCGGGTGTCCGTGAAGCAGGGGCAGGATCAG
>NZ_JBSVRH010000026.1:0-605 GCF_054052065.1 Luteimonas sp. A537
CCGGGCGTGGGTGCGCAGTTCCTGCCGCGGGTGGGACAGGAAGTGCTGGTGGCCTTCCTTGAGGGCGACATCGATCGGCCCGTGGTTGTTGGTGCCCTCTACAACGGTCAGGGTGAAGCAGGCGTTGCCCCGACTGCCGGCGGCAAGGAGGCCGCGGCCACGGGTACTGACCTGTACGCACAGGCCAGCGACCACGGCCCGAGCGCGCAGGCCAACCTGGCCGGAGGCCACGCGCCGCCGTGGCACGGCATGGGCGCTGGCGACGACGCCCATCGCAATGCCAGCGCGCTATGGGGCATCCAGTCGCAGGAGTGGCACGGATCCGGCCACAACCGGCTGCTGTTCGACGACAGCGACGGCCAGCTGCGGCTGCAGCTGGCGACCACGCAGGCGGCCACCCAGTTGACCCTCGGCCACCTGATCCACCAGGCCGACAACTACCGCGGCAGCTTCCGGGGTGAAGGCTTCGAGCTGCGGACCGACGCCTGGGGCACGGTGCGCGCCGAGCGCGGCCTGTGGCTGAGCGCCTATGCGACTCCCGGCGAGACACCCGCTGGTGATGCCGTGGGCCCGGCGGCGCTGTTGAAGCAGGCGCAAACCGTGGC
>NZ_JBSVRH010000027.1:0-583 GCF_054052065.1 Luteimonas sp. A537
GTCGCTGCCGGTGAACTGGCTGCCCTGGTCCGAGTGCACGAGCACGCCTGGCCCCGGCTTGCGCCGCCAGACCGCCGCCACCAAGGCCTGCAGCACCAGGTCGCTGGTCATCGTCGGGGCCGTCGCCCAGCCCACGATCTGTCGCGAGTACAAGTCCATCACCGCTGCCAGGAACAACCAGCCCTCGTAGGTCCGGATGTAGGTGATGTCGGTGACCCAGACCGTGTTCGGTGCGTCGGGCGCGAACTCGCGATTCAGCACGTTGTCGACCACGCCCACGGGGCCGCCGCGGTGGCGCGGCTTGCTCCCGTAGCCGACCTGCGCACGCAGGCCTTCGGCTTTCATCAGGCGCTGCACGCGGTGGCGACTGCACGTCTCGCCCGCCTCGCGCAGGTCCAACGTGACCTTGCGGTAGCCGTACACGCCGCCGCTGGCCAGCCAGTAGTGCTTGATCAGGCCGAGCAGGCGCTGGTCCTCGCGCTCGCGGCCGCTGGTCGGATGTCGTCGCCAGGCGTAGTAACCACTGCGGTTAACGCCCAGCACCCGGCACATCGTGCACAGCCGGAACTCTTCACTGTGCGCG
>NZ_JBSVRH010000028.1:0-554 GCF_054052065.1 Luteimonas sp. A537
CCACCGGCGCCGGGGCCACCGGGGCAGTCGGCTCCGGACCCAGCGGGATCACGACGCCAACCGAAGCCAGCACGTCGCCGAACCAGTCTTCGCTCGGGGCGCTGACGCTGGTGTCGTCGAAGTCGGCACGGTAGGCCAGCTCGGTGCGGATCTTGACCCGACCCGTGCCGCCCTGCGCACCCACGCCAACCTTGGCGGCGAAGTTGCCGTCTTCGCGCTCACCCGGCGAAACCGGGCTCGGGAACGCGTCGTACTCTTCTTCCGAACGCTGGTAGCCCACGCCCATCAGCACGTAAGGCGCCCAGTTGCGGCCTTCGGCCAGGAAGTGGCGACGCAGGTCCAGCGAAACGCCGTACTGGCTCCAGTTCAGGTCCTGGTTCGCGTCATTGTTCGGGTTCTGGTAGTTCAGCTCCGCATCCAGCGACCACGCCGGGGAAATGAACTTGCCAACGCCAAGCGTTGCGAACGGCGCATCGCGCGTACCGCGGTCATTGTCCTGCAGGTTGAAACCAGCGCCACCGGTCAGGTACCAGCGGTCGTCGAAATCCTGGGCG
>NZ_JBSVRH010000029.1:0-545 GCF_054052065.1 Luteimonas sp. A537
CTAACGCCGGAATTAAGCCGACCCGCGAAGCGGGTTCGGCTTGAATGAATTGTTAGCCGCCACGCGGCACACGGTGCGCTGTACCAGTGGCTTGCACAGCAAATTTGCTGGACTCAGCCTCCATGTCGATGTTGTTCACGACACGTGTCCACGCAACCAGCAGCTTCTCTGGTGCCATTGGCGTCAGGACAAGAGTCCAGCTCTCTACCCAAGTCCCGTCATCATCTTCTCCAGAATCCATTGAATGGACGATCGCGTTGCTGAGATGACGCCGTACTTGGAACGTTCCAGGCTTGACCTCAGTCCAGCTCCCGTCATGAACGACCCAAACTTGGGCATGCTCTCCGTTGATTGAGAGCCGCAGATCCAAGTGCTCGGAAGACGAATCCGTGAATGGCAGGGATCCACTCCACGAGCCGTCCGGCGAGGGATGAGCCCTTTCGCTCGTACTGGACAAGCTTGAGCAGCCAGTTAGCGCCAGAGCAGTTAGGGCAGCGAGAAACCAAATCCGACAGTTCACACGTGTACCTCTCATGGCGGCTAAC
>NZ_JBSVRH010000030.1:0-529 GCF_054052065.1 Luteimonas sp. A537
ACGAAGCCCGGCACAAGGCCGGGCTCCGTGGTGTCACCTGTGCCGACGTCCTCAGTTCTGGACGTTCAGCTCCGTGCGGCGGTTGCGCGCGCGGCCGTCCGGGTTGTCCGAACCGTCGTCATTGGTGTTCGGCGCGATCGGGCGGCTCTCGCCGTAACCGGTCGGACCCACCATGCGCGACGAGTCGATGCCGTTCGAGGCCAGGTAGTCGTACACCGCGGTCGCGCGGCGCTCCGACAGCGACTGGTTGTACGCGTCGGTGCCCTTCGAGTCGGTGTGGCCAGCCACTTCGACCTTCAGCTCCGGGTAGCGCTTCAGGATCTCGATCGCCTCGTTGAGGATCGACACCGCGTCGGGACGCAGGGTCGACTTGTCGAAGTCGAAGTTCACGCCCTTCAGGTCGATCGACACCGGCACCGGGCAGCCGTCCGGACCGATCGTCTGGCCAGGCTGCGAATCCGGGCAGCGGTCGTCGCAATCGTTCACGCCGTCACCGTCGCTGTCCATGTCCGCGCAGCTCGGGGCCACC